>JAGAAX010000051.1 GCA_017614995.1 Spirochaetaceae bacterium
ACGGAAAGCCAAACGACCAATGCGGCCGAAACCATTAATAGCAACTCTTACATCTGCCATTGTATATCTCCTATAACTAAGATAAGTATTTTAGTTCTTTCTTTATCGAATTGTATGTTTTTCAACATTTTGTGTCAATACCGCAACGTTTGATAGTGGCATCTTCAAAATAAAGCCATGTTCTTTTCTGCTGGCTATGCGGCTTTGTGTGCAGACGTATTGTTTTTGTAAACCGTTTGTAATATGATATCAATCCGGTACAAATATTTATAAAAAGTTTTCTATATATATTATGCTTCCGCATCTTATGGAAGGATAACAAATTTTGAGGTGCTTTATGAAAAAATTAGCTTTTCTTGTTTTGATTGTTTCAGTATTTGTGCTGTATTCCTGTTCTACACAAAAATATGTGCCTGACCCTTATGCGAACAGCATACGCCCTTCAATTTGCGGCGAGTGGTTCTTGCAGAGCATGTGCGATTCAGACGGTTCATACCAGGTTAATACCGAAATTACGCTTGTGCTTCCAGAAAAACCGCGGAATGCGCTTCATGGCTCTACCGGCGTAAATCTTTACAATGGAACGGCTGACATTACCGACAAAGGCTTTTTCTGCGGAACTATCGGTGTTACAAAAATGTCTGGCGATGATGAAGCTTTGGAAAGCGAGCAGGAATACTTGCGGCTTCTGCCATTGTGTGACACCATAACATTGGAAGTCCTTCCGCCGGCAGATGATGACACGCTTGAAATGCGCCGGCTCATTCTGACAAACAAAGCTGAAGGCATCCGCATTGTGTTTATTCAATAAAACGGAAAGGTGTTTATGCGTCTAATTTTTATACGGCATGGTGATCCTGATTATGTTCACGACAGTTTGACAGAGAAGGGCAGGCGCGAGGCTGCTCTTCTTGCGGAACGCGTCGCCACTTGGAAAGTTGATGAATTTTATTGCTCTCCGCTTGGACGTGCAAAGGAAACTGCCCGCTATTCGCTTGAAAAGCTGAACCGGCAGGCACAGACTTTTGAATGGCTCAAAGAATTTTACATAACGATAAAAGACCCTGAAACCGGCAAAGACCGCATTCCCTGGGATTTTATGCCTGATTTTTGGACTAGCGACCCGCATTTTTACGACAAGGACAATTGGACAGAGGCTGAAGTCTTTAAGACAGGCGACTTGCGCAAAAATTATGATGAAGTTGCTGCCGGTCTTGATTCGATTCTTGCAAAGCATGGCTATATAAGAAGCGGCGCGGTTTACAAGACAAATCACACGCAGCCGACCGGCAGCGGCATAGCTGCCCAAGATGGAAAGACGCTGGTGTTCTTCTGCCACCTCGGTGTTAGCTTTGTGATGATGGCGCACCTTTTGGGTTTTTCGCCTGCGCAGCTTTTTCACAACTTTTTTGTCGCACCGACCTCTGTTACGGTTCTAAATGCAGAGGAACGCATTGCCGGAACTGCGATGTTCAGAACGCAGGTTATCGGCTGTACGCGCCATCTTGCTGGGCTTGAGCCGGTTTCGGCTTCAGGCTATTTTACGGATGTTTTTCAGGATTAAGGAAATTGCACTAATGGACGAAACAAACGGACAGAACCAGAATGAATTGAATGTGCCAAAAAAAGATTATTGCCGCCCAATGCACACAACCGAGCATATCTTGAATCAGACGATGTGCCGCCGTTTTAATTGCGGCCGCTCTTTTAGCGCGCATATTGAAGCCAAAAAGTCAAAATGCGACTACCGTTTTGAAGATGCTTCAAAAGTGCCTTCTGTAGAAGCTCTTGCAGAAATTGAATCCGAAGTAAACGCCGTAATTGCAAGAAACCTTGATGTTTCAAGCAAAGTTGTGACGCGTCAGGAAGCCGCCAAATATACAGACTTATCACGTCTGCCACAAGACGCAAGCGAAATGGTAAAGCTTGTGTTTGTCGGCGACTACGACGTGTGCCCCTGCATCGGCGCGCACGTTGCAAATACAAGCGAAATCGGACATTTCCGCATTATAAGCACAGACTATAAAGACGGCGTTCTCCGCCTGCGCTGGAAGGTTGACCCGAAATAACCTGCGTGTACGTACGCTTCAGCATGAAAAATTATCTAGAAATTGTAACAGGCAAGAACCCGCTCTCGGCAAATTTCGTTCCACGAATTAGATTCACACCTTCGGTGTTCATGTAATTCGCGTCACAAAATCCGCCTACGCAGGTTCTTGTATGTGTACATCTGTGTAGATTGTATTTTTCTGGCGGAAAGTAGTGAATTGCGGACGCGGACTGCCTCATGGCTTGCCATGCGAGCAGGACGACGGACGCAAATAACGGATTTCCGCCAAGCAAAATCTCATTCTAATGCCTTTCATGCTAAACCCACAGGAGACGTGTACGGTGTTTTTTGACTTTTCAAAAAATTTGCTGTATCTTTTTTATATGGGAAGAAAACGCAAGCGGATCGGATTGCTTATTCATGATGAAGAATCCGAGTATTCAATGGAATTGATAAAAGGAATAGAGCAGGGCTGCAAAGAGGCAGATGCGCAGCTTTTTATTTTTACCGTCGGCGAGTTCAACTGTACATGGTCAAAAAACGAATATCAGCGCAGAGCTGTTACTTTTTTTATCAACCAGAATAATATAGACGTATTGCTTTGTGCGTCTGCCATTCAGATGAATAATATTTCAACTGAAGATTTTATCTCATACTTGAATTATTTTAAGCCGCTGCCTGTTATAAGCATCGGTGTAGAAATCCCGGATATTCCGAGTGTAGTTGTTGACTGCACAAAAGCCTTAAAAAATCTTGTAAATCACTTAATAGACAAACATCATTGTAAAAAAATCGGTGTTCTCGGCGTTTCTATTGCCTCAAAAGACGCAGAAGACAGAAACAGGGTTATTTTCAGTACATTAAGAGAACGCGGCTATGCTCATGACGATTCAGTGGTTATTTACGGTCAGTTTACTTATTCGTGCGTACTGAATAATATCAAAAAATATGTAGAGGAGCACAAAACCTTTGATTTTGACGGCATAGTTTCTCTTAACGATGATATGGCTTTTGCGCTTTTTGATTACTGCAACGACAACGGCATAAAAATCCCTGAAGATTTGTGCCTGTGCGGTTTTGACGATATTCCGCGCTGTTCTTTTACACAGCCTTCGCTTACAAGCGTAAACCAGCAGATAGCGGAGCAGGGTCGGCGCAGTGTAGAAATTGCGCTTGACTTGCTTAATGGCAAAAAAGTGCCGCCCAAAACTTATATAGAAGCAAAGGTGAAATACAGACAGTCTTGCGGCTGTATTGAAGCAGGCTCGAATATCCACACGATAACTGACACAGGCGAAACTGCCTATTATTCTGATTTTCAAAAAATATCTGCCGCCCTCGACTGGCACCGCAAGAGAATTCAGCTTTCTAATATTACGGACTTTCAGACAAGTCACCTTGAATATGCGTCTTACAGAATTTTAAAAGAAACATTGAATGACGACTGCCGCTCGTTCAATTGCAGTGCCATGTCTGTGTGCCTTTACGAGCCGCCCATTGAGACAGAAAGCTTTGTCCATTTTGCAGTGCCGGAGAATGTAAATCTTTTTGTCGGCTATGACGATAAAATCGGGTTTGACACAAAGAATATTTCTGAGCCGGTTTATTTTAATCCGCATAAGTACATACTTCCGCCTGAATATATGGCTGACACAACCGAATCAACGACTGTTTTTGCGCTTTATCAGAGGAATGTGCAGTACGGCTATGTTGTCTGGCGTACCGGCGATTTTGACCCATGTATGTACAGAATAATCTCAAAGACCTTTTCGTGCTTTTTCGGTTCTGCATTTATAAACCGCAGAGAAGAAATTCAGCGCCAGCAGCTTGAAGAAAACAATATGCTTCTTGCAAAATTTTCGCGTACAGACGAGCTGACGCAGCTTTTAAACCGCCGCGGATTTATGAACATTGCCCAGCAGTCTGTAAACATTGCAATGGGCATACGCCAGTCCGGCATGGTTGTTTACGGCGATATGGACGGCTTAAAAAAGATTAACGACACTTACGGACATGAGGCAGGCGACAGGGCAATAAAAGCCGAAGCTGAAATCCTTACAAAAGCTTTCCGCTGCACAGACATTATAGGACGGCTTGGCGGCGATGAATTTGCAGTTGTCGCTTTGGGCTTGACGGAAAAAGCATATAAAAAAATCAAGGACAATATTGAGAAGCTCTGCGAAGAATGGAATAAAACGGCTGATGAGGAATTTGTGCTTTCCATAAGTCTTGGCGCGGCATTCTTTGACGAAAACAACTTTGACTTGAATGAGCTGCTAAAAAAAGCCGATGCCGCCCAATACAAAGAGAAAAACCTCAAAAAAGCCACGCGAAAATAAGCCGTAATGGAACTCGGCTAAAAGTGACAGCTTGTACATAATTTACGAGTTTTGCGTTTTGCATAAGCTTTATCTACAGTTTAGTGCCTTTTATGGCGAAACGCCCAGTTTGCATAAATGCAAACTGGCTGGTTGGTGCAACTCATTTTTCTAAGGAAAACTCGGCTGTTTCGCAAGGTTATGCCCAAAACTGTAGATTAATCCAAAGGCGAAACGCTCAATCCAATGGCGGCAGTTCAGACGGAATCTCAATCTGCTTTTTCAAGTCTTCAAGCTGAGACGTAAGCGCAAGCATTTTTTGGGTTGAATTCAAAAGACGCTGTGCAAGCAGCTTTGAAAGAAAGATGCCGTAATGCGGATTCCGTCTTATAAGGTTAAGGAACGAAACTTTTGGAATCTTGATGAGCTTGCCGCCGCCGATTGCCATAACTGTGGCAGAGCGTCTGTCATTCAGCAAAAATGCCATTTCGCCGATGAACATGTCGTTCGGCGAAAGAACCGAAACAAGCTTGTTGTCTGTGTAGATTGCGTAGCGTCCGCTTACAATAAAGTACAGGTCGTTGCTTATTTCATTTTCACGGCAGACAATTTGTCTGTCTACAAAGTTGATGCTTGCAAAAGACTGCATGATGCTCGGAATTGTGTTTGCGGCATCTTTCAAGTTGTTTATCTCAAAAGAAACTTCGTTGCCTTTTTCGTTGTAGGTAAGCGAAGAAACAAGGCTTTCTGAAAGCTTCATTCCGCGGCCATGTGTTTCTTCAGAAAAGTCTTTGTTCAAGTGCTTGCGCCAGTCAAAACCTTCACCGTCGTCGCGGATAACAAACTTTGATTTTGTTCTGCCGATTGCATAAGCTATGCGGATTTGTCTTGAAGCAATTTCAGGCTGCTTGCACTTTTCTTGGATAAGCGAAAGAATGTTGCCGCCTTTTTCGAGCCATTCAGTCTTTTCGTCGTATGTTATGCCGCAGTTGCCGTGCTCAAGTGCGTTTGTCAAAAGCTCCATGAGTACAGTCTGCAAAGAATAAAGGTCGTCATCGCTGATGCGGTTAGAGCTGTACATGTAGCCTACCAAAAAGCGTGTGTACAGTCTGAAATCCATCGGGTCGTTTCCGCAGACAAAAGAGCCGGTCTCTTTGCCGCCAAAGTTTTCCTGCATACCGCGGTTAAACAGAAAATGCTGGTTGCGCCATAAAATGCGCAGCAGGCGCGTAAAGTTCTCTTTGAAGTTGGTCAAAGTCTGAACGATAAGAATGTTCGGGTCTTTGCGCTCGTCAACTTCCTGCGCCTGTGCAGCATTTGCAACAACCGCAATAATGCCGCCGTTATGCAGCCATGGGTCAGAATCGATAGTCGCAATTATTCGGTGACAGTCAATTTCTTTTGACGTAAAGTCTATAATCTTAATTTCCGGAAGTTCATAATCAATTGAGCTAAGAGCTTCGTCTGTGTCGTTGTAGTAGTCTGCATCAAAATAAGTAGCATATTTTTTGCAGCTCAGTTTTACAGTATCAATAACCTGCTGGTTAGTAGAAGCAACAAGAATCTTTTTCATAACAATAGGATATATCATAATTACGCCGAAAACAAGAAAAAAAACATTTTTTATGTTGCGCAAAAATTTTTTACAGTTTAAACTGAGTAACATCACAAAGGTTTATCTGATAATTGATAATATCCGCTTGAAAAAAAGATGAAAAAATGCGTAGACAGATTTCGTGACGTGAATTACATGAGCACCGAAGGTGCGAATCTAATTCGCGGAACGGAATCTGGAGGAAGTAGATTTTTTCATACTTATGCTTTTGTAGATTCACTCTAATCGCAAATCAGAATTCCGGGAGAGTATAAAAAAATGATTTTTTTTAACAATGAAGAGATTTATTATAATTGTTTTGATTTTTTAATTAATGAATATGGCTACAAGGTAGCTTCTAAAAATATAAAAGAAGGCTTATGGTATTCAAAATTTGTTCTCAAGCATAATATTTATCCAGAAATTACTATTGAAATTGAAAAATCTTATTTGGTAGTCTTTATGCTAATAGAAGGAAAAGAATTATGGAGCTTACCTCAAATATATAAATTTTTGCATCATAATGAAATTGTCAGGGGAGATTATAGTTCATGTTCTTTAATAAAGAAAGACTTTAAACAAATAACAAGACAATATTTAGATGAAATTTTAGGAAATATCGATCAAATCAAAAATCAAAATATAAAGAAGTTCTATGATGAATTTCCACCACATGTGTTTGTTTGGAAATAATTACTACAAACATTTAGCTGTTGACGTTTTTCCCCTAACGGAGTAATATCGCACTATAGTTCCCGCATGTTTTGTGACATGCAATTCCTTTCTTTTAGGAGGCGTATCATGGATACATACCCTGGTAGTAGTCATCGTGATTCATTCGTAACAGACGGCGCCTTCTACAGCTTAATCAGATAACAGCTTTCAGGCGCTTCAATTTAAACACAAGAGGCGCAGATGATTACTTTTTGGCAGCAGGAAAACGGAAAATTAGCAAAATGCGAAGACGATGCAATCGACCCGAAGAAAAAGCTCTGGGTTGATGCACGCTCAGTAACACGCGAAGACATACGCGTTCTTGAAGACGAATACGGCATTCAGAAAGACCATATTCTCGATATTCTTGACCAGGACGAGCTTTCGCGAATTGAAAAAGACGATGATTATGTTCTTATAATTATGCGTCTGCCGGTTTTTGAGCCTGCAAACGACATAAGCTACTTTACAATTCCATTAGGTATAATTTTTTTAGAATCTACAATTATAACGATATGCTGGACAGACTGCGAAGTGCTAAAAGACATAAGCACAAACAGAATCCGCAATTTAAGGCTGAATGACTTTCCGGCTTTTACAATTCAGATAATGAACAGGGCAGACTCAACGTTCTTGCGCTATCTTAAAGAGATAAACAGACGGTCTGCCACAATTCAGACTGAAATGCTTGTTTCAATCAAAAACACTGAGCTGATTCACTTGCTCAACCTCGAAAAATCGCTCGTGTTTTTTACAACATCTTTGAAGAGCAATCAGCTTCTTCTTGAGAAAATCTCAAAGACGCGGCTTATTTCACTTGATGCTGACGACAAGGACTGGCTTGAGGACGTCGAAATAGACAACAGACAGGCTATTGAAATGGCAGACACTTACAGCGACATTCTTGCCGGAATGACAGAGGCTTTTGCGTCGGTTATCTCAAATAACATGAACATTGTAATGAAGCGTCTCACCGTAATTTCGCTTGTTATGGCTGTGCCGACGCTTATTACAAGCTTTTTCGGAATGAACGTGCCGCTGCCGTTTGAGAGAAGCGGCTGGATTGGCTGCATTGCAATAACAATAATCTGTTTTATTGCAGCTTTAGCCGGTTGGGTTTTAATAGACGGAAAAAACACAAATTCAAGAAACAAAAAGCCGCCGAGACGCCACCGCCGCCGGCGCACTTCTTCCAGTTCAGAATCATAGTTATTTGCTGTGCCACTGGCGTGCCTGATATTTTTGCAGTTTGAAAACTTCGGCAATTGAACAGAATTTATCAGCTACGCTAATAAGCCAGCCTTCTTTTGTCTTTGGACAGTGAAGGGTGAGCGGAAACATGTGGTTGATTATTATATCAGTTTCAATCTTGTTTATAGGAAAATCTCTTCTTGCGTTTGCGAGCGCAATCGCAGGGTGCTTAAAGCCATGCCAGCTTGGGCTAATCTGCTTGTTGTGCCAGTCATACAAAAAATAATCGTGGAGCAGCGCGCCGGTTATCAAAGATTTTTCGTCAACAGCAAGCTTCAAAAAGCAGGCAAGTTTCAGGCTTATTATTGCAACATTAAGGCAGTGGTCAAAAATAGAAGTATTGCCATGCTGAATATAATCTTTCGATTCCAGAATGTGCGTTCTTTTTATAAGCTGTGCCAGAGTACAATCAAACAATTTTAATTGACTTATACTCAATTTTTTATGCGCTGTCATTAAACTGAAGATACGTTTTAGCTCTGCTTTTGTCAATAATAAGTTGTACTATAAAAACTGTGCAATTAATTCTGGAACAAATGCCGAAAAAGCGTTACATTGAATACACTGAATAAACAGATAGAAGAGGTCAAAATGGAACAGTATAAACAGGAATTTATCAATTTTATGGTTGAATGCAATGTGCTTAAATTCGGCGAATTTACGCTGAAAAGCGGACGGAAGTCTCCGTTTTTTATGAACGCCGGAGCTTATGTTACAGGCTCACAGCTTTCACGTTTGGGCGAATATTATGCGCGCGCAATTCACGATGCTTACGGCAACGACTTTGACGTGCTTTTCGGCCCGGCTTACAAAGGCATTCCGCTGAGCACTGCAACAGTAATTGCTTACAGCCGCCTTTTCAACAAAGAAATCAGATACTGTTCAAATCGAAAAGAAGCAAAAGACCATGGCGAGACAGGCATTTTGCTCGGCAGTCAGCTTAAAGACGGCGACCGCGTTGTTATAATCGAAGATGTAACAACTTCGGGTAAATCTATAGAAGAAACATTCCCTATTTTGAAGGCACAGGCAAAAGTGGATATTAATGGGCTTATGGTTTCGCTCAACCGCATGGAACGCGGCAAAGGCGAGAAATGCGCCCTTGACGAAATCACCGACCTTTACGGTTTTCCGGCTAAGGCAATTGTAACAATGAAAGAAGTTGTAGAATGTCTTTATAACAAGCCTTGTAACGGCCGCGTTCTCATCGACGACAAGATTAAAGCCGCAATTGATGCTTATTATGAGCAGTACGGTGCAAAATAACAGATGAAGCTTTTTGTTATTTCGGATATTCATGGAAGTGCCACAGCGTTCAACAAAGCGGTTGAAGCTTTTAACCGCGAGAACGCTTCGCTCATGGTTATCTGCGGAGATTATCTCAACCATGGGCCGAGAAATCCGCTGCCTGAAGGTCACGACACAAAAGCTCTTTCCGCTGCCTTAAACAGCATGAAAACCAAAATCTGCGGTGTGCGCGGCAACTGCGACAGCGAAGTTGACCAGATGATGCTCGATTTTCCTGTTACAGAAGCTTCCTGCCGTATAATGCTTTTCGGTTCGCCATGCTGTACGGTTTTTGTTCATCATGGGCATTTGTACACGCCTGCAAAAGCGGCGGAAATCACAGAGCCGGGCACAATCATCGTGAGCGGTCACACGCATGTGCCGGTGCTTGACTACAGCCATGAACGCTATTTTGTAAACCCAGGCTCAATAAGTCTGCCAAAAGAAAACAGCGAACCCGGCTATGCCATAATTGAAACCGCTGAAAACGGCGCACTAAAAGAGATTTGTCTTAAAAAGCTTGACGGCACAAAATTTGCAAGTATAAGCCTTTAGGCGTGAGGCAGGGCACATGACCCGCGCTCTGCCTGTGCTACTTCTTTGCGATAAGGCGGCTGTCGAGGGCTTCGGTTTCGCAGTCGCTTACAAAAAGCTCTTCAAATACAAGACCGCATGCACCTTTTGAAGTTTCTTCCGGCTTTGAAGCTTCGGTTATGATTTCAACTTGCTGCAAATCAGGGTAGAACTGATATTGCTTGAGAAGATTCTTGATGCTGTTTTCAAAGTCTTTGGCATGAAAAGCTTCAAAACCGCTTATGAAAATCTTTTTTGCGTCAAAAACTGTAGAAAGATAGCTGAGCGTAATGGCTGTATTTTCAAGAAACTGCTTTGCAATTTCTTTGTTGGAACGTACCTCAAGGCGCTGTTCATAAGTCAGATAATTGCCCGTATTTTGAAGTTCCTTTACTTTGAAAAGAACCGGCATTTCACCTGCGCATCCATGTGCGCCGAGCATAGGTTTCCCATTAATAAAGAAAGACATACCGCCTGTAATTCTTGAAAAGCGGAGCGGGTCATTTTTGTCGTCAATAAAATGCTGAATAACCGTCATAAAGCAGTCGTATTCTTTGTTGAACGAAACTTTTCCCCAGCTCCAGCAGCGTATGTCATTTTCTACAAAAAGCGGAATGTTTCTGCCTTTTACGGAAATTTCTGAAGGCAGTGTGATGCTTTCCTTTATATTGAAAGGCACAGAACGGAGAATTGAGTTTTGCTTTGTGTCGCAGATGCCGGGAATTGCAATAGCTGCGCCGGCAACTTCATAGTCTGAAGTTTCTAGCATTGGACATGCAGTGTTAAGGATAAAATCTGAAACCGATTTGATTTTGCTGTTCCATTTGTGTTTAAATACAATTGTTCCGGCAATATTGCATATTGTGAGAATCTGGTATTCTGGCTGAATCTCAATGCCGGCTGCAAATAATTTGTCCTCGCATAATCTTAGCGGAAGTTTTTTCAAGTTTGTCGGCTGTTCTTTAATCCAGCCTTCTCTAACCAAATACTGATAAATATGCGTGACCATGGCGCGGTCAATATCAAGTGTGCTTGCAATCCGGCTTCTTGTCATGTTCCTGTCTTGATAAACAAGCTTGAGCATCTGACAGATTTGTCTGTAATTTGTTTTTCCAAAAGAGATTCCCATGGGCTTTATTATCACAGTTTACTGCTGTTTTTGCAATAAGAATTCTGGCTAAGACGAAACGCCAAGACCAAATAAGGCAAAGTCGCCCTTTACAGGGTCATCTTGCCAAACCTGCCTAAGCTCTCCGGTTAAAAGCTCGGCTGTTTTTCTTGTGGCTTTTGCGTCAGGCGGAATAAGACCGAGTTTTATTGATTCGTCAAGAACATGAACATCTAAAGGAATTATGAGCTTTTCTTTTGGATACCACTGCCAGAAGCCTCTGTCTACGCAGGAGTTTGTTCTGACCATCCAGCGCGCAAACATGCAGAGCCGCTTTTTTGCAGAAGTTCTGCCTTTCGGCACAATAGCACAGCCGTCAAAAATTTCTGAGAGAATGTCGATTATGTGCTTTTCGGGGTTTTGCTGATAGCGCGCTTTTACACATTCTCCGAGACTTCCGTAAGTGCATAAAATGTCTTGCAGCGCACAGAAAAGGCAGGTCAAATCTTTGTATGAATAAAATCTATAGAATTTGTCGCAAGTCTCTTTTCCACATGGAATAAAACCGCTTTTAAAAGCGCCGCTTTTGAGCCATTCATTTATTCCGCCGGAATTATCTGCAAGATTCAGTATTGTTTCGATTTTAGGCAGAAACTGCTTTCTGCTGCCAAAAGAAAGCATAGCCGCTATAAAAGCCGCTGTTTCGGCATTCGGCTCGTCGTCGTATTTCCACAAAAAAAAGCTCGGGTCGCCGGAAATAAATTCCGGTTTTTCGTATTTATCAGCAATAATTTTTAGTTTTTCAATTAATGACTGTTCCATTTTTAGCTTTTCATAAGCTGACCGATGCCTGCAAGATTTCTGTGACGTTTGCGTTTTGCCTTGTAAAGGTTTGTGTCAGCTTTTACTAAAAGAGTTTCAAGTTCATTGTTTGCTTCGTTAAATTCACATGCGCCGATACTTATAGACATTTTGAACGGAAGCGATGTTTCTTCGTTCCATTTTTCACAGGCTTTGTCCAGTCTTGTTCTAATAGACTTTATATTTGATTTTTTCATGTCAAAAGCAACAACTACAAATTCGTCGCCGCCTATGCGTGCAATAATGTCTGTCTCTCTGAATACTCTCTGGAAAATTTCTGTTTCAGCTAAAATCGCTTCGTCACCGACATCATGCCCGAATGTGTCGTTGATTTTTTTCAAGCCGTCCATGTCGCCGTAAATTACAAGCCCTGTCCGCTTGTTTTGCGTAGCATTCTGAATTTTTGTTGAAGCATAGCGGACTAAGCCGCGCCTGTTAAAGATGCCGGTCATTTCGTCTGTAAGAGAAATTGTGTTAAGAGTCAGGTTCTGCTCTTCAAGGTTGCGGTTCAGTTTCTGCAAAGATTTAAGCTCTTCGTTTCTGTCGGTGAACGCATAGGCAGAAGCAAAAATGCGCGAGAACGTAGACTGAAACATTTCGTAAATAATACTGAAGAAAGAACCTTTGCTCACAAGGAAATAACCGAATTGAATATGCTCGTGGTAAAGCGGCATAAAAATTGCGGTGTGCTCGCCGTCATTAAAAAGCTCATCAGGATAAAGCTGCTTTCTTGGGTCAAATTTTTTATTAGGCGGAATTTCAATATGCTTATTTTCGTTAAAGCCCATAAAAACTGTGACTTCTTCAGGCGGAATAAATGTTATGTCTTGGTCTATGTATATTGGCGAAGGATAAAGACACAGGCAGAATTCCTTGATGTCAAACTGAAGCAAAGACTGCTTGAGCGTTTTCTGAAGCTGATTGAGCGTTATTTCTGCATTAAGCCCGTCCTCAAAATAGCGCAGACAGTTAATCTGGTATCTTAAGTCAAGCGGCTCCATTATAAGCTTGTGGCGCACAGAAGAAATGTCCTGTGTGTTGTTGCAGCCGCATGAATGGCGCAGATGCAGAATTGTCTTTATCTTTGTGAGCTTTGGAACGGACTTGCCTTCGTTCATCTGATAAGCATAATCTACCGCCAGTTTGAGCTGCGTTAAAAGCCGCTGGTTTACGGTAGAAAGCTCCATAAGGTTGTTTGTTTCAATTGCAATATCGTCATAGCCGGTTACTATAACATTGTCAGGTACATTTATTCCAATTGAAGAAAAATAATGGATGCAGCCCTGAGCCATATCGTCATTAAGTGAAACAACCGCGTCAAAGTTTAAATCTTCTTTTGAGTGATAATCGCTGAAACATTGATAGCCTGACAAATAAGAGAAATTGCCGTAAAAGACTAAATCTTCATAAAACGGAACATTGTGCTTTGCCAGAATGTCTTTGAAAAATTGAATTAAGTCGATTGATTCCTGCGATATATTCTTTGCAGAAAGAAGCGCTATACGGCGGCATTTGTGCTTTTCGATTAAGTGTGTGATAAGCTCGGCAAAGCCTGAGCGGTTGTCTGTAATTATGCTTGGAATTTCCGGCAGGTCTGTACCTACACTGACTATAGGAAATTCTCCGAGCGCCTTGATTCTTTTTGCGAAATTTTCAGGCCCTATATGGTGGCACTGTGTATTTGCCATTACAACAAGCGCATCAATGTTTTTGTCTGTTATAAGAGGGTAGAGTTTCCAGAATTGATATGTAAATTTACCGAAGTTGCCGTTAATTTCCCTTAATGGAAGAACAACGAGTTCTGCACCATAAATTTTACAGGCTTCTGCTGTGTAGTTTATGATTGAGTCAGAGAAAGTCGATTCTATGTTGTGGATCAGAAGCCCTATTCTTAGCGGCTTTTTATTAATTTTAATCATCGGTTTTACTCTGAGGAAAAAATCAAGAACCTCTGAACATTATCGGCAGAAAGTGTCAAATTCCCCTTTATTGAATTATCTATGGTTTTTGAGAGATATGCAAGTCATTTTGCCTTAAGTTTATGTTGTGAAATGCCAAGAAAATGTGTCGGGCTTGTTTTTAGGCTGATTTTCTTTTATAGTTCTGCGTATGGAAATGTTAAAGCTTTTTTTTGCAGGTATTGTTGTCGGTATTGCCAATGTTATTCCGGGTGTTTCAGGCGGAACAATGGCAGTTATTCTTGGGGTTTATGACCATCTTATTTCTATTATATCTTTCAATATTAAAAAGATTTTCGCCGACTGGAAATTCTGGCTGCCACTTGGTATCGGCATGGCGGCAGGCATTCTGCTTTTCAGCAAATTTGTGAATTTTCTTTTTGAAAGATACCCTGTCTATACATGCTTTTTCTTTGCAGGCTTAATCGTAGGCAGTCTGCCGATGATTTACAAACGCTGCGTCAATGCGGAACAAAACCAGAAGCTGCCTTCTTTTGGTGTCTGCGTGTGCATTATTGCGGCTTTTGCGCTGATGATTTTTCTTGCCTTGTTTAATCAGGAATCTTTGTCAGAAGGTGCGGCTTATACAGAGCTTACGCTTTCTCTTGGAATAAAGCTGCTTGCAGGCGGTGCACTTGCCGCAATCGCAATGATTATTCCGGGCATTTCGGGTTCTTTTTTAATGCTTGTGCTCGGCATTTACGCCACAATTATTGCGGCTGTTGCTGACTTAAATGTTATGATTATGCTGCCTGTTGCGGTTGGTGTTGTTATCGGACTTTTTTCCGGGGCAGGGCTTGTCCGCGTTTTAATGGCAAAAATTCCGTTCCATACTTATGGTGTTATTTTGGGCTTAATTGCCGGCTCAATTCTAGCGGTTGTTCCTGCAAAAGAATGCGCCGCTCTTATCAGCTCCGGCAGCGCACCTGCACTGCTTGTTGTTCTTGTTTCTTTGGTGTGCTTTGCGGCAGGTTTTGTGCTTGCGTTCTGCCAGAAACCAGAAACCGCGCACCCCGCTGAATGATAAGACTAATTAGTAGCCCGAACTTCGAATTTTTAAGATTGCGGTGGCTGAGCGTAGTCGAAGCCACAATAAAATTGAAAATCGGTTATTTCGACTTCGCTCAATAACCGGTTTTCGCTAAAAAAGTACGAATTTTAAAAATTCGAAATTGAGGGTAGTAGATAACACTACCACGAAAAGATTTATTCAGTCTCTTCCAGCATCTCAAGCATTCCTTTGTTGCGCTCAAGAATATTGTAAATACCGTCCTCAGAAAGCACGCCGCGTTTCAGTTCTGCCGGAAAAAGCCCGGCTTCGTCCATGGCAAAATCTTTTTTCCATTGCGGACTTGCATAATATTCTTCAAGCTTTTGAATTTCAGGCTGAAATTCCTTAAATTCGGCAATCTTTTCATCAAGCAGGTCAAGCATTCCGCGTGCCCTTTCAAGAATCAGTTCCATCTGATAAACATGCTGCGGTAATTCCATGATATTTCCTCTTATTGCAGATTTTGTGATATTAGCATAATATGTAGCACAATTTAAAGATTAGTGGGGAAGCAATGATTTTCACTTATGATTATAAGCCTGTTATAGAAGATTTTTCAAAAGACGGAAAGCTGAGTATTGTTGCCATTTTGAAAATTCTTGAGAATGCCGGAAACGGTCATTCTGATTATGCAGGGGACAGCATTTTTAAGACAAACGGAATTACACGTGCATGGATTCTGACAGAATGGTCTATAAAAATTGATGAATATCCTTCTTATGGAGATGAAATAAAGGCTGAAACATGGTCAGAGACCTTGGATTTTCCGCTTATTGCAAACAGAGATTTTCTTCTATATAAGAACGGCAAAGTCTGCGCAAGGGGAACTTCGGTCTGGGTGCTTTTTGATGTTGCGGCTCAGCGTTTGAGCAAAATTGATGATTATCTGCTTGAAAGCTACAAGCCAGAAGACAAGAAAGTCTTTGACGAAAAGAAGCCGGCTAAAATTGAAAAACCCCAAGCTTTTTCGCTTGAAAAGACTGTGGAAATTAGACGCAGCGACATAGATTTTAACGACCATGTGCACAATCTTGTGTATTTGGATTACGCGATGCAGGTTTTGCCTGAAGAAGTGTACAAATCTGCAAAGTTTAAAAGCCTGCGCGTAACGTACAAGACAGCGGTAAAGAGCGGCGGCAGTGTGCGCTGCAAATATGCCCAGATTGAAGATAAGCATATTGTGTTTATCTATAATGAAGAAAACCAGCTCTGCACGATGATTCAGTTGAGCTAGGTTGCCCGAATTGCGCACTGGCACGAATAAAAAAGGGCTGCCCTAATTGAAGAAAACTTCAATATCGGGCAGCCCTTTTAGCTTTAAAAGCTACAAAAGCTATGCTTTATTTCTTTTGTTTATTGAAAGTCTTAACGCCTTCAATAACAAGAATAACAGCAAGTACAGTCATTGCAAGTGCAAAAATCAACTGGAACCAGTTGCCCCAGAAGAATGCTTTTTCTGCGCCGGCAATCATCGGTTTAATCTTGTTGATAATTGTAAGAATAAGCTGTGTCAATGTAGCAGCAAGCATGAAAATCATAGGAATGAAGAACATCTTGTTGTTCTTGCCGACTTCACCGAGCCATGCAGCAACAGCCATCAATGCAATACCTGCAAGAAGCTGGTTTGCAGCACCAAAGAGACTCCAGATTGCAGAAAGCTTGAGACCGCCCAAAACGCAGCCAATCAAAACCATAAGGCTTGTGCCGAAAAGCGGGTGAGCAAGAAGCTTGCGTACACCTTTTGCGTCTTTCCATGTTGCTTCATCATCTTTGAGGAACAATTCAGAGAACATAAAGCGGCTCAAACGTGTACCAGTATCAAGAGAAGTCAAAGCAAATACAGAAACAGCAAGTGTAAGCAAAGCGTAGATTGTATTATAAGAGCTTGAACCTTCTGCACCAAACAATGTTGCAAGACCTGCACCGAATGCAGCAGATGGAGAACCGAAACCGCCTGCCTTGTATTTTTCGAATACCATACCAACAGCAATCAAAGAAATGATACCGAGAGCAGATTCAATAAGCATTGAACCATAACCGATAGCCTTAGCATTCTTTTCGTTGTCGAGCTGCTTAGAAGAAGTACCTGTAGAAATCAATGAGTGGAAACCAGAACATGCACCGCATGCAACTGTGATGAACAAAGCAGGGAACATTGTTCCAAGCTTTGTTGTCCAGCCTGTGAAAGCAGGAATTGTGAATGTTGCGTTTCCTGTGAATGGAGAAGCAACAATTCCAATAAATGCAAGAGCAATCATTGCATAAAGGAGGAATGATGAAAGATAGTCACGTGGCTGAAGAAGAATCCATACAGGAACAAGAGAAGCAATTGCAATGTAGATACCGATGAATACAATCCAAGCTGTGCGGCTCATAGCAAAACCAAAGTTCAAGCCAAGAATTGTGATAAGCACGATTCCTGCAATTCCGATGATTGTAGCTGGAAGAGTCTTAAGACCACATTTATTTGTAAGAATACCATAGATGATTGCAAGTACAATGAACAGAAGAGAAATCATTGCAGTTGTCTGGTTTCCGTTAGGGTTCTTAACAAATCCGAAAGAACCTGGTGCAGTGAAGAATGTGCCTGCAACAACGTTTACAAATGAAGCGATAACCAGAATCAGAACAAGAAGGGCAAAAATGATGAAAAGCTTCTTTGAAGTTTTTCCCATAGAAGCCTTGATAATTTCACCGACTGATTTTCCGTCATTTCGGATTGAAGCAAAAAGCGAGCCGAAATCCTGAAGACCACCGAAGAAAATACCGCCGATTACACACCACAAGAAAACAGGAACCCAACCGAAAACAGCTGCCTGAATCGGGCCGTTAATAGGGCCTGCACCGGCGATTGATGAGAAGTGGTGTCCCATCAGAACTGCTGGTTTTGCTGCAACATAGTCAACACCGTCTGCCTTTTCCTGTGCAGGTGTCTTTTTTGCAGGGTCAATTCCCCATTGTTTTGCAAGCCATGAACCGTAGAAAACGTATCCACAGAAAAGCAGAACAACAGCAGCAATAATGATTAATAAAGCTGTCATTTTTTTCCTCCTGTAAAGTTACTTAGCTTAACTTTACATTTTTTAGTTTGCCGTTCAATGTATTCACCTAAACGGCTTTATATAAGCACCATACTGAAAACTTCAGTATGTTCCCTATAACAGATTAGTAAAAAGTTTCTTCAAGTCTTTGCCACGCCGGTTATATGCAAAGCTTTTGTCCGACATATCGAATGCAATAAGGCTGTAATTGCTCCAGCCCCAAAATGAAAACTTGTATGATTTGTAGTGTTTCAGCTTTTTTATTGTTTTTTTTGCTTCTTCGGTGATTTTGTCTGCAAGTATTATAAGCGAAACATCGGTGTTTCTGTGTGCTGATGTCGGTGTAACTTTTGAGGTTCCTGTTTCCCATGCAAGCTTGTCTAAAGAAGCTGCGGTCTCCGCTGTCAGCTCGTCTTGCAGAGAAAAGTAGATGTATTCATTAGAGTCTATGTCTGCAACTTTTGCGGCTTTTACCAGAAAAAACTGTTCGTTATGCGAATGGAATTCCGCGAGCGCATTAAACGGCAAAACAGAATCATCCTGTGTAATATTATAGTAGCGTTTATAAGAAAGTAATAACTTGTCCAGTGCTTCTATTTTGGCCGTCATTGGCATAAAAACTCTTTGAGATATTAAGTATGCTGTTCTTACATTTTCTGACTATTTGTCTGATTCGTCAATAGAAAATTTTATTTTTCTTAAGATATTCTGCATAAACTACAATGATACTAAAAATTTGTTTAATAGAGCTTTTTTATCCGATATAAAGTATGAAATTCAAAATGTTTTGTTTTGCTGTCAGTTTACAAGATAATGGCTTTGTGTTATCTTGTAAAAACATTCTTTAAATTTGTTTACTCAAATAAAAAAGTTAGGCAAAAAGAGGAAAATTATGGCTAAGCGCAATAAAAAAATGGTTGTTGTCTTTATGACGGGTATTTCACTTTGTTTTCTTGTGTTTATCAGTCTTCAGACAACTATAATCACATCGCAGGTAAAAAATACAACGACAAATCAGTATATCGAATTCTGCCGTCAGATAGTTCAAGCCCGCGCAGATGAAATCAGTTATTGGAACGATATTTATGTAAATGATCTTAGAATCTTTACAGACAACCCTGTTATAAAGACCGGCGACATTGAAAAGATAACCGCATGGATAGAAGAAAACCGTTCTATGCGCAGCTCTGTTTTCGGCAATTCATTTTTCTGCGACCCTACAGGAAAAACTTATCAGCTCGGCAGCGAAGCTTCTACACAAATTTCAGACCGCTCTTATTTCAAAGAAATAATGCGGAATGGCAAAGATTATTTCATTGATGACCCGATTTTTTCGCGTGCGCTTTCGGCTTATGTTTATATGATTGCACGTGCCGTAAAGAATAACCAGGGCAAAACAGTCGGTTTCTTTGCAGGAAGTATCCGCCCTGATACAGTTGCCGCAATTACAGACTCAATCAGAGTAGGGCAGGACGGACGTGCTTTTATTCTTACCGGCGACGGTTCTGTGCTTGCTCACTGGAATTCTGACATCATTATGAAAGAAAATTATCTTACAGGTCAGCTTGAACATACAGAAGGGCTTTTTGAGATTGCAGTTTCAATGACAGGCGGTGAAAGTTCTTACGGTTATTACAAGAACGATACAGGCAAAAAGCTTGTTGTTTATGCACCTATAAAAGGCACAACTTGGTCGCTCGGACTTGAAGTGCCGGTTTCGCAGATAAACGAATCAAGCCATCAGGTAATTGTTACAATTGTTCTGCTCAACCTGTTTATTATTCTCGCGCTCATTGTTTTCTGTAGCGTTGCAATCGCAAGAATTGTAAAACCGCTTCAAGTTGTTGAAAACACAATTATCGGAATTGCACAGGGCGATGCAGACTTAACTCAGAGAGTAAACGTTGTCAGAAACGATGAAATCGGACGGCTTGTTGACGGCTTCAACCTTTTCGCAGAAAAGCTTCAGACGATTGTCAGCAGCGTCATGAAATCAAAAAACAGACTTTCTTCTGTTGAAGGCGACTTGAAACAGAGCGTAGACAATACAGGCTGCTCTATTACACAAATCTTGTGCAATATTGAAAGCGTAAGCCATCTGGTAGAATCACAGGCTGACGGCGTAGAAGAGACAGCAGGAGCTGTAACAAAGATCGCAGACAACATCAACTCTCTTGAGCACATGATTCAGAATCAGGCAGCCGGTGTTTCAGAAGCTTCGGCAGCCGTTGAGGAGATGATTGGAAACATCAACGCCGTTGATTCAAGCATTGCAAAAATGTCAACTGAATTCAACCAGCTTGCGACAGAAGCCAGAAACGGCATCGACAAGCAGAGCAATGTAAACGATGTTATCCGTATGATTGCATCTCAGTCTGAAATGCTTCAGGAAGCAAACGCCGCAATTGCCGGTATTGCTTCTCAGACAAACATGCTCGCAATGAATGCCGCAATTGAGGCTGCCCACGCAGGTGATGCAGGCCGCGGCTTCTCTGTTGTTGCAGATGAAATCCGAAAGCTTTCTGAAACTTCTTCAGAGCAGTCAAGAACAATTGGTGATGAGCTGAATAAAATTGTAACTGCGCTGGAATCTGTAGTTATTTCATCACAGGATTCTGAGGAAACCTTCAACAACCTTTCTGTGCGCCTTAGTCAGACTGATGAAATTATGGGACAGCTTAGAGAGGCAATGGTAGAACAGCAGAGCGGCTCAAAGCAGATTCTTGCAGCCCTTCATACAATGAACGAAAGTACACAGGAAGTCCGTTCTGCTTCTGTTGAAATGGCTTCAGGCAACAAGACAATTCTTCAAGAAATTAAAATGCTCCAGGACTCAACTTCTGTTATTAAGAACAGCATGAACGAAATGACAGCCGGTGCACGCACAATCAACGAGACTGGCGCACAGCTTCATTCAATCTCAAGACAAGTTTCCGATTCAATTAAAGAAATCGGACAGCAGATTGACTTGTTCAAAGTCTAAGCAAAGCTGATTAATGTCATTGCCGGGTCACTGAGCGAAGTCGAAGTGGGGTCACTGAGCGAAGTCGAAGTGACCGATTTTTCGCTTATTGTGGCTTCGACTACGCTCAGCCACCGAATTTGTTAAAACTCGACATTCGTCCTTATAATTCAGAAATTGAGAAACATTCTGTCGTAAATCGGCAGAATGTTTTTTTATGCTTTTTTCCCTTTTTTTACGCTTTTTTTGGTGCGCTATTAATAAAGCTGTGCTAGAATAATATGGATTTTTTGTAGATTTTTTGGTTGTTGGAGTTTTTTTGAATATGTACAACGTTTTAGGCGAACTTTGTGTAGTAATTCTTTCAGGCATCATGCTTTTTAACTTGTTCATGTCTTTTACTATATTTGACCATATTCACAGGCTTTTCTTTTTGTGCGCCCTGCTGGTGTTTTTCTCGGCTCTGACTAATATTATTTCAATAGAATGTATCCGCAATTATAAGACGTATCCGCTTCCTTTGTGCACTTTTGTAACAACGCTCTATTTTATTCAAATGGGTCTTATTCCATATTCGTTTACGGTATACGGATATAATTTTGCTTCAGTAAATCATAAGCACAAACGCAATATTTATTCGTTTCTGGCATTTCCGCTTATAGTTTATACATTTTTCGTTCTTCTTAATATTAAGACCGGCCTGCTTTTCTATTATGACCCTGTAAAAGGCTACACGCGCGGCATATTTAAGAATATGACCTATGTAATGTCAGCCATTTATTCAATATCAATGATGGTGATTGCTGTCTTTAACAAAAGATATCTTGCACCGCGTGTTTTTCTTGTTTTCCTGCTTTATCCGGTCATTTCAGTAATGATTATTGGAATTCAGTTTTTTATACCGCATTTTGTTATGACCGGTACATCGTCTTTTGCGCTGCTCATGCTGATTTATCTTACAATTCAGTCTGATTTAATTGAATATGACATAAGCACAAACCTGCTGACTGAAAAATATCTGGCTCATGTTCTGTCAAAAGACTACAAAGGAAAATTTGCAGTAATTACAATTCACAATTTTGCGACTGTTCAGGAAAATCTCGGAATGGAAGCGACTGAATCGCTGATTTTCAATCTCTCAAAAGGCGTCGCAAGGCTTTTCAATAAGAACGCCTTTATTCTCGGCGCAACAAGATTTGCTGTTCTTGCCGATGACATGAGCAAAATAAAGAACGCAATTCCTGTTTTGAACGAAATAGTCAGGCAGGTAAAAAGCGAATACGATGCAAGATGCAATATCGACATTCACATTGCAGGGCTTTCTATGCCTGAAAACGCCACTTCGTACCGCTCGGCAATGGACATTGTGAACAGGCTTCTTCTTAAGACTGTCGGCAAAGACGATGAGTCGCTGATTGTTTGTACTGATACTTATGTCAGCCAGATTGAACGTGAAAAACTGATTCTGAACATTTTGAAGCGGGAACTCCGCCTTGATTCTCAGCAGTACCAGATTTTCTTTCAGCCGATTTATTCAGTTGAAACAGGAAAGCTTCTCTATGCCGAAGTTCTTTCAAGGCTGCTTAACACAGAAATAGGCGATATTTCTCCGGTTGAATTTGTTCAGGTTGCAGAAAACTACGGCTTGATTGAAAATCTCGGTATGGTGGCTTTTGAAAAAGCCTGTCAGTTTATGTATGACAACCGCGGTTTTATTGACGCGCTTTCAATAAATTTTTCTGTCAGCCAGATGAAAAAGCCGACTATTGTCAGCGATGTTCTTGCTGTGCTCAAGCGCTATTCGCTTCCGCCTTCATCTGTAATCATTGAAATAACAGAAAGCATCTTTATTGATGATTTTGCGCTGATCCGCGAGCGTATGATTGAGCTGGCTAGAAACGGCGTATTGTTTTATCTTGACGACTTTGGAACAGGCTATTCGAATTTTGCAAATATTGTTGAGCTGCCGTTTTCTACTATCAAGTTTGACCGCGCTATGCTTCTCGCTATGGAAAAGAGTGTGGAAGGTTCGCGGCTGCTGATAAGCCTTATTGATGCATTTAAAGATAACAAGCTTAAGGTTTTGATAGAAGGCGTTGAAAGCGAAGCACAAAATGAGCTTGTGAAAAAATCAGGCGCAGATTTTGTGCAGGGCTTTTTGTTCTCTCAGCCTTTGTACCAAAAAGACTTTCTGCATCTTAGAAAGGGCGGAGAAGTATAAACGCCTTATTCGTGCGGAAGGTTTAATACCTCGCCCCTTGGGGCGAAATAAAAGGTATTAAACCTGACTGCAATACCTTTTGAGAACAACAACCTCGTAGCTTGCTACGGGGTTGTTGATTCTTCGCCGGGCAGAGCAATTCTTGACAAGTCGTTCTGCCCTGTTACAGAAACCCAGCGCTCTTCATCTGACAATACGTACTTTTCAAATGCTTTCTTTATATCAGCGGGTTTTACTGCCCTGATTTTTTCGATTGTGTTGTCAAGTGCCTCCGGGTTGTCATAAAGAACAATACCTGAAACCATTCTGGCTGCAAGGCTTGAGGTTTTCTGCTGGCTTGAGTAAGAAGCTGTTATGTACTGGTTTTTGTAGCTTTCAAGCTCGGCTTCTATTGTGCTGAAAATGTAGTTACCCTTTTTGTCTAAGCCGGTGATAATCTTGTTTTTTGCCATAAGCTCTCTTGCTTCTTTCATGGCGGCAATAATGTTCTCGTAGTCTGTGCATTTATAGATAAGCTCATAGCCGATGTTTGACATGCCGCCGTTGTTTGTGCAGTACGGTGTGTAGCACGCGCCGTATTTTGAGCGTATTACGTTGTACATATTTGAAGAAAAAATTGTCTCGGCGAGAGCTTCTGCGTAAAAATCATCTGCTATTAACGGCGCTGCATTGTAGAAGCGCATTATATAGCCTGCTCCCGCCGCGCTCTCGTGCACAAGTTTGATTGGTGCGCCTGCAACTTTGGGCTTTTCAACCGGCGGCATTTTAATTTCATCTGAAACAGACGGAATTGAGCCAAGCTTTTTTTCAAGTGCTGCAAGAAATTCGTCTTTGTCCATGCCTGTTACGGCGGCAATCTTGATGCGCTTAGCGTCCATTAAAGTTTTATGGTGCTTTTTAACAAGTTCAAGGCTTATGTTGCCAAAAGATTCTGGTGTAACAGTGCTTGAAGTCTCGCCTGCAAGCCCTTCAAAAAATACTTTGTCTGCCTCGTAAAAGCCTAAACTTACCGGGTCATTCAGCATAGACTGAATATGCTGCGCGTTGTTCTGCATGATTAAATCGAAATATTTTTTCTCGAAGCGCGGCTCTAAAAAACCGTCAAGAAAAACGTCCATTGTTTTCAATAAATTCTCGCGGATACTTACCAGATAAAGCTTGCCGGTGTAGTGTGCCGCGCTGCTTCCGCCAGAAGAACATAAATCATACAAAGTGTCTTTGAACTGCTCGTAAGTATAATTCTTTGAGCCGTAAAGCATCATGTCAAAAGTAACATCTTCTATGCCAGAAAGCTCTTTTGGGTAATAGGCAACACCTCCCACCAGAAAAATCTGCATAGCGTCAATTTCGTTTATCTGGTTGTCTCTTATATAGACTTCGATTCCGTTTGAAAGCGTGTATTTCTGTACGTTTTCAGCATAACTGAAAACTAAAATAAAAAGACTGAAAATAAAAACAGCTATCTTTTTCATTTATTCTGCTCCCTCTGCCTGTTCTGTTTTGTTTGAATTGAAGTAATATGCATTTTCAGCCGTTATCTCTTCAAAGCCGGCTTGGTCAAAAGCTGCCTTATACTGCCTGTATAATTCCGGATTGATTAGAACAACAATTACAGGCGGCTGATCTTTGATGTACTTATCAAGAAAATTGCGCATGTCGGCACGCGTTGTAGCTGCAAATTTTTCGTTGTAGTCATAGCAGATTTCGGTGTTGCCGTTAATCCACCAGCCGTGCGGAATGGAAATAACGCTGCCCGCCGTTTCATGCTCGTAAAGCTCGTCAAAACGGTTTCTTCTGATAATTCTGTTGATAATCTCATCGCCTTCGGCTGTTTCAGGCGGAATGCTTGCGTACAAAGCTTCAAGAGCCTTTTCTGCAAACAAAAGCGCCTTCTGCGGCGTTGTTCCGTCTGGCTGAAGCATTGTAGCGTAATGCGTCCATCTGCCGGTGCGGCGGCTTAAAGAGCAGTCAACGCTGACGTAGTTTTCTTCCGGAATGTTCAGACCGCTCTGGAGCATTGTGCGGCTGAAAAGGCTGTGAGGCTGTGCTGTTATAGAGCTGAGCAAATCTGCCGCATAAATTGATTCTGTGTCATAGTCGGTGTCTATGCCGCGGTAAAGTACGTTTACGCTTGCAAAAGCCTCTGAAAGCTGAGGATGCGGCATAACCAGAAGCCGCGGCTTTTCAACAGGCTTAAGCGTATACTGTTCACGCTTTTTCCACGGGTTTTTGCCTTTTTTCCAAGAGCCGTAGATTTTGTTTACCAGCTTGTAAATCTTGTCAGGGTCTACATCGCCGGAAACAAAAATTGCCGAGTTATTCGGTATAAAGTAGTTTTTCTGAATTTCTTTAAGCTGTGCGATTGTGGCATTTGCAACAACATCAGGTGCGCCTGCTGCCTGCATTGCCCATGGTTCTTCTGGATAACATGCCGCCGCAATTGCATAAGACACCATGTAAGAAGGTTCTGCAAAATTGCCGTTTATCTCTGAAAGCACAACCTTTTTTTCAGCTTCAAATTCCTTTTTGTTTAAGAGCGGCGTTCTTATTGCGCTGTTCCAGAATTCAAGTCCTTCCTGCACGCGGTCAGAAGGAACCGTAAAAAAATAGTTGATATGCTCTGTGCCGGTTGTTCCGTTGTATGATGAAACACCAAGCTTTTGAATTGCCTGCTGCATAGCTTCAGATGTCTTATATTTGCTGTTGCCCTTAAACATCATGTGCTCATAAAGATGGAACAGACCGGCATTTTCAGGTGTGTGTGCTATTGCGCCGCCGCGCACTACAATCTCAATTGTTGCAAGCGGAACAATGTGATTTTCTGCGACAAACAGTTCAAGTCCGTTTTTCAGTGTGTAGTGGTGCAGTGTTTTTATCGGTGTCTGTTCTGCAAACAGACTTACGGAAATCACCATGAAAAAGGTCATGATGAATAAAGCTGATTTTTTCATAAATCTCCCCTGTGAAACAGATTTTTTCAATGTGCCTTATGACATACCATGAAAGGAACAAAATATCAACACAAAGCAAAAATGGAGTTTTTTGGGCTATTAAAAAAAATTGTAGTATTATTCGCAATAGTGGTGTATAATTTCGGTATGTCGATTTACCTTAGTTATTTATTAATATTAAGTTTAACGTCTACATGGACGTATTTTTTGGTTCGTGGTTTTGATTATGCTTTTATTTATCGTGACCTTGCGAATATGTGGAACGGTATTTTTACACCGCTGATGATTCTTGTTTTCTTTGTCGGAAGTGCGGCTATTATAGGATATTATTTTATAAAGCCCTTTGACGATGTAGTAACCAAAATCCGTAAGCGGAACGAAATGCCTACAGCCGAAGAAAAAGCCAAGGCACTCAGCGGATACCGTAAAGTTGTAGCCATTCTTTTTTCGATTAACTTTTTCGGATTTTTCGTCGGTCAGATGATAATCGGTATTATAAGAAGCAGAAGCAATGTAGGCTATGATTCTACTATTCATACTGTTGCAACTACAATACACTCGCTTGCAGCAGGTGCAATGGCGGCAGGTATTGAATCGCTGAGCTTTAACGAAATTTTAGCTCCGTACAGACGCCTGCTTCAAGTGCATACTGTTGAATCTTTTGAAAAACAGAAAGCAGTGCGCTTTGCCTCATCTACATTTACGCTGTTTGTAACTTCTATGCTTTACGCATGTGCAAATATGTCGGTTGTTCCGTTCGGACTTCTTTTTCAGCTTCAGACTGGTGCAGTAACCAACGCGCTCAACACTTATCTTAGAGAAACATGTATTGCGGCTGCTTTTGCGTTTATTCCGCCGTTCGTTATGATGCGCGTAGTTCTCAACGGCTTTTCAAAGCGAATCGACACAAATATTGCACGTGTGCTTGATATTGCAAACGACGGTGACCTTACAAGCCGCCTGAACCTTGCGATGCTTGACGACTATGGTAAACTTTCAGGCTCTATAAACGTTTTGATTAAGCAGCTTTCTTTGATGTTCAAAGACTTGAAAAGCGACACAGACGTTGTTGCAGAAACTTCAGATACATTGTCAGAAGTAACAAATTCTGCGCAGAACGCGCTTTCTGATATGATTAGCACTTTCAAAAGTATTGATTCTGACAGTAAGGCACGAAATCAGCTTATTTCTGATGCGGATAAAGACGTTGACGATTTGATTCATGACGTTGAAGTTGTTAAAAAGCACATCATGGAGCAGTCAAGTGCCATTCAGCAGAACTCTGCTTCAATCACGCAGATGTCTTCTAATATTGGTTCTGTTGCTGAAATGACGATAAAGGCTGAAGAGGTTTCAGTTGCTCTTTCTGATTCAAGCTCTAAGGGTAGCAGCGCTATTAACACTGCCATCACATCGATTGAGCAGATTCAGTCAATGTCACATGAAGTTCAGGACATTGTTAAGGTTATTCAGAAAATTGCGTCTCAGACCAACCTGCTTTCTATGAACGCGGCAATCGAAGCTGCACACGCCGGTGCAATGGGTCAGGGTTTTGCCGTTGTTGCTGATGAAGTCCGCTCTCTTGCAAGTTCTTCTGCAAAAAGTGCCCGCGATATTCAGGAATACATCAAAGAAATGGTTGAAAAGATTGACGGTGGTGTAGAAGCTATTGCAATTGCAGGCCGTTCTTTCAGAGAAATCGCGGAAAATGTAGAGCAGAACAATGCTCTTATCAAGACAATTTCTTCTGCAATGGAAGAGCAGAAAATCGGTGCTTCTGAAACACTGAATACAACAACAGACATGGTTAATGCTATTCAGGCTATCAAAGATTTGACCGAGCACGAAAGTGTACGTGCTGCAAGCGTTAGAAAAATGATGAAAGACGTTGTTTCTTCTTCTGAAGCAGCAGTTCAGCTTGTCAACGAAGGTGTTCAGGCATCTGAAGTTATGGGTTCTGCAATTGAACAGGTTGTTGACAGTGTAGAATCTAACCGCCGCGCCGTCAGCTCTATGAACGATGCTGTAAAGAAATTTAAGGTATAAACGACCTGTTCGGAAAACTGATGTTTCCGAACACGTCTAATCACAATTTGCAAGTTTTGCGCCCTGCTGTTTCCGGCAGGGCTTTTTTTTGCCTCAAAGATATCAGCCACACAATAACGAAAAAAAACGGTGTAAAATTCCAACCATAAGTGTTTTTCTCTATGTACATATACAAATTATTTTAATAGATTCGACTTATGAGTGTTCAAGACATGACCGTCGGCAGCCCGACAAAGCATTTATTGACTTTTGCACTGCCACTTTTGTGCGGCAACCTTTTTCAGCAGTTTTACAACATGGTTGATTCTGTTGTTGTCGGTCGTTTTGTGGGTGCAAATGCGCTTGCCGCAGTCGGTGCATGCGGTTCTTTAGGCTTTCTCTTCTTTTCGCTAAGTTCGGGGCTTGCACTCGGCATCGGCATTATTGTCTCGCAGTATTTTGGTGCAGGCGACGAAAAGAGTGTGCGCACAATGATTGCAAATTCAATCTATGTTCTGCTCTCTGCTGTAATTGTTGTCAGCACTGTCGCCGTAGTTTTTGCGCCGGCAATATTGCGCTTTCTTAAAACCCCGGACGAAATAATCAGCAACTCGACAATTTATCTTAGAATTACCGGCGGCGGAATGATTTTCATAACCCTGTATAATGGAATTTCCGCAATTCTAAGGGCTTTGGGTGATTCAAAAACGCCTTTGTACTTTTTGGTTTTATCTTCGATAGCGAATATAATTCTTGATTTGGTTTTTGTCGTGCTTTTAAATTGGGGTGTTGCAGGCGTCGCCGTTGCAACCGTAATTGCGCAGACTATAAGCGCAATAGCCTGTCTTGTTTTTTCAATCAAGAAAATCAGCTATTTCCGTCTTGCAAAATGTGAACTGAAGCCGAACTGGCGTTTCGTGGGGCTTGCCTTCAAGCTCGGCATTCCTATTGCGCTTCAGAATTCGCTTATTGCAATTTCGTGCGTTGTGCTTCAGTCTGTGGTCAACAGTTTCGGCGCGCTTGCAGTTGCGGCTTTTACCATAACAAACAGAATCGAAATGCTTGTTCAGCAGCCTTACGGCTCGCTCGGCATGGCGACAAGCACTTTTTCAGGCCAGAACATAGGGGCGCACAAACTTGAGCGCGTAAACCAGGGCTTGGCGCGCGGCACGCTTATGGCATTTATTTTCAGCGCGCTGATGCTGCCAATAATGTATGTTTTCGGGCACGCAATTTGCAGCATTTTCGTCAAGGACGAAGATGTTATTGCAATCGGCATGAAAGCACTGCGCATTACGTCGTGGTGCTATTTCCCGCTTGGAATGATTTATGTGCCGCGCGGGCTTTTGAACGGCGCAGGCGACACAACCTTTTCCATGATAAACGGAATAACGGAAGTAATCTGCCGCGTTTCGCTCTCGCTTATACTGACAAAAATCGCGTTTATTGGCATCTGGGGCATTTGGGCAACAAACGGCGCAACCTGGACACTGACCGCAGTTGTCTGTGTAATCAGATATTTCAGCGGCGTATGGAAGCGCAAAGGTTTAACTTAATTTTGAAGCGCCGCGCTGTTTTCAAAAATCTAAAATCAGTGTATAACTGACATACTATGAAAAATTATTATTTCTTTGATTTAGACGGAACTTTGACAGACCCTGCACTTGGAATTACAAATTCTTTCAAGAACGCATTCCGCCATTTCGGCATGGAAATTCCGTCTTACGAAAAGCTCTGCACGTTTATCGGGCCGCCGCTTGTTACCACTTTTAAGAAAGAGCTTAACTTTGACGACGAAAAGACAAGCGAAGGCATAAAAGCCTACCGCGAATATTTCAGCACAAAAGGCATTTTTGAAAACAAAGTCTACGACGGCATTCCGCAATTATTGAAAAATCTGAAAGCCAGAGACAAAACACTTGTTGTGGCAACATCAAAACCGGAAGAATTTGCTGTCAAAATTATTGACTACTTCGGTTTAAGTGAATATTTTACATACGTTTGCGGAAGCTGCATGGACGAAACACGCTCAACAAAGGGTGAAGTTATAAAATATGCCCTCGGCTTGTGCGGAATATATGAAGCCCAAAAAGGGCAGGTGCTGATGGTCGGCGACAGAAGCCACGATATAATCGGCGCAAAAGAAAACGGCATTGAAAGCTGCGGCGTTTTGTTCGGCTACGGCTCAAGAGAAGAGCTTGAAACTGCCGGTGCAGACTATATTGCTGAATCTGTAACAGCGCTTGACGAATTATCCTGCCGCATATAATCTCTGATTATGAAAACATTTATGGACAGCAATTTTCTGCTGAAAACTCCGGCCGCACAGACTCTTTATCATGAATGTGCAAAAAATCAGCCGGTCTGGGACTACCACTGCCACTTAAGCCCGAAAGACATAGCCGAAAACAGACGTTTCAACAATTTAACTGAGCTTTGGCTTGAGGGCGACCATTACAAATGGCGGCAGATGCGCACATTCGGTTTTGAAGAAGCGCTTATAACCGGCAGCGCCGACCCTTACGACAAATTCTGCGCATGGGCAAAGACAATCGAAAACCTTATCGGAAATCCGCTTTATCACTGGACACATCTTGAGCTTCAGCGTTATTTCAGTATAACAGAGCCGCTCACTTCAAAATCGGCAGAGCGCATCTGGAAAAATGCAAACGAGCAGATTGCAAACCCTGATTTTTGCGTAAAAACCATTTTTAAGAATATGAACATTTTCGGCGTGGGCACAACTGACGACCCTGTTGATGAGCTTGAGTACCATAAGGCCGTAAAAGACGGAAAAGCAAAAATCGGCAGCATAGCAACAAAGGTTGCGCCGTCTTTCAGACCGGACAACGCTTTGAACGCGCTTGCGCCCGGTTTTGCAGATTACATCAAAAAGCTTGAGGCCGTTAGCGGCGTAAAGATTTCTGCTGTAGACGATGTTCTTAAAGCACTTGAAAACCGGCTTGATTATTTTGTCGCAGCCGGCTGTGTAGCTTCTGACCATGGAATTTCGGTTATGCCTTTATGCGCAGCTGTAAACGACAAAGACGCGCGCAAGGCTGAAAAAGAAGCCGCTGAACGCGCTCTTAAAAATGCGCTTGAAGGCAAGACTGTAGCCGAAAAAGACGCAGCCGCCTATCAGGCTTATCTGCTTGCAGGGCTTGCACCGCTTTATTACAAGCGCGGCATCGTTGTTCAGCTTCATGCACAGGCAATACGCGACAACAACCCGAAAGCGTTTGCTGCTCTTGGTGCAAACACTGGCTTTGACGCAAGTCACGACGCTGATTTTGCTTTTGCACTGTCGCGGCTGCTTGCACGCATGAATGAGAAGAATATGCCGAAAACAATTGTCTATTCGCTCAACCCGAAAGACTATTACTCTTTGGGCACGCTCATCGGCTGTTTTCAGGGCGGCATAAAAGGGCGTATGCAGTTCGGTTCAGCATGGTGGTTCTGCGACCACCGCGACGGCATGACAGAACAGCTAAAGACGCTCGGCAACTTGGGCATGATTTCAACTTCTGTGGGTATGCTGACAGACAGCCGCAGTTTCTTGTCTTACCCGCGCCACGAATACTACAGGCGCATTTTGTGCAACCTTTTCGGCACATGGGTAGAAGACGGCGAGTACCCGGCAGACATAGAACAGCTTAAACAGATAGTTAAAGACATCTGCTTTGAAAATGCAAAGAACTATTTTTCGCCGGATATAAAATGAAATGGCGTCTTTCCATTGCATTTTATTATTATAATTGATATATTTTTAGCCATAATTGAATTAAACATAGTTCGGTACGTTTAGTGCCGGCTTATATATTGGAGGTTTCCACATGATTAAGACCGTAAAGGATATCGATCTTACTGGCAAACGCATTGTAATGCGCGTTGATTTTAACGTTCCTATGAAAGATGGTGTTGTTCAGGACGACACACGTATTATGGCTGCATTGCCAACCATTAAATATATTCTTGAACAGAAGCCGCGTTCTTTGGTTCTGATGAGCCACTTGGGAGACCCGAAAAAAGACGTAAAGAAAGCTCAGGAAAAAGCAGAAAAAGCTGGAAAAACATGGACTGATGCAGATACAGAAAACTTCATCAACGGCAAAAACCGCATGGCTCCAGTTGTAAAATATTTTGCTGAAAAACTCGGACAGGAAGTTAAATTCCTTCCAGATGCACTCGGACAGAAAGCAGCAGTTGACGCTCTTCCAGAAGGCGGAGTTGCAATGCTTGAAAATACACGTTTCCACAAAGAAGAAACATCAAAAGATGCTGCTGAACGCGATGTTATGGCAAAAGAACTTGCTTCTTATGGCGACATCTTCGTAAACGATGCATTCGGTACAGCACACCGTGACCAGGCTTCTACAGCTTCTATCGCTAAGTTTGTAAAAGTTAAGGTTGGCGGCTTCCTCATGGAAAAAGAAGTTAAATACATTGAACCAATGGTAACAAACCCAGCAAAACCAATGATTGCTATCATCGGCGGTGCAAAGGTTTCTTCAAAGATTGCCGTTCTCGAAAGCCTTCTTAAGAATGCTTCTGCCCTCATTATTGGCGGCGGTATGGCTTATACATTCCTCAAGGCACAGGGACACACAATCGGTAAGTCACTTGTTGAAGACGATTTCATTCAGACAGCAAAAGACCTGCTTGCAAAAGCTGCTGAAAAGAAAGTACGCATTGTGCTTCCTGTAGACCACATCGGTGCAGAAAGCTTTGGTGCAGATGCAGCTGCTGTTGCTGTTAACGACATTGACATTCCAGACAACCTTATGGGTATGGATGTTGGTCCTAAGACACTTGATATCTACAAGAAAGAAATCCTCGGCGCTAAGTCAATTGTTTGGAACGGTCCTGTAGGCGTATTTGAATTTGAAGCATTCGCAAAAGGCACAGGCGAAGTTGCTAAACTTGTTGCAGAAGCAACAGGCAAAGGTGCTATGAGCGTTGTAGGCGGCGGCGATTCAGTTGCAGCTGTTAACAAGTTCAACCTTGCTTCAAAGATGAGCCACGTTTCAACAGGCGGCGGTGCTTCACTTGAATTCCTTGAAGGCAAAACACTTCCTGGAATTGCATGCCTTGAAACAAAATAATTGAACTTTATAACATATTAGGAGAATAAAATGGCACGAACACATTACATTGCCGGAAACTGGAAAATGAACACAAGCAAAGCAGAAGCTGTTGCTTTGGCAAAAGACTTGGTTGCCCAGCTCAAAGGCAAAACAAACAAATTCATGATTGGTGTTCCTTTTGTATATCTTGATGCAGTTGCACAGGTTGTAAAAGGTTCAAATATCATTCTTGCTGCACAGGACTGTGCTGCTACAGGTAACGGCGCTCACACAGGTGAAGTTTCTTGCGAAATGCTCAAAGACATCGGCTGTACATGCGTTATCCTCGGCCACTCAGAACGCCGCCACGAAATTGGTGAATCTGATGAACTCATCAACAAAAAAGTTCGCCGCGCTTTGGCACAGGGCATGGAAGTTGATCTTTGTATCGGTGAACTTCTTGCTGAACGCGAAGCTGGCGAAGCTGAACAGGTTTGTGCATTCCAGCTTTCAGCAGGTCTTGCCGGTGTAACAGCTGAACAGATGAAGAACGTAACAATCGCTTACGAACCTGTTTGGGCTATCGGTACAGGCAAAACAGCTACTCCAGAAGATGCAGAAGCAATCCACAAGTTCATCCGCGGTTATATTGCAAAGCTCTACAACCAGAAAGTTGCTGATGAAGTAATCATTCAGTACGGTGGTTCTATGAAAGCTTCTAACGCTAAAGAACTTCTTGCTCAGCCTGATATTGACGGCGGCTTGATTGGTGGTGCAGCACTTAAAGCAGAAACATTCGTTCCAATCTGCGAACTGTAATTGATGCTGCTTTAAAAGCAAAAGGCTGTCCATTGGGCAGCCTTTTTTATAATTTATGGAAAAAAGTGAATCGGGAGAGGAAAAAATGAAAAAATCAATTAGTATTGCTTTATTATTTTTGTTGCTTCAATTTTTAACAGCACATGAAATTGATTGCGAGTGTGAAGATGATGAATTTGGAATATACCATTTGATTCCAAATAAAGTTTCTGCCACTTCAACTTTAGTAGAAAAGAATAAATCGCCTGATTTTTATTCAGCAGAAAACTTATATGATGCCTCTTGGAAAAGTTGGGTTGAAGGTGAAAAAGCCGACGGCTTAAACTCTGAAATTGTTTATCAATATAATTCTCCAAAAGATATAAGAGCATTGGTAATTCGTAACGGCTATGGCGAATTACGCTATTTTTATCAGAATAACCGTGTAAAAGACATTCAGCTTTCTGATGGAAAATCAACATATAAACTTACGCTTAGAGATACTTATCTTCCGCAAATTTTTGAAATTGAGTTTAATAGCTGTACAGAAATCAAAATAAAAATTTTATCTGTTTATAAGGGAACAAAATATTCTGATACATGTCTCGCAGAATTAAGATTTTTGAATTATCCAGTTCAAGATGATAGGGTCGTTCCTTATGCGCAGGACGATTTTACAAAAACTGCAATAAGACAAATTCCTGGTATAGATGTTTTTCCAGATTATTTTGCAATACCAAAATTCAGAACAATTAATTATTTGCCGCGTGGCGAATTCCGTATTGGCTTCGTCATGCATTATTTAGAAAACGGCAGACTTCTGCTTTTAGAAGAACATCAAAATCAAATAAAGAAAGGAAATAATCAGAATAATTGGAAATGGGAATATAGCGGTACCTCTTTTTATGAATTTGACGGTGAAAAATGGATTCTAAGCAATGATCCTGCCTTTGATATAATAAAGCAGTCTGACGGCGTTCATCTAAAGCCTTTTGCTATAGATGAATATCCGCATAAAATGGATTTTTGCTATGGAGGAAACTGTTTTAAGCTGACAGACACAGGATTTGAACAGGTTTTTGAATGGGTAAAACCTTCAGACAGGTAATATCTCGTTTAAGATGCTGTTATACTGACTTTTTTTGATTGAAAGAATTACACTTTTATGATATAATGATTTAGATTATAAACTTATACATATTAAGCTTTTCTGATATACCATTGCAAAACCTAGCTAGATTTTGCAGTCAAATCTAGTTAGATTCGATACCCAAATCTAGCTAGATTCGGCACTAAAATCTAACTAGATTTCACTCCCTGTTACTACAGTAACACACTCCCTGTTATTATAGGAATACACTCCTTATTATTAGAGCAACACACTCCCATTTATTGCAGTAACACAATCATTAATACTTTAGAAATTGCCCCATTAATACGTTAGTTTCCACATGATGAAATACTAAAGTTCTCAGACTGTTCAGCTGTCAAATGCTGTTTAATGTGCTAGAATATGTATAGTTTCAAAAGGAGAGAAAAATGCCAAGAAAAAAGCCTAGTATTTTAAGCCTTGAACCTATAAAAACCAAGGTTAATATAACACTTCAAAAAAGCAACCTTGAAGGCGATGACGATAATCCAAGACTATATGGTTCAATTTCAAGAAAAAAAGTAACTGTCCGCTCTGTTATTGCAGAAATGTCAAAGCGCGGAAACCTTCCGCTAAGCAAAGAACTGATGTTCTATGTTGCAAAAGAATTGAGCAGCCTCATGATGGAGAAATTCAGAGACGGCTATTCTGTTGAGCTTTTGGATTTTGGAACAATTTACCCGACCATGAAGGGCAGCATAAAACAGAATGATACGCCGAGCGCCATAAAAAAGCATTTCAATGTCGGTTTTACTCCGTCAAAAGAAGCCTGCGCCGCAGTAAAAAACGTGGAAGTCGGTGAGGTATTTAATGTTGCAGTACAGCACTGCATTTATTCAGTGCATGACCCGTGTCCGGCATTAAAAAGCAGAAACAGCATTTTTTCTGACAGAATCGGCGAGATAAAAGGCAAGGGTATAAAACTAGGCGGCGCAGTAAGCGGCCTTTACGTAGTGCCTGTATCAAAAGACTATGGTTTTCACAGGCTGCCAGACCGCGCCAAATGGATAGCGATAACAAAAATCATAACAAACCAGCCCACAACAGTGTTGTTTTATGCCCCGGAACTAGCCCCCGGCTCTTATCTGTTCATCATAGAAACATCGCTCAGCGCCGGCAACAAACCCTTAAAAAAGAGTGTTATCATTCACAGCGAAGTTGTGCAGGTAGAAATGGAAGAGAAAAATAAATGAGTGTGATAACGCGGAGCTTATCAGTATCCGTATAAAATTTCTTGTTTTTCCTCTTATTCATGATATTATAAATAGATAAATATTTGCTTTTCAAGATTATACTGACACTTTTTATCAGTTTTGTATGTTTGTAGCGGAGGTTTTTATGGATGTGTTAATCAGACCTTTTAATGATGACTATTTTTCTGTAAATTTTCCGGGTAAGTTTAACGAAGCTCTTTTGAATGCGGTGCGCAATGTGCCGGACAGAAGATGGAACAATGAGCACAAACTCTGGCTTATACCGAACAAACAACAGACACTCGATATATTGCTGCGCAATTTTTATGAAACTGGACAATTCAGTGAAAAAACAGCTGAGCCTTCTGAAAATGTGTATATAACAGAAAAGCAGAAGGAAGAACATGAGCGGCTTGAACGTGAAATCAAAACGCTTACAGAAGCTCTTCAGACAATGCATTACAGCATAAGAACCATAGAAAACTATACCTACTGGATAAAGGATTTTCTGCGTTCGTATCACAACAATTTTGAATCTCTCGGGCAGAAAGAAATCAATGAGTTTCTGACTAATCTTGCCGTAAAGGAGCATGTAAGCGCTTCTACACAGAATCAGGCTCTGGCGGCCTTGCTGTTTTATTTCCGCCATGTGCGGCATGAAGATACAGACAACTTTAAAGATGTAATTCATGCCAAGCATAAAAGACGTGTACCTGTGGTTCTAACAAAGCAAGAAGTTGCGTCTGTTATTTCCCATATGGAAGGAAGCAAAAGGCTTGCGGTTGAGCTTCTTTATGGAACAGGCATGAGGCTGAATGAGGTTCTTTCTCTTCGGATTTTGGATCTTGATTTTGACCGTAACGAAATTACAGTACGTTTCGGCAAGGGCGGAAAAGACCGCCGTGTAATGCTCCCGAAAAGCCTTATTCCAAAACTCAAGGAACATATAAAAGAAGTACGGAATATTCATGACAAAGATCTTGCCGAAGGGTGGGGTGCAGTGCAACTTCGTGACGGCATGGCGAAACGTTCAGAGCAGATGGCAAAAGAATTCCGCTGGCAATGGCTTTTTCCCCAGAAGAACCGCTGGCTAAACGAAAAGACCGGCCAGCAGGGACGGCATCATATTGACGAGAGCATTCTGCAGAAAGCTGTAAAAACTGCTGTGCGGGAGGCTGGAATCATCAAAAAAGCAAGCTGCCACACCTTCCGCCATTCATTCGCGACGCATCTGCTTGAAGCAGGTTATGATTTACGAACCGTGCAGGAACTTTTAGGTCACAGCGATGTGCGGACCACAATGATTTATACTCATGTTTTAAGCCGTGGTGCTAAAGAAATTGTAAGTCCACTGGACGAAATCTTAAACGGCAATGATGCTGAATTTTAGGCGGAAACCTTTTAAACACTATCTTTCTGAGCGATGCTGTGGTATCATAAGGAAATAACGTTATTGCTAATAGCATCTTATACGGGCGTTTTTGCCTGTTAAGAGCTTTATGGCGGATACGTAGAATATTTGTTATGTGGACGCCCGCACTGGGGCGCAGAAAGTAGGAAAAGGAAAATGTCAATTTTTGGAAATTTTTATGGTAGGATTCATGGTTCTGTTGAGTTTTTAGCATCAGAAAGTTTGAATTATATCCTTAACAGTTCTGCTACCGTAAATAAAAATCTTATAAATCTAATTAATCTTGATAATAATACAAATTTTTCTTCAATTACATTCAATTCACAAGTACAAGGTGAAAATTTAGAAATTCCTGATCTTTCGGGTTTTGATGAAAACAAGAATGAGGTAATAATTCTGGAAGCAAAATTTTGGGCATCATTAACCGAAAATCAACCTTTAACATATTTGAACAGACTTTCTGAAAATGGTGTTTTAGCTTTTATTTGTCCGGATTTAAGAAAAATATCTTTACAAAGCGAAATTCTCTATGTCCTCAAAGAATCTAATATTGAGTATACAGTTGATAACAAAATAATCAAAATCGGAACAAAGAATATTATCATCTATTCTTGGGATTCTGTTTTGAATGCTTTAAAAAATGATATAGGTAATTCTGAATTTGATGTTTTATCAGACATAAATCAGTTAAAAGGATTATGCGAAAAAATAGATGCCAATTCTTTTCTGCCTCTCACCGAAGAAGATTTATCACCGGCTGTTCCGCGAAAAATTCTTTCATATTATAGAATCGTAGATAAAGTTATTGATAAACTGGCGAAAGAAATTAGCTTGTCCACAAAAGGACTTAAAACTACGGGACAACAATGGGGATATACAAGGTATGCAAAAATTGACGATTTAACTATTGAGCTAGATATCAACTTTGAATATTGGGCTAAATATGCTGATACTCCGATATGGCTACAGATTTCCGAAAATTGGAATACTTCTCCTGCAATTATAAAAGTCAATTCTGAAATAGAAAAGCAATATGGAAAAATTGATTTTAGTGATAATAGCAAACCTTATTATCCTATTCGAATAAATACAGGAGCAATAGAAGAATCAGTAATAAATGCAGTTTCTGAATTTATAAAAGTTGTTTACAAAAAATATACCGAATATAAATAATGGAATATTTTTTCAGCAAGTCAAGCTTGCTGAAAAAATGAATTGAGAGATAAGCGGCTTTACGCCGCTAAAGGTGAAAATGACATTTGAAGAAGCAGAATCTTATGTAAAACAAGTAAGATGGCAATATGCAAAAACTTATGTTACAGCTCCTCATGAATATACATGTTTGGATTGGAATGAAGACTTACATGCTCAAATGGTTGATTTTGCCTACTTCATCAAAATAAATGGATATACAGAAATATTTGGAAAGAAGGCATTCAGAGTTTTAAAAATTGGAGAAATGAAATATTGGACAATGGATTCTCCATTAGAAAACACAAATTTAGTAAATCGAACTTTTGTTGATGATTCAAGAAAAGAGAAAATAATAAAATTTGTTCAGTCAGAAGATTTTGTTCATAAAAAAGGAATGTCTCTTGCTGATGTAGAACAACAAATGAAAGAAAAGAAAATAATCACATAACATGCACTTCAAATCGGATGTCGGGTCTGCGCCCGCCACCGTTTAAGTGCGTAGTTATACGGACGCCCGCACTGGGGCGCTTTGGGGAAAAATGAAAAAAAATAAATTAATAATAATCGGTTTCTACATTTTTATTATTTTCCTTTTATCTTCTTGTGGCGCTACAACAACTGCATTGCTTTTTTCTTGGGTTCACACAATTGATCACAATGCTGAGTATTTTAAAATTGACCAATATGGAAATACTGCAGAACGAAAGTTTGCTAAAAATGAAATCGATTTTGAAAATGATTATTTTTCTATTTCTTCATCAATATTTTGTATTGGAGAAAAATTTAAATTTGAATTTCCTAATAAAATGCATGAAATAAAAGGAGATCCTTATGGGATTTTATTATGGATTGATAATAAATCTTCTGATATTGATTACATTAATCTAAAAGCAGCTTCTTTATTTTTTAATAATGAAAAGATAGATTTACTGGATAATATGTTTTATTCAGATAGTAATGAAGAAAGAAATTACGATCTTTCTACACACAAAGTATTTGACAATGGAAGCCAAGAAGTTAGTTCTATAAAAAGAAATCAAATTAAAGAATTTTTAGATACAAAAAGTTTTTCTTTTATTCAAAAACCTGATACTAGTCTTCAAAACGATTATGTTATTAAAGAACTTTCTATCTCACTTCCTAAAGCAAATTTAGAAAAAGCCAGAAATGTAAAATTATGTTATGAAATTGAAATTTACACGAAAGATGGAAAGTGTTGGCTTAATCCCCAAGAAAAAAACTTTATTTTGAAAGAAGAAACTGTGAAACTAAACTAATTTTTCTAGCAAAAGTTATGTATAATAATTATTACAAAAATAAAATTTTTAAGCTTGGAAGTTTTCCAATATAAATAAATATAATCGTATAACAAAGGTTCGTAGCCGACAGCGGGTCAAGCCCGCTGCGGTACAACCAGTTGTTATGCTGACGCCCTCATTGGAGCGCTTTAAAAAGAAAAAATGAAAAAAATAGTTTTTATAATCTTTGTGTTTTTATGTGCCACTCTTCTCTTTTCACAAGAATATATAAAAAAATATTCTGAAACTGAAGAATGGTTTTCAGATGAGGCATTTCAGGGACTTTCAATATTTGAAGTACAGATTCAAAGTATTTCAAAAAATCAAAAAGAAATAACAGCAACAGTTATACATACAATCACACCTTTTTCTCAAGTATTATACAAAGAAAACTTAAAACTAAAGAAAGTAAAAGAAAAGTATAAATTCGAATTTATTGATAGTTGGAAAAATAAAGTTTTCGGCTGGTTGATTTTATCTGATGAAAATCCAAAGTTATATTTAGATTGTAAAAAATTCAGCATGGAAGGAAAAAACTTTGGAAGATTATATGGAGAGACTGTTATTCTTCATGATACAACAAATGATAGAAATTATTTTCAAAAATCTTTAGATGAAAACAATGAAATTAAAAATATATTGAATAAAAAAAATAATCAATATTTTCCTCTTAATGAAAATGGAAAAGAGCTTTTAATTTTGTATCTTGGCCTTATAAAAGAATTTAATGTATATAAAACAACTTTAGTTTGGAATTTAGATAATTCCCGAAGAATGACAACGAGACTTGTTTTTATAAAAGAAGAAGAAATTGTAGGAATGTATGCAGGAATGCAATCTCAAAATATAAAAATTGAAAATAATAAAATCATATTTGAAGATATAGAAAGTAATAATATAATAGAAATTGGAGAAACTCTCCCAGAAAAATTCTATATTGATGGAGAGTTTTATTATTTAGAGAAATAAAGCATAACATGCACTTCAAATCGGATGTCGGGTCTGCGCCCGCCACCGTTTAAGTGCGTAGTTATGTGGACGCCCGCATTGGGGCGCTTTTGGAAGGAAAAATGAAAAAGAAATATAAAATATTACTAATTATTTTTATTATTTGCCTAATTCCTATACCAAATTTTTACAAGGATGGTGGTACAATAACTTATTCCGCAATACTTTATAAAATAATAGATTGGAATCAGATTGATGGAAAACAAGGAACAGAATTTCATATTTTCCCAACTAATTTGCATAGACTTGATTATTATGATAAATAAGAATTTAAAAATCTTTTAAACTGTCTGATTAGAATAATATTTCAGCAAGTCAAGCTTGCTGAAATATTATATTTACAAATAATTTTGAATGAAAAAACAATAAAATCATGCTATAATATAATCGGAGGTACAGTATGTCAGATGTTGCCTTTGCAGATTTTACAGAACAAGTTCTCTCTCTTTCTTACGAACAGACAATTATTTTAATGGGTAAGATGTTGGAATCTTTAAAAACAAAACGTAGTGAAGAAAATTATGCCGAAATGGAAAAAGATATTGCCCGAAGTTCAATGAACACAATGTGGGAGGAATTGAAAAATGACACATGGTGAGATTTGGACTATTGATTTTGGTGTACCAGTCGGAAGTTTACCTTCAAAAATTCGTCCTGCAGTCGTAATGCAAAATGATTTACTCGGTATAAAGGATTTGAATACCGCTGTTGTAATTCCATTTTCTTCAAATCTAGACCGGGCAGATTTTGAACCAAATATTCTTTTCGAAAAATCAGAAACGGGCCTTTCAAAAGATTCTGTAGCAGTAATTCATCTCATCGGTGCTGCAAATAAGTTTTGTTTTGAAAAGAAAGTATCAAAACTTTCAGATGAGAATTATCAAAGACTCGTAGAAGCAGTTGTAAAATTAATTGAAAATAAATAATCACATAACATGCGCTTCAAATCGGATGTCGGGTCT
>JAGAAX010000052.1 GCA_017614995.1 Spirochaetaceae bacterium
AAGCTCTTGAAAAATAAAGTTACTAAAGATAAAATTTGTTCATACATAAGCGTATCCCTTTGATTTTTTTGTTGGGCAAAACAAATTTTAAAGGTTTACGCTTTTTTTGTAAATTTTTACTGAAACTCGAAATTCGGGCTAGATAAGTAGTTTCAAAAAGCGATTTTAGATAGTTTTCTTTTTCATCTTCAGGCTTTAAAATTGCAAGTGGCATACCTCCGTGCCGCATGTATTCATAAAAGATTTCCTGCTTTCCAAGCTTGTTATCTGGTTTTGAATTTTCATGTTCATAATATTCCCTGAAAGAAAGGGGAGCCATGTGAATTTCTGTTGCCTTGTCACGGAATTCTGTCACTATGTCGCTTGAAAGCATTTTTGAATTTGAGCCTGTTACATACAAGTCAATGTTTTTTTCATGAGAAAGGCCAAGCACAACATCAACAAAAGAAATAACTTCTTTGTCGTCATCTTTTGCAAGAACGATTTTTCCGTCTGTCAAATCAGGATTTATAATTGTGTAAACCCTTTGTATTTCATCAAGAAAAACATAGAACTTTTTATTTTTCTTCTTTGCCAGTTCAAGTATGTGGCGGTTCAGTTCAAGAGGGTTTCTGTATTGCGAATTTTTCGCGTCGTCAAGTTCAAGGATAATGATTTCTTCAGCTTTTACGCCGCAAGAAAGTAAATGGTCATAAAACAATTCTTTAAGGAGAAAAGATTTTCCGCAGCGACGGATGCCCGTAATAATCTTAGGAAATCCGTTCCACTTTGCGCTTACAAGCTGGTTAAGGTATTTTTGACGATTCATGTTCTAATCTATAAATTTGTAGAATTCTACATATTTTTCGAATAGAATGCTAACACATTAAAGCATTTGAAGCAAGTTATTTGCAATAATTATGTCGTTAAAAATTGTGAGTTCAACTCTGTATTTCTTTTTCATAAAAAACGGCGTTTCAATCCGCAACATTGTGATAAAGTAACGCCTCTTGTTATTGCGAGGCTTGAATAACAGGCTTTATTCATGCAAAATAACCAAAGAAAGGTTTAAAATGGTTTTTTCGTCTTTATTTTTTCTTTTTGGTTTTTTGCCGGCTGTTCTTGTTTTTTATTATCTTCCGTTTTTTAAGTCGCGTTCTTATAAAAATGCGGTGCTGCTTGCTGCAAGCCTTGCGTTTTACGCATGGGGCGAACCGTTTTTTGTGTTTGTCATGCTGTTTTCAATTTTGGTAAACTTTGCGGCAGGGCTGCTCATTGACAGCGCAAACCAAAAAAGCGGTGCAAAGTCTAAAAAGGCAAAAGCCTGGCTTATTGCAGCAGTAGTCTGGAATATCGGGCTGCTTTTTGTTTTCAAGTACCTTTCGTTTTTAACTGAAACAGTCCGCAAAGCTGCCGACATTCAGAGCCTTCCTGTTTTTAAAATAGCTTTGCCGATAGGCATTTCGTTTTTCACTTTTCAGATTCTTTCTTATATAATCGATGTTTACCGCGGACGCGTGCCTGTGCAAAAAAACATAGCGCGCCTTGCGCTGTACATTTCGCTTTTTCCGCAGCTTATTGCCGGCCCTATTGTCCGCTACGAGACCGTTCAAGACCAGATTTTGAACAGAAAAGAGACGCTTGGCGGTTTTGTAAAAGGCTTTGAGCGCTTCATCATCGGACTTGGCAAAAAATGCCTGCTTGCAAATTATATGGCTATAATTGCCGACACAATGTTCGGTATGCAGACGGCAGATTTGACTTTGTGGGGCGCATGGCTCGGCGCAATCGGCTATACTTTGCAGATTTATTTTGATTTTTCAGGTTATTCTGGTATGGCGATTGGGCTTGGGCTTATGTTCGGCTTTAAATTTGAAGAGAACTTCAATTATCCGTATTCGGCAAAATCAATTACCGACTTCTGGCGGCGCTGGCACATTTCGCTTTCAAGCTGGTTCCGCGATTACGTCTATATTCCGCTTGGCGGCAACCGCGTAAGTAAGCCGCGCGGCGTGTTTAACCTTTTTGTGGTCTGGTGTCTTACAGGCATCTGGCATGGTGCAAATTTTACGTTCTGGGTTTGGGGCTTGTATTATTTTGTTCTGCTTCAAATTGAGCGCAGCACCGGTCTTGCCAAAAAAGCCGCAGAAGCAAAAGGCGCGGCTTCTGTCATGTTCCGGCTTGCAACGCTTGTGCTTGTTTTGTTCGGCTGGGTGCCTTTCAGGGCAGAGAACATTTCAAAAGCTTTTGAGTATTTTGCCTGTATGTTCGGAAGCACCTGTTTGAACGGGCAGGGCGGTGCGTCTTTTGACCAGGCTTTGTTTCTGCTTTTTAACAGCGCGTTTGTGCTTGCCGCCGCGATTTTTGCGTGTGTTCCGTATAAAGAAATTGCAGTGCGCAAGTTTCCGTCTCTTTTTGAATCTGAAAAAGCGCGCAGCATGTTTTATTCCGCAAGGTCGGTTGCGCTTGTTGCTGTGCTTGCCGTTTCAATTTTGACTTGCGTTCAGTCAACTTACAATCCGTTTATCTACTTTAATTTTTAGGGGCGCAGAATGAAAAAACTGAATATACGCGTTTTTTGCACTTTTATCTGCCTTTTTATGCTGTTTTTGGGTGCGCTCTCTTATGTTGTGCGCATCGGTACGCGCACTTTTATTTCTTTAACTGGAAAAACCAACAGTTTTACGGCGTGGCTTTTTAAAGACCAGCCCACGCTCAATAACGAACCGGAAAACAACCGCACTATAAAACCACCGGCATTTGTTGACTGGATATCGATGTATCCTTTCAGCGACGAAAGCCTTAATAAAGCCGGAGAAATCAGTGTGGCGGTTAAAAATTCTGGCTCTGAATGTGCCGTAATACTTAACAAAAACCAAACTCAAATTCAAAATACTGAAACTACCGTTCCCAATTCCGGGAAGGTAATAACCATGCCGGATTTTAAGATTCCGGGCAAATTTGAGCTTGACCGCTGGTACAACAGATTTTTCAGAAAAGAATTGTTCTCACAGGCAATGCAGAAAATCGAGGACAAGTGCCGCTGGAATCTGATGCCGCCTTCGGGCAAAAGCAACATCGTTACAAGCGCAGTTAAGCTTAGCAATGACCATCTTTGCGTGCTTTCAAGCCGCCGCGACATGACCGCGCTTGCCGAATCAATCAAGAGCTTTGCCGCTTTTTTAAAGACAGAGAACATTCCGTTTGCCTATGTAATGGCGCCGTCTGTAATTGCGCCGGACGAAAAATTTGTAAGCGGCCGCTGGGATTTTTCTAACCAGAATGCGGATGAGCTTTTAGAGCGTCTTGAAAGCGCGGGCGTAAACACAATTGATTTGCGCAAATTTCTCGCCGAAGACGGCATTTCTTATGGAGATGCTTTTTTTATTACAGACCACCACTGGAAGCCCGACACCGGCGTATGGGCAACCGGCAAAATTGCAGACTGGCTCAACAAGAATGCCGGTCTTAACTGCGACACAGAGCTTTACAAAAAAGAAAACTACGACAGAAAAGTTTATCCCAAATGGTTCTTGGGTTCTTATGGAAGAAAAGCCACACTTGCGCGCACAAAACTTGACGATGTGGACATTCTGTTTCCTAAAAAGCCTGTGCAGTTTCATTATGTGAACCCTTCTGTGCCATGTGAAAGAACCGGCGGCTTTGACGTGATTTATCACTATGAAAATATTGAGTCAAAAGAATTTTATGCGCAGAATTCGGTTGCTGCATATCTGAATAATAAATATGCCGCTTTTATCGACAATCTTGATGAAAGCACAAATGGCAAAGTGCTTGTAATAGGCGATTCATTTCTGATTCTTGTCGCGCCGTTTTTGGCACAGAGCGTAAAGCGCGTAGAATATCTGTCTTTGGATTATTTCGACGGCTCGCTTGAAGCCTACATAAAGCAGAACGGCCCTTATGACGCCTGCCTAGTCTTGTTCTACACCGGCGACTTAACCGACCGAATCGACTTTACCTCCCACCAAGATATGTTCGATTTCAGATGATCTGACGGGTGCACAGTAGCGACAATTGCCGCTTATGCATTATACGGAATGGCGATTGTGAATGTGGTCAGTTGGTTTTGGGTATCAACTGAAATTGACCAGCCATGAGATTCGATAATGCTCTTTACGATTGAAAGCCCAAGCCCTGTGCCTTTTTCGCGGCGCGAGTTGCTTCCGCGGAAGAACGGGTCAAAGATGAACGGCAAATCTTTTTCGGCAATCAGCGAACCTGTGTTGCTGATTTTCACCAAGATTTTGACGTCAGTAGCTTCAGCATTAAAAAAGATTTTGCCGCCTTTTTCAGAATAGCGGAGCGCGTTGCCCGCAAGATTTTCAAGCGCCCTTATAAGCAGTTTTTCGTCATAAGCGGCAAGCACAGAATCATCGATGTTGACTGCTGTGCGGACGTTTCTTTCAAGCAAATTGCCGTCTGATTCAAGCCGTCTTGCAAAGTCTTTTAAGAACGGCGAGAGTTTTTGCAGCTCAAGATTCTGCCGCCATTCGCCTGAATCAACCTTAACAAAATTGATAAGCTCGTCAATCATGTCCTCAAGTTGTTCAATCTTGTTGCCTACGATTTCAATTGACCGCTGTTTTTCTTCAGGGGCTGTAACAACACCGTCTGACAATGCTTCGGTATAGCCTTTAATAAGCGCAATCGGTGTGCGCAGGTCGTGGCTTATGCCCATAATAAGCCTTGTGCGCCGCAGATTGTCCTCTTTGAGCGCAAGCCGCATTTTGTTCAGGCTTTCTGTCAGTGAAGTAATTTCGTTGCTGCCTTTTATGCGCTCAACCGGCTCATCGAGGTTGCCGAGCGTTATCTGCTTTGTGGCTTTTTCAAGCATTGTAATTGAGCGCGTAATCGAGCGGCTTATAAGCGAGAGCATTACCGAGCAGAAAATAATCAATATGCCGAAAACTTCTATGACAATCCAGTAAAACGAAATAAACGAATTTGGCTTTCTTATTGCCCTGCGCGGCAGCCGTGTTATTACAAAAAGTTCTGAATGTTGTTCTGCCTCTTTTTCTATATTTCCGTTTTTAGGAACTTTAAACAGTGTCGGCGTGTCCATCTGATAATAGAACTGCCTGCTTGTAGAGTGAATGAGCTGCATGATTTCTTCGTCTGAATAATGCCTGTTCTGCTCAAGAACATTAATCGTAGAATATACAATTACATTGTCTGCTGTCAGCACCGAGACTTCTACATCTGCCGGCATGTGGTTGAGGGCGCGCTCTATTAGATGCCAGTCTTTCGGTGTTATTGAAACTTCAGCAATTTCTGAAATTTCGTTGTAGCCCGGAATAAGAACACGCTCAGGGCGGTTGTAATATCTTATAAGAAAAAGCGTCATAAACACGCAGAACGGAATTCCGATTATTCCAATGACAAAGATTGTAAATTGTGTGCGGATTTTCATGTTTCTTCCATATTATTTATATTCAAGATTTAAGTGAAAAGCAGTAGCCCATGCCGAAGACTGTTTTTAGGTATTGCGGCTTTGAAGGGTCTTTTTCTATTTTTTTGCGCAGACGCTGAACGTACACAGCCACAGCGGATAAATCGCCGAATTCTGTTTTCCAGACTTCAGCATAAATCTGTTCAGGCGACATCGGCGTTTCAATGTGCTCTATAAGACAGACTAAAACTTCATATTCTTTTGTAGAGAGCGGAACACGCTCAGGGCGTGGTGCACCGGGCACAATGCGCTTTAACGTAAAGCTGTTGTAGTCAAGCAGATACTCGCCGAAAGAGAAGGTTGAGCCGGCTGGGACGGCGGCTTCCTGGCTCCGGCGCATTATTGCCTTTATGCGTGCTACAAGCACTTTGGGCGAAAACGGCTTGGTGATAAACTCGTCTGCACCGCCGCCTAAGCCGCTTATTATGTCTTCGTCTGCATCGCGCGCAGAAACTATAATTACAGGCACTGAAAAATGGCTTCTGAACTGCTTTAAGAATTCAAAGCCGTCTATGCCGGGAAGGTTTAAGTCTAAAACGACAAGGTCTGGACTGTAAGATTCAAGCAGAGCAAGTGCGTCTTCTGCTGACTCGCACTGCATGGTGTCCATTCCTTCTTTTTTGAGATAAAGCGAAATTAAGTCAGACATTTCTTTAACGTCTTCTATAATCAGTATCTTTGAGTTCATAGACTTCCTTCCTGTTAATGTACAGTTTTTATAGTGCCACACATGAAAGAATTTTGAAACGTTTTTCCGGACAAATAACAAAAAATTAAAGCAGAATAACAGAGAATTCTAGTCTTAATTATTGCTTTAAACAGTGTTACAGCCTAAAATGGTAATATCGGAAGTTTAAAAATGTACAGGCCGCATTTTTCTTCAAAGCTTTCTTTACTGACAGTCCGGAGGTTCCGCATGAAGCATGCCCGTCAATTGCTGATTATAATATTGCTCTTACTGTCTGCTTTTATTTTTGCAGAGGACAGGCTTGTACTTACATTGAATGATGCATTTGAAACGGCCATAGCAAATAATGCAGATATTCAAAAACAGCTTATTACTCTTGAAGGCGCGCGCCGCGTAAAAAATGCGTCATGGAACATGTTCCTGCCGAATATTTCTGCGGTTACTGGCGGCGTCAGCAATTCTCATACACTCTATGACGGCACAGAAAAAATGTCTAAAGACGAAAAAAGTGCATGGTCATGGAGCGCTTCAACAGGCGTGTCTATAGGTTTTTCAACTTCAATTCCGTATAAGATTAAGCAGAATATTCTTAATTATCAGATAGCACAGACAAATTATGACAAGCTTGTTTCCAACTTAAAAATGAATATAACTTCGCAGTTCTATAATCTCACCGCGGAACTAAAGAATATTTCTATATTAAAGGACGCGCAGAAGCTTGCAAAAGACCAGCTTGCCGTTGTTCAGGCAAATTATAACAACGGTCTTGCCTCAGAGCTTGAGCTTTTAAAGGCAAAATACGCCTATCAGTCTACAAGACCAAAAATCACACAGGCGCAGACCACATATAATGCAGACGCCGCAAACTTTCTGCTTCTTTTGGGCTTAGACCCTGCTATGAGTTTTTCGCTTAAAGGTTCGACTTCAACACAGAAGCTTAATCTTCCGTCTATAGGTGAACTTTCGAGCAGATATCTTGAGTCGCGCTTTGACGTACAGCAGGCTGTTCAGAATCTGACAAGCGCAGAGCTTGGGCTTAGGACTACACAGCACAGCACGCTTGCTCCGTCTCTTAATTTGGGAGAAAACTTTCAGAGCGGCGGACAGATTAAAGACGGCGCGCCTAAGCCTTCTGTAAAGGGCTCTTTTTCAGCTTCTATAAGCATTCCGCTTTCGGGTTGGATTCCGAATTCAAGCCAGAATCTTCCGATTAAGAGCGCGAAAGACGCCATAAAGCAGGCGCAGATTTCGCTTGAAGCCACAAGAAAAAGCGCGCGCCTTGACATAAGCAAAAAAGTTGCGGAAGTAAACCGGCTTTACGAGTCTTTGGATATATTGAATTTAAACTGCCAGATTGCAAACAGGGCTTATGAACTTGCAAAAGTAGGGTACAGTTCTGGTCTTGTTTCGCAGACAGAACTTGAAGGACAGCAGCAGGACAGGCTTTCTGCGCAGCAGTCGCTTATGCAGGGAGAGATAAGCTACATTACAAGTCTGCATACTTTGGCAAATGCCTTGAATATTTCTTATGAAGAGCTTATTGCATCTTACGGAGTTAAATAATGAAGATTACTAAAGAGCATTGGGCACAGCTTGTTGTTGTGATTTTAATTGCGGTATTTTTATTTCTGATTTTGCAGCAATGCAAATCATCTGGTAAATCTGGCGGAATGCCGGGCGGAGCTCCGGGAGGCATGGGTGGCGCTCCAAGCGGTGCACCTGCCGGCGGCGCAGCCCCGAACGCAAAAGCAGGCAAAGACGCTAAAAAAGGCGGAGACAAGGCGGCTGGTTTTGGCGGTGCGCCCGGTGCAGCAGGCGGAGCACAGCAGGATGCCGCGGCAAATACTGTTACTGTTTCGGCTAAGACTGTAAAGCCTGAGACAATCATTGCTACGGTTCATGTAAACGGCGATGTTTCTTCTAAATCTGAAGTAAGCACTTTCCCGATAACTTCTGGCAAAATTACGCAGGTGCGCTATGACATCGGCGATAAAGTCAATAAGAACGACATAATAGCTTATGTAGACCCGTCTAAGCCGGGCGCAAACTATGTCGCAAGCCCAGTAAAAGCGCCGGTTTCGGGCACAATAATCGAGTGCAATGTGCACGCGGGCGATACAGTAAGCCCAAACACCGTAATTGCTACAATCGGGTCTGTAACAGACATCGAGATTGTTGTGTACGTAAGCGAAAAATATTCAAAATATCTTAAGAACGGGCTTCCGGCTTATCTTCATCTTACGGCTTATCCAGATGAGAAGTTTATGACCAAAATTACGTCAGTCAGCCCGGTTGTAGCCAAATCAACAAGAACCATAAAAGTTTCGCTGGAGCTTGAAAAATATGACGCCCGCATTAAGCCGGGTATGTTTGCTTCAATTGATTTGGTTATTCAGCAGCGTGACAATACGATTGTTGTGCCAAAAAAAGCTTTGCGCACATATAATGACGAGCAGTGCGTCTTTGTTATAAATCCGGCGACAAACACTGCGGAGCGGGTTATAGTCACTGTCGGGCTTACAAACGACAATGAGGCACAGATTACTTCTGGCCTTACCGCAGGACAAAAAGTTATTACAGCCGGTTCTGTAACAGAAGGCTGTCCTGTCCGCATTGCAGATGAATCATAAGGAAGGCTAAATGGATATTGCAGAACTTTCTGTACGCCGGCCTGTTCTTATGGTCATGGTGTACATTTTAATTTGTGTTATTGCACTTGTTTTTGTTCCGCGCCTTGGAATTGCGCTGACACCTGACATTGAGTTTCCGAGAATAACCGTATCTACATCTTATCCGAATGTCGGTCCTGAAGAGATTGACACAAACGTTACTAAGGTGCTTACAAACCAGCTTACGCGAATTAAGGGCTTAAAAAAGGTTACTTCAACTTCGCAGGCAGGTTCCAGCCGTATAAGCCTTGAATTCGGCTACAACAGCGACCTTGATGAAGTAACAAGCGATGTTGAGTCTGCCATAGCAAGAGTTTCAAGCTGGCTGCCGGACGGATGCGGCTCGCCTTCCGTCTTTAAATTCAACATGTCAAACATGCCTATTCTGTTTCTTGCTGTTGAAGGCGACCTTCCTATAAATGAATTGAAGGCTATTGCTGAAGATACTGTAAGCCCTTATTTTGAGCGTGTTGAAGGTGTTGCGTCCGTAGATGTTTGGGGCGGTGCTGCAAAAGAAATCCGCGTTGATGTAAGCACAAACAGGCTTGAAGCTTACGGCTTGAGTCTTTCTTCAATTGCTTCTGCTCTTGCCGCGAGAAACTTTCAGCTTTCAAGCGGAGAAATTACGCAGAACGGCATAGACTACGAAATTATTACAAGCGAATATTACCACAATCTTGATGACATAAGACAGACGATTCTCTCGACTTCTAACGGCGCGGTTATCCGCGTTGATGATGTTGCGACTGTTTACGAGCAGTACGAACAGCTTGGACGCGAAGTTTACATAAACGGTGTTCCGGGGCTTTATGTTGCTGTTTCAAACGAATCAGGCACAAATGCTTCGACCATATCAAAAGGAATTCATGCCGTCCTTGATACAGTAAACAAATCTGTTCCGCCTGGAGTAAAAGTTTCTATATTAAGTGATAATACCACAATGATTGATGCCACGATGAATCAGGTTTATGTATCGATTATCGAAGGTATTATCCTTGCAATGCTTGTAATCTATTTTTTCTTGAGGAACTTCAAGAGTACATTTATCATCGGTCTTTCGATTCCAATTTGTTTTTTGATTACGCTGCTTTGTATGGCTTTTATGGACATGACTATAAACCTTATGACAATGTGCGGTCTCATATTGGGCATGGGTATGGTCGTAGACTCTTCTATCGTTATTCTTGAAAACATATACAACCGCCGAATTGAAGGCTATAAGCCTGCCGTTGCGGCGATTCTCGGCAGCAAGAACATGATTAACGCCATTATGGCGTCTACACTGACTACAATCTGTGTATTTATTCCAATGCTTATTTACAAGGCTGACCTTAAAGAGATGGGACAGATTTTCTACGAAGCTATCGTAACGATTGTCTGCTCTCTTGTTTCTTCGCTCTTTGTTGCGGTTACGCTTGTTCCGGCTCTCTGCGGAAGTATTCTCAAGCTTGACCGCCCTGACGAGCGCCCGATTAAGTTCAAGCCGCTTCTGCTTTTTGACAATATGGTTGAAGGCATTATTAAAGCCACAGAAACGGTTTATGTAAAGTTTCTCGGCTTCTGCCTTAAAAACAGATTCATCATCGTTACAATGGTCATTATAATGATGATTTATGCTATTACGCAGTTTGCCTCATTCGGCATGAACCTTTCGCCGCCATCGGACACAGACGACCAGGTTAATGTTACTATTACACTGCCGATTGGAACAAACAAAGCTGTTGTACGCCGCTACCTGTTTGATTTTCAGGATATTGTTGAGAAAGAGTGCAAGGGCGCGTACAAGAACATTATTCTGAATACTGGCGGCTCAAATTCGGGTTCTGTGCAGATTAACCTGCCTGAGCTTACAAAGCAGACGATGAAGCCGGCCGAAATAAAGGCGAAGCTTCAGCCTTATTTAAAGACTTGGTCTGATGCTACAGTTTCTTTCTCTTCTGGACGCGGCTTTGGCGGCGGTGCAAAGGCAATTGACGTTAAGCTTATTTCAAATGATACAGTTGCCTCAAGAGAAACAGCCGACAAGATTGCAGCTGTCTTAAAGCAGATACCGTCTCTTGTTGATGTTGCCACGGACTTTGAGGACGGAAGCCCGCGCTATCAGCTTGTAATAAACACAGAAGCCGCTGCTGCAAGCGGTGTAAGCGTAAGCGCTATTGCAAAAGAGATAAGGGCTGCAATCAACGGCGTTACGGCTACAACCTTTTATGACGAGGGCAACGAATACGATATTATCGTTGCTGTTCCGTCTGATGAGCTTGTCTCAACAAGCGACATTGGTACTATGTTTATAAACACGCCAAGCGGAAGAATGTCGCTCGATAATTTTGTCACATATAAAGCTACAAATGCGCCGCAGAAGATTCAGCGAGAAGACGGTGACCGCGTAAATCACGTTACAGCAGGTCTTGCTGCCGGCGTAACTGCTACAGAAGCACAGACTATGGTTGAAAAGGCTATAAAAGAAGGCATTGTTCTGCCTGAATCTGTAGAGCTTGCTTACGGCGGTGATGCAAGAGACATTAACACTATGGGAAAGACTTTTATCATAATTGCGCTGCTCGCCATATTCCTTGTTTTTGCGGTTATGGCTGCCCAGTTTGAGTCTTTAGTTGACCCGTTCATCATTTTCTTGAGTATTCCGCTGCTTTCTATTGGTGTTGTGGCTATTTATAAGATTACAGGTCAGCAGTTCAGCTTGTATTCTGCGGTCGGTGTTATCGCGCTGGTCGGTATCGTCGTAAACAACGGTATTGTTCTTGTTGACTATATCAATCAGCTTGTAGACCAGAAGATTCCGGTATTTGACGCATGTCTTGCTGCAGCCCGAAGCCGTCTGCGCCCTATATTGATGTCAACGCTAACCACTGTTTTCGGCATGGTTCCTATGGCGTTCTTTCCGGGCGAAGGCGCGGAGCAGATGCAGCCTGTCTGTATCACAATTGTCGGCGGTATGATGTCGGGCGCGTTTATGACGCTTTTCATTTCGCCGGTTATGTACACAGTCTTTAACAAGCGCCGTGAAAAACGCTTTAACGATCCGAATGCTTTGAAGAATCAGCTCGATTCTTACGACAGCGGTGAATACAAGAATATTGCTTTGGCTGAAGTAAAAAAGCACAAAGAAGAAGCTGCTTCGGCAGAAAAGACTGAACCGCAAAAGCCTGCAAGTGCGGCACAAGCACAGCCTGTAATGCAGCGCCCAGTACAGCGCCCGCAGCCAGTAGTGCAGGCGCAGCCGCAAAAGCCAGTGCAGCCTCAAGCGAAGCCGGCGGTGCAGGCACAAAGACCTGTGCAACCACAGCCGGTTCCGCCGCCGCGTCCGCAGACAACGGTTCAGCGTCCGGCTCATCCGCAGCAAGTGCAGTCAGCCGTCAAAAAAGACACTGACGGAGTACAAGTGCCTGATGGTTTTTCCGCAGATTTCGACATTAAGTGGTAATAAACAAAAAGGGACGCAAGTAAGCGTCCCTTTTTTGTATGCTGTGTCTGCTTAGCGCAGTTTTGTCTGGTTGTTAAGCTTTTCAGAAGAACGTATTTCTGCGGCTGCCGAATTTGCAGCTTTTGCCGCGCGGCTGTCGCCTGTAGCTTTGTACAGCTCAGAGAAAATCTTGTAAGCTTCTTTCATGTTGCCCATTGCCTGGCTTATAAGACCTGCATTATAGGCTGCCTCAAAATATTGTGTAGTTCTATAAATCTGCTGATAGCTTGTCTTTGCCTGTGCAAGCTTGCCCTTGCGTGCAAGTTTTTCAGCATCTTTCATAGCTCTGTCGTCGTGCTTCAAAAGCGTCAGTGAGTATGTCTCGTCATAAGGCTCAAACTCTTTCATAACGCGTGAAACAAAGTCGCTGATTTTTTTCTCAGCAAGTTCGCCCGGCATAGGCAGGTCTTTTTTGTGGCGTTCATCGTCAGAAGTAACTTTATAAGACCATTCAGTGTTTGCAAGAACCTGTCTCGTGTTTACGTCAACAACCTGATAGACCAAAGAAAGATCGATTTTTTCGCGGTAGAAAGGTTCTTTTACCTTGATTTTATTGCCTTCTTTATCTTTGTACTCAACCTCTTTTTCAATAACTTCAACTTCACTTGTAAGATTTGAAATTCCGCCTGTTACGTACCAGTCAATTGGCGGCTGTCTGCCTCTCCTATAGGCATCTTCAACTGTACCTGCATCAACAACTGTAAGATAGTTTGACTTTATCAAAGAGCGTTCAAGCGCAGATGTCAGTTTTGTTACAAATTCGTTCTCGCCGTCGCCAAGCTGCCATGCAAGAAAGCTGTCTTTTTCGCGCCAGTAAAAGTCAAATGTCGCAACAGGATCAGTGTCATAAGAAGTGTAGTTCATCATTCTTGTTGTCAAAAACGGAAGAACTGCAATTCTTTCGGCTGATGTTATGTCAAGTTCTGCCGGTCTTGTAACGCTTACCGGCACGCTTGTTTCGCAGCCTGAAAATAAAAATAATGCTGAAATTGCAATAAGAATGAAAAATAATCTTTTTGCCCTAGTAAATACCATAAATGCCCCTTTAATAATTTTACATAATCCTAATTAGAGAAACGCCAGTTGTCAAGTTTTTAAGATTAAAGCAAGATTAAAGTTTAATTAGACGTGTTCAAAGACAGGTTTAAAGGAAAAACAATGCATAATTGCTGAAAAAAATCCACTTTTTTTGCGTTTTTTTCAATTCTTTTTGATGGTGCTTTAATTCCTGCTACACCCCTGGTGTATAATAACTTTAGATTCACAAAACAGTTCTTTGAGGAGGTAATTATGCTCACAATCACTATCAAAAAAGAAGTCAGCTATATGGGCTGCACAGATATTTACACTATTGAGCATGGCGAAAAGTCTATTCCAATTACTCACAAAGTCAGCGGCTTTATGCATAAGAAAGTAAAGCCTGAAACAAAGAGATTATCTCATACAGATTTTAGTCCTATTTACGATGCTTTCAATGATTTAGACTTCACAAAAGCTTGGAAAGAAAGCGGAGACTTCGTCGGCTGCGATGGTTGGACTCTTAAATGCACAATTTCAAATGAAGTGTCTGAAATATCTGAAATTGCTGTAAAACTATGGTGTCCAGAAAAACACCAGTCAAAGCCGGAAACAACAAAATTACTTGAAGCCTGTGAAAAAGTATTCAGCCTTTTTGAAGAAAATTAATGTCTGAATCCCAGTTAATCGAATACAAAGAACCAAGTCGCGGGTGTTTGCCATTGAAGGCTTCTGCCTGTCCTCTTTAAGAATGCAGACGGCAGACAGCCTTTCTTGTTTTAACTGTTCTCTTACTCTATTTTCTGCGTTTGCAGCTTGTTCTTAGAGGCTATTTCCTGTTCAAGAATTATCAGAGCTCTTTTGGCTTTGTCATTGTTAAAGCGCGCGTAAACCTCTGACATGCGTTTATAAGCTTCTTCTGGTTTGCCTAATGCCTGAAGAAGAACGGCTGTGTTATAGCCTGCTTCAAAATAGCCCTTGTTATCATAAATCCGTTGAAATTGCTCAATGGCAAGGTCAATTTTTCCAAGCTGGGCGTTTGTGCTTGCTGTCTTCATAGCTGTGTCTTTATGAAACAGCAGAGTCAAAGCCACTTCTTCTGTGTATGGAATAAAATCCTTGACAATCAGTCTTGAAAGCTCTTTAACCTGATTTATTGCCATGTCTGCGGCTTCTGGAACAAAAACGCGCTCTGGTGTCGGGTCTGAAGAAAGCGTATATTTAACTTCGCGGTTATCAAGCAGTGTGTTTGTCTTTGTTTCGTATACAAAGTACATAACTGTCAGCGTAATATCACGCCAGTAATATGTTGTTCTGCGGACATTTCCGCCTTTTTTGTCTGTACTCTGGCGCTGCTCATTTTGAAGTGCCGTACCAAAATAGGTGAGGCCGCCTGTTACAACAAGGTCTGCCGGCACTTTTGTTTTTTCTGCCATAGCATGGCTTACCAGTCTTGAAGAAACAATCGAAAATCTGCCGGTTTTTTCAAAATTGTTGATGAGGGCTTCTGTCATTGCACTTGCAATCCGTTCTTCATCATCGAGTTTTAAAGGATTGCTTGTAAGTCCGTCAATATTTCTGTAAAGCTGAACATTGTAAGTACCGTCATCTAAAATTTTAGCCATTTCAGTTGTACCTTTAAAAGGCATAACTGCTACTGTAGTTGAGTCTTTGACATCAAGAACTGCCGGACGTTCAACTTTTGTATCTACTTCGGTCTGACAGCCTGTCATTAAAATCACTACTGCACAAAGAATACTTAACAAAATCTGCTTTTTCACTGTTGTTCTTCCCTCAATTCATAGATTTGTTTCTATTATACCACGATATCGGCATTTTTGGATATTTTTGATATTTTTTTTCTGCATGAAGAAAAAAAGCAGTATGAAAAAAGCAATGATTTTTGCAAAAAAACTTTTAAGTTTATTTTTTAAAAACCGATATACATAAAGAAGAGAAAGGCTTTTATCTGAGTCTTTATAGGAGAACTTATGGTTAAAAGTGATGCAGTGGCATTACGCCTGAATGATTTGTTGTGCAAAGAAAATGAATTGTTGAACGTCATTTTAACAGAACAGCGCCTTATTCGGGAAACAGTTAAAACCCGTGAATGGGCACAACTTGATGCGGCAATTTACCGCATTCAAAAAGTATCAGATGAATTCAAAAATCTTGAGACACAGCGCCTCGAAGTTCTTTATCAGTTTACCGGCGATGAATCTCTTGATATTTATCAGATTTCTCACATGTTCTCTCTTGATATGCGTCAGACATTGCTCGAAAGTTTCAGGCTTATGCGGCAGAAGCTTTCTGTTTCTAAAATAGAGAACAATGCACTTTCTGAGTACATACGCGTTACAAAAGATTTCCTTCAGGGCATCTTTGACAATGCTGTGCCTCAGGCAAGAAACACAGTTTATTCAAATACAGGAAAAGTTATCAAAGCAATGCCAGAGTCTTTGGTGCTTGACCAGATTATGTAGTACATAAATGCAGTTTAAGAGGTGGTGGGCTTAAACTCAACGTGTAGATAAGAAGAATGCGCGCTTAAAAAGGAGTTTATTATGGCATCTTCATTTGCAGGAATAGAATTGGGAAAAAGGAGCTTGATGGCTCAGGCTCAATCAATCAACACAGCAGGTCATAACATTTCAAATGCTGACACAGAGGGTTATTCACGCCAGCGTGTAAAGGTACAGGCTTTTGATCCTCTTTACAGACCTGATTTGACACGTGAAAATACACCGGGACAGATTGGTCAGGGCGTTACTGTAGAATCTGTAGAAAGAATCCGCGACACTTTGCTTGACAAGCGCATTGTTGCCCAGAGCAATCAGGAAAGCTATTGGGGCACACGCGAAAAATATTACGTAATGCTCGAAAATATCTACAATGAACCAGATGCAGTTTCTATCAGAACTACAATGGACAAATTCTGGGAATCATGGCAGGAACTTTCGCTTTACCCTGAATCTACGGCTGCCCGCATGTCTGTAGTAAGCCGCGGCGATTCGCTTGTAAATTCAATTCACAACCGCTACACAGGTTTGATGGGCATCGGCAATCTTTTGAACGGCGACATTGAATCTTCTGTACGCCAGGTAAACGACATTGCAAACCAGATTGCAGAAGTAAACAAAGAGATTGTTAAGTCAAAGGCAATGGGCGACAATCCTAACGATTTGCTTGACCGCCGCGACTTGCTCGTAGAAAAGCTTTCAAGTCTTATCAATATAACAACAGACGACCGCGATGCTGATGAGTTCATGGTTCATCTTGACGGACATATTCTTGTACAGGGTGGGGTTGCAAGAAATTTTGCCGTAGAGCCATTAGTTGAGAACAACGGTTATTCTAAGGTTGTCTGGGCTGATACATGGAACGACGCTGTGATTACAGGCGGTTCGCTCGGTGCATTGATTGAGCTCCGCGATGTAGATGTCCGTGAAGAGTTGCAGAGCCTTAACACAATGGTAATGAACTTTGCCGACCTCGTAAACGATGTACACCGCAATGCAATCGGTGCAAACAACGTTACAGGTCTTGACTTCTTTGTTGAGCAGCCATTTGTTACAAACATTAACGGAAACTACGACAGAAACGGCGACGGCGTTGAAGACACTTCTTATGTTTTCCGTATCAGCGGAAAGAATTCGCTTATTCCGACAGAACAGGTTGGTCTTGAAGGCATAATCACAATCGCCGGAAAAACACGCAATATCGAAGTTCCGTATCATGCAACAGATACAGTTGATGACATCGTTAAGAGAATCAACAACTACGACGGCGAAGTAAAAGCTTATCTTGATAAGAATAACAAGCTCGTGCTTAAAGCTACAGCAGCTTATGCAATGGAAAATCCTGATTTTGTTATCCGTCACGTTGAAGATTCAGGCCATTTCCTTGTAGGTTATGCAGGCATTTTAAGAGCGCGTGGTGAAGCCGGTGCTTTTGACTTTAACAGAGCTGACGCAGTAAACGCTCTTGTTGCAGATACAGCCGAAATTGTTTCTGGCAAAATCGAAGGCGGCGCACAGTTCTCTGTAGCACCTGTAGCAAATCCTTCGGGCTACTTTACAATCAACCCGGCAATCAAGAACGACGTGCTTTCTGTTGCAGCTTCTTACCCGATTCACAACACAAGCCGCGAGGACGGCGACGGACGTGCAGCTCTTGAAATTGCTTCTTTGCGCAATTCCGAAGTAATGATTGGCAAAGCTAAGACAATGGACGATTATTTTGCACAGACTGTTACAAATGTCGGTCTTAAAGGCGAGCAGGCAGAAATGAACCTTATGAGCCAGATGGCTATAATGGAAGACCTGCGCTCGTTGAGAGATTCAATTTCTGGCGTAAACATCGACGAAGAACTTGCTGACATTATCAAGTTTCAGCATGGCTACAACGCAGCGGCTAAGTTTGTTACTGTAATTGACGAAATGCTTGATACAGTAATCAACCGTCTCGGCGTGTAAGTTAGGAGATATAAATGAAACGAATTAGTTCAAATATGGCAAACAGAGATGTGCAGTACAATCTGCGCACTCAGGAATCACGCTTTAATAAAGCCCAGAATCAGATGGGCTCACAGCGCCGCATTCAGTCTTTGAGAGACGACCCTCTTGCAGCCGGTCATCTTGTAAGATACGAATCTTACTCAAACAGACTGAATAAATTTGAACATAATGCGCAGATTATAACAGACAATTATTCTGTTTCAGAAGGCTATGTAAACCAGTCGCTTCAGCTTATGCACCGCATTAGAGAACTTGCTGTTCAGGGTGCAAACGGCACTTATACGCCGGAAGACTTGAAGAACATGTCTACAGAAGTTGACGAGCTTTTGAAAGAGCTTGTGCTTAACGCAAATGCACAGGGCCCTGACGGCACATCACTTTTTGCCGGCACAAGAAGCAACACAACAGCCTTTGACATTGTTTACGGTTCAGTTGAAGGTTCAGGCGACATGCTTATTACAAGCGTAAACTACAACGGCAATGTTGAAAGCAAAAACATTGAAGTTGACGAAGGCCAGTACCTTGAGACAACAGCATCCGGCAGCCGCATTTTCTGGGCAGAGCAGCAGGCACTTTATGCAATGCGCGATGCAAGAGCTTATATTGTGCCGGAAGATTCTGTAATTTCAGTTGACGGCAAGCAGATTAAGCTTAAGGCAGGCGACAATGTTTATGCCATTATCGCAAAGATTAACGATTCTGGCGCAGCTGTAAAGGCAAATCTTGACCCTGTTACAAACGGTCTTACATTGAGAACAACTGATGCAAGACAGCTCTGGCTTGAAGACTTGAACGGCGGAAACACATTGAACGAGCTTGGTCTTATTAAAGACTCAAGCCAGCGTGCTCCTAACAACATCAACCCGACAGCAAAGCTTTCCGGCGGCTCTTTGTTTGATTCAGTTATTGCACTGCGCAATGCAATGCTTATAGGCGATCAGGAAGCTATCGGCGGACGTGTTTTGGGCGCAATCGACCAGGGTATTTCAAGCTTGACCGGCAACCTTGCAGAAAGCGGTGCAAAATTTGAGCGCGCCGAGCAGAATCTTGCACGCATCTCTAACGAAATTGTGAATGTTGACGGCATGATTTCAAGAGAAGGCGATTTGGACATAACACAGGCAATTACAGACTTGAAGATGCTTGATTATGTTCAGCAGGCAACAATGAGCACTGCCGCAAAGATGTACAAAAATACTCTTTTGGATTATGTAAAATAATTTTAGGTCAAAGAATGCGGTGTAAGATTTTCTTGCACCGCCTTTTTATATTTTAAGAACAACTATTTTTATAAGGCGATAATATGGAAATTGCAACCAAAGCAAATGGAACAATAACCATTGAAGAGAATCAGATTTATACTGTACCGAGCGGTCTTTTTGGTTTTGAAGAATACACCTCTTATGCTATGTACGAGGCTGAACAGAAACCTTTTTTCTGGTTTCAGTCTTTGCAGGATAAGAACCTTTCGTTTCTGCTGATTGACCCGTTTGCATTCTGTGCGGATTATGAGCTTGATATTGACGACGAAAGTTTAAAGACTATCGGCATTGAGTCTCCGTCTGATGTGCTTGTAATGTCAATTGTTACAGTTCCCTGCGACGGTTCGCCGATTACAGCCAATCTTCAAGGACCTTTGATTTTCAATAAAAAGAACAACAAATGTATTCAGGTTATTTCGTGTGACCCAAGATGGTTTACCAAGCATGATATTTTTGCCGAAGCGGCAAAGAGAGGTAGCTCATGCTGATATTGACCCGAAAGACCAATGAGAAAATCAGAATCGGAAATGATATAACTATTACAATTATTGAAGTCCGCGGCGATCAGGTAAAAGTTGGTGTAGAAGCTCCAAAAGACGTGAAAGTTTTCCGCCAGGAAGTCTTTAATGCCATTCAGAATGAAAACCGCGCCGCAGTTGTCAACACCGCCAACCTCGACGCCCTCTCGCAGTTTTCTTCTATTAAGAAAGAATAAACTGACAAAATTTGCCGTTGAAAACCCTCTGAAAGTGCCACAATGCGCCAGACTCAGAGGGTATTTTTTTAGTCTGATTTAATGTATAATAGACGTGTTCAGAAACTTCAGTTGTCCGAACACGAACTTTAGCAAATCGCAATTTTGTAAGGCTTTAGCCTGAAAAATTGCAGCACTGTTCGAAAACTAACCAAGTTTCCGAACAGTGCTAATGCTGATAAAAGGGAGCGCCATGAGAAAAAGTTTATTCTGCTTAGTTTTAGTCTTAGTAATATTGCCGGTATTTACAAAAGCCCAAAAAGAAATTGCTGAAGAAAGAGATTGGAGCTGGTTAAATGATGAAAAATTAGCTAAGGAGAAATTTGAACATTCTAGAGAGCTTGTTGATAAATATGGGCACAATTTTTGTCCAGAGAATTTTACAATTACACTTAAGAAAAGTTTTTTCAAGAAAAATACTGTGAAAATAAAATATAAAAACATTTCAGACAAAGATCTTTATATTTTTAAAGATGATATATCGACAAACAATGAATATTGTTATATCAATGTTTGTTATAAAATATTCGATTCTAACAATGAAAGTGTAGAATATATAGGAATACGTGCAAGCTTGTCATATTTTTTTGAAGATATAAATTTCACTTTGGTAAAAGCTGGAGAAACTATTAAAAATGAAGTTGATTTGAGTAAGTTTTTTGAATTAGATGCTAATGAAGTATATACAGTGCAATTTAAATACGGTGATATTGAATCTAATATCATAAAAATCAACGATTAGCCAGATTTAGACTTATCTCAATAGCAACAATTGTCCATAATCTATCAAGTTTTGCGAAGCAAAACTTGCAGGGTTTGCCGATAAGACTATTTTGTAGATTTAGCCTCATTGCAAACCCGGTTTTCTTCGGCTTCGCTTTTGCGTATGTACACAGGGCCATCGTAATCTTCAATCGGTGCGGCTTTAGCCTTGTACAATTTGTCAGCCATTACAATAAGCTGGTCTGCAATGCAGAGAGAACCTGAAAATATTGCGCATTTCTGAAGCGGTCTGATTTCAAGGATTTTTTCCTTAAACAAAGGCGCATCATCGCCAACTAAAAGAATATGCTCTTCGGGGTCAATCAGCTTCAAAGCTTCTTCGACAGACAAATCAGAATCTTCAACAGACTTTACGCCGCCGCGCCAAATAGAAAGATAAAACCGCTCTTTTTTGGCATCAATAACCGGCACAATTGTTCCGCTGTATTCAGAAAATGGCGGCTGATATGCGTCAAGAGTCGGTATGCCGTAAAGCGGTGCGCCTGTTGCAAGAGAAATTGCCTTTAGCGCAGAAATGCCGAGACGCAGACCGGTAAAAGTGCCCGGGCCAAGCGCAACAGCAAGAAATTCCAAGTCTTTTACGTCAAGCTTTGCCTGTTCAAGCACATATTCAATTGCTGGTACAAGCTTTTCAGACTGTTTCAAGTCAGCCTGAATTATAAGCGAGGCGTGGGTGTCTTCATTCCATGCGGCAAGAGATATTTTGCTTATAGATGTGTCAACGGCTAAGGCTTTCATTGTAAATCTCCGTAAGGCCAGTTTTCAATTGTAATAGTGCGGCTGTCGTCTGCGTTTGCTTCAAGACTGATAGTTATGGCTTTCTTTGGAATTTCAGACTGAACTTTTTCGCTCCATTCAATAATAGAAACGCCGTTGCCGTAAAGCATTTCGTCTGAACCCAGGTTGACAAAATCTTCAGATGAATCAAGACGGTAGACGTCTATATGGTATAAGTGAAGCTTTCCTTCGTATTCTGAGACAATTGTGAAAGTAGGGCTTGTTATTGTTTCTTCTATGCCTAAAGCGCGTGCAATGCCTTTGGTGATTGTCGTTTTGCCGGCTGCAAGAGTACCGCGCATTGCAAGAACGTCACCAGCTTTAAGATATGAGCCGATTTTTTCGCCCAGCTTAATGGTTTCTTCGGCTGTCTGGGTTTTGACGGTAATCAGGGTAGTTTTCCTTCTTTTTCAAGCTTTTCGATGTATTCTTTAAGCTTTTTCATTACAGGTAAAAGAGGATAATCGATTTTATCTTTTAGTTCAATGTCGAAATCTTTGTTGCCCATAGGCCCCATTTCGATGATAAAATCAAGCGGTACTTCAATTGTTTTTATTGGAAGTTCTATTACTGCAAGACCTGTGAAATTTCTTCTGTAGTACAAGCCGGTCTCTTCTCGATAAAGATTTTTTATTTCAAGAACTTCCATCTCAAAAACTCCAATATCACTATTCTAATGCTTATGCTTTAGAAATTCAAGATAAAATGGGATTAAAAATTCCTTTTATAAAGAATTCTGTAGCTTAGAAAGCTGATGAAGTCTTGGAGCAATTTCGTATTCGGCAAGGTCGCCAATCAGAACTGTGTCATTAGATTCTACCGCTTTTCTGAAATCTTCAAGCAGAGAAGGGAAGTCGCTGACAAAAGAAGAAAGGCGCTTGCTTTCAATTGTGAGATTGTCAAAATTTTCCGGGAAAAGGTTGACGTAAGGAATAGTCTGGAAAAGCAGAGAAAGCGCGTCTGCAAGCTCTGTAACGGTGTTCATTGCAGTCTTGTCCTCGTTTTTCTGTAGCTGAACAGGAATGGCTTCAAGCTTTGTGGCGAGGTCTTCAAATGTTTCAAACAGGTGCTTGAGGACATCGGCTACTTCTTTAGCTGTTACAGACTTAACTTCGAGCGTGTTGACTTTGTCAATCGGTGTCTCAAAAAAACTGTCTAATTTTTCAGCCGAAATAACTGTATTGTCGGCAGTTACTTCAACCATTGTAGCAGAGTTCAATTCAAGCTCTCTTTCAAGGGCTTTTAGAATGTCACCGATATTCTTTTCGTTTTCAATAGTTATGTCCAGATTTACACCGTCTAATATAACGTTCATGCAGTCCTCTTGTTATTGGTTATTTCCTGAATTCTGCTTGCTGAAATTAGAAATCTTTGTAGATTGAGATTCCAGCGTATTCAAAGTGCTTTCCATTTTGGTGTACTTTGTTTTAAGCTCGGCTTCTTTGTCTGCAAGCTGATCTTCCAGTTTTTTTATTTGTGTTTCAGTTGACTTAATTCTTGAGTCGACAGTTGTTGTTTTGGCGGCAATAATTCCGCCGACCTGTGTATATGAGTTCAGGTTTCTTTCTACTGAAAAACCGACGCCCATATCAGCTATCATATCATTATCGGCATCATAACCGAAAAGATTCTTGATTTCTGCCATATTATTCTTAAGCGCGTTGTCAAGAACTTTTTCGTCAATCTCAAGATAGCCGCGCATCTGCGAAGGTGTCGCGCTGCCGCCGGCTGTTACTTTAGAAGAAATGCCGATTTGAGAGAGCATTTTTATTTTTTCGTTGTCTTCTATTGCATAAGGCGCGACAACTGCGCGTTGTAATGCCTGCTTGTTAGAAGTCAGCGTAAAATCTGCCTGAAAAAGCCCGAGGCGTTTTAATGCGTCTTTACGCTCGTCGTCTGTAAGGTATTCAAGCTCGTTTACGATTTCTTCTTTTGTTTGTGTAAGAATATTAAGCTCTGCCATAAGGCGGTTGTAGTTGCCTACAAACTCAATTATGGCGCTCTTTGCGTCTTCTGTGTTGTTTTCAACTGTAAGCGTAACCGGCTTTGATGAAGAATTCTGAAGATTCAGCGTTATATTTGGAATAATGTCGTCAATTGAATTTTCAGAGCGTGTCATTGTAATGCCTTCGTATTTTACGCGGGCATCTGCGGCAAGACTTACCGGGTTGAGCGGTATTACGTCTCTTATTGTCTGTGAGTCATAGGCACGCACGTCTGTAATTTCTGCGATTTTGCCTGTGTTGAAGTTCTTTATTACAATGCTTGAAATATCCGGGTAATCTGAAAGTTTGAATGAAACTGTAGCAATTTCTTCTTTTGAAGAAATCTGACCCAGAGAAGTTTCTGTGCCGTTACTGCGGCGGACATAAACAAGCGAGTAGTTTTCTACTTTTTCAAGTTTTGGTGCCGGTTCAGAGTAGGGCAGGTCTAAGTCCATCGGAGCGTTTAAAATGCTTATTGAGTCAAGCTCAACTTTACCCGGCTCTTGAAGCACCGGTTTTGTCTCTTCAGCAGCTTTTGCTGTTTCAGTAATGTCTTGAGTCGGAATAAGCTTTATTTTAAGCGAAACAATGCTGTCCTGCTTGTTTAAGATTTCGTCTTTAAGAATAATTGCCGCTCCGCTTTGCGGCTTAAACTGCAATACGCCCGATTTTAATGCAACGCCGTCGCTTGAAAGCTGTGAGATGGGCTGCAAATTTCTTGTAGACTGAAGAATCGGGGTAGAGGCGGTCTTGCTTTGAGCCTGAATTATGCCCATGCCGGCGGCTAATGCAAGTGCGTCGTCGCCAAAAGAAAGCTCGTTGTCAATGCCGGTTTTGAGCGATTCAATTGCCCAAACTTTTGTGTTTTCTGTTACGTTGATTAACGAGGCTTTTAATAAGTCGTTGCCTCTTTTGTTAAGTGAATCTGTAAATTCTGCCAAAGAGCCGCCGCGCCAGTTGAACGAAATAACCTTTGAGCCGACTTTGAAAGTGTATTTTCCGGCTTTTACAGAAAAATCTTTGGTGAGGTTATTTGAAAGAAATTTATCTGCTGCGGCAACCTGTTCGATTGTTATGCTATATTTACCGGCAGGCGTGTCTCTTTTGGCGTCTGCTGTAACTACAGAATCATCTGATGAGGATACAGATTTTTCGATGAATGGGTTGTTATAAGAAAACAGACCCCGGGCGTTGTCGCGTACCGAGGTCATGTATTGATTGACCCGCTGCCAGCACTCTCTTTCGAGCTTGTAATTATCAAGTTTACTCTGCTCTCGTGTTAATGGAACTCTTTCGACTTCCATTAAATTTTTCACGAGATCATTTGTCTTGTATTTGTCGCTGACACCAGGAATGTTTATTTCAGCCATAGACTCTCTCTAGAAAGCAATAACTCAAATCACCTCATCGACAAGCAAAGCACTGATGTGCTTCATTTTAATCTGAAGTGCTTGAACGTCTTCGGAAGGTATTTCCCTTATTACTTTATCGGTAGAAGGGTCAACAACCTTTACGATTACTTTCCCAAGTTCTTGGTTGACATTAAACTGAACTTTTGTGCCTAATCTGCTTGAAAGTTCAGCTTGAACTCTTTCCATCTCAGCATTAACTGCTTCGAGGTCGAGTTTCTTTACAGTTGCAGGTGCAGGTGTAGTAGTAGGCAGCGTTGCCGGTACATACTGCTTCTTTACAGGGCTTTCAACTGTATTTGGACCATCCATGGTCATGCGCGGCCCAAGTGCATTTAATGAAATAGACATGGGCTAGCCTCCTATAAAAGAGCAAAAAGAAGTGGCGCTCCTTCTTTTTGCTTTATAACCACATCAAAAAGATGACATCCAGAAGTCTCTTTGATGTTTTTTAGTTAGCGCAAGATACTCAGAACGTTCTGAGATGTTAAATTTGCCTGTGCCAACATTGCAGTACCAGACTGTGTGAGAATCTGGTTCTTGGTAAATTCAACCATTTGTTGTGCCATATCAGTGTCGCGGATGCGAGATTCTGAAGCTGTTAAGTTTTCAGCTGCAATTGCGATACCTTTAGAGGCAGTTTCAAATCTGTTCTGGAATGCACCCAAGTCTGCACGCTGTTTTGTAACAGTCTTCAAAGCATTGTCGATTGTAGCAATAGTCATGTTTGCATTTTCGGGAGTAGTAAGTGAAATGATAGAATCAGCGTCGCCGTTAAGACCAGCAAGGCCAAGAGCTGTAGCAGTCATTGTACCGACAAAAACTGAAACATTCTGGTCAACGTTTGCACCAACATGGAGCTGGAGGAAACGCTGGCTGCTTTCGTTGTTGGCAAATCCACCAGTGAGCAAGTTCATTCCGTTGAACTGTGCATGGCTTGCAATGCGGTCAACTTCAGCAACAAGCTGAGATACTTCAACCTGAATCTGGAGTCTGTCTTCAGTAGAGTAGATACCGTTGGCAGCCTGAACTGAAAGTTCGCGGATGCGCTGAAGAATATCTGTTGTCTCCTGGAGATAACCCTCTGTTGTCTGAATGAAAGAAATACCGTTCTGAATGTTGCGGTTTGCCTGGTTCAGACCACGAACCTGAGAGCGAAGCTTTTCTGATACAGCAAGACCTGATGCATCATCACTAGCTCTGTTTATTTTCATTCCTGAACTGAGTTTTTCAATGTCCTTCTGAACCTGATCATTTGCGATTCCGAGCAAACGATTAGCGTACATTGAACTCATGTTGTGATTAATTACCATAGATATAACCCTCCGTGTGTTAAATCAAAAGCATTCCATGCTTTCTATACTGTGTATGTAGTGAGCAGAATAAAGCTATGCGCCCGCCTTATTCCGTTTTAGACTCATACAGCAGAAGCAGAAACTGCGTACAGTTTCCGCTCATGCTGTTACATACACCACGAAGGGTATTTGTCAAAGATCAACTATGCCTTCTAAAAACGGCACAAATATAATGGCGAAAGCCGTTATATGAATAGTATCACAGAACGGCTTTCTTGTAAAACCTTTTTTGGTTTTACACCATTATATTACACTATCTGAGCAAAGACAGAACATTCTGTGAATTGCTGTTAGCCTGAGCCAACATAGCAGTTCCTGCCTGTGTAAGGATCTGGTTCTTGGTGAATTCTACCATTTCGCCAGCCATATCAGTATCACGGATGCGTGATTCTGAAGCAGTCATGTTCTCTGCTGTGTTGTCAATTCCGCGGACAGCATGTTCCAAACGGTTCTGGTAACCACCGAGATCTGCTCTCTGTTTGTTTACCTTTTTCAATGCTTCATCAAGTGTGTTGATTGCGCGGTTGGCATCATCCGGTGTAGCAAGGCTAAGAACTGCTTCACTACCAATTTCGCGAACACCAAGAGCAGAAGCAGTCATTGTACCAATGTACACCTGAATTCTCTGATCCATGTTTGCACCAATATGGAACCACATAGATGCTGTAACAGCATTTTCTCCAGTTGGGCGAGCGAAACGACCTGTCAAGAGGTTCATTCCGTTGAACTGTGCCTGGCTGGCGATGCGGTCAACTTCAGCAACAAGCTGAGAAACTTCAACCTGGATCTGCATACGATCTTCAGAGGTATAGATACCGTTAGCTGACTGAACTGAGAGCTCACGAAGTCTCTGCAAAATATCAGTTGTTTCGTTCAGATAACCTTCTGTTGTCTGGATGAAGCTGATACCATTAGAAGCATTCTTTGAAGCCTGGTTCAAACCACGGATCTGTGATCTCATTTTTTCAGATACTGCAAGTCCTGATGCATCATCGCCTGCGCGATTGATTCTCATACCTGAAGAAAGTTTTTCCATATTCTTTTGTACTGCGAGGTTTGTAATACCGAGTACGCGGTGTGAATAGATAGCCGACATGTTGTGGTTGATGACCATATTTTTCCTCCATGGAAAGATGTCAAACAGCATCCGTGCTGCTTGTTTTGTGCAAAATAAGCTGATTAAGTACAAGGCCACTATTTTGCTTATTTTGCACGATGAAAAGCGATGCAGTCTGTTGACTTCTACGAAGAACCTGACTGTCATAACTTCTCATAAGTAAGCTTCGGCAAAAAGATAAAAAAACTTGAACAAAAAAATAAAAAAAAATTGAGTTTTTTTAGAAATTTTTTAGAAAAAGACTGAAAAATGAAGGGCTGCCCGGTAAAGCGGTGCTGAAGTGTCATTTTGACTCTGTTTTAAAGCCTCTACGCTATATGTAGTGTAGAGGTGTCTGTAGAAAGCTGTATTAAAACTAAAAGCAGGTGTCTGCTGTGGCAAGAAGTGCGGCAAGTTTTTTGCCTGCTTTTCCGCGGTGAGAAACAGCGTTTTTCTGCTCTTCTGAAAGCTCCGCTACCGTCTTTCCGAAAGAGGGCAGAAAGACAACCGGATCATAGCCGAAGCCGCCTGAACCTGAAGCTTCTTCAAAGCTTGAAACAAGTCTGCCTTCAAGCGTCTCCTGAACGGCATAAAACCGTCCGCTGCCAAGATAAAGCACCATGGAACAGACAAAACGGCAGCTTCTAAGCTCGCTGTCAGAGCGTGTGTCGTCAGGCTTGTTTTTTCTGTAAGCGGCAAGCGCGCTGTTTGTCTGTTCGATAAGCAGCCTGTTCCGTTCCTGTGCGTCCAGCTTTGCACCGGCTTTTTCGCCTTTCATGTCGTTTATGCCGGCGTAACGCGCCGAGTAAATGCCGGGCGCGCCGTCAAGCAGATCTACGCAAATGCCAGAATCATCTGCAATTACAGGCTCATGCACTATTTCCCAAAGAGCGCGTGCCTTGATAAGACTGTTCTCAACAAAAGAAGTTCCGTTTTCCAGCGGGTCAAATTCAATTCCCTTGTCTGCCGGAATAAGAATCTCGTTCGGTTTGAATATCTGGGCAATCTCGCCCTGTTTGTGGCGGTTGCCCGAAGCTAGAAAAATTATCATGCGCACATTATAGCTTGAAACAAAGTCTTTCCGCTATAGCCGGCCTTAATTATTTCAGTGCAGTTATTCAGGCTGCATTGAGACTTTCTTTCTAAAAAAATCTGGAAAAAGTTTATGCACATACCTTAGTTTATTATCAATGCTGTATACACTTACGCCGAGAACTTCCGCAATAAGGCGTGCCGGTGTCACAATTTGCGTGCTTTGCTGGTTTTCAAGGGATTTTTCATAATGTTCTTGAATTGAATCCATCTTCTCAGAAACAGCTTCATATCTGATTGAGGAAGAACCTTCAAGTAGGTCTCGTTCAAAAGAATAGCGGCATTTCATAAGATATATTGACGTTTTCCTTTGCGCAATTTTCCGTACGTTGTTTATTCTTGATTCAAGCCTGTCGTTCAAGATGCGGATAATTCTGAACATTTCTTCAGCGTTTGTTTTGCTTATTTTAGCGATTTTCAGTATCTGCTCTCTGGTTACATAGGCAGAAGCTCTGTATGCAAGAAGAGGCAGAATGCTCAAAAAGCGTTCCGGCATGTTCAAGGATTTTGCAGTGACATCAAAGCCTGAGCCTGCATCAAAAGTTTCTTCTTCGTCATGCAGCAAATCACTTGCGAGCGAAAGTTTGTATTCACGCTCAATAAGATTTTCTTTTATATGATTTTTCACAGAAGCTTTTTGCCATGTGTTTTTATTCCGCGAAATAATAAAACGGAGATACTGTTCAAGAGAGGCTTTCTTTTTGTCAAAAGACGCTGCAACCCGTTTCATTAGCGGCATAAGTGAAAGTATAAAATCATAGCGTTCATCTTCCTCAAGGTAATTGAGAAAAAAGAAGTCGTGGTGCTCGTAAACAAAGAACAAGAGTTGTTTTGGGTCAAGTTCTGTTTCTTCCATTTTTTTAAGTTGCTCTGAAATTTTGTGAAAATTGGTCATTGATACTCCTTTGCAGAGGTCTGCAAGGGAGTGAAAAAGCAAGAAATGTACCAACCCGTAAATTAATTTTGTAAACTTAAAAGTAAACGCAAATTTATATTTTTTGCATAAAATCAGATTGAAGATAAATTTTTATGTTAAAATGAATTATTTGTGCTAAACTGTGCGGCAAAACTGAAAGAACCTTCGCTTTTGATGCAGGCATAAAAAAAAGGAAACGGCAAGATTTTCACCGTTTCCTTGAAAAATGAATTTGAAGTTAAGTTTAAGCCGTTATAATTTTACAAGATTTTTTGAAATTCTTGTAAAATCTGCGGGATAAGTTCTTTGATTACAGCCTTGCAGCACGCACCTGATGCGTTTTTGTGGCCGCCGCCGCCAAAGCAGGAAGCTACGCTGCTGACGTCAACCTGCTCTCTGGATCTGAAACCGATGGTGCACTGTTCCTCTGTTTCCTGCTTGATGTTTACAATTGCCTCAACACCTTCTATGGCGAGCAGGTTCTGGTAAAGAGCGTCAGAGTCTCTGCCGTTTTGGCCGTATGCCAATGTGTCTTCCATTGTTTCGTATGTTATGATTAGTTTTCCGTCAAAATAAGCTTCTGCATGGTCAAGCTGTTTTCCAAGCAGTTTTCTGCTTGAAAATGATTTGCCGCCGGTTATAAGATTGTACGTTTTCTTTGGGTTTGCGCCCTTACTGATAAGCCTTGAAGCAGCCATAAAAACATCGGCGCTGTTTGATTCCAAAAAACGGAAAAAACCGCTGTCTGTAGAAAGCCCGAAGAAAAGAATTTCGGCTGCGGTTTTTGTCACTTCGCCATGAACTGCTTCAAAAAGCTGCTGCACAAGATAAGCCGCTGCCGGTGCAGAAGCGTCAACAATGCAGTTTTCGCCAGAAGAATCTGAAGTTTTGTGGTGGTCTATAATGAATGTGTCAAAATCAAGGTTTACGATATTAAGCTCACCGATTCTGTCTTTTGAAGAGCAGTCTGTAATGATAAGACCGTAATCACTGATGTTTTGAATATCATCAAATTCAGTTTTGAAAAGATGTTCATAAGCTTTTGTTTCGGTCTTTTTGAAAGGGCCGGCAGAGAGCAGTACCGTCTTTTTGCCTTTTAGCCGCAGAAGCTCGTCTAATGCAAGACAACTTGCTACGCAGTCACCGTCCGGCTCTTTGTGTCCTACAATGACAAAGGCTGAATGAGAATCAATAAATTGAAAAAAATTGCTAATTTTTTGTTCTGAAATCATGGCTTATAGTGAATAAAATAAGCAGCTTTGTCCAGTATATTTAAGGATTTGTTCTAAAAAGATACTAAAAAAGTAAAAAATAGTTTTACATTAAAAGAAAGTGAATGTACAATGTAAATATTAGAATTACAATGTAAATATCAGATTGGGCGATACTAGAATCGAACTAGTGACCCCAAGCGTGTCATGCTTGTACTCTAACCAACTGAGCTAATCGCCCCCAATGCGCAGAAATGTAGCATATTTAGGTTGTTAAGGTCAAGCGTGCAATGGTGGGAGAGATACGATGAAATTTTTACTGTTTTCTAATTCTGCGGAAACACAATTCCGGGTCAGACGGATTGCAAACCCTGCTGAAGATTCGCTTGTTACAATAAAAGACGAGGCACTTTTTTTAAGGCTCATAAATTCATGCGGGTTTGACCTTTTTTTGATAGACTTGACTTCGGACTGTCATTTTTCAGATTTGCGCGCAAAAATGCGGGATTGCAGGCTTGAAACTCCATGGATTTTGCTGAGCACGCAGACAAATCTTTCTTATAAAAGCTATGTGAACTATTGGAATGCGTTAAACGGAATCAAGCTGTGCAAAAATGGTGCAGACTGTGTTTTGGAGAAAAAGCTTGAGGCACTTGCGTTTTCGCTTAAGCGCACAAACTGTCTTGATATAAGCAAAAATGCGCGGAAACTTCTGGAAGTTTTTTCAGAATTTCATAATAAGCCGGTTGCCGCAGAGGCGCTTCAAGTCAAAGTTTTTGGTGAAGCATCAGAAAAGAACAGAAACCTGCTTTACGGGCTTATCCACGAAATAAGAAAGGCTGCCGGCGACGATTTGGAGCGTCCGCGCAATCTAATCCGCTGCAAAAAAGGCTGCTACAAGCTTACAGGTGTCTTTCCAGAAAGCAGTCTTGACATCTGCATTTATGGCAGACCTCTCGAAAGCGAGTATGCAAGAATTTTTCCGTCTGCCGGAAGTGCAGGCTACGATGAAGTTGCGGAATTTGCAGAATACAAAGCAGAGACTGAAAATGAAAAATCTTTTACGGAATTTTTTGCAGAAATAGTGGAAGAGCGCAAAAAGTATTCAGATTATTGGTTCAGTTCTGTGCCGAACACGCAGTATTTGTATGAGGCTGTTGAAAGGCTGAACGGCAAAAAAGGATAAAAAAAGGCTAACCATTTCTGATTAGCCTTAATAGCGGCAATGGGGCTTGAACCTATGACCTGCCGGATATGAGCCGGATGCTCTACCAACTGAGCTATGCCGCCGTAATGTCTGGCATATTACATGAATCAAAAAAAAATGTCAAGGCGCTTCGCGCAAAAAAACAGGGTTTCAGCATAAAGACTTTAGAAAGAGATTTTGCTTGGCGGAAATCCGTTACCCGGGTTTGCATTTTGGATAAATTTACAAATTAGCTTTATCGGCAAACCCTGCTAGTTTTTGCTCTGCAAAAACTAGTAAAGGATTGTGTGGCAAGCCATGAGGCAGTCCGCGTCCGCGATTCACTACTTTCCGCCAGAAAAACCTTTTTCGGTTGATTTGCTGATTTTGTTTAGCGTTTTCTTAAATATTTTTCTTGAAAAACCTTAAAATGCGATTTATACTTAGAAGAAAGGTTCACGGAAGAGCCTTCTGTTTTTTTCGGTTTTGTGCCTGTAGGGGGTGGTACTGCGTATAAAAAAGATTAAAACAGAACGTAAGTGCCGTTTCAGCCTGTTGCAACTAAGGAAGGAGTTTTGCTATGAAAAAGACCGCTATTGTACTTGCATTATTACTTGTTGTTTCTGTATCTGTATTTGCTTTTAAAAATGAATCAGAGTACAGCTACAGAAATATTCCACTTCAGAAAGTGTATAACAACCAGAATGGGTATATTGCTTTGTTTACGCTTGACGGCTATAAGGTTTCAAAGTCTTATCTGCCTGTTGACTGGTTCCGTTTTGGAGATAACCGCGGACACGTTATTGCAGTACCAAAGGGATGCTACCCTTACATGACGATTGTTTACAAGAATAACGAGTTCCAGTACGTTACTCTTGCTGTGCCGAAGAATCCGGCTGACCCGTTCTGGGGCACATTGCCGGCAGGAACAAATCTTAAAGAGAAATTTGCAGTCGAAACTTTCCAGATTGACTAATCTGTTATAGCAGGCAGGGCGGCAGTTTACCGCCCTGTTTCTTTTTTAAATAAAAATTGAAAACCTACTTGAACAAAAAAAAAGAATATGATACATTCTTAACCGTTAAATCAATGGGCCATTAGCTCAGCTGGTAGAGCAACAGACTCTTAATCTGTGGGTCGACGGTTCGAAGCCGCCATGGCTCAAAAAAGCGAATCTCTTATGATTCGCTTTTTTTTGTTCTATTGCCTTTTCAGAAAATTTCCAGACAAAAATTTGACATAAAAATAATATTTTCGTTGTACGGCTGAAAAACTGTGATATAATAAAGCTATGGGTAGTGTCAGCAGTGTAAAAAAAGCTACAGTGCTAATAATAGAAAGCAGCAAAGAAAATGCCGCGCAGCTTTCGGAAATTATTTCGCCTCATTACAATGTCGTCTGTGCATCTGACAAAAACGAAGTTCTTTCGTTGTTTAAAGATGACAGCGTTTCTGCTGCAATTATTGATATTCCAAATGCGCTTTCTGTATTAACTGAAATACGGCATGACCCGCTGCTTGAGGATTTTCCTGTATTAGTCAGTGTCGCTGAAAACGATTCATTTGTTGAAGACCAGCTTCTGGATCTTGGAGTTATTGATTTTCTTAAAAAGCCGTTTGCTGTCCGCAGTGTTTTAAGCCACTTAAAAATTGCCGTACGTCTGTTTGAAGCAAACAGCGTTATTGACGAACTTGAACGCGATGATCTTACCGGCCTGTTCACCCGTCCTGCGTTTTTGCGCAAGTCAGATGTGATGCGGCGTAAAAATCCTGATAAAACTTTTGCTATTATTGGCTTTGACTTTGATAATTTCAAAATGTCAAACACTCTGTATGGCGAAGAAAAATGTGATGAATTCCTTGCATATACGGCGCATGAATTCAGAAGCCTGATTTCAGGCGGAATAATCGGGCGCTTCGGCGGCGACCAATTCGTTTTATTTATTGAGTACAAAGATAAGGTTGATGCGGACAAAATACTGAAAATCAGCCGTCATCTGCTTGATTCAGCTCCAATTCCGCATCAGACAGTGAAAATCGGCATTTATGCGCCTGTAGATTTTTCTCTGCCGATTGTTATCTGTAGTGACAGGGCGTTTCTTGCTATACGCGATATAAAGGGCATTTACGGCAAGGATATTTCGTTTTACGAAAATAAATTGCAGAAGCAGCTTCTTAACGAGAAGCGCATCATAGAAACAATGGAAACCGCGCTCGAAGAAGAGCAGTTTGAAGTTTATTACCAGCCCAAGCATGAAACAATAACAGGCAAGATTGCCGGTGCAGAAGCTCTTGTCCGCTGGAATCATCCCGAATTCGGTTTTATGTCTCCGGGGCAGTTTATTCCGCTTTTTGAGCGCAACGGCTTTATCACAAGGCTTGACAATTTTATCCTTGACAAGGTTTGCAGTGACATAAAACGCTGGCAGAAAATGGGGCTGCCTGTTGTGCCGGTTTCTGCAAATGTTTCCCGCCGCGATTTTATGGAAAACAACGCCATCGACCATCAGGTGGATATTATCAACGGTCACAAGATTGACCATTCGCTTCTTCACATGGAAGTAACCGAATCGCTTTATTCTGAAAACACCGACCTTATCATCTCGCAGGTGAAAAAAATACAGAAGATGGGCTTTTCAATTGAAATGGATGATTTTGGCTCAGGCTATTCTTCGCTCGGGCTTCTTTCAACATTTCCACTTGATATACTCAAGCTTGACATCAGTTTTGTCCGCAATATAAAAGAAAACGAAATCGTCATCGAGAATGTCATCAAGATGGCGCACCGCATGGGGCTTCTGACAATTGCTGAGGGCGTTGAGTCTAGCGAGCAGTTTAAGACGCTTAAGACGCTCGGCTGCGATTTTATCCAGGGGTTTTATTTTTCAAAGCCGCTTACAGCCGCGCAGTACGAAGCCTATTTAAAGAACCAGTCTGTATTGACAGGCGGAAAAGCTCTGCTGAAAAAAGTCTCTGACTCTGATTATTCGTCTTTAAGCGACGACATGCTTATGGCGGCAAACGAAGTAGCAGAGGGAATCCCGGGCGGCTTCTTCTCGTATCATGCTGACGGCAACCTTGAGATTATTTCGTTTAACCATGAGCTTATGGATTTGTATGACTGTGAAACCGCCGAAGAGTTCCGTAAATATACAGGCAATTCGTTTAAGGGCATTGTTTTTGAAGAAGACTTTGAAAGAGTTCAGCAGAGCATTGAAAGCCAGATTACGCCGGAAAACGATTTGGATTATGCTGAATACCGCATAAAATCCAAAAACGGCACAATCAAAAATGTCAGAGATTACGGCAGATTTGTTCATACAGAAAAATACGGCGACATTTTTTATGTATTTATACGCGACATAACAGAAGAGGAACGCAAGAAAAAACTTGCAGAAGAAGACCGCCAGAGAAAACTTGCGCTTGAGCATTATGCTGAAATTGCAGAAAGAACTAACAAGGCAAAAAATATCTTTATGTATAACATAGCAAGAGATATTATGCCGTCTGTAAAAGAAATTATCAGCGCAACAAATAAAATGCGTGAGAATATTTCAAAGCCGGAAATAATAAGCCCTCTTCTTGATGATGTCCGCAAATCAGAAGAGAATATGCTGAGCTTTATCAACAATATTCTTACGTTTACAAAGCTTGAAACAGGCGAAATCGAGCTTGTTGAAATTCCTACAGATTTTTCTCACGCAGTTGAATATACTTACGCGCTTATCGAAAAAGATGCAAAGGCAAAAAACATCAAAGTTGAGTATTGGTCAGATATTACCAACCCGTACATTTATCAAGACCCGGTACATACGGCAGAAGTTGTTTCAAATATTCTCCGCAATGCCATTAAGTACACGCCTGAAGGCGGAACAGTCAGATTTGGCATAGAGCAGACACCGGGCAGAACAGCAGACGAATGTATTGTAAGCTTTATCTGCGAAGATACGGGAATCGGCATTTCTGAAGAATTTCTGCCGAACGCGTTCAGAAGCTTTTCACGCGAGGACAACGAGATAAACAGAGCATACCCGAGCGCAGGTCTTGGACTGAATATTGCCAAAACCCTTATACTTTTAATGCATGGTTCAATTGAAATTACAAGCAAAAAGGGCAAGGGCACAAAAGTTAAAACCTCTCAGCCGCACCGCTATGCAAAGCAGTCTGACATCGGCAATGATACAGATGTAATGTTTTCATCGAATGTACGCCTGTAATTTTAGACGCTTCAAATTACAAGTTTTTGACGGCGGGCTACTACTAAAAAACGCCATTTTTGCCGATACTCAAGTGATATGAAACGTTTTAGCTTTTTTATTTGCGCTCTGTCGCTTTTATTTATTTCTCAGTCTTTATTTGCCGCAGATATTATACATGTTGTTGAAAAAGGCGACACCATGTACAGCATAAGCCGGAAATACGGCGTTACTGTCGATGAAATTTGCTCTTTGAATAAGATTACCAATCCTGCAAAAGTTAAGCTCGGACAGTCGCTCCGCATTCCGCAGAAATCATCTTCTGCTGATAAAAAAACAGCTTATACAGATTATCTAGTTCAGCCGGGCGACACACTTTTCAGCATTGCAAAAAATTACAGCACATCAGTTGCCGCAATCAGAAGTGCAAATAACATGAGCGAGTCTGCAACTTTAAGAAGCGGACAGCGCTTAAAGATTCCTGCCGGTTCTTCTGCCGTTAAAACATCTGCTTCAAGCCTTGCAACAGTAAAAACAGAGTTGCCGGCCGCACAGGTTCCGCTTACAGACCCGCGTTCATATCAGACAAAAAGTGTAGATACTTCAACAGTCTGGCCGGTTAAGGCAAACGAATTGTGCTATGTTGAAGGCAAGACCAACAGTGTTGTGCTCAACGGCAACAGAGGCGAAGCTGTTACAGCCATCAGAGGCGGCACAGTAATTTTCAGCGGTCTGTACCGCGGTTTCGGCAAAGTCGTGTTTATTCAGCCTAAATCAAGCGATTATGTCTATGTTTACAGCGGACTTGATACGCTTGCCGTTCAGAAAGGCGATGCCGTAGATTATGGCGCAGAAATCGGCCGCCTCGGCATTGACACACGCACCCAGAAGCCGCAGCTCAATTTCATGGTCTTCAAAAACGGTTCAGCCATTGACCCCGCAATTGCACCGCGTGGATAAGTATTTGTTCTTTCCTTTTCTTGTTAAAGCCCCGGACTTTTGCTCTGGGGCTTTTTTTATGCTTACACAAAACACCTTGTCAGATTCACATTATAAGCATATACTTTCAGCAGAAACAAATTACGCCATAGGGGAGAAAAAAATGAAAAAAGTTGTTTTCTTGTTATTATTGATAAATATTGCCAGTCTTTATGCTGGCGCACAAGAAATTGTTGATTGGTATCATGCTTCAAGAAAAGAGCAGCGGGCAGTAGACAGAGGAAACAAGATAATAGCAGCACTTGAAACGTATTACAACGACAATGGATTTTATCCACAGGAATTAGATGAACTTGTTCCAAAATATTTGCCAAAAATTGAAAATACAGGTTTGTTTAATTTCTTTATGAAACCTGTAAGCTTTATATATAGACCAGAATTTTCATATGTCCAATTTTCACAATATTATAATTTGTATTTCACATATTATTATTTTTTATTTTTTAACTGTGATTTTTGGTATTCTTCCGAACGCAAAATATGGAGCGTTTCTGATTAATTAGAGATTAGCCGCAATCATCAAATTTTCCGCCATCTTCATCAAGAATACTTCTTTTCGCATCAGTTTATTCTACGAATAAAGTCTAATCCGCGAAAAGTGTCGATTTTGCTTCGCAAAATCTCAAGAATGAAGCAGATTTGTCAGGAATATGCGCAAAATATCAAATGATAATTGCCTTCTTTTCACATTTTGAGCGAAATATCAAATGAAATTTGCTTGCTTTTTGCGTTTTGGAGCAAATACCAAATGAAATTTGCTTCCTTTTCTCATTTTGGACGAAATATCAAATGAATTTTGTTTCCTTTTTTCATTTTGAGCGAAATATCAAATGAAATTTGATAGATAGTTTTGTTTCCAATCAATTATCAAATGAAATTTTACTCATGGGGGCTTTATGGCTTCTTTTCGCAAAAGCCCACTCTGTTGGTCCTTTCGACTTGGTTCGGCTACGCTCACCAACCGACGCTCAATGACCGGATTAATCTGCGTAAGCGAAGTTATGCCTAAAATGTATGTACACACGGGTTTCCAAAGGGCAGAGCCCTTTGGCCGTGGCCAAGGAAGGTGGGTTTAAGGGAGGAAACCAGCGGCCTTCGGACTCTGAGCTGGTGTCCTCCCTTTTTTGTGGCTTGAAACTTATCCCATATCTTAATAGACTTAGCCCATGGAAAAGCTGATTGTAAAAGGTGCCAGGGAGCACAATTTAAAAAACATAGATGTCGAAATGCCTAGAAACAAGCTTGTGGTTATTTCAGGGCTTTCGGGTTCAGGCAAAAGTTCACTTGCATTTGATACAATTTTTGCGGAAGGTCAGCGGCGTTATGTAGAAAGCCTTTCAGCCTATGCGCGTCAGTTTTTAGGACGCATGGACAAACCCGATGTAGACTATATAGAAGGACTTTCTCCGGCAATTTCAATAGAACAGAAAACAACGCATAAAAACCCGCGTTCTACAGTCGGCACAGTAACAGAAATCTACGATTATTATAGACTGCTTTATGCGCGCATAGGCAAGCCGCATTGCCCGGTCTGCGGCAAAGAAATCAACGAACAGACTACAGACCAGATAATTGACGCAATCATGAATCTCGACGAAGGCGCAAGGGTGCAGATTCTCGCGCCTGTTATACGCGGCAAAAAAGGCGAGCACACCAAAATATTGGAAGATGCGCGCAAGGCAGGCTACGTCCGCGCCCGCATCGATGGTCTTATGATAGAGCTTGAAGATTCTATAAAGCTCGACAAGCAGAAAAAACATACGGTTGAGCTGGTCATTGACCGCATAATCATAAAAGACGGAATCCGGAAGCGCCTTGCTGATTCTGTTGAAGCTGCGCTTGCCGCTTCAAACGGAATTCTCCTCGCTGTTCAGCAGATTCCTGTTGAGGGCGGCGAAGGCGACAAGCCTAAATTCAAAGAAAAAGAGACATTTTTCTCTCAAAAGAATAGCTGCCCTGACTGCGGTGTTTCTCTGCCGGAACTTCAGCCGCGCCTTTTTTCGTTCAACAATCCTTTCGGCGCATGCCCTGAATGTACAGGTCTAGGCGAAAAAATGGAGTTCAGTGAAGAATTGATTGTGCCTGATAAGTCAAAGACTCTGAACGAGGACGCAATTCAAGGCTTTAACGTTGACTCAAACTGGAACAACTGCCGCATTTCGGCACTGGCAGAAAAGCTTGGCTTTGATTTTGACACGCCGCTTGAAAAGCTTACTGACGCGCAGTACAGCGCAATAATGCATGGCTATGCCGAACCGCTTCACTTTGTCTATACAAGGCAGGACGGTTCTGGTGTTTCAGACTTTAACCAGCCTTGGCCGGGCGTGCTGCCTGAGCTTAAGCGGCGTTATGCAGAGTCTTTCTCTGATTCTCAGCGTGAACGGATTGAGCTTTTGATGAGCCGCTGTACGTGCAAAAGCTGCGGCGGAAAAAGACTGCGCCCCGAAGCACTTGCTGTAACTGTCGGCGGAAAAACAATTTATGAGCTTACACAGCTTTCTGTAGATGCTTCGATTAAGTTTTTTGAAGAGCTTGAGCTTTCAGAAAACGAAAAGAAAATAGCCGCCCAAATTGAAAAAGAAATAAAAAACCGCCTTATGTTCCTTAAAAATGTAGGGCTTAATTATCTGACACTTGAACGCCAGGCGGCAACGCTTTCTGGCGGCGAGGCACAGCGCATAAGACTTGCAACACAGATTGGCTCAAGTCTTGTCGGTGTCTTGTACATTCTTGACGAGCCTTCAATCGGGCTTCATCAGCGCGACAACCAGCGGCTTATAGACACTCTGCTTTATCTTAGAGATTTGGGCAACACGCTTATTGTTGTAGAGCACGACGAGCAGACGCTTAGAACGGCTGATTATCTTATAGACCTTGGTCCGGGCGCAGGCGTGCATGGTGGCAATATTGTTGCTGCCGGCACACCGGACGAAGTTGCAAAAGTCAAAGACAGTGTTACCGGTCAATATCTTGCAGGAACGCTCCGCATGAAGCTTCCGCTGGAACGGCGGAAAGGCAACGGCAGTTTTCTTGCTATAAACAACGTAACCGAGCACAACCTCAAAAATATAAGCGTAAAAATTCCGCTCGGCGCGCTTACATGCATTACAGGCGTTTCTGGTTCGGGCAAATCTACGCTTTTAAGCGATGTAATCTGGCCTTCATGCTCAAACAAGCTTATGCGCTCAAATCTGCCGGTCGGCGCTTATGAATCTATAGAAGGTCTTGAAAATATTGATAAGGTCATCAACATTGATCAAAGCCCGATTGGTCGCACGCCGCGCTCAAATCCGGCAACTTATGTCGGTGTATTCAATTCTATAAGAGATTTGTACGCAAGCCTGCCAGACGCAAAGGCGCGCGGCTATAGTGCCGGCAGGTTCAGTTTTAACGTAAAAGGCGGAAGGTGCGAAAACTGCCAGGGCGCAGGAACAATAACAATTGAGATGAACTTTCTGTCTGATGTTTATATTACCTGCGATGTCTGCCATGGAAAGCGGTTCAATCAGTCTACGCTTGAAGTGCTTTATAAAGGCAAGAGCATTGCAGACGTTTTGAGCATGACAATTGAAGAAGCCGCAAAATTCTTTGATTCAATTCCGCATATTGCGCGCAAGCTTGAAACGCTATGCTCTGTCGGTTTGGGCTATGTTCAGCTTGGTCAGAGTGCGCTTACGCTTTCTGGCGGCGAGGCACAGCGCGTAAAGCTTGCAAACGAGCTTGCGCGCCGTTCAACAGGAAAGACGCTTTATATTCTTGACGAGCCTACGACTGGGCTTCACTTTGCTGACGTAAAGCAGCTTATGGAAGTGATTCAGCGGCTTGTTGACCAGGGCAATACGGTGATAATGATTGAGCATAACCTTGATGTTATTGCACAGTCTGACTATCTGATTGATTTAGGGCCTGAAGGCGGAACAGGCGGCGGTACAATCGTAACTGAAGGTACGCCTGAAGAAGTTGCGGAATGTGAAAAATCTTATACAGGAATTTTCCTCCGCGAACAGCTTGAGCGCGAGCGTAAACGTGACAAAAAATAGTGATTCAGTCTGCTGTTAGACTTGCAGCAGTATTTTTCGATGTGTAAAATGCCGATAGTAACAGGAATGCAAAAAAATCATTTTACTACTTTTCTAAGATTCTCACTAATAAGCCTGTGCTTTTTATGCGTGCAGCACTTTCTGTATGCAGAGCAGAGCATTGTAACTGTGCATCAGGCACAGCGCACAGAATCAAAGAAAAGTGAAGATGGACATGATTTGATTGTATTTTCCGGCGATGTATATCTTACAATTGAGAAAGGCGATGTTCATATTACTATAAGTGCCGACAGAGTAAATTTCGACCGCGAGCGCGACATGCTCTATGCTTCTGACAATGTAGTTATGACCGAAAATAACGGTGATAATTACAACAGAACCTTGAACGGCAATTCTCTGTTAATGAACACGTCGTCTCTTGAAGGCGTATTTGACGAAGTTCAGCTTACACAAAAACAGTCGAACACGCGCAACCTTTCGTCTGAAACAACGATGATTGTTTCTTCTGAAGTGTTCTCAAGAGAAGAGGGCGGAACTATAGTCTTTAAAAAGTCACGCCTGACTTTCTGTGATGATGAGAATCCGCACTGGCAGTTGCGTTCAAGCAGAATGTGGCTTCTGCCGGGTACTGAATTTGCGTTTTTTAACGCACTGCTTTATGTAGGGCGTGTTCCTGTGCTTTATCTGCCGTTTTTCTATTACCCGAAAGACGAGATGATTTTTAACCCTGTTTTCGGTTACCGTCCGCGCGTCGGCTATTATACGCAGACAACAACATACTTAATCGGAAGAAAACCCCTGTCGGAAGAAAGCGACGAAGGTGACGGACTTTTTAACTTTGCGCACCCTTCGCAGCTTATGGAGCAGAGACGTGAAGGGCTTTTCTTGAGAAACCTCGACACGCCTTTAAGCGACTATTCAAGCGATTATCTAAAAGTGCTTGGTGATGTGTACTCAAATCTCGGCGCAATGATGGGTGTTCAGGGCGAGTTTGCTCCAAAAGATTCTTATTTTAAAAAGATTGCATTTACTGATTTGTTTGCGGTAAGCCGCAACCTCTACAAGCTTGAGGACGACGCGCTCTACAGTCCGAAAAACAAATACGGCGTTTCAGAGTGGAATAAGTCTGTCGTTTTCGGCAAGAAGCTGCCTTTCAGATTTGCGGCAGGGCTTGAAGCTCAGGGCTCAAGTGACCATACCACTTTTAATATTTCTCTGCCGTTTTATTCAGACCCTTTCTTTAAGGCTGACTTTTTGAACCGCAGCGAGCTCATGGACTGGATAAACTATGTTACTTCGCAGGGCATCAGCACAGAAGCCGAAATGGAAAAATTCGAAGACGATATACTTGAGTCTTATTCATGGAACATAAACGGCTCTATTACGCCAGACTGGGGCATGGTATCTGATTATTTCAATCTAAGGATTACTTCGATATCGTCAAAGCTGGACTGGGCTTCAAAGCAGGATAAAAGCGTTACTTCAGAAGTTTCTACAGACAGACAGTTTTTCTATCCGTCGCAGATTGTGCCGCTTTCGGTTTCTGCTTCAGTTACAGGCACTCTTTTCAGTTATCCGCGTAAAAAGAAGGAAGCTGCCGGAGCAGCGGTAGAACCGCCTGATATTGATTTGGAGACGCCTGGTGTCTGGACTTCTGAAAGCGAAGACGGTGAGAGCGGAGGCTCTTTCAGTAATGACGCGCCGTTCCCTGTGCTTGCGGTTAATTCACCGTCTGTAAAAGAAATAGAAAAATTCAAGTATTCGCTTGATTACAGCTACACACCGAATTTTACGTCTTTGTACAGTTATTCTGCTGAAGCATGGCCGAATGCCGCTGCAAATGCATGGAAAGACTATATGTCAAATTTCATTGCTTTTTCAGGTGATTTCAGAATTGCAAGCTCTGCTGTCTGGTACAACGGTTTTGCCCAGCTTGATAATGACATTGTTTTCAGTCCGTCTTATCAGCACCACCCGGAGATTTCTGAGAAATTTTACCCTACGGTTGCAGCAAGAAACCAGGTAAGACAGTCTGACTATATGGCAAGAAAATTGGATTTGTCTAATACAAATACGCTGAAATTCAAACCTTTCATTTTGGACGATTATTGGTACGATTCTTATATAGCCTGGACTCTTAAGCTGAATTTAATCCGCACTGAATATATTGGAAAAAACGGTACACCCGCATGGAAATATAACACAGTCAACGGCTCGCCTGAATCAATTCCGGAGCATAATATTACTTCGGCGGCAATTTATAAAAATGACGATATAACCGGCAGCTTTACTTTGATTACCAATTTGCCGCCGCAGCTTCCAAAATACGAGATGAAGTTTGCCGGCTCTGTTCCGCATTTTTCAACAAAAATGGAAAGCGGTATTGCCGTAAGATCCAGAGAAGACCCCAACTGGGACTTTATGCCTTTTGTTGAAGAAGTGTCCGTAAACGGCTTTGACAATAAATTCACTATGTCTCAGTCTTATAAGTATCTGACAACCCAGCACAGAAATGAATATTTGAATTTTTCTGCTGCTTATAACGGTTTTTCTGTTTCTTATTCAAGACTTTATACGACAGGCTTTAAATTTGATAATAAAACAGGCTGGAAGTCTGACGGCGAAGAAAGATTCCGCTCTTATCAGGGAAAAATCAGCTATGAAAGCCCAGCTAAATCATATTTCTGGTGGGGCAACAGAATCGGGCTTGCACCGTCTTTGTCTACCGCGCTTGTCTGGGATTTTCTGCGTCCGCCTTTGAGCTACTTTACTTTTTCGCCGGCGCTACACTTTAGAATCAACGACTTTATAGAGATTAAGTTTTCTTCAGAGCATAGAAACGACGTAGTATTCCGCTATTTTCAGGGTGCGCTCGGCTATGAGCCTAAACTGCCCGGCGAGACAAATCTCTGGCAGGATTTGATGGATTCATTCAATTTTGCGGAATACGACAAGCGCAAATTGTCGGGCTTTAAGCTCAAGTCTCTTTCTTTAGAGATGAACCACAATCTGCATGACTGGGACGTAAAATCAAAATTCAAGATTGAACCGCGCCTTTTGACTGAAAAAGGCGTTACAAGATATGACTATTCGCCTTATATTTCTGTTTCTGTTGTCTGGAAACCAATGACCGCAATGCAGAGCAATATTGTTGATGAATATGGTTCTGTTAAACTGAACCCTTGACGGATAACAATGCGCAAGGTAAAATTGCTCTAGTGGAATCTTCTTATACGATTGTCGTTTCAGATACAGAGCTACTTTCTCAACTGTGCGGCATAAATGACAGTAATTTGCAACTCATCGAAGAACACTTGGGTGTAAGCGTTTTTTTGCGTGGAAACGAGCTTTCTATTTTTGATGCCGGTGCAGAGACTTGCGACCGTTTTAAGCTTCTGCTTGAGCGTGTAATAAACGAGCTTTCTCACGACAGTTCCAATCCAAAAGATGTTATTCAGTCTGTTATAAAAGATTTTGCTGATTCAGACCAGAACGGCGGCGAGGAGATTCATCCGTCTCTTGCAAAAAATTTTATACAGATTCCCGGCGCGTTTCAGCGCGTTTATCCAAAAACAGCACAACAGGCGGCTTTTATTGCTGCTATGCGTAAATATGATATGGTCTTCTGCTCTGGCCCTGCCGGCTCAGGCAAGACTTTTCTTGCTGTGGCAGAAGCATTGTCGCTTTTGCTTTCAAGAAAAAAGCGCCGGCTTGTGCTTACAAGGCCTGTGGTTGAGGCAGGCGAGAGCCTCGGCTTTTTGCCCGGCGACCTTGAACAGAAGATAAACCCGTATTTACGGCCGTTGTACGACGCAATGGACAGCCTGCTGCCGAGAGATGTGCTCCGCCGTATGGACGAAAACGGCATGATAGAGATTGCACCGCTTGCATATATGCGCGGACGCACTCTGAATGACAGTGTAATCATTCTTGACGAAGCGCAGAATACTACAACAGAACAGATGAAAATGTTCTTAACAAGAATGGGAGAAGGGTCAAAAGTATTTATTACCGGCGACATAACTCAAATAGATTTGCCGAAGCGTGTAACATCAGGGCTTATTCAGGCAACAGAGATTCTTTCTTCTGTTGACGGCATCTGTGTAATGCAGATGCATGCTGATGATGTTGTGCGGAATCCTTTGGTGAAAAAAATAATTAGAGCTTATCAAAATGCGGAAGAATTTTAGTAGAAATCGTAACAGCCAGCACAAAGACGGAATCTTATTGCATTACATTCATTCTATAATGGAATCTGTCAATAAATCAAAGTCATGTCTGCTTGTATTGCTTGCAGTGTTTTTGCTCGCGGCTTTTACTTCAATTATTGATTATGCAACCAGAAACAAGGCTGTTAAGCCGCTTTATACGGAATATGAAGTCGGACAGATTTCTGATATTACTGTTGTTGCAAAGCGGACAATAATTCCTGTGACAACAGACGGACTTGTTGTGCGTGCCGGCGAGAAGATTATCCGCAAAGGTTTTCCTATAACAGAAGAAGCTTACGAAAAGCTGAAAATTATTGCCGATGAGCCGTCAAAGATGGACTTTAAAGGTGTGGGCAGAACCGTTCTTTTTCTGCTTCTGCTTGTTCTTGTTGCACTGCTTTCATTTAAGGCGCTTCAGAAAAATCATATTTTCAAATTAAGAGAAGCTGTTTTCTTGGGCGCGCTGTTTATTCTTGTTTATTGTTTAGCCGCACTGATGGTAAACACAAAAACATTGCAGTCGCCGTTCTATCTTCTTGTAGTAATTCCGGCGGCACTGTGCACAATGCTTATTACCATTCTTATAAATATTGAGACGGCAAACTGTTTTTCGCTTATATTTGCAATGGGCAGCTTTGTAGCTACTTCTTATAATCCTGTAGTCTTTCTTTTTGTGCTGATTTCGAGCCTTATAAGCGCGCGCCTTGTCTGCAAAATGGAAAAACGCATTGATTTTATCTATGTGTCGTTTATTCTTGCGTTTTTAGATGCGCTTGTTCTTTTTGTCCTTTGGGTGATTTTCCCGCGTACATCCGCAAATATTGCTATAAGCCTTGTCGGAATTGCGTTCAACGGCTTTATTTCAGGTGTGCTTGTTCTGGGCTTTCTTACGCCGCTTGAGAGCCTGCTCAACGCTGTCACTGTTTTCCGTCTTATGGATTTGTCAGACTTGAACACACCGATTATGAAGCATCTTATGGTTACGGCGCCGGGAACATACAGCCATTCTATGATGGTTGCAACGCTTGCAGAAAGTGCGTGCCGCGAGATAAATGCAAACCCGCTGCTTGCGCGTGTCGGTGCTTACTACCATGACTTGGGCAAGCTTGAGCAGCCCGAATACTTTGTAGAAAACCAGGGCGCGTACAACAAGCACGACGAGCTTAATCCGCGGCTTTCGGCTTCTATTATCAGGCGGCACGTCAAGAAGGGCGTAGAAAAGGCGCACCAGCTTCATCTTCCGCAGGAAGTTATCGACATTATCGCCGAGCATCATGGAAACGGAATTATCGCCTATTTTTATAATGAAGCCAAAAAGCTTGATGAATCAATTTCGCCGGACGAGTTCTCTTATCCGGGCAATCCGCCTTCAACAAAAGAATCTGCTGTTGTAATGCTTGCCGATACTGTTGAGGCTGCGTGCCGCACGCTTGAGAAGCCTTCAGTTCCGCGCCTTGAGAAATTTATACGTCAGCTTGTAATGAAAAAGTACGAAGACCGTCAGCTTGACAAGTCTACTTTGACATTCAAAGAAGTTGACACAATTCAGGAAGTTTTTGTAAACACACTTGCAAGCTATTATCATTCGCGCATTGAGTACCCGAACCAGAAAGACCCTGACCAGAATGATTCAAACGAGAAGGGCGATGATGGCGAGAAGCAGGAAAAACAGGAAAAGAAGAATGAATCTAAGGAAAACTAGATGAAAAACAATGTTTTTGTTGATATGGAAGAAGGCTTTGACGCACCGTCCTGGTTTGGGCAGATTGAACCTTTCTTGCAGACTGTGCTTGAAAAGCTTGAGCTTGATCACTGGGAAGTGTCTGTATTGTTCTGCCGCGACCCGTTTATTCATGAGCTTAACAGACAGTACCGCAAGATTGACAACCCGACCGACGTGCTTTCTTTTGAGAACGGCGGCGAATACGAGGACGAGGCAGGCGAAAGCTGGTTTACAGCCGGAGACATTGTGATAAGCCTTGATACGCTTAAGTCAAACTGCAAAGAATTCGGCGAAACACCTGACAATGAGCTGAAACGTCTGCTTGTTCATGGTGTTTTACACTTAAAAGGCATGGACCATTCGGATAATTCACCTGAACAGGAAATGCTTGTTTTTCAGGAAGATTTTCTGAAAAAATTAGATTATAAACAAATTATTATAGGGAACCTCTAAAAACTTCAGTTTTTAGAGGTAACTTTGAAAATGCGATGTTGTAAATCGCGCCATTTTAGCGATTTACAACTCGGCGGCAATCTCTAAAAAGTCACGGCAGTGAGTTTTTAGAGATGCCCTACAGACTGAATAAATTAGGAATTGGGAATGAAAGTTTTAGATAAACTATTTGGAAAATCTGGTGAGGAGGACCCTCACAGTAGCGGCTCTGCTGTAACAGCGGCAGAGCAGGAACAAATTCTAGAAGAAAAACGTGATATGATCCGCGGTGTTGAGGATTTGTCTGAGACCGCCGTAAAAGAGGTAATGATTCCGCGGATTGATGTTGACTTTATTTCAGACGAAATGACGATGGACGAAATTCTTGAGACTGTAACTACAAGCGGCCATTCGCGTTTTCCTGTTTATAACGGCTCAATCGATAACGTAGTCGGTGTGCTTCATGTCAAGGATTTAATCCGTTCTGTGGCAAAACATGAGAAATTTGACCTGGATAAGGTAATTCGCAAGCCTTTTTTTGTTCCAGAGTCTAAACGTATTGACAGTTTGTTACGAGAATTTAAAAGACGGCATGTTCACATTGCTATTGCTATTGATGAATATGGCGGAATGTCAGGTATCGTATGTCTCGAAGATATAATCGAGCAGATTGTAGGCGACATTCAGGACGAGTTTGACAACGAGCGCGAAGATATTCTGGTGATTTCAGAAAATATGTGGCTGTGCGATGCACGCGTAAATGTTGAAGACTTGAATGAAACAATAGCTTCTGATTTTCCTGATGAGGAATTCGATACTCTTGGCGGTTTTGTATTTGATTTGTTCGGTAAAATTCCAGTTAAGTACGAAAAAGTCAGTTGGAATTCTTATGATTTTATTGTGCAGGACATGGAAGGACACCGTATTAACCAGATTAAGGTTATTAAACGAACAGGAGAATAACGGTGGGTGGGAATAAAAAACGATTTTTGGTGTTAGTGTTTTTAGCAGTTGGTGCAATGCTTATTGCGCAGTCTGTTTTCGGCACATCGGGCGCAAAAAAGCCGTCTGCTCTTGAATGGTACAATAGGGGAAAAGACGAGCAGGACGCGCAGAACTGGTATACTGCAATTGAGCTTTATCAGGAAGCGGTGCGCGCAAACCCGTCTTACGGACAGGCATGGCTTAGCCTTGCAGAATGTACTTATGCGCTTGGCGAATACGATTTGGCTATTTCCTATGCGGATACGGCTGCTGAATACTTAAAGAACACTACAGCAATTGACAACCTTAAAGGTTTTGCGTTAATCGGTCTTGCAAGACTTGATGAAGCCCGCGCTGTCTTTGACAAGGTGCTGACGCGCTATCCTAATGATACAGACGCGCGCTTTGGTCTTGCGGAGCTTGACATTTTTATCGGTAAAATCTCCGGGGCAGAGTCTTATTATCTTGATGCTCTTAAACGTCAGCCAGAAAGCCGCAAAGCGCTTCTTTCTCTGGCACTTGTTTCTTACGAACTTGGAAAGACAAAAGCCGCAAAAGAATATATCAATCAGGCTTTAAAATACCACAGCGACAATCCTGAAGTTCATTATTTTGCAGCCTATATTCTTGCAAGAGAAGGCTCTTGGATTGAGGCAGAAGGCCGCGTCCGCGCCGCCATTCAGCTTAAGCCCGGTTATGATGAAGCTTACAGTCTGCTTGCTTCAATTTTATACTCTACAATGAGATACCAGTCTGTTGTTGACATCTGCGAATACCGCATAAGCCGCGACAGAAAATCTACATCTGCATGGTATTTGAAGGGTCTTGCACTTACAAGACTTAACCGCATAGAAGAAGCTATCGCGACATATCAGAGCGGTCTTGAGATTGACCCCGAAGACGAGATTATGCGTACTGCCATGGAGCAGCTTGTGTGCTCTTATCTTGACATAGAAGACAAACGCCGCGCAAAGTGGGCGCAGTGGCACAGCAAAAAAGCCGAGGAATTTTCTCAAAAGTATCAGTCTTTGCAGGCACGCTACGAATACAAGCGCGCCCTTGTGCTGAACCCTTCAAGCGCGGCTTCGCGAATTGCATTTTCTGAGATTCTTCTCCGCGACGGCTATCCTGAAAACTATCTCGGACAGCTCCGCTTTATAAGAGACCAGGGCAACGAGAGCCGCGACATTGCGGATAAGATTGAATCTTATACTTCTCTGCTTGAAGGCTCTCTTTCTAATAAATGGGAAGTTGACACATTTTATCTTGATAAAACAAGATACAAGATTGGGCTTTATTATATTCAGCCTTCTGTTCAGCTTGTTCACCCTGATTCTGAGCAGCTTACGTCGCAGATGCTTGCCGAGACACTTTCTTCAGACGGAAGACTCAAAGTTTCTGCCTATAATGCTTCAATAAGCGGTTATTCAGAGGCGTTCCGTCTTTCAAGACAGGGCAAGCAGGATTATTTCGGTCTTGTTGAATTTGAAGAAAACGAAAGAGAACTTACAATTTCGCTTACATTGTACGTTGCAAGAACCGGCAATAAAGCTGCTGAATTTAAAGTTTACCGCACCGGCAACAACCGCTATGCAAATGCCCTGCGCCGCATGGGTCAGATTGTTTCAGAAGCTCTGCCTAAGCGTGCAAAGATTATCGGCAGAAACGGCTCGACTGCTCTTATTGACTTTGGCAAGACCGAAGGCGCAGCCAAAGACATGGTGTTCAACGTAATCAAGAAGGACAAAGTTGTAACACAGGACAAAACTTTGGGCACAATTTTTGACGAGCAGGATTTGTTCGGCACTGTTACAATCACGAACCCTTCTGAAGAGATTTCAGAAGCCACAATCAAGCAGAAAGGCTTCTACGACCGCATCAATGTCGGCGACGAACTGCTTCCTGTGCCGGAAACACTTGAAACGGCGGCAAAAGAAGAACCCGTTCCTGTTGATAAGCAGAAACCGGCTCTGATTACGCTGATTAAGTCTATTCAATAAATTGAAAAGCCGACGGATTCACACATTCCGCCGGCTTTTTTTATGCTTATGGAATTTTTAGGAGAGTAACAAAATGAAAAAATTTGCTTTAATTATTATTTCTTGTTTTTTGCTTACTTTAATTGGCTGCAAAAAGAATTATCTGAATAATGGTTGGGATTTAGTTAAAAAAATCGATTTTAACAAGAGCTTTGATGATAATTCAGAAGTTATAAATGAAGTTTTACTTAATTTTCGTCATGCTCAAGATATGAGAAAATCTGATTGGGAGGATGGATATGTTCAGGAAATACAATTCTATGAATATTTGTATTTCAGGAATAATTTAGTAACTAAAGATGCTTTTATGAGTAATGTTAGAGCTGTTTATGATAAATTTTATAAAAAGTACCCAGAATCTACAAAAAATATCTTTTCTTATTCGATTTTTCTATATCTAGATGGAAAAAAAGATGAAAGCTTGGCTTCGTTAAGAAAGATTTATAAAAAAGATTATGAATATAATCTGAAAGAATTATCAAATGCTGACATCAAGAACTTCGTTTGTGGAATTCTGCTTAATGATATAGAACCTTCAGAATATGAAGAAACGATTTATTGTGATTTCTGTTATCCATCTGAAGATGATTTAATAGAAATGCTTCAAATAACTTGGTAATAAAAGCGAAACAGCGAAGCTCATTTTGCGGAAACTTTGCACAAGCTGCTGGTTTTTGCTTTGCATAGACTGTCAGTTTTTGTTTAACAAAAACTGACGCTTTTCGCCAAATAGACTTCAATATAAGATTAAACTTCTGCGAAAAGAGTTATTTCAGCGCAATTACTGCGTCTATCCATTCGGCACTTTCAAGAGGGTACTGGTCTCTTAGTGAGAGAAAGAGCAGCAGCGACTGGCGTTTTTTGCCGAGGAAGTAATACGCTTCTGCAAGATAGAACTCGGCGCGCTGTCTTGCGCTGTTGGAGTTAGAAGCCGCAATATATTTGGAAAGCTCGTTTTCAGCTTTAAGCCAGTTTTTGGTAGAGAAACATGCAGAGATAATAGAGCTTAGCTCAGTTGTGCCGCCCAGATAGTCAGCCGTTTCACTTGGAAAAATGTACATCTCTTTTAAGTTAGAGCCGCCGGTGCTTTTGTCAGAATTTCCGGTTTCTGTATCATAATCAAAGAGCATTTCGATTGTGGCGCTGTCAGCAGGTTTTGCCGCTGAATCTATAGGAAGCGGTGCAATTCTTGCGGTCTGCGCTGTTGTGTTCAGTTTCGGGTTGGTAAGGCGAATGCTCACCGGCGCAAGCGAGGTTGTAACACCTCTTATAAAGCGGGCTGTGCCGTCACTTACAGAAGATTCTTCGATAAGGGCATAGTAAAAATTCTGGTTCTGAGGCGGCACGTCTGTAAGCGGCGAGCCGTTGTCTGTAAAGCTTGCAATAAGCAGCGCATTTGCAAGGCTGTCAAGATTTACAAACGGATAAGGGCTTCTGTAAAGATTCAGCCTGTTCCCGCGGTTTTCGGTAGTGTATGTGATAATTACAGCCGAGTTTTGCGCAATGACATTAAAATTGCTTATATTCGCCTTTTCTACAAATTCCCAGTCGGAATATTGCCCGGTAATTGCGTCCTGCGTAGCATTCACACCCGGAATAACCGCGCCCGTCAAAAACGAATCGTCTTTTACAGCCATTACGGCGTAGTAATAATGGGCGGTGTCCGGCAGAATTTCTGAAAAAATAAGCTGGCTTGAATCCTGCTCTGCAATCAGTGTATTTGAGTTGACAGACAGCTTTGTAAGCGGTTTTGTGTCTCTGTAAATGCGGTAGTTTATGTCAGGCGAATAAGAATAGCCCTGACCGCGCTTCCATGTAATCTGCACAGACATATTGGTGACAAGCACAGAAATGTCAGTTACCGCCGTAACAGCCTGTGCCGTCAGCTCAAAGACAAAAAATGCTATAAAAATAAATGCCAGATAGATTCGTTTCATAATTCTATAATTAACTAAAAAATACGGTTTGACAAGATACTTTGATTATCATATTCTTACAGTATGTTTGTTTCTGTTATTTTAGACCCGGGCGCAGCTGAATCTGCACAGGCTCTTGCAAAAATTCTTACTTTTTATGGTTATACAAAAAAACAGCGTTCATGCTGGGAGCATACCTCTGTAAGTGAAGAGCGGCTGCTTGCGTTGAAAAAAGACATTGACCGCGTAACTGATTATTATGACACGCTTCGTATTTATCAGTATCCTGTTCAGGGTGTAATGGCTATTACTGAACTCAGCAAAAAGAAGTGGCGCAAAATGCTTATGCGCATGTCTGAATCTTAAATACTCAGCCGCTCACTCTGACATTTCTGTAAAAACTATTTAAGGAAAAAAAATGCTTGAAGAATTAAAAATCCCGCTGGCTAATTTAAAAGCCGAAATTCTTGAAATTTGGGGGCATCTTTGACTCTGCGGCAATTGAGTCAAAGATAGCTGAAAAAGAAGCCCTTACAGCAGAACCCGGCTTCTGGGACAATCCTCAGAAAGCCGAGAAAATCATGGGCGACATAAAATCACTTAAAGCGCGGGTTGAGCCGTGGAAAGAGCTTGTAGCCGCCATTGAAGACGCAGAAGCTCTTTACGAGCTTGCCGTAGAAGGCGCAGACGAATCTCTCGAAGAAGAAATCCGCACTTCGATGAACGGCATACGCGAAAAATTTGAAAAGCTCAGCGTGCTTAATCTGCTTTCTGACGAGGTTGACCGCAACGGCGCTTATCTTACAATTCATGCCGGTGCAGGCGGCACAGAAGCCTGTGACTGGGCGCAGATGCTTTTCAGAATGTATTCGCGCTGGTGCGAGCGGCACAACTACAAGTGCGAGGTTGTCGATATTCTTGAAGCGGAAGGCGGCGTAAAATCAGTTACAGCCGAAATTACAGGCGACTACGCTTACGGTTATCTCAAGTCAGAAGCCGGAATTCACAGACTTGTGCGCATAAGCCCTTTTGATGCAAACGCTCGCCGCCACACGTCTTTTTCGTCTGTGTACGTTTTTCCGGTTCTTGACGACAGCATTGAAGTTGAAATAAGACCAGAAGATTTGCGCGTGGACACATACCGTTCAGGCGGTGCAGGCGGCCAGCACGTCAACAAGACAGATTCTGCCGTCCGCTTTACGCATATTCCAACCGGCATTGTTGTTGCGTGTCAGACAGAGCGCAGCCAGACCATGAACAGGCAGACCGCCATGAGCATGTTGAAGGCTCGTCTTTATGAGTATTACCGCGCCGAAAAAGAAAAAGAAAACGCCAAATTCTCGCAGGAAAAGAAAGACATTTCCTGGGGCAACCAGATACGCTCTTATGTTTTTCAGCCTTATACAATGGTCAAAGACCACCGCACAAAATACGAAGTCGGTAATATTCAGTCTGTAATGGACGGAAATATCGACGATTTTATCGAGACCTATCTTAAGCAGAAATGGCAGGGGCTTGCATCTGATGTAGGCTCTGACGACGATATGGACGTTTAATTGGGGCATTTGTGGATAAGCAGATTAAGATTTATTTTAAGTTAATCTCTAAACTGAAGACACCGGTTTTTTGTCTGCTTATCTCTCTGTGTTCTGTCCTGCTTTTTGCAGAAGACTGGATTCTGACGGCTGTTCCTTTCAGTGCGAAAGCTTCGCAGTCAGAGCTTGAGTCTGCGCAAAAAGCGGCGGTAGATTTGCCTTCTTTGATTTTGGGCTGTCTTGAGGGCAGGGGCGGGCATCTTCTTGAAGAATCTGAAATTGAGCGCCGCGTCCGCTACGACTTGAAAGAAGAGCGCAAAGAGCTTTTTACTGATTTGACAAACGAGATAAGAGCCCGAGATGTAATCATGTTCAATACAGATTCTAAAAGACAGCAGAAAAAGCTTTCAAAAGAATCTGACAAAAAAATCGAAGAAATCCGTAAGAAAATATCTTTAAATTTACAAAAAGCTTCTAACCCTTTGGGCGAAGACCCAAGTGTAAAGAAAAACATTTTTGCCATAAATCAAAAAGTTGTGTACGTTTCTGACGAACGCCCCGGAGACAAGCTTACTATAAAAATCTGGCAGAATGATTCGTCAAGGCTTTTTGATGACAGGCGTGAAGACGAGAACTTTTATGATTTTGAAAAGCGTGTCTTAGATGAGCATGTTTCCGGCATTATAAGCGGCAGCGTCGTGGAGCGTTCGGGCTTTTTGAGCATAACCGTTGAACTTACGGTTTTTCCGGGCGGAATTATTACCGCAACACTGAACGATGTTGGTAGCCTTGAAGATTTGCCTTCTCTTGCCGCGATTATGGCAAAAGAGCTTTATCCTTATGTGCTTAACTCAAAGCCGGTGCAGCTTCATTTTGAGATTATGCCTGAAGATGCCGCCAAAAAAGCGAGAATCTACATTGACGGCGCTCTTCCGCAGAATGTTGCCGAAATCGAAGTTGAGAACGGTAAGCATCAGATTTACATCTATTCTGACGGTTATGAAGCCAAGCACTTTAATTATGCTTTCACTGAAACAGACGAGTTTATAATTCAGGTGAAAATGTCGCCAAAGAAGATTGTCAACGTTGCTTTTGAGGCGCAGACTGCAAACCAGAGCCTTTATGCTTTGGGACTTCCTGTAGAAAATCCTGAGCACGTTTCGCTTGAAAAAGGCACAACTTTGGGCGAAGTTTCTGCCGGAAACGGCGTCAACCGTTTTTATATCGTAAAGAACAAAACCGACCGTACAGACTCAAAGAACGACCCGCTTGTTCATGGCACAATTACGTTTCAGTCTGCAATGGACGATTATGCCGCTTCAATTGAAAAACAGCGCACCAATCTGTATAATTCTTATGCGATGCTGCTTTTTTCTGTGCCGATGCTTTTCTTCTCAAAAGGCATGTCTATAGCAACCAGAAATTCTGTGCTTTATAGCCGCGATGATTCGTCTGCGGCTGACCAATGGGAGATGTACTATAAGTATTCCAAAGGCGCGACAATTACGCTCGGTGCGAATTTCCTTTTTCAGCTTGGGCGTTATCTGTACACTGCCAACAAGATTCTGCCGCAGTCTGTTGATGTTACAGAAAAGAAGGGCGGCAAAATTCACAGAAAAAACAGGCTTGAACTTGAGCCTTATGAAATAGAATTTGTTGATGAGTCAGAGGACGGAGAAACGCCGTCTGAGGACGAAGCCTTAGAAACAGAAAATCAAAATAATTCAAATAATTAAAAAGAGGTTGAATATGGCAAATGGTTTTGCAGAAAAATTAAAATCGCTGTTTTCTCATAAATCGGAACTTTCATCAGATTTTTTTGACGACTTGGCTGACACATTGATAGAAGGCGACTTGGGCGCAAAAACCGCCTTTGAGCTTGCCGAGCAGACTGAAAAAGAATGTAAGAAAAATGGAACTCTGACGCAGGAAGGCGTTTTCGCCGTCTTAAAGCAGAATATCAGCTCTTTTGTCAAAGAGATTAAGCTTGAGCCGCCAGCCGGAAAAACTTCAATTTATCTGATGCTCGGTGTAAACGGCGTTGGCAAGACGACAACTGCCGCCAAAATTGGAAAATACTTTGACGGGCGCGGATTCAGCCCGATTGTGCTTGCCGCCGCAGACACTTTCCGCGCGGCTGCAATTGAGCAGCTTCAGTATCATGGCGAAAAGCTCGGTCTCCGCGTTGTAGCGCACCAGAACGGCAGCGACCCGGGCGCAGTTGTTTTTGACGCAGCCGATGCTGTTTCTTCGCAGGGCGGCGGTCTTGTTATCGCGGACACAGCCGGACGGCTTCACAATAAAGGAAACCTTGTGCGCGAGCTTCAGAAAATTGACCGCATAGCCGCCCAAAAAGCAAGCGAAGGCTGCTACAAAAAGCTGCTTGTAATAGACGCAACAACAGGGCAGAACGCGCTGCGTCAGGCTGAAGTTTTCCATGAAGCTGTCGGTGTTGACGCTGTTGTGCTTACAAAATACGATTCTACTGCCCGCGGCGGAATTGCGGCTCTTGTCGGTAAAGAGCTTAATCTGCCTGTTGTTTTTGTCGGTACAGGCGAAAAATACGAAGATTTAAGCCTTTTTGACGCAAACTCTTATGTGGAAGCATTTATCGGACAATAAGCATGATTAATGCTAAAAAGCTGTTTCAAGTTTTAATCTGCCTTATTCTCTGCAATTTAGTCTTTGCCGATGAGATTCATCTGGACACTCTCGGACGTTTCCGCATTTTAAAAAGCGGTTCTGGTTTCAGCGCGCAAAGTGCAGGCGATGTTTCTTACGCTGTGCGCTCGGCTGACGGCATAGATTCGCTGATACTGGCAGATGAAGAAGGCTACAAGCAGTGCTTTTTTGATGACGAGATGAATCTGCTTAAAGAGCAGAAATGGAGCTATTCTGACGGCGCGCCCGTTCTTGTCTTAGAAGCTTTTTACACTTATGCAGATTCTGAGAACGTGCTGCGCAAAAAGCAGCGCACGACTACGCGCTTTGACGAAAGAACGCAGACAAAAACCAGATATGACACAAAAGGGCTGGTTGTGGCCGAATCGATTTTTGAGCTTAACGAAAGTGACCAGCCTAAAAAAAAGCCTATAAGTTCCTTTATGAAAAAATATGACGAAAAAGGCCGCGTAATTGAAGAACAGACCGCCGACTTGGAGCATGGGCTTATAAAAAAGACTTTCTCTTATGACGGCAAAGGTACACGCCCCGACGAAAAGCGCTTTGAAAAAAACACCGAAGTTTACGACAAGACCTACATAAATGAAACAGATTACCGCGAAAAAGTCTTTTTTGATGACGGAACAGCTATTGTAACAGATTACGAGAACGGCGTAAAAAAAGCCCAGTATGTTGAGCGTGACGGACAGTTCGTCAGGAGCATTAAGCAATGAAAAAGAGATTTTCGCTTTCGTGGCTTGTGTTTGTCTCAAGAAGATTCGCGACTGTAGACAAAAAGGGGCGCGGTGCGCTTACCTCGCTGCTGGCTTCTTTGGGCATTGCTTTTGGCGTAATGACGCTTATAACGATAATCTCTGTCATGAACGGACTTCAGATGAGCTATATCGAAAGTATTCTTGAAATAAGCTCTTATCATATACGCGTAAAAGGCGGCACATTTTCTGAGTACAATGATTTTTTAAGACATGCTGCCGCCGATGCTGACGTGCTCGCAGCCGTTCCTTTTTATGAAGGGCAGACACTTATAGCCGCAGACAGAGGACGGCAGAGCGGTGCAATTATTCATGCTGTAAACCCTGATGTGTACAAAGAAGATTCGGGCTTTAGAAAAGAAGTTAAGATAACCGGCGGCAGCTTTGACCTTTCAGAGCCGGACTACATTGTTTTGGGCGACGACCTTGCGTATGAGCTTAATGCCTTTGTCGGCGACGAAGTAACGCTTGTCGCGGTTTCAGGCTCTTCTGCCGTAAGCCTTATCGACACAAGCAGGGTCTATACGGTTTCGGGCATTTTTACAAGCGGCTATTCTGGCATAAACTCTTCTTTTGTGTTTGTCTCTGACGGGAACAAAGAAACTCTGTTTGGCGAGAATGTTCTGCCTGTTATCGGGCTTAAGCTAAAAGAAAGCGGTACTGACAGCCGCTACATCGCCAAAGCTTCAAAGGCTTTTCCTACATTGTCGTTTGAGTCTTGGAGAAGCTATAACCGCGCTTTTTTCGGCGCGCTCCGCATCGAAAAGAACATGATGATGCTTTTAGTGCTCCTCATTTTTGTGGTAGTCGGCGTGAACATTTTTAACAGCCTGCGCCGCATTGTTTTTGAGCGCAAGGACGACATTGCCGTTCTTTCCGCTTTGGGCGCAAAAAAGAACGAGATTCAGTCTATTTTTATTTTTCAGGGCTTTTTGACGGGCTTTGCCGGCGCAATTCCCGGCACTGCGCTCGGGCTTTTTTTATGCACAAACATAGACAGAATTCTTCTGCTTATTTCAAATTTTTCGTTTCATTTCAGACACGCTTTTTACCAGTTTTTTGCGCCCGAAAAAATGCAATATATCGAACAGAGCATGATGTACAATATTTTTGCGTCTGTTCCGCCGAGGATAATCTTGAACGAAGTATGCCTTATTTCAATTTTTGGAATATTTGCTTCTCTTGTTGCGGCATGGGCGGCAAGCCGCGGCGTGCTTAATTTGTCTTGTGCAGAGGTTTTACGCGATGAATAACGAGCCTTTAATAATAGTGGAAAATCTTTCTAAGATTTATAACACCGAAAGTGAACAGCTTGAAATATTGAAGAATCTCTCGCTGACGGTAGACCGCGGTTCTAAAGTGGTTATAACAGGCGAAAGCGGTTCTGGCAAAAGCACTTTGCTGAACATAATAGGCGCGCTTGATTCTCCGTCGAGCGGTTCTGTAAAAGTCGGTGATTTTCTTGTAAGCGCGCAGAACGAAGACAAACTGACGCATTACCGCTCAAAAACGCTCGGGCTTATTTTTCAGTTTCATTATCTGCTCAAAGATTTTACGGCAGTGGAAAATGTCGCGATGAGTGCGCTTATTGCAGGCGTGCCGCAGCGCAAGGCTCTTGACCATGCAAAAGCGCTTCTGTGCGATGTAGGGCTTGAAAAGCGCGCGAACCATTTTCCGTCTCAGCTTTCGGGCGGAGAGCGTCAGCGTGTTGCAGTTGCCCGCTCGCTTATAAATGACCCTGAGCTTATTCTTGCTGATGAACCTACCGGCAACCTTGATCCGGCAAATGCACAGGCTGTCGGCAGCCTTTTGTTCTCGCTTGTTGACCGCTACAAAAAGACGCTGCTGCTTGTAACACATGACATGAAGCTGGCGCAGAGTGGCGATGTGGTTTACACAATAAAGAATGGAAATCTGACTGCCTTATGACAATTTCAACTATAATGCGTCTGGCTTTAAGGTTCATGTTTCCGTCAAAGCCGGAGGCGGCAATTGCAGACAAGACTTCCTCAAACAAAAGCCCTGCAAAAAAAAGCGTTTTCGCCGCTATGATTTGCGTAGCTTTCAGTGTTATTCCGCTTATTGTAGTGCTTGTGTTTTCAGACAGCATGATAAAGGGAATGACCGACAGAATCGTAGAGCTTTCGTCTTTTCATTTGCAGTCAATTCAATATAAGGCGCAGACTGATATTTTCGGCAATATCGAAAGCTTAAAAGAACAGGCTGCCGAACTTGAAAAGCTTGACGGCGTTGAAGCCGCATACATTGAGCGCACAGGCATGGCACTTGCCGCAGGCAAAAAAGAGCGGAGCGGTGCTTCAGTGCGCGCGGTTGAGCCAAAGCTCTTTGCCGAAAATGCGTCTTTCAAAGATCTTTTTGAAGTTAAAAGCGGCGCTCTCGCTTTTGAAGGCGAAAGAAGCGCGGTAATCGGCAGTGCGCTTGCCGAAAAGACAGGGCTTGCTGTCGGCGACACGCTTCACTTGATTACAATGCGCAATCTGCCTAACGGCAAGGTTGTGCCCAAAACAGCCGCATTTACGGTTTCGGGCATTGTTTCTTCGGGCTATCAGGAATTGGATGCGCTCTGGGTTTTTGTGCCTCTTGAAGCAGGTTTTGAGTTTTTGGCTTCTAATGTTTCGCGCGTGTTCATCGGCATAAAGACTAAGGACGCTTTTTCAAAGAATCTTTACGCCGTTCAGAACGAGTGCCAGAAAATCGCGGGCAAGGGTTACGGCGTCTATACATGGCAGGAGCTAAACCGCTCAACTTACGAGACTTTCAACACAACAAAGACAATGCTGCTTTTCATTATGTTTTTGATTGTGCTTGTGGCGTCTGTAAATGTTTCTTCTGCGCTGATTATGCTTACAATGGAAAAACGCAAGGAGATTGCGATTCTAAAGGCAATCGGTGCATCGCCGAAAGAAATCCGGCTGACCTTTGTCCTGACGGGCTTTTTCACAGGTCTTGGCGGCGTAATTATCGGGCTTCCGCTCGGCATATTGTGCGCCATAAAATCAAACGAAATTATCAGTTTTTTTGAAAAAATTGTAAACATATTCGCTTATTTGGGATATACTGTCAGTCATGTCGGTGCAGGTGCTGCGGCAGAGGGCTTTATTTCAGTCAGACTGCTTGACCCTGAGTTTTATCTGACAAATATTCCTATTGCTGTGCCGTTTGCAGAAATTTTTGCAATTGCGGCAGTAACACTGCTGCTTTCAACTGTTGTCTCGCTTATACCGGCTTATAAGGCCGCAAACGAGAAGCCGCTTGAGAGTTTACGAAAAATTTAAGGTTTTTTTATGAAATGCGATATTTGCGGTATACGGAACGCTGTGCTTTTTGTTCAGCAGGTTTCGGCTACAAGAACTGTTGAGCTTCATCTTTGTGTTGAATGTGCAAAAGAACGCGGAATAAATGTTGCTGGCAAAAATGTTGAGGTTGCCTTCAATAATCTGCTTTCTGGAATTTTGCAGGACGCAAACAATTCAAATCAGATTTCACAGCCGTCTTATGCGTGCCCTGTCTGCGGAAGAACTCTGGCTGATTTAAAAAGAATCAAGTCAGCAGGCTGCCCGGAATGTTATACAGTCTTTAAAAGCGAAATTTTCAGCATTTTAAAAAATCATGGAATTGAAGGCACTTATCATGGCGAGCTGCCCAAAAAGCTCGCGCATTTCCGCTCTGTGCTTACAGACAGAATGATGTACCAGGAAAAACTTGCAGAAGCTGTTGCTGTTGAGGACTACGAGAAAGCCGCAGTTTACCGCGACCGGCTCCGCGCTTTAGAGACACGTTCTGCACAGCCGTATTATTCAGAAGGTGAATCTGATGAGTAAAAATTCATCTTCTGAGGGGCAGACTTTAGACGCATGGTATTCTGCTCCCGGCCCTGAAAATGACATTACGCTTTCAACGCGCGTAAGGCTTGCACGCAATCTTGCTGATTTTGTGTTTCCAAAGTATTTGACAAGCGACGATGCCGAGCGCGTGCAGACGCTTATATTTGATTCTTTTACACATGTTGAAGATGCCGAAAATTATCAGGCTCTGCGGGCGGCAAATTTAGACGCGCTCGGTCAGCGTATCTTAACAGAAAGGGGAATATTTCCATATTCAATGTACGCACAGCCTTGGACAGGCGGCGTTCTGCGCGGAGACGGAAAAGTTTCATGTTCTGTAAACAGCGAAGACCACCTGCGCATAGCAAGCTTTGCAAGCGGCTTTGACTGCGAAAGCGCTTTTGTTGAGTCTAAAAGACTTGATTCAGAATTGCAGAACTATCTTCAGTTTGCCGCCTCAAATGAATTCGGCTACCTTACTTCGCTTATGCGCGATTTGGGCAGCGGAATGAAGCTTTCATGCGTGCTTCATCTGCCTTCTATGGTTATGGCTGGCACTTGCGAGAAGTTTTTCCGCGCAGCGATGCTTGACGGCTGTGCTGTAACTGCTTTTTTTGGGCCTAACGACAGCTCAACTCCGCTCGGTTCGTTCTTTCTTGTTCAGAACAGGCAGGCTTATCAGGGCTCAGAGGACGAGCAGGTTGCGCGCTTTGAAGTTGCGGTTCTTAAGCTTATTGAAAACGAGCGCGGGCTTGCGATGAATCTTCTTGACGGAAGGACAACCCGCATAAAAGATTTGATTTATCGGGCTATTGCGACGGTAAAATATAGCCGATTAGTTACAAATAGGGAAGGTATTGACCTTGTTTCAAAAATAAAGTGGGGACTTAATTTAGGGCTGCTTTCCGGTATAAAGCACAATGAATTAACGGCTTTGCTTTACAGAGTTCAGAATGCTCATCTGACTTATGTTATTCGTAACGGAACTTTCAATTTTGAACAGGACATTGCTACTGAAGACGAAAAAATAGAGCGTTTGCGTGCTTTGGTTTTGCAGGAAGCACTTTCTAACGTTCATTTGGAACTATAGTTAAGTTTCAGAGGTTTGGTATGTTAAAGGGATTGACCGATAGAGCGAAGAAAATTCTAACTGTGCTTGCACAGGAAGAAGGACGTAAAAACGGCAGCGAACAGCTTCTTCCTGAACATGTGCTTTTGGCAATGCTCAGAAACGGAGAAGGCCGGGCTGTTCTTATATTAAAGTCTTTAAAAGTGAATATTCTTTCGTTTCAGCTTGTGCTTGAGCAGTCTCTGCCTATTAAGTCGTCTTCTATGTCTTTCGGTGATTTGCCCCTTTCAAGGCGGCTTAATACGCTTCTCAATACGGCACAGATTGAAGCAAGAAGCCTGCGCCAGGAATATGTCGGCACAGAGCATCTGCTTTTGGCAGCCATAAGAGAAGAAAAAAGCCCGTGTGCCATATTTTTTGAAAAACAGCACCTTTCTATAGATGATGCAAGAAAAGCTGCTGACATTTTAAATAGAACATCAAACGAAGAAAGCCAATATGCGGAACGCGACCCTGATTTTGCGGCGCAGCCGAGATACCCGGTTTTTCCGCAGATGCAGGCTGCCGGTGCTTCTGGCGGCTTTAATGCACAGCCGGGCAGAGCGCAGACAAACGGCATTTTGAAAAACTATTCGCGTGATTTAACAGCTCTTGCGCGTGCGCAGAAGCTTGACCCTGTTATCGGGCGCGATGCAGAAATTGCCCGCGTTGTTCAGATTCTTTCAAGACGTTCAAAGAACAACCCTGTGCTTGTCGGCGAGCCGGGTGTGGGCAAAACCGCAATTGTAGAAGGGCTTGCACAGCGCATAGTTTCTGAAAGAGTACCGAGAAATCTCTGCAAAAAGAGAGTGCTTACGCTTGACCTTGCTTCTGTTGTTGCAGGTACAAAATACCGCGGTGAATTTGAAGAGCGTTTCAAGCGTATTATGAAAGAAGCAACCGAAAACAAGAACATAATTCTTTTTATAGATGAACTTCATACATTGATTGGTACAGGCGGTGCAGAAGGCGCAATGGATGCGTCAAATCTTTTAAAGCCTGCTTTATCAAGAGGAGAGATTCAGTGTATCGGTGCTACAACATCGAAAGAATTCCGCCAGTATTTTGAAAAAGATGCGGCTCTTGCCCGCCGTTTTCAGCAGGTAAGGGTAGAAGAGCCGTCTGATGCAGATGTCCGCCTGATTCTTGAAGGGCTTAAAAAGAAGTACGAAGAATTTCATGGCGTTATCTACGGCGATGATGTAATAGAGCTGATTATGCGCTACAGCCGCCGCTTTATTACAGACCGCTATTTTCCTGATAAGGCTATCGATGTGCTTGACGAAGCAGGCTCAATGAAAAAAATTGCGGCTGACATAAGACCTCCTGAACTTGCCGACATTGAATCAAATATTGAGCAGCTTAACAAAGAAAAGCAGCAGCTTGTAAACAGCCAGAATTACGAGCGCGCCGCCGAGGTCAGAGACCAGGTGCGCGAGCTTAGACAGAAGCTTGATATTGTGCGCAATTACTGGCAGACAGCCGATGTAAACGGCTCAAATGTCGTTACTCCAAATGATATTAAGAAAGTGCTTGCAATAATGACAGGCATTCCGCTTGAAAATATTGATACTTCTGAATCTGCAAAGCTTATAAACATGGAAGCAGAGCTGCATAAGACTGTTGTCGGTCAGAATGAGGCTGTTTCGCTTATAAGCTCTGCAATCAGACGCTCGCGTTCCGGCATTTCGTCTGTGCGCCGTCCTTTGGGTTCGTTTATCTTCTTAGGTCCTACCGGCGTTGGCAAGACACTGCTTGCAAAAACACTTGCAAAGTTCCTTTTCGGCACAGAAGATTCGCTTATCAGAATTGACATGAGCGATTATATGGAAAAGCACAATGCAAGCCGCCTTGTCGGCGCACCGCCGGGTTATGTCGGCTACGAGGAAGGCGGTGTTCTTACTGAAAAAGTGCGCAAAAATCCGTATTCTGTTGTGCTTCTTGATGAAATTGAAAAGGCTCACCCTGATGTGTTCAATCTGCTTTTGCAGGTGCTTGAAGAAGGCGAGCTTAAAGACAGCCTTGGTCATTCAGTAAACTTTAGAAACACCGTAATTATAATGACGAGCAACGCCGGTGCAAGAGAGATAACTACAGAAAGCAGAGTAGGTTTCTCTAATCTTGAAGCAGGGCTGCTTGAGTACGAGGACATAAAGGCAAATGCCCTTTCAGAATTGAAGAAGCTTTTAAGACCTGAGCTGTTGAACAGAATTGATGACACTGTTGTGTTTACGGCTCTTTCTAAAGAAGAGGTCGGCGCAATTCTGCACATGCAGCTTAAAGAGCTTGAGGCGCGCCTTGCAGAGCAGAATCTTTCGCTTGCGGTAAGACCTGCTGCCTGCGGCTATCTTGTAGACAACGGCTACGACCCGCAGTATGGCGCGCGGCCTATGCGGCGTCTGATTCAGCGGAATATAGAAGACCCGCTTTCTATAAAGCTGCTTTCCGGCGAGGCAGAGGGCAAGTCCGCTGTAATTGTAGATTATAAAGACGGCGAATTTGTCGTTTCGTTCAAGAAAAGCCCGAAACGCAAAAGCCCTGACCGCACTCACGAAATCGAAAGCGTATTAGTCTAAAGCTGTTCCGTTATTCGTGTTATGTGCGGAATTAGCTTGACTTAGTAATATTGTTGCCTTATTCTAAAAAGATAGATTGTAAAAATGTGTATTGTAATATGTTAGAGGGAGTTTTTTCTATGGACGAAAAAAATAAGGTTGTTACAATTCCTCCATTTCCTAAGCGTTGTACTCTTTGGAGTATCACTTGTTTTGTCGGTTACCAGATTTTCTTTTGGGCAATTTTTGCTTTCTGCGAGATTTATCCTGTTGACCAGCTTTTAAAGCTTATGACATCTGTGCCTTACATCGTGTTTTTGGTTATTGTAACGGCTATAGGTGTTTCACTTTCAAGCTTTTACAGGCGTTCATTTGATTTTTTTGACGGCTCGGAGTCTAACCTTGACAGGCTTGCAACCAGGTCAAATCTTATTACAGTTATTCAGTTTTGTATAACCATTGCAGCCGCGCTTTTTCTGCCGCTTGCATTTAAGCTTTCTTGCAAAGTTACAGGCATTAAGTGCATTATGCATGACGCATGGTTCGGCGCATTAGGTTCTCTGTTCTTTATTTCAACCTATTTTTATGTCCGCTGGCTTCAGTGTTTTGAACAGTGGCTTGACTGGCTGCCTTTGCGCAAAAAGCACATTTCAATGGGTCTTGTAAGACGCCATGTGCTTGTAGTTATGACCGCAACTATCGCGACAGTTCTTTGCGTGCTGCTTTCATGCAGAAAACTGGAAATTGGTGCTTGTGAGAATGTAACCCAACATTATCTGACAAAAATTCTGCCGGTGGGTGTTTTCTGCATTCTTTTTTCGATTGTTATTATGGTTGCCGTAACTCACCATGAATCGAAACGTCTGCGCCATGTTGCAAAGATGATGGAAAAAATGGCTGACAACGATTTTGCGCTTCATAGAGAGCCTATTCACAGCCGCGACGACTTTGGTCTTCTTGCAACTTCGATTAACACGCTTATCGTTTCAACAAGAAAATTGCTTTCTACAATTAAAGACACAGCTATTGATTCCGGCAGACGCGCAGAAATTATGCAGGAAGGTGCTGAATCTACAGCCGCCGCAATTACACAGATTGCAAGCACAATTACACAGATAAGAGAATCTGTAGTAAATCAGTCAAGCGGCGTTGAAGAAGCCGGCGCAAGCATACGCCAGATTGAGCAGTCAGTCCGCAAGCTTGACAGCGACGTAAACGAGCAGGTTTCAAGCATAGCAGAATCTACAGCCGCTGTTGACGAGATGGTTGCAAACATCCGCTCTGTAAACGAAGTTCTCGAAAAGAACTCTGTAGCCGTAGGCCAGCTCCGCAACGCCGCCGAGGACGGACAGAAGAGTGTTACAGAAGCTGTAACATCTTCACAGTCAATCCTTGAAGGCTCAAGCTCACTGCTTGAAGCAACAAAAATCATTCAGTCTATCGCGTCACAGACAAACCTTCTTGCTATGAACGCGGCAATCGAAGCTGCCCATGCAGGCGAGTCTGGAAAAGGCTTTTCTGTTGTTGCAGATGAAATCCGAAAGCTTGCCGAGCAGTCAAATATGCAGGGCAAGGCAATCAACTCTGAACTTAAGAGCCTTAACGCCGCAATCGAAAAGGTTTCAGAAAGCACCAAGCTTGTTCAGAATCATTTCTCAAGCATATACAATCTTGCTGAAACCGTTCAGTTGCAGGAGCGTGTGGTTATTTCCGCGATGGAAGAGCAGCAGGAAGGCAATACACAGGTTCTTGCCTCAATGGAAAAAATCAACAAGATTGCAGACGAGACCCGCAACAGCTCAAAGGAAATGCTCGCCGGTGCAGCCGAAATTGTCCGCGAAATGGAAGGACTTACAGAAGCGACCGGACAAATCAATATTGCTATGGGCGAGATGCACGCAAGTTCGGACAAAATCCGCGAACTTGCGCTTGACTCAAAGAACAAGTCTGTTGAGAATGCTGACAGCGTAACAATCCTCAAGAACGAAGTCGATAAGTTCAAGCTCTAGCGCACAGCAATTTAGTATATGTACAAAAGCCCGGTTTCTATAGCCGGGCTTTTTTTTTCGAGCTGGTCACTGAGCGCAGTCGAAGTGACCATAATACATGTTTTATTTTATCACATTGTCAAAATCAGTATTTTTGTCATTTTAAATATTGACTTAAATTTGATTTTGTTCTAAAAACAATTATATTGTAAATTTCAAAATGTGCATTGTAATACTCAAAAGTTAGTTATTAAATTTGTCGTGCCGAGAATATGGGCATGGAATTGCTTTGAGCACTCTTTGTTGAGGCAGGGCAGTTAAAAAAGGAGTTTTTCAATGGACGGAAAAAATCAAGTTGTTACAATACCACCGTTTCCAAAAAGGTGTTTTCTTTGGGGACTCTGCTGTTTTGTTCCTTATCAAGTATTAGCTTGGATTTTTTATGTTTTTTCTGGAACTTATTCAGCTACAGAAGTATCAAAGCTTATATTTTCAATGCCGTATCTGATTTTTTTGGCATACAGCATAGTTTCTGGCATTATCATTAACAGATCTTATGTAAAAACCTTTGATTTTTTTGACGGTTCAGATTCAAATTTGATGCGTCTTACTTCAAAAGTCAAATTTATAACAACATTTCAGCTTGTCGGCACAACCATACTTTCATGTTTTATGCCGATGGCAGTTAAAATTGCATGTAATATGAACGGCATCGAATATATCCGCCATGCAACATGGTTTGGGTTTATCGGCTCGTTCTTCTTTGTTTCAACGAATTTCTACATTTTCTGGCTTCAGACATTTGAACAGTGGCTTGACTGGCTGCCAATGAAACGAGAAGGTGTCACAATGGGTCTTGTAAGACGCCATGTTTTCGTTACGATTACAATTACGCTTTCTGCGGTTCTTCTTGTTATGCTTTCTTACAGAGGAATGGAAACAAATGCCCTGTCTGTCTGGGACTGCTATAAAACGAGAGTTATTCCATGCGGAATATTCGGTATAATTGTCTGTACGATTATTGTAAGAAATGAGGTTGCACACGAAGCGCACCGTCTTCATCATGTTGTAAAGATGATGGAGAAAATGGCTGACAATGATTTTGCGCTTCATAGAGAGCCTGTGCAGAGCCGCGACGATTACGGTCTGCTTGCTTCGGCAATCAATACGCTTGTGCTTTCTACAAGAGATTTGCTTAAAACAATTAAAAATACTGCCGTTGAGTCAGGCGACCGCGCAGAAATCATGCAGGAAGGTGCTGAATCTACAGCCGCTGCAATTACACAGATTGCAAGCACAATTACACAGATAAGAGAATCTGTAGTAAATCAGTCAAGCGGCGTTGAAGAAGCCGGTGCAAGCATACGCCAGATTGAGCAGTCTGTACGCAAGCTTGACAGTGACGTAAACGAGCAGGTTTCAAGCATAGCTGAATCTACCGCTGCTGTTGACGAGATGGTTGCAAACATCCGCTCTGTAAACGAAGTTCTTGAAAAGAACTCTGTAGCCGTAGGTCAGCTCCGCAACGCCGCCGAGGACGGACAGAAGAGTGTTACAGAAGCTGTAAATTCATCACAGTCAATTCTTGAAGGTTCAAGCTCACTGCTTGAAGCAACAAAAATTATTCAGTCTATCGCGTCGCAGACAAACCTTCTTGCTATGAACGCGGCAATCGAAGCTGCTCATGCAGGCGAGTCTGGAAAAGGCTTCTCTGTTGTTGCAGATGAAATCCGAAAGCTTGCCGAGCAGTCAAATATGCAGGGCAAGGCAATCAACTCTGAACTTAAGAGCCTTAACGCCGCAATCGAGAAGGTTTCAGAAAGCACCAAGCTTGTTCAGAACCATTTTTCAAGCATATACAATCTTGCAGAAACCGTTCAGCTTCAGGAGCGTGTGGTTATTTCCGCAATGGAAGAGCAGCAGGAAGGTAACACGCAGGTTCTCGCCTCAATGGAAAAAATCAACAAGATTGCAGACGAGACGCGCAACAGCTCAAAGGAAATGCTCGCCGGTGCAGCCGAAATTGTCCGCGAAATGGAAGGACTTACAGAAGCGACCGGACAGATCAATATTGCTATGGGCGAAATGCACGCAAGTTCGGACAAAATCCGCGAGCTTGCGCTTGACTCAAAGAACAAGTCTGTTGAAAATGCTGACAGCGTAACAATCCTCAAGAACGAAGTCGACAAGTTCAAGCTCTAACGCTGTGCAGGTTGCGCTCAATTTGGGCGCACATATTTAAAGCCGGTGTACGGAAGCCATATTCCGCTGTTTTCAAATGTTACGCTTTCTGAAAGGGCGGCGTGAAACATTGAATGTCGGTACTGTCCCAGAATAAGCGCAAGCTTTGTGTGCGGACAGTTTTCAGGCTTTTGCGCAAGGTCAGTGTCGGTAAGGCTGTCGAGGTACAGCCTTATTTTTTGCTTTGCATGCTCAAAATATGCGGCAAGCGTTTCTCTCGGAATTATAAAACCGTCGTCCGGGATAAAGCCGTCGCGGCTTTCTGAAATTATGCTGTAGTTTTCGTCAATTCCGCCAGCCTGCTCTGCGTTGTAGCTGTATACAAACGGGTTTATAAAGTATCTGTCCATCGAATGAATCATGTGAAACAGATAGCGCGAGTTATTCACGTTATCAAGCAGACTTGAAAGGTCTGCGCCGCTTATCTGGTCATCGATGTTCTTAAAAAGAATTTCAGTCTGCTGTTTTATTATTTCAATAAGCGGGTTCGGTGTTGTGCTTATTTTCCGCGCAAAAACCTTGGACTCATCGCCATAAATGGTTTTTGCCTTAAAGATGAAACTAAAGCCGTATTTTTCGTAAAGTCCGTTTTCATCTGATGAGACAAAAATTTGCTCTGCATCAGGATAGAGTGCGGCAGCCTGTGAAATGCAGTGTTCTATCAGTCTGCCTGCAAGACGTCTGCCGCGGTATTCTGGAAACGTGAACACAAAGCCAATCCAGGGCTTTAATGCCGGTGCGTCAATTTCGTCTTTGTCGCAAAATGTGACAAACGAAGCAATGCGCGGCAGACCGTTTTTGTCTTTGCTTTCTTCGTCCAGCATAAGATAAAGTGCGCCGTTTCCAAGTTTTTCGTGAAAAGTGCCTTCTTTTAAAAGCCCTGTCAAATACGGAATTGCGCGCCACAAATTTTCTGCATTTTCAAGCTGCTCAAGAACATCGTCTTTGTGCTCATATTCAAAAAAATTAACGGTTTTCATGCCGCCATTTTACATAAACCCGGCAAAATTGTACACCACGCGGAAGGTTTGCTATTTTTGGCGCTTGCAAGTATAATAAGCGCATTATGAATAGCGTTTCAAAAAAGATTGTCTGTGTTTTATGTGCTTTAATCGTTTCGGGCGGTTTGTTTGTTTCGGCTTTTGCTGCTAAAGAAAAAACTGCCGCGCCAGAATCAATAAATATGGCTGTGCTTAACGGGCCTAGCGGAATGTGCTTTGCGTGGCTTTTTGAAAATGTTCCGCAGGTGAACAATACCGCAGTTTCGTATGAAGTCTGCGCAAGCCCTGATGTTTTAATTCCGAAAATGCTCAAAGGCGAAATTGACATAGGCATTCTGCCGCCAAACGCCGCCGCAAAGATTTATGCAAAACAGCCTGATTCAATTGTGCTTGTGGCTGTAAGCGGCTTAGGAATGCTGAACCTTGTGTCAACAGATAAGTCTGTAAATTCACTTGAGGACTTAAAAGGCAAAACCGTTTTTGTAGCAGGGCAGGGCTCAACGCCGGAATACGTTTTCCGCGCAATTCTTGAAAAAAACGGATTCAACACCGGCGACGGAAAAGACGCAATAAAGCTTGATTTCAGTATTCCGGCAAGCGAGATGGCAGCCGCCATTGCTTCTGGCAAAATCGAATATGCGGTAATGCCTGAACCTTTTGCGACAGTTGCAGTTTCAAAAGGAAGCTGCTGGCGCGCTTTGGATTTGCAGACTTTGTGGAAGTCAAGCTTTGACAAAGACACATTCCCTATGACGGCGGTTGTGGTGCGCAAAGAATTTGCCGCTAAATACCCTAAGACGGTGCGTGCTTTCTTGAAAGAAGCTGAAAAAGCTGTACTCTGGACAGAGCAGAACCCGAAAGATGCCGCCGCACTTGTAGAAAAGCACACTTTGGGCTTAAAGGCCGCAATTGCAGAAAAAGCAATTCCGAATTGCGCGTTCAGCTATGTGCCTTCAAAAGAAGCCCGGCCGCTTATTGAAGAGCTGCTCAAAGTCTTTTTGAATTATGCACCGGAATCTGTCGGCGGCAGGCTGCCGGATAATCCGTTTTATTTTGAATAGGCAAGATGCGGCGAAAAGTTCTAGTCTGCCTTTCTATAGTTTTATTTTTCTCAATATGGCACATAATTTCAGTTTTTATGGCGTCGCCGCTTGTTCTGCCTGAACCGAAAAACGTGTTTTTAAGATTAATCAGCTTGTTGCCGCAGAAGACCTTTCAGACGGCGGTTCTTTCCACTTTGGCGCGTGCCGTAAAAGCTTTTGCAATTTCGCTGTGCTTTTCGCTTGTTTTGGGCATTCTAATCGGTGCAGACGAAAATCTCGCGGCTTTTTTCAGGTTTCCGCTTTCGGTTATAAAAGCAACGCCGGTAGTTTCAATAATTCTTGTAGCCATGTTCTGGTTCAAAAGTTCCGCAGTGCCGGTCTTTGTTTCAGTTTTAATGACGCTGCCTGTTTTAACAGAAACTGTTGCCGCCGGAATTAAGAGCACAGACAAAAAGCTGCTTGCAATGTCTGAAGTTTACTGCTTTTCATTCTGGCAGAAACTGCGCTTTATTTATGTGCCGTCTGTGCTGCCGTATTTTTTTTCAGGCATGTTGAGCGCGCTCGGTTTAACTTGGAAAGTTGTTGTCGCAGGTGAAATCTTGAGCCTGCCCAAAAATTCTGTCGGAATGGCGCTTCAGACGGCAAAAGTGCATCTTGAGACGGCTGACGTTTTTGCGTGGACTGTAACCGTTGTGGCTTTAAGCTACGGTTTGGAGCTTGTTTTTAACTGGTACATCAGAAAAATCCGCAGCCGCTTTCAGCCTGAATCTGCTGACGGCGCGCAAGCCCCTCAAGCCGGAGGAGCAGCCAATGGATAGCCTTGAGAAAATCAACTTGAGCAAAGACGTGCAGATTGAGAACCTCACCGTTGTACGCGGAAAAAAATCGATTTATAAAGATTTTTCTATAAAATTTGAAGCCGGTACAGTAAACGCGCTGCTTGCGCCGAGCGGGGCAGGTAAAACAACGCTGCTCGACTGCATCGCAGCTTTGCTTGAGCCGTCAGCCGGCACAATCAAAGTCGGGGGAAAAAGCATAAAAGAGTACGGAGAAAAAGCTCTGATTTACGCCTCGTACCTGTTCCAAGAGCCGCGGCTTCTGCCCTGGTGCTCGGTTCTCCGCAACTGTACGCTTCCATTAGAGAACACAATGCCGAAAGATGAAGCCGTCCGGCGCGCAGAAGCTTTTTTGTGCGCGGCAGGGCTTAAAGACAAAATCAACGATTTTCCGCCAAATCTTTCTGGCGGAGAACGGCAGCGCGCCGCGGTTGCAAGATCTTTCGCCGTAAAAGCGCCGCTTCTGCTCATGGACGAAGCCTTTCAGTCGCAGGACATTATGCTTAAAGAACAGCTCATGCAGCTTTTAAAAGAACTTCTTGAAACGGAGCGTCGGACTGTGCTTTTTGTGACCCACGACATAAGAGAATCTTTAGAGATGGCTGACAGAATCATCATTTTAAAGCCGCTCTCAAAACAAGATTCTACGCTGCACGTTGCGCTCGATGCGCTTACAAAAGATTTTGAAAGCGCAACTCTTCGTGATAAAATACTTGAAACTTTTGCAGCCGGTTAAAAGAGGTGAAAATGACATCGGTTTATTTTGTAAGACACTGCCAGCCAGACCACAGCGTTTATGACGACAGAACAAGGCCGCTCTCTAAAGAGGGTGCGGAAGATTCGTTTGCTGTAATGGAATTTTTCAAAGACAAAAAGATTGACGCATTCTATTCAAGCCCGTACAAGCGCAGTTTTGACACAATTCTGCACGCGGCAGAAGATCATAAAATGCAGATTACAACAGACGAGCGCCTGCGTGAGCGCAAAGCCGGAATTGACGCCAACAATTTTGAGATGTTCAAAAAAAGATGGAGCGACAAAACTTTTGCCGAAGCAGAGGGCGAATCGATTGGAGCTGTGCAGAAGCGCAATATCGAGGCACTTTTCGAGATCCTCGACAAAAATAAAGGCAAAACCGTTGTAATCGGCACGCATGGCACTGCATTGAGCAGCATTTTCAACTATTTTGAGCCGTCTTTTAACTGCGACGATTTCCTGCGCATAATAGATTTTATGCCCTACATTGTGCGCCTCGATTTTGACGGCAGAACGCTTCTTGCAAAAACCGAAGAAATGTATATCGAAAAAGAGTTTAATAAAGCATGAAAAAATGCGCCTGCCTTTTTAGCTTCATTCTGATTTTTCTCTCAATTGAGTCGTGTTCAAAAAACAAAGATTCTGCGCCAGCCGTAGAAAATTTGCCTGAAACTTCTTTGCAGACGGCACAAACGCCCGTAACTGAATACGCGTTTATAAATTCAAAAGGCGGCTTAAAATTGAAGGCTATGCCCGAGACTGAAGGGGAGTCTGTTTGTGAGCTTAAAGACAAAACGCAGGTAGAAGTTTTAACCCGGCCGGCTGCCGGAGCTGAAGCCGCGGACGGAGAACTTACGGTAAATGAGCCTGTCTGGGTTCAGATAAAAACCGCTGACGGAAAAACCGGCTATGTTTTAAGCCGCTATATCGAAGATTCACTTGAAGCAATAGACTTTATCCGCAAGGTTGAAGGTTCTTATAACGAAAGCGGCAAAGATTCAGACCAGAAAATAACGATAAAGTACATCGGTAACAAAAAATTCGATGTTGATGCCAATTGGAAAATGTTTCAGTCTAAAAATCTGCTTACGGCAGAAGAGATTGAAAAGTCAGATTTTCTAATCCGTTCCGGCAGCCGCGACGGCGTGCAGGTTGATTACAAGCTGCATTTTGCAGACGGTGAGCTTAATTATGATTTCGTCGGTCAATACTGGGATTTTGACGCCGACAACAACCCGATAAACAGACGCGAATCAAGAATCAACACAAAACTGAAAAGGATAGAATCAGAATAGACTATGAAATTTACCTGTAAAATTCTGCTTATAATTGCTCTGCTTTTTGCGGCTGTTTTTTTCAGTCTTGCCTTGGGGGCGGAGCGCATCAGTTTTGCGTCTGTTTTCAACATAAAAGATTATGATTCTTTTACGCATATACTTGTCTTTAAAATAAGAGCACCGCGGACGGTTATCGCAATGTTTGCGGGTGCGCTGCTTGCAGGTGCGGGCTGTCTTTTTCAGGGCTTTTTTAGAAACGCTCTGGCAGACCCGGCTATTATGGGCGTGTCATCGGGTGCGGCGCTTGGTGCGGTTTTAGTTTCTATTTTGCTCAGCATGTCTGCAATTCAAGGCTCAACGCCGTTTTTGATTCAGTGCGGTGCGTTTATAGGCGCGTTAGCTGCGGTCTGGGCTGCATATTTTATTGCAGGCAAAAAACGTTACGAGCCGGGTGCGGTTTCGCTGCTGCTCACTGGCATAGCGTTAAGCGCGTGTTTTTCGGCAATTAATTCGCTTCTGCTGCTTATACATTACAACGAGCTTCATAAAATGTATGCGTGGACTTTGGGTAGCTTCAACGGCAAAACATGGAACGATGCGCTGCGGCTGCTGATTCCGGCTGTGTTGGTTATTCCGCTTTATTTTACGGTTGCAAAGCCGCTTGACGTGCTTTCACTTGGCGAGCGGAGCGCCTCAACTTTGGGCTTGAACACAAAACGCGCAGGGCTTGCAATAATTGCGTTCGGCTCGCTTGGAACGGCACTGGCTGTATGCAGCGGCGGCACAATCGGCTTTATCGGGCTTATCGGACCGCACATTGCAAGGCTTTTGTTCGGGCCTTCGCACAAAAAGCTTTTGGCTTCAAGTATGCTGCTCGGTGCTCTGCTGCTGCTTGTCTCTGACATAGTTGCAAGAACCGCCGCCGCACCAATGGAAATTCCTGTGGGAATAATAACATCGCTCATGGGTACGCCGTTTTTTCTTTCAGTTATGGCAAAAGGCAGGCTGCGGTGATACAGGCTGTAGATTTATGTGCCGGCTACAAAAATAATATGGTTCTCAAAAATCTTTCCTTTACACTGAAAGACAGCGGCTTGAACGTGCTTTTGGGCGCAAATGGTTCGGGCAAATCTACCTTGCTTTCTATAATTGCAGGTGTGCCGAACAGCTCACTTGAGTGCAGAAACGAGCCGCTGATTGACGGCAAAAAGGTTCAGGCTTATTCAAGTTTTGAGCGCGCGCAGAAAATTGCATTTACGGCTCAAAGTGAAACATGTGCATGGGCTTATACGGTGCGCGAATATGTGTCGATGGGGCGTTTTGCCAAAGAAGAAAATCCTCAGATTGTGGAATGGGCTTTAAAAAGCCTTGCACTTGAGGCATTGGCTGACCGCGCTGTTACAGAAATTTCGGGCGGCGAGTTTGCAAGAGCCGCCATTGCGCGCAGTCTTGTGCAGGACACGCCCTATCTTCTGCTTGATGAACCGCAGGCGAACCTCGATATTCAGCACCAGTATGCGCTTTTTAACCTTCTTGAAGAAATTGCAAAGACAAAAAGCATTCTTGTAACAATGCACGACATAAACATGGCGGCTCTGTTTGCGGAAAATATTCTGCTTTTAAAGTCCGGCAGCTTAATCGCAGAAGGTGCGCCAGAAGAAGTAATCACTTCGGCGAATATCCAGAAAGCCTACGGCATAACCGTACAGCTCATGGAGCACCCGATAAGAAAGAAAGTGCAGATTTATCTGTGATAAGGTGAAACCCCAGTTTTATCTTCAAAAATATGGTGGATAATTCAACATTTGGATTAATTAATAGAATCAGACATATGTCTTGTTCAACGCTTGCTTTTGGCTTACTATAGGGCTATGAAAAGGCTTTTAGTTTCGGTTTTTGCTTTTTGTTTTATATGGTGCTCGGTAGAGGTTTTTGCGTTTGCAAAGCGTGAGAGCGTAAAGGCTCAAGATGCTGTACCTTCGCGGATTGTTTCGCTTTCGCCTGCGGCAACGGAGATTCTTTTTGCTGTGGGGGCGCAAGACCAGATTGTGGCGCGCACAAATTTGTGCAATTATCCGAAAGAAGCTGAAAAAATTCCGGCTGTGGGCGGCTTTGACGCCAAGCTTTTCAGTTTGGAGAACATAATCTCTTTTAACCCAGACTTTGTCTATTTGACGGACGGAATGCACAATCATCTGATTGAGCCTCTGACTTCTTATGGAATAAAAATCTATGTCTCTAAGGCAAATTCTTTGAACGACGTCCTCGAAGAGATTCAGACTATAGCCGAAATTACAGGACACAAAGAGAACGGCGCAAAATGCGTTGAAAGCATTAGAAAAGAATTCGCGCAGGCTCAAGAAGAAACAAAAAAGCTGAATCTTGCCAAAAAGCCCTCTGTTTACTGGGAAATTTGGAACGCGCCGTACATGAGCATCGGCAGCGCTTCGTTCTTAAACGAAATTATAGAGCTTGCGGGCTTAAACAATATTTTCGGCACGCTCAATCAGGAATATCCTGTTGTAAGCGAAGAAACCATAATTGCCAGAAATCCTGACATAATTTTGTTTGCTTCTGACGCGAACCTCTCTAAAGAGGATTTTATGAAGCGCGGTTCATGGAAAAATATTGCTGCGCTGAAAAACGGCAGAATTTATTGCATTGACGCCGATTTGATGACGCGCCCCGGCCCGAGAGTGGGCAAGGCTGCTCTTGCTTTAAGCGAAATTGCAAAACAAGCTTTTGAAGAACGGTAAAATTAGTGGCTTTTTTAACTGTTCATTTTTCAAATAAAGAAACTCCGTTCAGACTGAAAATCGAAACGCCCTGCGCGGCGTTTGAGGCTTATAATAAAGCCTGCAAATTATGCGGAATTGCGCCAAAGACAAAATATTGTGCCGGCGGAATTTGCGGAAAGTGCCGCGCGAAAATTACCGGCAGCCTTTCGGCACATACCCAGACAGAAAAATCAAAGCTTTCGGCGCAAGAGCTAAGTGAAGGCGTAAGGCTTCTCTGCCAGACTGAAATTCTTGGCGATGCAGAGCTGTTTGCAGATTTTAAGGCTGAAAACATGCAGATTGAATCTGCCGGTTTTTTGGGACAAATCCATGAATTTGCAGATTATTCTGGTTTTGGTGTTGCTGTCGATTTGGGTACAACCACAATTGCCGGGCTTTTGTTCAGAGCCGGTAGCGGTGCGCCGTTAGCTTCTGTCGTTCTGCCTAATCCGCAGCGGTGCTTTGGTTCAGACGTAATCACAAGAATAACGGCAAGTCTTGAAGGGCACGCAGATGAGCTTTTTCAGCTTGTTTGCGGTGCAATCGACAATCTAATAGAAGAATTGTGTGCAAAAGCTGGCTACGGCTCAAAAGACGTAAGCCGAATCACTATAAGCGCAAACACCACAATGCTTTATCTTTTAACAGAGCGTGACTGCGCTTCAATTTCTAAAAGCCCGTTTGATGCAGACTGTCTTTTTGGCGTAGAGCTTGAAGCCGGAAACTTGAATAGAAGGGGCAGCGGCTTAAAAGCTGTAAATGCTTCTGTGCCGGTCTATCTTTTGCCATGCGTGTCTGCCTTTATTGGCGCAGACACAATTGCGTGCATTTTAAGCTTAAACATAGAAAACTGTAAGCGCCCGGCTGTTATTGCTGACTTGGGCACAAACAGCGAGATGGTTTTGTTTGTTCCCCCTGAAAACGCTAGCCCGGCAGAAATAATTTGCACTTCAAGTGCGGCAGGCCCTGCTTTTGAGGGCGCAAACATTTCATGCGGAATGTGTGCAATAGACGGCGCAATTGAAAACATTTCGCTGGTCAACGGCAGGGCAGAATATTCGGTTATAGGCGGTGCAGCACTGGCAGGGCTTTGCGGTTCCGGGCTTTTGGACGCTGTTGCTGTTCTGCGCCAGACTTATCAGCTTGACGAAGCCGGCACATTCACCGCTTTTGACGATGACGAAGGGCTTTTTGAGATAATTCAAGACAATAGCGGCGCAAAAGCTGTGCTTTACAAAGATGCTTCAAAAGAAATCAGCCTTCTGCAGAGCGATATACGCGCGTTTCAGCTTGCAAAAGCTTCTCTTTGTGCAGGGCTTGAGTGTCTTATAAGCAAAGCCGGAATCAGCGCGCAGAGCATTGAAAGGGTTTATCTTGCAGGCGGTTTTGCAAAATCTTTTAATGTTGCAAACGCTGTTTATGTCGGGCTTTTCCCGGACGGAATGGCGAAAAACGTGCAGTATTGCGGAAACGCTTCTCTTATGGGCGCATCACTTGTGCTTCAAGATAAAACCGCCAAAGCCCGCGCCCAAGCCATAGCAGAAAAAGCCACCGTATTTGAATTAGGCGGCTCAAAACTGTTCCAAGAACTTTTTATAGCAAGAATGAACCTGAAATCAGGAAATTTTTTGTGCCGACATTGACAGGTCTTTGATTTTTTGATAATTTATATACGAACATATTATAATCTTTCAACATTGAGAGTCGTTCAAACGGCTCTTTTTTTATATCTGCTATTATAGATTGGAGTTGCTTTGGAATATGCACCGCTTGCGGAAATTCCGCATTATTCAGATTGCGAACCGATTGTTTCAGGTTTGGGCTATTCGCTCGTAGAACTTCGTATTTTCCGTACAAATGGAACTACACAAGTCAGAGCCGTAATTGCACATGCTGACCCCGATAACCCGAACGGCATCGGCGTAAACGACTGCGCCAAAGTTCACAGGCTTTTACTTCCGCGTCTTGAGGTAATTCTTGACAATCAGGACATCTATATGGAAGTTACTTCACCTGGTACAGAAAGACAGATAAAAAATGCGGCAGAATTCGCGTTTTTTGTCAAAAAATATGCGCGTGTCTATGACACTACAATTTCAGACTGGATTGCAGGTCAGATTGTCAGTGCAGACAAAGAGCAGATAAAACTGATGATAGACGGAACGGAAAAAGTTATTCCGTTTACTAATATAGCAAAAGCAAAGTTACTAAACTCATAGGAGGTGCCGGTATGTCATTGGAAATGGCCGAGGCAATTCGTCAGCTTACAGAAGAAGGCGGTTACACAAAAGAATCTGTTAAGCATATTATTGAAGATGCTTTAATTTCAGCTTATAAACGCAAATTTGGAACAAGCGAAAATGCAGTTGTCCGTTTTAATGATGATCTTACTGATGTTTCATTGTATTCACGCAAGGTTATTGTAGACGGAGTTTACGACCCTGTTGTAGAAATGGAGCTCGAAGACGCATTGAAGCTTTCGCCGGACTGCGAAGTTGGCGATGAAATTGAAATTCTTGTAGATCCGCATGATTTTGACCGCGGTACAGTTCAGACAGGAAAACAGACAGCACAGCAGTCTTTCCGTAATTTTCAGAAAGACAGCCTTTATGCTGAATTTAAAGACAAAGTCGGTGAGGTTATCATCGGCTATTACCAGCGCGAAAGAAACGGCAACATTTATGTAAATCTTGGCCGTTCTCAGAACGACACAAACAATATCGAAGGCGTTCTGCCGAAGAAATTCCAGTCACCACGTGAGACTTACAAAAAAGGCGACAGAATTAAGGCAGTAATCGAAGAAGTAAAGAAGACAAACGCCGGTGCGCAGATTGTTCTTTCAAGAACATCAAGCAGCTTTGTCCGCAAAATCATCGAAGTTGAAGTTCCTGAAATTTACGACAAAACTGTTGAAATTCACAATATTGTCCGCGAGCCGGGCTACCGCACAAAGGTTGCGGTTTATTCTAACAGAGAAGACGTTGACCCTGTAGGCGCATGTGTCGGTCTTAAGGGTGTGCGCATTCAGAATGTTATCCGCGAGCTTGAAGGTGAAAAAGTTGATGTTCTGAAATATGACAAAGACCCGAGAGTGTTTATCGCAAATGCTCTTTCACCGGCAGAAGTTTCTGCTGTAATTATTCTTGACGAGACAAAACGCTCGGCTCTTGCTGTTGTCAATGAGTCTCAGTTCTCGCTTGCTATCGGAAAACAGGGCTTGAATGTACGTCTTGCAAACCGTCTTGTAGACTGGAGCATTGACGTTAAGACCGAAGACCAGTGCGAAGAAATCGAGAAAATCACAGCCGAATCAAGAAAAGCAGCCGAGAGCCTCTTTAATGACGCACAAGAAGAAATGGATATCGAGACAATCGCAGATTTGCCTGGCGTAGACATTCACGTTGCAGAGCTGCTTAAAGCTGCCGGCATTGAAAGAATCGAAGATTATCTTGATGCTGTTGATTCTGGCAAAATCACTTCGATTGACGGTGTTTCAGCCGAAGATAATGATAAATTGCAAAAACTTATTGATTCTGTATGCGAGATTATTGACGAGCCTGCAGAATCTGAATCTGCTGACGCTGCCGCTCAAGAAAGTGCTGAATCTGCTGCGGACGGAGATGAAGAGCAGATTGAGTTCGAATGCCCTGAATGTGGCGCTCGCGTAACAGAAGATATGACCGTATGTCCAAACTGTGGTGTAGAGCTCAGTTTTGAATACGAGGATGAAGAATAGGAAGTAAAATGGCAGAAGATGTAGAAAAAAAACAAGAGTTTATTCTCACAAAAAAAGAAAAGAATTCGGCTTCAGAACCGGCTGCAGAAAAGACTGAAAAAAAGCCTCAGCAGCAGAATTCTGAGCCGTCTAATGAGAAGACGCCTGTTAGAAAAAAGGTCGTTGTTAAAGCAAAGCCGAAATCGGCACAACCGCAAGGCAACGGCAGCTCTTCTGCATCTGGTGCTTCTGACAAAAAATCACCTGCTTCTTCCGGCGGAAATGCAGAAAGACGCAAGGTTTCTTCTTTTGAACTGAATCCGCAGAGACCGAACGTAAAGGCCGGTAACTTAAGCGACAAGCCGCGCTTTTCTGGCAACCGCAGAGACGGCAATTTTCAGCGCAGAGACAACGGTTCTGGCGGCTTTACAGGCGCACAGGCTAGAGAAGGCTACCGCAACCGCTCGAACAACCAGAACGGCGGGCAGGGCGGACGCAATAACGCTAACGGCGGCCAGCGCGGCGGCTTTGGCGGACAGGGCGGACGTAATAACCCTAACGGCGGTCAGCGCGGCGGTTTTGGCGGCGGACAGGGCGGTCAGCGTAATTCTGCCGGCGGAAGAATGGGCCAGGGCGGTTTCGGCAACCGCGGCGGCTTTGGCGGCGGAATGCCTCCTGCACCTGTTGAAGAAAACAAGAAGTCTTCACAGAAAAAGTCTTTTAAAGGCAAGAAGCCTGTTTATAACCGCAAAGACAGAGAAGACATTGAGACAGTTGACAAGCTGCTGAACCAGAAGAAAAAGCAGACTATACATACAAATCCTGTACCAAAAGAAATTGAGATTATGGACTCAATTTCAGTTTCAGAGCTTGCAAAGAAGATGAACCTTAAGGCTTCTGAAATTATTTCTAAGCTTATGGGTATGGGTATGATGGTATCAATTACACAGACAATTGATGCCGATACAGCGACAATCGTTGCTTCTGAGTTTGACTGCCAGGTTAAGATTATCAGCCTTTATGATGAGACTGTTATCGAAAGCGAGGCAGACAGAGAAGAGGATATGCAGCCAAGACCGCCTGTTGTTACTGTTATGGGTCACGTTGACCATGGTAAGACAAAGACACTTGACGCAATCAGAAGTGCAAATGTTGTTGCAAGCGAATTTGGCGGCATTACACAGCACATCGGTGCTTATCAGGTTGAAACGCCAAAAGGCAAGATTACATTCCTTGATACACCGGGACACGAAGCATTTACAATGATGCGCGCCCGCGGTGCAAAAGTTACAGATATCGTTGTTCTTGTTGTTGCTGCTGACGACGGCGTAATGCCTCAGACTGTTGAAGCAATCAATCACGCAAAAGACGCAGATGTTCCTATTATTGTTGCTGTAAACAAAATAGATAAACCGGAAGCAAATCCTGAGCGCGTAAAGACTCAGCTTTCTGAATATGGTCTTACGCCGGAAGAATGGGGCGGACAGACACAGTACGTCTACATCAGTGCTTTGAAAAAGCAGGGCATTGACGATTTGCTTGACGCAATTCTTCTTCAGGCTGAAGTTCTTGAACTTAAGGCTAACTGGAAGTGCCGCGCTGAAGGTAAGGTTATTGAATCTAAGATTGACCACGGACGCGGTGTTGTCTGTACTGTAATGATTGAGCGCGGTACGCTTCACATTAACGACCCGTATGTCGGCGGTATTTACGCCGGTCACGTACGCGCAATCTACAACGACCGCGGCAAGAAGCTTAAAGAAGCTTATCCTGCAATGCCTGTCGAAATCGTCGGTTTTGAGGGAATGCCGAACGCCGGTGATCCTTTCCAGGTAACAGAAACAGAGCGCGACGCACGCGACATTTCGGCAAAACGCCAGGAATTGAAGCGCTTTGAGGATTCAAAGGCTGTCAAGAAAGTTAATCTCGACAACTTGTACGATACAATCGAGCAGGGCGAGGTTATGGAGCTCAAGGTTATCATCAAGGCAGACGTTCAGGGTTCTGCCGAAGCTTTGAAGCAGTCTCTCGAAAAGCTTTCTACAAAAGACATCCGCCTTGTTGTAATTCATTCTTCAGCCGGTGCAATCAACGAAAGCGATGTTTCGCTTGCCGCTGCTGACTCAAATGCAATTATTATCGGTTTCAACGTAAGACCTACGCCAAAAGCAAAAGCTCTTGCCGACCAGGAAAAAGTTGACATCCGCAAATATAACATCATCTATAAGTGTGTTGAAGAAATCACAGCCGCTATGGAAGGCATGTTGAAGCCTGACGTTAAGGAAGAAGTTATTGGTACTGTTGAAGTCCGCGACACTTTCAAAGTGCCGAAAATCGGTGTTATTGCCGGTTGTTACGTACTTACAGGCATCGTAAAACGCTCTTGCAGCGTAAATGTTATCCGCGACGGCATCGTAATTGCTTCTTCATTGAAGATAACCTCATTGAAGCGTTTCAAAGATGACGTTAAAGAAGTTGCAACAAGCTTTGAATGTGGTATGGGACTTGAAAACTGGCAGGATATTCAGGTTGGCGATCAGTTTGAAATTATTGAGATGGTAGAAGTTGCAAGAAAACTGAACGCACCGTCTTCAAGCTCAACTAAAAAAGAGGGCTGATATGTCTGAATTCAGATTAGTACGTCTTGGGGAGCAGATCAGAAACGAAATTTCCCAGATGATTCTAAAACAGCAGATAAAAGACCCGCGCGTCTCAACTTTTTTGAACATAAACCGCGTCGAAGTTTCACGCGATTTAAGCTACGCAAAAGTGTATGTTTCAAGTTTTATGGACGACAAAAAGACTGAAAAAGGCGTAAAGGGGCTCGAAAGCGCCGCCGGCTTTATTCAGTCTACGTTGAGCCGTAAGCTTACGCTGCGGCAGTTCCCAAAACTTCAGTTTGTGTGCGACTCTAGCATTAAAGAAGGCTTTGAAATGGTGCGCAAGCTTGCTGAAATAACAGAAGCTGACGCCGCCACATCTTCGGAGAATAATGCAGCAGACTGACGGCATTGTTCTTTATGCCAAGCAGCCGGGACTTACAAGCTTTTCTTCTCTTTGGGTGATAAAACACGCGCTGAACACCACAAAAATAGGGCACACAGGCACTCTAGACAATTTTGCTGACGGGCTGCTTGTTGTATGCGCGGGCAGGCTTACGCGGCTTGCCGGTGCAATTACAGCCTTTAACAAAGATTACGAGGCGATAATAGCCTTTGGTACAGAAACAGACACATTAGACCCGTCCGGCTCTGTGACAAAAACCGCGCCTCTGCCTGTTATAGACGCTCTCAAAAAGTCAATCGAAAAATTTACAGGCGGAATCATGCAGAGCCCGCCAGCATTCAGTGCGCTGCACATTAACGGAAAGCGCGCAAGCGATTTGGCGCGTGCAGGCAAGGCGGCAGAACTACCGACGCGGCCTGTTACGGTGTACAAGGCTGAACTCAAAGATGTGGTTTTTGATAACGAACAGCTTAAAACCGTAAAATATGCGCATGTTGCTTTTTCAGTGAGCAAGGGCACTTATATACGCTGCCTTGCGCGCGATATAGCGTCTGATTGCGGTTCTGCCGCGCATTTAATTGGGCTTAGGCGCACAAAAGTGGGCGGTTTTGACTTGCGCGATGCTTCGGGCTTTTCTCTGCTTGATGAATTCAGCATAGAGAACGTGCTTAAAAAGCTTGAAAATGCAGAAAAGTCAGAAAAAGCGGACAGGCTTTCGGCGCATGACGAAAAGCAGCTTGAAGGCGAAATAACAGGCGGACTTCAAAAAATGAGCGCAAGTCTTGCCGTTCAGTGTGGCTTTTTTCCATTAACTATAAAGCCTGAATATGAAAAGTGCTTTTTTTCAGGGCAGCCGATAAACCCAAAGTATTTTTCAGATTCAGTTTTTGAGGCGGCAAAAGACCAGAAAATTGCCGTTTTTTCAGAAAAACAGGATTTTTGCGGCATGATTCATGTTGAAAATAAAAGAATTGTGTACGATTATGTAATTAATCCCGGCAAGGAACAGTAAATGCAGGTTTTATCGTGGAATGACAGTGATTTTCCTCAATTTTTGGGCAAAAAAACGGCCGTTACAATCGGCAGTTTTGACGGTCTGCACAAAGGTCACCGCGTGCTCATCGACAAACTCACCAAAATCTGCGCCGAAAAGCAATTACATTCTGTTGTAATTACGTTTACGCGTCCTCTGCCTGCAATAAAGCACGCGGGCGATTATGCCGGAGACATTTCGTCGCTTCCGCAGCGGCTTGCGCTTTTTGAGCAGCTCGGCATTGAAAGCGTTATTCTTGTTGATTTTACTGATAAGTTCGCCGCAGTTTCAGGTACAGATTTTCTTGCAAGCCTTGTGCAGCGCATAAACATGAAGTGCCTTGTTGAGGGCTTTGATTTTCACTGCGGCTACAAAGGAAAGACCACACGCAAAGAGATTGAGGCATGGGCTTCTGCCGCGCAGATTGAAACGCATTTTGTTCCGCCGGTGTACTGCAAGACCAAAGACAGCAAAACCGAGCGTATCAGCTCTTCTTTTATACGGCACATGATTCTTGACGGCGATTTTTCTGCCGCCGCAGAGCTTTTGACCCGCCCTTATGAGCTTGACCTTGCCGAAATGCGCCGCGCCGCTGCCACAAATTCTGCTTTTACCCAGCTTCTTCCTCCAGACGGAAGCTACCGCACCCTGTCTGAAAGCGGCAGCCCAATTTCAGTAGTCATAAAAGCCGGCAAGTTGCAGAATCTCCCAAACTGCACCAGCCTAAGATTTGTGTAAATTCTTGTATCTAAAAACTTTTAATGTTGATTATATCGATTTATGTAAAAACAAAGGTTTATTTCTGATTTTCTAATTCTTCATTCAAAAGTTCTGCAAAAGATTTTTTCTCAGATTTTGTTGAGTCTGGTGTTTTTTCGTCGTCAGCGGATACTTTTTTTATGCCCCATACAGGCAGAGTGCCCTGGACTTTATTAGTCCTTTGATTACCCATATAAATTACTGTGCTTCCGATTTTATCCATAGCAAATCCCCTCTTATGTTTTAGCTAATTAATTGTCATTTGCATATATGCAAAGACAATATAGACCTTAATCTATGCACTATCTTCTTAAAATATAGGTCTATGAACTAGAAAAGTCAAGAGCAAAGTTTGTTAGTGTAAGTCCATAGAAATAGACAAGTCTGCATAAAAGACTGCTGTCAGTGAGTTGACTCACTGTTTTTTAGTGGGAGAAACTCACTGGTTTATTGAGTGCACAAAGCTGATAATACAATTACAAAAAAGACTTGGCAGAAAACGATTGATATGAAAAAGATGCTGGAAGTTTTAGTTTTATTTTCCATTTTATTGGTTCTTGTAAGTTGCAGCGGCGTTGGCGGCGGCAGTTCTCGTGGTTTATTAGTTCCAACTGGCGCGCCTACCGTTGTTGCAAATGATACCCTTGCGGCGTTTGCTGCAAGTTTAGGTGTCAACCTGCTAATGGACTTTAACACAAAAAATAATACCGTGGTATATAAAGCCTATATTAATGATAATTTTGTTGTTGATACAAATTATTATGACTTTGTGCTCGACGGCAATTTTGAAAACGGCACGCTTAGCTTTAACGGAGAAGACAGCATTGCAATAAAAGACGGAACCTTCAATTTTGAAGCAGGTGACGGTGTGCATACATTTAGAAAAACAGCTCAATCATGTGATACGGTGCAGTTTACTTGTCCAGTTTCTGAAAAAATCATATTGGATTTTAAAAACACCTTTGTTTATAAACTGAATGGAAGAGGTGTCTTATCAGGAATAACAGGTTCTGGTACACATTTAATTACAGACGGAAATTTTAATAGCGGCACAATTATGATAGACGGAAAAAACTATACCATAGCAAATGGAAGCTTCAATATTAATAAAGTCGTTAAAGATGCCTATGGTACTCGCCGTAATTTGCCTCTGACTTTTGTTAAGCAATAGTGAAAAACCAAATTTCAGTGAGTTTACTCACCTGTTTTTAGTGGGAGAAACTCACTGGTTTATTAAGCGCACAAAGCTGATAATACAATTACAAAGCCATTATAAAGAAAGCTGAATGTTTTCAGAAAAACTTATGGTAAAAAAAGGAGTGTTTGGTATGAAAAAGGTTCTTGGAATTTTTGTTTTAGTTTCAACTGCATTGGTTCTTTTCAGTTGTAAGGGGAATGGCGGCGGAAACTCTGGCAGCTCTGGCAGTGGAAGTACTGGTGGCACTACAGCGCCTGCAACTGTTGCTACGTTTGCCGCAAATTTTAATATTAATTATGCAATTGAAGTTAACACAAATACCAATACTGCGGCATTTAGGGCAACTCTGAGTGGAATTGATCTTCTCAATGAAAATTCTCCATGTTCATTTAGCGGTACTTTTGATAATGGTACGCTTAGTTTTACAGGTGGAAATACTATTACAATAACAAACGGCTCATTCAATTTGAATACTGGTGATGGTAACCATACATTTACAAAAACATCTTCAACAGCTAATACTGCAACGTATAGTTGTACTATTCCTGGAAGTTACGTACTTGCTTTTAAAAATAACAATACTTATACAATGACCGGAACAGGATATCTTACAGGAAACTCTGACTCAGGTGTTTATTCAATTACATCTGGTGATTTTGATAATGGAACAATTGTAATAGATGGAGATAGCTGTACAATTACAAATGGAAGGTTTAGTTATACTGAAGAGGTTGAAGATGCTAATGGTACTACCCGTAATTTAACAGTAACTTTCGTTAAGCAATAGCATAAAGCTAAAAAATGAAATAACCGCCTGTGTGCAGGGCAAGTCTCTTTGTACAGGCGGATATTTGTAGTATAATGATTTTGGAATAAAGAAAATGGAATCAACAACAAAGAAATATCTTACAATCAGTCTTGTGGTAATTGTGGCGGGGGTGCTTGATTTTGCTACGGCGTCGTTTTTTCAGAATGTGCTTCATGTGCCGCTGTTTCTGGATATGATTTTTGCAATGGCGGTGCTTTTTGTCTACGGGCCGCTGGTTGCATTGGCTGTTTATGTTGTGAATGTAGTCTGCGCCTGCCTTAAGCTGATTATTCTGTATGGCAAGAATGATTACATCTATCTTTTTACGCTATCTGCATTTACCATTATTCTGGTAACATGGTTTTTTGTGCGCAAAAAGGAAAATCTTACAAAAGGCGTAAATTTCACGTTTTTGTATATTCTTACGGCAGCAGTTTGTGCGGCTCTGGCGTGCGCGGTAGTTAGCGGAATAATCAGCTATTTTACATTCACGCTGAATGTAGAAGCCGGTCCTTTTGACAAAATCATATTTGCTTTTTCCGGCGACCAGATGAGCGTGCTTGCTTCATGCATTATCGGGCGCATTCCAATTACGGTTTTAGACAGATGTATTACAACTTTTGCAGGTTTTGGTATTTCTATTGCATATAAAAATATACTAAACAGCCGTATAGGGGGGGGCAGAGGCTGAATGAAAATCCGGCATATATTGTTGGTAATTCTGCTTTTCTCCCTTGTTTCGTGCTTTCAAAAGCCGCAGCACAAATTTAACGACTCTAAAGTTGTGTATGCGGCTTGGGCAGAGTTTCATCAGAACAAAGACGCTGCAAGCTGCCAAAAGTTTCTGACTGCTTTAGAAAACTATAAGCCCGAAAATTTCAATTCTTACCCGGAATTAAAAAATGCAACCAAAAATCAGATTGAAAACTGCCTGACAACTGGCGCTTCTCTTTTGCAGCAGCTTGAAAATGGTGAAGTTGTCGAGCAGAATTTGATTGAGTCACAGATTGAGCAGATAGACCTTAGTATGCTGGCATATCTGCGCAACCAGAACTTTGTGCTGGAAGATACACATAAAAAATTCTATGATTATTATCTGATAGCGTTTATAGCCATTATTGCCGGCGCAGTTATACTGATTTATCTAAATGCGCGCGAGATAAAAAAACGCGACAAGATAATCTATAATTCCGAACAATTTTTAAAACATTCGATGGAAGTGCAGGAAGCTGAACGGCGGCGCATTTCAATGGAACTTCACGATACTGTCGCGCAAAGTATGCGTTATGTGTCGTTATTAGCTGAGAGCCTTGCTGAAAAAGAGACTGCTTCAAAAATCATCAAAACCCAAAACGAGAACATCGACAGTATCCGTAAGTTGTGCTACAACCTTACACCGCCCAATTTTTCGGCAGAGAATGTTGCTGGCGCGCTGGAGCTTATGGGGCAAAAGATTTTTGACACAGACAAAAATGACAAAAACGGTTTTCAGTTGCGCATTGTTGTTGAGGATGCGGTTGATTTTTCGGTATATACGGACGAGCAGCTCATGAACATATACCGCATTGTTCAGGAAGCATTCCAGAATATCAAAAAGCATGCCTGTGCAAGCGAGGTGACGGTGTTGTTCAAAAAAGACTTGCAGGCGCAGGGCGCTCTTAAAATTATCATAACCGATGACGGCAAAGGCATGAGCACTGAAATTGTAGACCAGATAAACACAGGGCTGATTAAATATAACAAGTTTACAGACGCTCTTACCCGCCGCGAAAAAGACGTAATGGAGCTGCTTTTGCGCCGCTGTACTAACGACCAGATAGCAAATGAGCTGGGTATCAAAAAACGCGCCGTAGAAAACTACATTTCTGTTATTTACGAAAAAACCGGCGTAAATGACAGAGCGGAACTTATAACAAAGTACGGTCTGTAGTAAGGATAATTCTTTTCAGCCCTGTTGATTAATTCATTGTTTTTCTATAGAATACAGGCAGTCTGTTTTACGGAATTTATTGTGATTACTTCCTAGAAACCCAGGGCTTAACCTGCAATTATTCCGCTTATCAGGCATTTCCGCTTTATACGGAAATTACATTATTTTAAGGGGTTCCATTAATGGCACTTTCAAAAGAAAAGACACAGGCACTGGTTTCTACATTCGGTGCAAACGAAAAAGACACAGGCAACATCCGTGTTCAGGTTGCAATCTTGACAGAACGCATCAAGCAGTTGACAGAACACTGCCAGAATCTTAAAAAAGACAAGAGCGCTTCACGCGGTCTTTTGAAATTGGTTGGTCAGCGCCGCAATTTGCTGAAATACATGCAGCGCACAGATCTTGAAGGTTACCGTTCGCTTATCAAGGAACTTGGTTTGCGCAAGTAATGTTGGAAAGCGTTTGCTCCAGTTTTGGGGCAAATGCTTTTTTTGTCGGATACTGCATTGGAGATGGACAGAATTTTTTAGAAAAAGCGTTGAACTTTAAGTTTTGCTTTTTGTAATGAATTCTGTCGCGGTGCAGTAATTTTCTTATAAAAAGGAAGAATTTACTCATGGTCGAAAGAGTTTCTTACAAACTTGGTGATGCCGATTTGATTCTTGAAACAGGAAGAATCGGCAAGCAGGCTAATGGTTGTGTTTATGCCCAGTGGGGCGGTGCAGCCATTATTGCAACAATTTGTGCTTCATCTGCTGTTACAGAAGGACAGGATTTTGTTCCTGTTACAGTTGAGTACAACGAAAAATTTTATGCTGCCGGAAAAATCCCCGGCGGTTTTGTAAAGCGCGAAGGCCGTCCAAAAGACAAGGAAATTTTGGTTTCACGTCTTATTGACCGCCCTATGCGCCCGCTTTTTGAGCCGTCATTCGGTCACGAACTTCAGATTGTGCCGACTTGTGTTTCTTGCGACGGTATTCATACACAGGATATTCTTGCTGTTATCGCAGCATCTGCCGCAACATGTATTTCTGACATTCCGTTCCATGGCCCGGTTGCAGCATGCCGCATCGGTTATTTGAACGGCGAATACATTATCAACCCGACATTTGAACAGATTGAAAAGGGCGACCTTGAAATTGTTGTAGCCGGAACAAAAGACGGCTTTACAATGGTTGAAGGCGGCGCAAACGAAGTTTCAGAAGACATTATGCTTGGCGCACTTGAAAAGGCACAGGGCTTTATCACAGACATGTGTCTTCTTCAGGAAGAGCTTGTTAAGAAAGCCGGAAAAGAAAAGCTTCCGCTTAACCCGCTTGATGTAACACTTGAAAATGCAGAAGCAATTGAAGCTGAAGCAACACCGCTTTTGAAAGAAGCATGTTTCCGCGACGGAAAACAGAACCGCGGCGCAGCTGTTGCAAAAGTTGTTGAACAGATTTCTGAAAAATATGCTGAGCAGATGGAAGACGCTGTTCAGGCTAAGCTTTTCATGAACTTGATGGACGATATTCAGTACAAGCTTCTCCGCAAGTCTATTCTTGAGCAGGGCGTGCGCATTGACGGCCGCAAAACTGACGAAATCCGTCCGATTACATGCGAAATCAATGTATTGCCTACACCGCATGGAAGTGCGTTGTTTACACGCGGCGAAACACAGTCTTTGGCTGTTTGTACACTCGGTACAGCTTTGGACGAGCAGACTTATGACGACATTGACGGTGACAGAAGCGAACACTTCATTCTGCACTATAACTTCCCGCCATATTCAGTTGGCGAGACAGGCAAGCTGACAACAGGCCGCCGCGAAATTGGTCATGGAAACTTGGCACGCCGCTCTTTGGCTGCTATGGTTCCTACACGTGAAGAATTCCCTTATACAATCCGCGTAGTTTCTGAAATTATGGAATCTAACGGCTCTAGTTCTCAGGCTTCTACCTGCGGCGGCTGTCTTTCAATGCTTGCTGCCGGTGTTCCAATGAAGAAAATGGTAGCCGGTATTGCTATGGGTCTTATCACAGAGCCGGAAGGCGACAACCCTTATGGCAAATACGCAATTCTTTCTGATATTCTCGGTGAAGAAGACCATCTCGGCGACATGGACTTTAAAGTTGCCGGTACAGAAGACGGCATCACAGGCTTCCAGATGGACATCAAGATTGCCGGTGTTACAACTGAAATCATGAAGAAGGCTATGGAACAGGCTCGTGCCGGACGTATGCACATTCTCGGCAAAATGAAAGAATGTATCGACAAACCGGCTCCGTTAAGCCCACGCGCTCCGCAGATTCTTTCTATGAAGATTCCGTTCGATAAGATTGGTGCTTTAATCGGTCCGGGCGGAAAGACTATCAAGGCAATTTCTGCTGAATATGCTGTTACAATCAATACAAAAGATGACGGTACTGTAACAATTTACGGCAAGAACGCTGCTGCTACAGAAGGCGCAAAGAAAGCAATCAAAGGCATTGTTGAAGACCCAGAAGTTGGAACAATCTACAACGGCACTGTAAAGCGCATTATGGATTTTGGTGCTTTCGTTGAGATTCTTCCAGGCAAAGAGGGCTTGTGCCATATTTCTAAGTTCAGCCGTCAGAAAATCGCAAAAGTTTCTGATGTCGTTTCAGAAGGTCAGCAGATTCCTGTTAAATTGCTCGAAATTGACAAGCAGGGCCGCTTGAATCTTTCTTACATTGACGCTATTGAGGCTGAAAAAAAATAATTATTCATGGCGATTCAAAAACGCACTTTGAATAATGATATAATTCTCATTACAGAACCGATTGCAAGCGCTAAAACCGTAGCAATCGGTTTTTGGTTTCCAGTCGGTTCGCGCTTTGAGTCTGACGGCTGCCGCGGCGTTACTCACTTTGTTGAGCACATGCTTTTTAAGCGCACGTCCAAAATGTCGGCGTTTGACATTGCCTGTACTTTTGACAGGGTAGGCGGCTACATCAACGCTTTTACCGAGCGCGATTTGATGTGCCTTCACGCGACAGTGCCTGCCGAGCATATAAGACAGGCTGTTTCAGTCATGTGCGAAATGGTGGCTGATTCTGTTTTTAACGAAGATGAGCTTGAAAAAGAGCGGATTGTCATTGAAAGCGAGATTATAACTTCTCAGGACGACCCCGAAGAAGCCGCGTTTGACGAGCTTTATTCGGTGCTTTTCCCGGAACAGGATATTTCTGAACCGATTGCCGGAACTGTAAGCGATGTTGAGCGGCTTACAAGAGACGGCATTTTCAGCTGGTACAAAGAGAACGTGGCTTTTGGCGCGCTTACCGTAAGCATTGCCGGAAACATTGAGCCTGATGAAGTTGTGCCCATGCTTGAGAAGCTTGAGAAAAGAAAGCCGCCCAAAGAAATTTTGAAAAAGCCCGAATGGAACGCGGCAAAAAAGCTTGTCAGAGCTCCGTTTCATCAGAACCAGATTTTTGTAGCGTTTCCTGTAAAAATGCCATTAACCGAAAAAAAGTCGGACTGTCTTACTGTCTTAAACGCTGTAATCGGCGATACAATGTCGAGCAGGCTGTTTCAGCATTTAAGAGAGAAAAACGGCTACTGCTATTCGGTTTACAGCTTTGTAACGGCGTTTGCAGACTGCGCCTTTTGGTGCGCATACTCTTCTGTTGCCAAAAAGAATACTGCCGTTGTCTTAAAAGAGCTTGAAAACGAGCTTAAAAAGCTTTGCTCCGGTGACATTTCTGAAATGGAAATTGTTGCGGCAAAAGAACATATAGTCGGCGAAGAGATAATTTCTTCCGAAGATGTCGAAGCAAGAATGAAACGGCTTGCAAGGCTTTATTTTTCAAAATTCCCTTTGAATGTTTATACGGAATCTATTGAAAATATCCGCGCGCTTACAAAAGAAGAGCTTTCGGCTGAGCTTTTGGAGCTTCTGGATTTTTCAAAAGAAACGGCTGTTGTTTATGGAGGTTCTTATGGATTCAAGTCTTTCTTCAAAAGTTGAGATTGAATGCATTGTGCAGGACGGCGCAAAACTGCCCGTCTATCAGACTGCCGGAAGTGCCGGTGCTGATGTCTGTGCATTTCTTAAAGAAGATTTTGTCCTTGAGCCTATGCAGCGTGCCGCAATTCCGACAGGGCTTTCTTTTGCAATTCCGGCAGGCTACGAAATGCAGGTTAGACCGCGCTCCGGGCTTGCGCTTAAAAACGGAATAACATGCCTTAATACGCCCGGCACAATCGACAGCGATTACCGCGGCGAAGTAAAGGTGATTCTAATAAATTTGGGCAGCGAGCCGTTTACAATAAAGAACGGCGAGCGGATTGCGCAGCTTGTCGTAAAGCCTGTGGTTTGCGCAGATTTTGCGCAAGTTTCAGTTTTAGACAAAACGGCAAGAGGCGCAGGCGGTTTCGGTTCAACAGGAAAGTAGTTATGAAAAAGAACATTCTTGTAAAATATTTTGTCAGAGAACTTTTTGTCTATTATGTAATTGCTTTTCTGTTCTTTTTTATGATTTTTTTCGTAAATCAGATTCTGCTCATGGTGCAGGACGTTCTAAAGCAGCGCGTGCCGCTCGGTCAGGTTATGCTTTTAATGCTTTATTGTCTGCCTTTTGTAATTTCGCAGGCCGCGCCCTATGCCACGCTTGTAGGCTTTTTGATGTGCATCGCCAGAATGGTTACCGACAACGAGATTCTTGTGCTCCGCGCTTTGGGCATTTCTTACAAGGCATTGCTTGCTTCTGTTCTGATAATGGGCGCGGGCATTTCGGTCGGTTCGTTTGTCGTCAATGATGTGCTTTTGCCGCGCGGCGCGATTGCATACAACAACCTTTATAGAAAAATGCTCACATCAAATCCGTCTGTCATTCTTGAGCCGAATTCTGTAAAGCGCACGCAGAATGCTGTGCTTGTAATCGGCGATGTAACCGGAAACGAAGTTTCTAACCTGCTTATGTTCGACACAGACGCTTCCGGGCATCAGCGCATTATTGCAAGCGAAGAAGCCGTAATTCAGCAGCCTTCAGACTCGCAGGTTTTGATGCAGCTTAATATGAGCGACTCGCTGATTTTTATTCCGAGCAACATGGATTATGCAAGCCTCGACTATCTTACGAGCAAATCAACGGTAATGAACATTTTTGTCTCGTCTTTCGGTACAATGCAGAACGGCTTAAATCCGCAGGAAATGACGAGCTACGACTTGAAAAAGTATATCCAAAAGCTTAAAGCCGAAAAAATTGAATCTGACAGATACATAAACATCTTTGAAGTTGAATATAACCGCAAATTTGCGCTGCCGTTTTCTTCGCTGTTTTTTGCTTTTCTGGCGTTTCCGTTGGCGATAATCTTCGGCAAGCACAACGGTCAGACGGTGGGCTTTATTGTCGGCATTGTAATCTGCCTGCTTTATTGGACGGTTCAGACTTTGGGGCAGGTTTTCGGGCAGCGCAACGGCTTAAACGCGTTTTTCGCCATGTGGCTTTCTGATTTTCTGGTCGGGTTTTTCGGCATTATTTTCTATATAAAGATGAGGCGTTCATGACTTTTATAATGTATTTGTGTAAAAGGTTTTGGGGCGTTTTTCTAGGCGCGCTGTTCTTTTTTGCCATGGCGCTCTGCCTTGTTGATATGTTTATGAATTTGTGGCGCTATATCGCGCAGAATGTCGCGCCGGGCGCAATCTTTAAAGTTTCGCTTCTGTACATTCCAAAGGCGGTTTCTTTTTCTGTGCCGCTCGCCATTTTGTTCGGTGCGGCTTATATTTTGAGCGATTTATACGCCAAAAACGAGCTTACTGCAATTTTTGCTTCCGGCGTTTCACTTTTCAGATTTTCTCTGCCGCTTCTTGTTATTGCAGCAATTCTTGGTGTCGGGCTTTTCTTTTTTGAAGACCGCGTTGTTGTGCCGACATATCACCAGAAAAATGAATTGCAGAACACGCTTTTGGGCACAAAGCCGCAGAAAAATGCAAGCAACACTGTTGTAATCTGCGACGGCGGCAGAACAGTTTACAGGGCGCTGATGTACGATGCGAACATGCAGATTCTTTATGTTCTGTACGTTGTTTCAAGAGATGAAAACAACCATGTGACTTCAATTTTGAGAGCGCAGTCTGCTGCATGGAAGGACGATAAGTGGAACATAAACGACGGCGTTTTGTACAGCATTAACGATGGAAAAGTCAGCGTAAACATGGATTTGTCGGGCGTGTCTTTGACAGAGCCGCCTGAATCGTTTGAATCCTCTGATATTTCCATTGAAGAAGTAACTGTAGATGACGCAAGAAAATACATTGACTACAGGCGGCGGGCAGGGCTACCTTATGCTGAAGCATTGTCCGTCTATTATAAGAAATACTCGTTCCCATGCATTCTTTTTATAGTCGTGTTTCTTTCAATCGGTCTTTCCGGCAGAACGCGGAAAAACGTGCTTCTTGTAAGCCTGCTTCTCTGCATAGGCGCGGCTGTCGCTTATTATGTCCTGCAGATGGTCACAATGCTTCTCGCAAAATTTGAGTACATTCCGCCGCTTGCCGGAGCGTGGATGCCGGTTGTGTTTTTTATAATTTGCAGCTGTTTTCTGCTTAAGACAAGCCGCACATAAACTGATTTTTTCAAACTTTTATTGTTTTTTAATGATTCAGCCGGATTATGCTGATAATATTTATACAAAGGATTTTCGATGAGCCAGATTTTTACGCTTTTACATTCGGACTCAAAAACATCTGCCAGAACAGGCATTATGCATTTGCCGCATGGCGATGTGCACACGCCTGTATTTATGCCGGTCGGTACAAATGCGACTGTAAAGGCAATGACAAAAGACTGGCTTGAAGAGATTGGCTTTGAGATTATTCTTGCGAACACGTATCACCTTTATTTAAGGCCGGGCGCAGATTTATTGGAAGAAGCCGGCGGGCTTCATGGCTTTTCAGGCTGGAAGCGGAACTTTCTTACGGATTCGGGCGGTTTCCAGGTTTTTTCCCTTGCAACGTTCCGCAAAATTACGGATGAAGGCGTGCATTTTCAAAGCCACATTGACGGCTCGCGCCATCTGCTGACGCCAGAAAATGTCGTAAAGTTTCAGACGCAGTTTAACAGCGACATTCAGATGCAGCTTGATGTCTGCACTGGTTTTGACACACCGAAAGACAAGGCAAAACAGGCTTTGAAGATTACTTCTGACTGGGCTTTGCGCGCAAAAGCTGAATGGCTTAAAATGCAGGACGAAAAGCAGTACAAGGGCAGCCTTTTCCCGATTGTTCAGGGCAATTTTTACAAAGACCTTCGCGAACAAAGCGCGGACTTTGTGACTAAGCTTGACAGCGACGGTATTGCAATAGGCGGCCTTTCTGTCGGCGAGCCTTATGACGTTTATGCAGAAATGCTCAACTTTACGGCGAATCTGCTGCCAAAAGACAAGCCACGCTATGTAATGGGAATTGGAACACCGGATTATATTCTTGAAGCGGTTGCAAACGGCATTGATATGTTTGACTGTGTTCTGCCGACAAGAAATGCAAGGAACGGTTCTTATTTCACCCGCAACGGAAATCTGTCGATAAAGAAGGAGCGGTTTATTCACGATTATCTGCCTGTTGACCCGGAATGTAATTGCCGCGTATGCAGGGAATATTCGCGCGCATATTTGAGACATTTGTTCAAAGAGAATGAAATTTTGAGCGCTATGCTTGCTTCATATCATAATTTGTACTTTTTACATACAATGATGAATGAAGTCCGTAACGCAATTGCAAATAATTCGTTTGATGAATACCGTACAAATTTTTTGAAACGCTACAACTCAAAAGAAGGGCTGTAGTCAAATTACTAACAGGAAGGATTAAAATGACTGTGAAAAAACTTATTTTGGCTTTGTTTATCGTCCTTTGTACATTGTCAGTTTTATTTGCAGATTCTCCGGCAGAGAATTCTGAAAATACAGAAGAAAAAACACAGTTTGAAGAAAGACGCGAAAAAATATCCTATGGTCTTGATTCTGAAATCGAGGAATTGATTACAGAAATTGTAAAAGACGAAGACTTTGAATACGGAGACGATCTTTTTGCGTTATTTGATTCTACGCGCAATCAGAAGCTTAAAACAAAAATATTCGACTATTATATTGCGGCAAGAGACTTTCATCTTACAGGTTTTGCCCTTGAAGTATTGAATGACCCTATGGATCAAAAAAGATCCATCGTGAACAAAGTCTTTGAATATGTGTCTGAACTTGAAATAAGAGAAGCCAAAGATGCTGTTATGAAGCTTCTTTTTGAAGAAGACGGAACTTATGTTGAGGCAGCCGCCAAAACAATTGGAAAAATCGGCGCACAGGAAGATACAGAAAAATTAGCCGAGATGCTTGATTCGGCAGTTTCTGAAAATGTCCGGCTGCTTTTAATTTCCGCGCTCGGCGATTTGAATGCAGCAAAATCAGTTGATACAATAATGGCTCTTGCAAAAGACACGTCTGAATCTACTTCTGTGCGCATGGCTGCGGCAGAAGCTTTGGGCGGCATTGACAGCCCTGAAACAACAGACGCTCTTGTTTCAATTTACGAGGACACTGACTCAAATGTAAGGGTTTCTGTAATAAAAGCACTTGCCAAGAAAAACAACGAGAATTCCAAGAAAATAATAATTACTGCCGTAAAAGACAGTTTCTATAAGGTACGCCTTGCAGCTTTGCAGGCTATTATCGACCAGAATATTGAAGACGCTTCAAGCGTTGTGCTTTACCGCGCAAAAAATGACGCAGAAAATGTTGTTAAGCACAAGGCTTATGAAACCCTTAGCGCGACACATTCCGCAGAAGGCATTTGGTATCTCTTGAATGTTATAGAAGACAAAAAGAAAAGCGAGACAGACAGGGCAAAGGCTGCTGCTGTGCTTTTGAAGTACAATTTTGAAACTTCAATTGAGCCTGTTAAATCTGTCGCGAGAGAAACACTTGACGACAAGCGCCTTATAAAGCTCCGCTACGCAATCGGCAAAGAACTTGCAAGGTACACAAGCCCTGCCATTGAGGACATCTGCGCCGCTTATCTTATAAATGACGATGTTGCCACAAAAGGCACCGCCCTTGACATGTTTGAAAAGAACAATTTTGAGTCGCTTCGTCCGCTTGTTGAGGTAATGAGCGTTGACGCAAAAGAAGGCACAAATATGAGAAAAGCCAAAAATGTTCTTGACCGCATTGAAAGAAACGGTACGCCTTTGACAAAATCTTCAAACTGACGGCGGCTTTATAGATGTTACGCATTGGCTTTTTGATTCATTTGATCGACGCAGGCTACAGCAAGGAAATGTTGGACGGCATTTCTATGTACTGTCAGGAAAAGGGCATTCAGCTTGTAGTTTTTCCGGCACATACACTTGACTGGCCTTTCGGAAAATACGGCTACCAGGACACTGTGCTTTTTGAGTTTATCAAAAGCAACAGACTCGACGGTCTTATTATTGAAGCCGGAACACAGTGCTCGTTTTGTGGCAAAGAACAGTTTGAAAAAGCTTTTATAAATGTAATGAGACCGCTTCCAATGGTAACATTTGCCGTTGGTTTTGACGGAATTCCGCTGGTGCAGGGCGACAACGGCCACGGGCTTGAAGCTTTAGTCGAGCACCTTATTTCGGTTCATTCATGCAAGAAGTTTATGCTTGTAACTGGCCCGACTGAAAACCCAGATTCAATTATCAGAGAAAATTCTGTAAAAAGCGTATTGAAAAGCCATAATATTGAGCTTGAGCCTGATTCAATAATAAGGGGAAATTTTTTCGGGCAGTCGACGGTTTCTCTTTTAAAAGCTTATCTTGATGAGCATAAAAAACTGGATTTTGACGCAATTGTCTGCTTCAACGATATTATGGCCTTATCGATAATTCATTTTCTTAATGAGCAGGGCATCCGCGTGCCGGATGATATTATCGTTACAGGCTTTGACGATTCGTTTGTTTCGTCTTTTGATCTGCCGACGCTGACAACCGTAAAGACGTCGCTTGCACCGCAGGGCTATGCAACCGCAAAAAAGCTGCATGAGCTTATTAAAAACGGAAAAACAGAACCTTATGAAGATTATTCAACCGTTGCGCTGTACAGGCAGTCCTGCGGGTGCATAAAAGATGACGATTTTTCTTTTAATGCCTATGACGAGCAGATGAGAAAAATCTCATGGGGAAAAGAGTTTAAGCGTCTTAGAGAGCGCCGCGGCCTTTTTCTGGAAGGTGATTTTGCCCGGATTAGAGATATTGTAAGTGTGCTGCTCACTGTAAAAGATTATTCTGATTTTATGAATGCTCTTAAAATGGCTTTTACTGCATTGGAAATAAACAAAGCCGCTGTTGTATTGTACGAAAAGAAAACAGAGCATTTAAAAAATGCAGAATTTACTGTTCCAGAAAAAGCAAAGCTGATTTATGCCTTTGATGCAGATACAGGTTTCAAAATTACAGAAGCTGTTCCTTTCAGCACAAAAGAAGGCTTTCTGCCGTTTAATAATTTTGATAATGCTGTGTCGGCTTTTATGCTTAAGCCGCTGTTTTTCTGTGAAAATCAGCTCGGCTATATCTTTTTTAACACAGGCAGTTTTTCAGGTTCTGTATATGATCTTGTCTGTATGCAGATAAGCAATGCCGTTATTTCGTTGAAACTGAACTGAAACAATGCTAATTAATAAAAAAAGCCGGCGATGAAGTTTAAGCTTCGTTGACCGGCTTTTTTATTCAGTTTCTTGCTGAAATTAGATGTCTGCTGCTTTAATTGATTCAACTACATAGTGATAGTTCTGTTCGTTGACTTCAATGTTAAGCTCTTCTCCGTCTTTTGCGTTGAGGATTTTTTCACCCAACGGAGAAAGATAAGAAATAATGCCGTTGTTCGGGTCTGATTCAAACGGACCTAAGATTGTATAAGTTTCTTTTTCTTTTGAATCTTTGTTCAACAGGCATACAGTTGTACCAAAAGATACTCTGGCAGTTGTAATTGTTGTCGGGTCGAAAACAATTGCTTTATCAAGGTCAGCCTGCAGTCTGCTGATCTGTGCATTAAGAATTCTCTGCTTGTCTCTAGCTGCCTTGTATTCAGCATTTTCTTTCAAGTCGCCTTTTTCGCGGGCTTCATCAATTTCCTTGGCGTTTGCAGGAAGCTGAACTTTGATAAGGTCATCAAGCAATGCTCTGTTCTTTTCGAGCATTTTCATTGTTGTGTAGATGCCTTTCTTTGCAGTTACCTTTTCTTCTGTGCCATAGAACTTGAAGTCTTTGTGTTTGTTAAGAATCTTGTTGCGCATATTCTGCTTGATTGTCGGATCAAGGTCTTTGATGTCGTCAACAAGTGTGTAAAGGCGTGTAACTGTATCAATGTCGTTTGAAAGCATGTAATCAATAAGCGTGTTGTTCTTGAAAAGAAGCTGCTGAATATTCTTGTTAATCTTTCTGTTTTCAGTTGTTTCACGGTGATTTTCGATTTCACGGTATGTCAAATCGAGAATGTGAATAAGAGTAATCAACTGCTTTTCATAAGGAATTTCAGCTTCTTTGAACCATTCTTCATCCTGAGATTCTTTGAAGAAGAAGATAACAGCTTCGCGGTAATCGCGGTAGTTTTCAAAGCAGTTCTGAACGAATTTCTTAACCTTTTCTTTGTTGCCGCTGATAATGAGCGCATCAAGAATGTCCTGTGAAAGAACTGTCGGGAACAATTTGATGTAAATATCCGCCCAGTCTGGAAGAAGCTCTTTGATGCAGTTGAGGAAGTCTCTTTTCAAAGATGTGTTCTTTGTATCTTTAAGCTCTTCATAAATAACGCGCGGGTCTTCGATTTCTGCGAACAAATCTGCAAAAGAGAACTGAAGGTTCGGGTTAAGATGCGGATTTTCTGCTGAAATGCGTCTTGCAACAAGATAAGAGGCAATAATCTGCTCGTTTACCTGGCTGAACGACTTGAGATAGCCTACAAAATATTCGAACATTTCTGCAAACTGTTCAGATGTCTTGTCTGTCTCATCGTCGTTTGCAAATTTCATAAGAATATCGATGCGCGAGAAGAAATTCTTCTGAGCCTTAAACTCGTTTTCAAGCTTTTCTTCCTGTGTGATTGCGTGGTCGCGTACTGTGTAAAGCGAAATGTCGTTGATGTCTACGCCGAAAGTCGGGTCTTCGTCAAGAATTTTTCTTGCCTGTGTGCTCCAGCTTGTCCATTCACTTGGTGAAAGAATGCTCGGCACAAGCTCTGATTTAATACGCTTGATGTCGCATTTGTTGTTAAAGCTCTTGATGATAATCTTAAGAATTTTTGCCTTGTTTTCTTTAACGTCTTTGGCAAGTGCTTCTTTTGACTGTGTCGCCTTAAGAACCCAGATATGGTCTTTAACAAGCGGCTGTAATGCGCTTACTGCCATCTTGAGAGACATTTTCTTGATGCCATAAGTTTTGCCAAAGTTGATTGTGATTTCATCGCTGTCAACTTTGCGGATAATACCAACGCCCCATGAGCGGTGGAAAACGAAATTGTGTGCATCAAAAGAAATGTGCTTTTCAAAGTCTGAAATTGCCTCAAATACGTTGCGCCAGTGCTGGCTCAAGTTTGAAACTTTAATGTAGTTTTCAAGCTGGCTGTGACCTTCGTATTTTCCGCGGTAGCATTCAATGATTTCTTTGCGTGCCCACTGGTCTTTGTCATCATAAGAGAGAATAGTCTTAAGAATGTCTATTGCTGTGTCCCATTTCTGGTTGTCATGGTAATAGTTGTAAAGTTCATGAAGGAGAAGGGCTGCCTTGTCTTTGCTTATAGATTTTGCAACTTCTTTCTGAACAAGGTTGAAGAAGTAAATTTCTTCTGGAATCAAAGAAACAAGCTTTGTCCAGATTTCTTTGATTTGGTTTCCGAGATTTTTGTTTACAAAGCGGAGAAGTGCCTTTTTGTAGTATTCAACTGCTGTCTCAAGGTCGCCGTCCTGCTCGTATTTTTCTGCGAGCGCCTTGGCAAGATCTGCTTCGTAGCGGTCTAATTTTACAATTCTGGAATAAATATCCCAGAGTTTTTCGTTATTCTCTTCTTTGTAACATTCTGCAAGTTTGCGGAGCGCAAATTTGTTGTTTTCATCTTCTGCAAGAATAGAATCACAGAGATAAGTAACGATATTGGTTTTATGGTTATCAACGAAAATATTAACAAGTGTAGTAAGAGCTGATTCATCAAGATCTTTCTTTTTGAGAGAAAGCATACCTGAAAGATATAAAGCAATGATACTATTTTTTGAATGTGAAAGATGATCGTCACAAATTCCTTTAACTTCATCGATACAATTTTGTTTTTTAGCTTCCTCTACTTTGGCTGCAAGTTCAAGAAAGTTGTTTTTTGAATAATTGCTGATGGCAGCACGTGTCCATTGTTCTTCATTCAGCATATCCTGAACCGATTTCAACAGTTCTTCAGACATAAGTACACTCCTAATATGTTTTGCAGCAAAAGCTGCGGGAAAATTTATTTTAAATATTCATCATAAATATTCTGGTCTAAAAATCTTATCTTAAGCAGAACTTCCTGTATGTGAGAACGTGCCTCATTTGTCATTACATAGTGGTCAATAAGCCAGAAGTAATGGTTTATAAGGCGCGGTACAATCAAAGCGCGGTCGTTTCCCTGCTCTTTAAGATTATTTTCAAGCGCATATATATTCTGTTTCAGTTTTCCAATTTCAATAGCACGAAGCTCGCGTTTTACAGAAAAAACACCGTAAAGCACGCCGTAAACAGGAATCCATTCCTGAAGAACCGCGCCGCTGTAGCCAAGCTGTTCTGTCTGCTTAATCAAATAGCAGATTAATTCAGAGTCAAGAAGGCTTAAATCAACTTTCTGCGGGTCTATAAAAAAAGCTTCTCTGAAAAGAACTTTGGCGGTTCTTTCTTCGCCGCACAATGCGTAGCAGTCTGCCATTTCTGACAGAATTGTTGCAGAATCTGATACCATAGAATTAGCTTTGTCCAAATATTTCAAAGCTGTTTCATAGTCACCAAGTTTTTTGTGGCACATGCCTGCTTTGCGGTACAAGTCAGGCATAGGCTGAACTTTTCCGCTGTTGTTAATCATGGAATCATAGCATTCAAGTGCCAGTGCAAAAATGCCCTGTCTTATAGCATAAATACTTCTTTCAAAATACAGACCGTCTTTGCCCATTGTCTGGGTAAAGTCTTTCCAGTGAGAGACAATACTTTCTCCCTGTTCATAGGGTGAAGTAAGGTTCTGAACACGTGCAAGTTTCTGATTCCAGTAGTTTATGCCTTTTAAAGTATACAGAATCTCAATGTTCTCAAGGTCGTCTGTAAGAGCTTCGCTTAAGATTTCGCTTGCTTTTGCCAATTGACCTTTTTTGAGTAATTCGTATGCCTTTGCCAGTTCATTTTCAGCCTGCGTATTCATAATGCACTTTCTATTATACTGAATTGCGTTCTTTAGTCAATTGATACAGAAGTTTTTTTGAAAATGGGGCAAAATTTATAATATGTTTTATATGATTAGTCAAGATATAATTTTCTCTATTTACATACTTAAACGATTCGAGTAATATAGTAATAAATGAGTAAATTTATTCTTTCGCCATCAATATTGGCTGCTGATTTTACAAAATTAGGCGAATCATTACGCTATATTGAATCTAAAAAAGCTTCTTGGGTTCACATTGATGTTATGGACGGCTCTTTTGTACCGAACATTACATTCGGTCAGCCCGTTATCTCTGCTTTACGCAAAACAAGCAGTCTCCAGTTTGATGTTCATCTGATGATAGAAAATCCTCATCTTCATATAGAAAGCTTTGCCGAGGCCGGTGCCGACTGGATTACGTTCCATTACGAAGCTGCTGTGCATCATCATAGAATTATTCAGCAGATTCATGCGCTTGGCAAAAAGGCGGGCATAAGCATTGTGCCGTCAACGCCGGTTTCAGTTTTGGAAGATATTCTGCCGTTTGTTGATTTGGTGCTTGTAATGTCTGTAAACCCGGGTTTCGGCGGTCAGACATTGATTCCGCGCTGTGTAGAAAAAATTGCACAGCTTAACGAGCTCCGTATGAAAAACGGCTACGGTTTCCGTCTTTCTGTTGACGGCGGAATAAATAACAAGACCATCGGCATGGCAGTTGATGCCGGTGCTGATGTAATTGTTTCGGGTTCTGCGTTTTTTTCCGGTACACTTGATGTAAATAATTGAAAGGGGAAGTTATGAAGAAGTTATTGCTGTTGTTGTTTTGTGCTTTGTGTCTGTTTGGGGCGGTTAATGTTTCAGCCCAAGTTTCTGACGGGCTTCTGCCTGTGCTTGAAGCTTATTCACGCTCGGACTGGGCGCAGGTTTCTGCATTGTGCAAAAAGGGCATGGCAGACAGAACAATAAGCGAGTCTGACGGGCTTTACTGGCTTGTGCTTGCAGATATGTCAGCAGGCAATTATGCATCTGCCCTTAACGCGTCAACCGAATTCCTGTCGATGTTCGCCAATGACAAGAATAAGCCTGAGATTATGTATCAGCGCGGACGGGCTTTGTATGAGCTTAACTATAAAGAAGATTCAATCAAACAGCTTTACGATTTTGTAAAGGCTTACCCGAATAACGATAAAGTCTCTTTCGGGCTTTTCTGGATTGCGGAATCATTGTTTGATTTTAAGAACTATGAGCGTGCGTCTTTGTTCTACAAAATGGTTATAGACGATTATCCTTCAAGCCCTAAGCGTGAAGCTTCGGCTTACCGCCTTGAAATAATTGAACAGAGAAAGCGCGAGGAAGAACTGCTTCAGCTTCTTAAGGTTACTCACGAAGAGTCGCTTAAGGCTGCCGAGGAATACGAGAAAAAAGTGCGGCGTTATGAGCAGGCTATTCTTGCCTATCAGAAAAGAATTATGGAATTAGAGGCTCAATTGAAGAAATAATAAAAAAATACATTTGCGTTTTTTGTGTTATAGTGTAATATGTTAGATGGAGTTTGAACCTAAATGTCTGATCAGGAATTAAAAAAGGCACAAGTTCTTTTTAAAAGACGAAAATTTTCCGCGGTTATTTCTATGCTCGAACCGAGAGTTATAGATTACCGCGATTCATTTGAGTTTTTCTATATATTGGGTGTCTCGTGTTTATATATGGGCGATACTGGTGCCGCAAAAGATTATCTTCACCGCTGTGAAACAATAGAAGGCACAAATGTTTCTCTTATGATTGCACAGGCGGCAATGTATCTGCGCCGCGGCGACACAAATCAGGCTGTAGAAACATATCTTACAGTTCTTGATTATGAGCCAAGAAACAAAATTGCAAGCCGCGCAATGACCTTTATACGTACAAAGGGCGATATTGCTACAATCTCGCAGTGGGTTTCAAGCGGAAAAATAAAACGGTTTTATCCTGATCCCGGCTTTTATTTTCCAATTGTACCGGTTGCTTCGGTTGCACTTCTGGCTCTTGTGGTATTCCTTTCAGTTCTGCTGATAAGGCATCTGCCAAAGAAGAGTTCTGTTCACCGGCAGGGCGATTACGGCAATCTTGAGCTTTCAAGCGACGAGAAACGCAATCCGGCTGATTTGCAGAGCGGTGTTGCCTACAACACGATTCTGACTTCTGAGCAGATTACAGACGCCTACAACAAGGCAAAAGACTATTTCTTAGACCACCGCGACAATGAGGCACAGGTTGAGATAAACCGCATTTTGAATTCAAACGCCAAGAACACAATCCGCGAGAAGGCCAGCACGCTGATGGAATATTTCGACGAGCCGACTTTTGACTCAGTTGCGAAAGACAGCAGATTCAAGAATTTCACATTTGAAGAAGTAAAGGCTGACCCGTCGCTCTATCAGGACTGCTGGGTTATCTGGAGCGGCCGCGTGACAAATGTGCGCGCCGACGATTCATTCTATGAGTGTGATCTGCTTGTCGGCTACGAGGACTGGAAACGTCTTGAAGGCGTTGTTTCGCTTTCTATGCAGCAGCCTGTTTCAATTGACGAGGAACGCCCTGTCAAGGTTCTTGCAAAAATCGAGATTCACGACAATAAGGTGCTGCTTACAGGCAAATCTTATACACAGTCAATATCCACTGCAAACAAATAGGGGCTTTGAAGCCGGTTTTGGTTCTTAAAGCTCCGCGGTTTTGCGGTATTGCATAATTGCTATACAAATTTTGTGCTTTTTGCGGAAAAATGCAAAAAAAATGCAGATTTTTTTTCAGTTTTTTTCCCAAAAAGTTACAAAAAAAACTAATTTGCACCTGATTGTATAGTGTGGGAGGAAAGGTGGCAAAAATGGCTAATGAAACAATCAATCCGGCAGATCAGTCGGAAAAAATGAAGGCTCTGGAAGCGGCAAGGCTTCAGATTGAAAAGCAGTTCGGTCAGGGCTCGCTTATGAAACTCGGTACAAGAACAGACGCAGCCGGAATTGAAGTAATTCCTTCTGGCTCTATTCTGCTTGACGAGGCTCTTGGTATCGGCGGTTATCCGCGCGGACGTATTATCGAAATTTATGGTCCTGAATCTTCTGGTAAGACTACGCTGGCTTTGCACGCAATTGCAGAGGCACAGAAGAACGGCGGCATCGCGGCTTTTGTTGACGCGGAGCACGCGCTTGACCCTGTTTATGCAAAAAATCTCGGTGTTGATATAGACAATCTTTGGGTTTCTCAGCCAGATACAGGCGAGCAGGCTCTGGACATTACAGAGCATCTTGTAAGGTCAGGAGCTGTTGACATTATCGTTGTAGACTCTGTTGCCGCGCTTACTCCGCAGGCTGAAATCGAAGGCGAGATGGGCGACTCTCACATGGGCCTTCAGGCAAGGCTTATGAGCCAGGCTTTAAGAAAGCTCACTGCGATAATCGGCAAGTCAAAGTGTATCGTCATTTTTATAAACCAGATCCGCATGAAAATCGGTGTTATGTTCGGCAACCCTGAAACAACCACCGGTGGAAATGCCTTGAAATTTTATGCTTCAGTACGTCTTGAAGTGCGCAGAATTGAGTCAATTGACGCAAAGGGTGCAGAAGATGCTGTGGGCAACAGAGTGCGCGTAAAGGTTGTCAAAAACAAGGTTGCGCCGCCGTTTAGAAAAGTGGAGCTTGATATTTACTTCGGCAAAGGCATTTCAGCCGTTTCAAGTATTCTTGATGCTGCCGTAAAGCACGAGCTTATCGACAAGCGCGGCGCATGGTTTGCCGTCGGCGAAGAGAAAATCGGACAGGGACGCGAGAATGCAATTCAGTTCCTTGAGGATAATGCTGATTTCAGAAACGACCTTGAGGCAAAGCTCCGCGCAAAACTTTTTCCGGGGCAGGTTGTAAGCAAAGAAGCGCCTAAAAAAGCCAAGCCGGACGCCGACGCAAAAGTTTCTGTCGGTGTGCCTGTAAAGCCAGACGCAGAAAAACCTGCTGCCAAAAAAGCACCGCTTCCGCCAGAGGAGCTTTTCTAGAGCATGAATCTTGTCGTCCTCGGTTTAGGCTCAAACATGCCGTTAATGCGGCATGGCAGCAAGGCTTTGCAGCCCGAAGAGATTTTAGACAGGGCGTGTGCCGCGCTGGACGTTCTTTTGCAGAATCTGCGCTGTTCGTCTGTCTACAAGACAAAGCCAAGATATGTAGAAAATCAAGATGATTTTTACAACATGGCTGTAGCAGGCGAATGGAACGGCACGCCGCGCGGGCTGCTCGAAGAAATTCAGAAAATCGAGAACTGTTTCGGGCGCGACCGCAAAAGTGCTGGTCCTAAAGGTCCGAGAACGCTTGATATAGACATAGAACTTTTTGGTAATCAGATAATCAGGGAAGAGGACGCAGTGAATCCGCTGTATGTGCCTCATCCGCTGATGAATGAAAGGCAGTTTGTGCTTGTGCCCTTGCTTGAGATTTTGCCTGATTTTGCCGACCCTATAACAGGACAGCCGTATTCAAAAATTCTTTCAACGCTGTCTGACCAAGGTGTTGAATTATGGAAGCATTGCAAAAATCTGAAAACACAGAACAGAACGTAATAAAATTCAAGGTAGGTCAGTTTGAAGAGCCGCTTGACCTTCTGCTTTATCTCATAAAGAAAAACGAAATAAACATTTACGATATTCCTATTGCGGAAATAACCGAACAGTATCTTGACTATCTTGATTATGCCGTCTCAATAGATTTGGACAATCTTACAGACTTTTATTCACTTGCCGCAGATTTGCTCCACATAAAGTCGCGTATGCTTCTGCCTGTTGAAGTTTCATTTGATGACGAGGATCTTAACGACCCGCGTCAGGAACTTGTTGACAAGCTTATCGAGTACCAGAAATTCAAGAAAATTTCGGAATTGATGGAACAAAAAGAAGAAGAAAACGAATGGAGCTTGGAGCGTAAGAAGATTCAGCGTATTCTTCCGTTTGAGGACGAAGATTTGTGGGAAAAAGTCGATTCGTGGGACTTGTACAAGGTTTTTTCAAATTTGATTTCTTCGTTTTCTGCTGAAAAAATTCTCGATATGCGCGAGGATATTACCATAAATGAAAAAATGACCCTTATGAACGAATTTTTTGAAAACAAGGGCGAATGTCTTTTTACAGATTTGATTGTCCGCGAAGGCAGTCTGCTTGACGTAGTTTGTGCTTTTATGGCAATACTTGAGGCAGTAAAATTTAAACTCGCGGTTATTTATCAGAACCGCATGTTTGGCGATATAAAAATTAAACCTGCTGAAAAAGAGTGAAAATGGAGTTACGTTTGGAAAAAGAGACCGCACTGCTTGAAGCAATTTTTTTTCTTGAGGCAGAACCGTTAGATAACAATGCTTTGTCAAAAATTTCAGGACTGGGACCGGAAGTTGTTGAGGCTGCCCTGGAGAATCTGCATGAAAAATATGCAGCAGAAGATTCAGGCATAGAACTTGTACAGATTTCAGGCGGCTGGATTGTAGCGCCGAAAGCAGAACTTTGGGAATCTCTTAAAGAGCGCTACGGCAAAAAAAGTGACAAAAAGCTTTCGCGCTCTGCAATGGAAACATTGTCGATTATCGCTTATTCACAGCCGATTACCAAAGGCGAAATCGAAGCAATCCGCGGAGTTTCAGCTGAAAACATGATAAGACTTTTGATAGAAAGATCGCTTGTAAAAGAAGTCGGAAAAAAGGACATACCCGGCAAACCGATTCAATACGGAACAACAAAAGAATTTCTTAAATTCTTCAGGCTTAACAGTATAGCAGATCTGCCTAAACTTGACGAAACCGAGAGTGAGCGCTTTGAACTTGCAAGATAACCAGACAAATCAGGACAGCTCAAAAATCCGTCTGCAAGTTGCGCTTGCACATTCTGGTGTGGCAAGCCGCCGCGCCTGCGAGAAAATCATTACAGACGGGCGCGTTACCGTAAACGGCGAAAAAGTGGTGGAGCTTGGTACAAAGGTTTCGCCTGATGACATAATCTGCGTTGACGGCAGACAGGTCTTTGTTGAAGCTACTAAGCGTTATGTGCTTTTAAACAAGCCTATAGGCTATGTCTGCTCGCTTTCAGAAGAGAATGAGCGCCCTGATGAGCCGGCGCGGAGCCTTGCTGTTGATTTGCTCAAGCCGCATTTTTCAGAGCGCCTTTACAATGTCGGCAGGCTCGACATGTATTCTTCTGGGCTTATTCTTTTTACAAATGACGGCGATTTTGCCGCTGTTGTTTCGCACCCTTCTGCGGAGCTTGAAAAAGAATACATAGTGGAAACAAGTCTGCCTTATCCGCGTTTTCTGCCTGAAAAATTTATGCGCGGCGTGCGCGTAGACGGCGTTTTCTATAAGTGCAAATTTGCAGAAGGGCTTTCGTCGCATAAAATGCGCATAGTGCTTATCGAAGGCAAAAACCGCGAAATCAGGCGTGTTATAGAATCTTTTGATTTGCGTGTAAAGTCGCTTGCACGCGTAAGAATCGGTTCAATTACAGCAGATTTGCCCGGCGGCGGAACGCTGAAGCCCGGCGAATTCAGGGAATTGACCGGAGGTGAAGTAAAGAGCCTTCTTGAGTTATGCCGCAAAAACAAAGAAACGCCGTACAGACACACACATGAAAGAACCCGCACAATAGAAGCCGTACAAAAACAGGGCGGTGCTTCGCTTTACAAAAGGAGAAACTATGGTAGTGGCAATTGACGGACCGGCAGGTGCCGGAAAAAGCACAATAGCAAAAGAAATTGCAAAAAGGCTGAACATCACATTTCTTAATTCCGGCAGCTTTTATAGGGCAATTACGCTTTCGCTGCTTGCTTCTAAAGTGAATCTTGCCGACGAAAAAGCCATTATTGCCCACGCCGCCGCACTTGACATTGACTATGTGAACAGCCGCCTTGTATTGAACGGCGTTGACGTTGAGGATAAGCTTCATACAGATGAAATTGACGCAAACGCTTCGCGCGTGTCTGCTGTTGTAGAAGTGCGTCACATCGTAAATGACAAAATCCGCAAAATTACAGAAAAAATCAGCATAGTCTGTGAAGGCCGCGACATGACGACTGTCGTTTTTCCAAATGCTGAGTACAAATTTTACCTTGATGCTTCTATTGAAGCACAGACTATGCGCCGCTACAAACAGGGTGTAAGCAGCATGTCACTTGACGAAATTAAGGCTGCAATCAAAAAAAGAGACGAACTTGACAAAAATAAGGCAGAAGGTTCATTAAAAATTGCACCAGATGCCGTTTACATAGATTCTTCAGACTTGACGATAGAGCAGGTTTGTGAGATAATTCTAAGCAAAATTCAAATATAAGGGTTTAACATGGCAGAGAAGGACGTGGTAATGAACGAATCTCAGGACGCTAAAGAGAACGTTCAGACACAATTACAGGAAGAGTATCTTAAGAGTCTCGATTCTCTTGAAGAGGGGCAATTAAAAGAAGGCGTAGTCATCCAGGTAACATCGGATCAGGTTTTTGTTGATATTGGCTATAAGTCAGAGGGAAGAATTCCTATTTCGGAATTTTCAATTCTTCCGAAAATTGGCGATAAAGTAAATGTCGTTCTTGTTTCAAAAGAAGGACGTCATGGTGAAGTTATTGTTTCAAAACAGAAAGCTGACAGCAAAGCAGCTGTAAAGATTGTTCGTCAGGCATTTAATGACAAGACACCTATTGAAGGTACAATTGAAAAAGTAGTAAAGGGCGGTTTTAGCGTAAACTTCGGTGGCGATACAACTGCTTTCTTGCCTATAAGTCAGTCAGACATATCAAAAGTAGATCATCCAGAAAAACTTGTTGGTCTTAAGAGCAAGTTCTACATTGACCGTTTGTATTCAGATAATAAATTGAATGTTGTCGTAAGCCGCAGAAAGTATCTTGAAGAGACAATGCAGGCTAACCGCAACGAGTTCTTTAATAATGTCAAGATTGGCAGCACAGTTGAAGGCGAAGTAAAGAGCTTTACAAGTTTTGGTGCTTTCATCGATTTGGGCGGCTTTGACGGCTTGCTTCACATCAACGATATGAGCTGGGGTCATGTAACACGCCCTAAAGACTTTGTTAAGAAAGGTCAGAAGATTAAGCTCAAGGTTATCCGCCTTGACCCGGAAGAAAAGAGAATCAACCTCTCTTTGAAGCACTTTACAGAAGATCCATGGCTTCACTTTGAAGAAAAATACCATGTAGATGATATCGTAAAGGGAAAAGTAACAAAGCTTACAGAATTCGGTGCTTTCATTGAACTTGAAGAAGGCATTGAAGGTCTTGCCCATATCAGCGAATTCTCTTGGGTTAAGAAGGTAAACAAGCCGGAAGACGTAGTAAAAATCGGCGACGAAGTTGAGTGCATGATTCTCGGCTACGACATTCAGGCTGGCCGCGTTTCGCTCGGTCTCAAGCAGTGTACAGAAAACCCATGGGACAAAATCGCTGACAAATATCCAGTTGGAACAAAAATTTCCGGCGAAGTTGCTAAAATTACAAATTCTGGCGCTTTCATCAAGATTGAAGATGGCATCGACGGCTTCCTTCATGCTGATGACTTGTCTTGGACAAAGAAAGTTAAGCATCCGGGCAGCGAACTGACTGTAGGTCAGAAGCTTGATGTAGTTGTTACAGAGATCGACCCTGAAATGCACCGCATTAAGGTTGGCGTAAAACAGCTTACAGACGACCCATGGAAGGCATTCTGCGAGAACTACCACCATGGTTCAATCATCGAAGGTGAAGTTGTTTCAATCACTGATTTCGGTGTATTCGTACGTGCTCCAGGCGGAATTGAAGGCTTGATTAACAAGGCTAACCTTTCAGAAGACCGCGAAGTTCCTTATGAGGAAGCTGTTAAGAAGTACAATGTCGGCGACAAAATCAAAGTATTTGTTGTTGATATTTATCCTGAAAAACAGAAGGTTGCTTTCTCAATCCGCGACATTAAACGCGCACAGGAACGCGAGGAAATGGCACGCTATCTTTCATCAAACCAGAATGAGGGCGAAGGCTCTTATACTCTTGGTGATATGATTAAGAACAAGAAATAACTTTTATAAGTTTGATTTACAAAGATGCATTGCTTTAGGGCAGTGCATTTTTTTTATAGGAGTCTTATGGATAAACAGCTGCTTTCTGCAGAATTAATGCCTGTTGTTGCCAACTCAAATGCCATGCGGAGCGTAGAAACGCTGCTGCAGCATCTGGCTTTGTCAAATGTTCCTGTGCTTTTTATAGGCGAGAAGGGAACAGGACGGGCTTATCTTGCAAGGCAGCTCTATCTGCTCGGCAAGAACAGCGCAAGACCTTTTGTTCGCATAACAGCAAAAGACGCGTCAAAAAGTAGCTTTGAAAAGGTAACCGCGGTTGAGCCTGGAATGATTTTTATAGACGAAATCGCCGAAGCTTCCGCGGAATTTCAGGAGATTCTCAACAGCTTTCTTTCGGCGGCTGCTTCGTCTGAGAATTTGTGCAGGATAGCCTGTTCAACTGCTGAAAATTTAGAAGAGATGGTTTCAGACGGAAAATTCTCTTCTGATTTGTATTATCAGCTTGCTGTGCTGCCTGTTCATGTTCCGGCTTTGCGCAACCGCGTTGCAGATATACCAAAACTTTCAGAGATGTTCCTTTCGGTTTATTCAAAGCGCTATAACAAAAACTTTGCAAATTTTACAGACGAGGCTTTAAGCGCATTGAGCAGTGCATATTGGACGCTTAATGTTGTAGAGCTTGAGTCTTGCATAGAAAGAGCTTGTGCATTTGCGTTGCCGCCGACTATAGAAAAAGAAGATTTGCGCTTGAATATATTGAGCGTTTCTGGTATTTTTTTAGAAGGTGACAAAAGCCTTAAATCGGCAGTAGATCAGTTTAAGAAGCAGTATATTTCGCAGATACTTGCTGAAGTCAGATGGAATCAGACCGAAGCGGCAAAAGTGCTGGATATTCAGCGGACTTATTTATCACGCCTTATTAAGGAATTGCACATTAAATAAACAGGAGATTTTTTATGTCACAGGAAGAAAATAAACGTTCAGATGAAAAAGAAAAACAGACGTTTAGTGATTTATTGACTTTATTTATTGTTAAATTTAAATTCGTTTTTTTAGGAATATTTGTAGTTGGATTAATAGCAATTATTGCTTACGGTGTTATTTCTTCTTCAAATGAAAAAGCAGTAAAAGCAGGGCTGGCTGAAATTGATGCAGTAACAACAGAATATGCAGAGCTTAAAGTTGCAGAAACAACAGATTCTGCAAAAGAAGATGCTTTGCTTGCAAGAGCACAGGCTGTAGCAGACAAAAACAACCCGGCTGTTGTAAAAGTCCGTGCACAGATGATTATTGCTGAAATCCAGTTTGACCGCAAAAACTACGAAGCAGCCCGCACAGCATGGCTTGCAGCCGCAGAAACAGACAAAAAGTCTTATACTTACGGTCTTTGCAACTATCAGTGCGGCATTTGCAGCGAAGAGCTTGGCGATTTGGACAAGGCTGTTGCTTACTTAAAAACAGCAGCTGAATCAGACGGTTTTGCAGTTGTTCCACGCGTTTTGTTCAATATCGGTAGAATTGAGGAAACACGCGGTAATTTTGATAAAGCGGTTGAATCTTATAAAAAGTTGGTAACAGACTATCCTTCTGATCAATGGGCTTCTTTGGCTAAATCAAGAATCATTACACTTGATATAGACGGAAAAGCAAACTAAAACTATAAAAGGGTTGCCATTGCAGTAAACTGAGACTGTATGCGGCAGCCCTTTTTAATTTTCTAGGAGAAGAAATGCATAACACAAAAAGTTTAGTATACATTATTTTAGCTTTATTTGTACTTGTGCTCTGTGTTTCTTGTGGTGTAAGTGGCGGCGGCGGTGGTGGCTCTAGCCCTTCATCTAATCATTCTCCTGCTGCTGATGACCCTACGCAAAATTATTTCAGTTTTAATACTGAAGCAGCAAGTAATTATAGTAATTTTGGTAGTGGCTATAAGGGTGTATGTATCTATTACAAAATTTATACAAATGCCTCAAATATAATAACTCATTATAATACTATTAATGCAGAAAGTACTGGTGCAGGAGGAGTAAGTAAACTTGAGGGGTTTACTTATAGAAAGTTAAACGGTACAGACTATATAATTCCTTCTTCATCTACAAATCAAAATGTTGTAATAAGACTGTTCAATGAAACATCTTATACCAGTGGCATTGAAGTAGACGGAAATTCTATTGCTACTCCAAAGAGGTATTTCTCTAATAAAACGTTCCAATTCTCTTCAACAGAATATCCAGAAACTGGAGACGGAGATTTTAATGGTACACAAACTACTACCGGTCCTTGGTTTGTGGCTGCTTATGCTGTTTCTGTATCACAATCAGAAACTTCCTTGATTCCAGACGTTTTTTCTAAGCCAAAATATTTGGGATACATAAAAATCTATTATTAGTTCAGTAATTTCAAACCCGCATTTGTTCTGTTATTCTGTCTGATCAGAATCAGCGTCATCTGACTTTATCACAAAACTTCTCGTATTTGTCGAGTAACTTCCGTTGATTATTTTCCAGTAATAGAAGCCAGGCTCTAACTTTGTTGAGAGCTTGAAGGCTTCAGTCTTGATTTTTGCGTCGATTATCGGGTCGTCAAAGTTTGCATTTGTTGAAACAACAAAACGGCTGTCAATCGGCATGTTTGTCTCAATGGCGAATATTGCCGCAGATAATTCTTCTTGTGTAAGCGTAATATTGTCGTTTGGCGAAACAGCCTTAAAATAAGGCGTGTGTGCAAGCGGATAGAATGACTTTACCTCGGTGAACGGTGCTGTGTTTCCGTCTTTGTCAATAAATGTAATTGCCCAATACCAGTGCTTGCCCTCTGTAATGCTGTACTGGCTTGTATTAAGTGAATAATAAGTCTTATTGCAGGAAATTTCTGCAACCGGGTTTTTGAGCCGCGGATTGTCTGCAATTTTCAATATGTAAGAAACAGCGCCGTTAGAAGAAGCCCAGTTAAAGAGAATAGGCTGCCTGTCATTTGCGGTATATGCAATGTAGTTGTCTTCCGGCTTGTATGTAACAACCGGCGTAAGCGAAACAGGCTTTTGCACGCTAAACGTATTTGCACTGCCTAAACTTACAGAAGCCTGAATTGAATCGTCGTAAATTGGAATAACCTGCCAATACCATGTGCCCGATTCAATTAATTCTAACCTTGCCTCTGTTTTGGCTGTTGTGTACGTGATGACAGGATTCAGCATGTCCTGATTGTCTGCTATCTGAAGTTCGTAGCCTCTTGCAAGCTCGTCCTGAGTCCATGAAAAATGAATGCCGTTCTGGGCGGCTTTGTAGGTTAAGCCTACATTATTGACCGGCTGCAATTTTTTAATTGGCGTAATAGAGAAAACAGAAACCGAACCCTCCAATATTGATTCTTTGTATATTTCATCATCTTTTGAAACTGGATAAACCTTCCAATAAACAGTACGGTTAGGAAGCGTAAAAACTGTTTCCTGTGTATCAACAGTCTGGTTCTGATACGGATAGATTCCGTCTTTATCGTAGGAAAGCTCAATCTTTGTTAATGTATCTGGCTCATAGTTCAGGGTCTTCCATGAGAAGAGCAGTGTAGCGGTCTCATTGTCATTTTTGATGATTTTCTGCGACAGTTTCGGACTTATCATAATAATAGCAGGATATTTTACCTGGTGGCCTTCGCTGTCCATTACAATCTGCGAGCCGGCATTAAGTTCTATAATTGAACCGTCGCTTTTGCTCTGGCGGACAGTGCCTTTTTCAACTGAAACGCTTATGAGGTGGTTTGAATTAGCTGCCGCTGCCGGATTTTCCAATGTTCCGTCTGAAAGAACTACCGGCGTTATGGCATCGTCAGTCTGCGGCAAAAAGTCCGGCTGAATATTCATAGACACGATTGAGTCTTTGCTGATTTCAAGTGTTTCGCGACCGGCTCTTAAAGTGATGTTTTTCGGTGTCTTAATGGAAACTGTACCAGAAGTAATCTTTAAGTTAGCAATATCTGATTCAGGAAGAATTTCAATTAAGCTGTTGTGCGACATATTGATGATTGTGCCTGAATCAAAGGTAATTTCTGCCTCGGCAAGAGCTGTTGTGCGCACAAAGTCTCCGACATAAAGCGGAGTGTTTTCGCGGATTATATCCCAGACAAGGCGGTCTCTGAAACGCCGCTGTACAGATTTACTTCTGCCGGTAAGACATGCTATAGGTTTTTCGTCTGCGCGGAGATTTGTTTTGTAGACATCATGGAAATAACCTATAAGAGAGAAAATAATGCCCAGCGAGCAAACGAGAATGATAATCTTGTCAGAGTTTTTGAATAGAATATTTCTTTTCTTCTTCATTGATGTCCACTTTTGCCAAATCCGGTTCTTCTAAACCCAAAACAGACCGGACTTCATTTAAAGTTGAAGCCTGATGAGTATTCTCAAGAGGCGTATTTGCTGTGTTTTTCAAGGCGATAACCGCAAAGAGTCTGACAGGCTTGCTCTTGCCCTTAACTGCAAAAGAAGGCATTTCTTCTACGATTATATCGTCTTTCAAAAATTTATATGTCTGCTCAGAAATAAGAATATCTGTACAGAGCGGCTTGTTGATTGCTTCAATTCTTGAAGCGAGGTTTACAGTGTCGCCTATAACAGTGTATTCCATTCTCTCTTTAGAGCCGATTTGTCCTGCCGTTACGTCGCCGCTTGAAATGCCGCAGCCAAACTGAATTGGCTCTCTGTTGTTGGCTTTTTCTTCTTCGTTGAATTTGATGAGCGCATTGCGCATCATCAAGGCTGTCGTAACAGCAGCGAGTGCATTTGCCTTTGGTGATTCACCGGCAAGAGGTGCGCCCCAGACAGCCATAATTGAGTCGCCAATGAATTTGTCTACACAGCCGCCTGTTTGTGTAACGCACTCAACCATGCGCTCCAAATAGCGGTTCAAGAAAGCAACCAAAGCTTCTGGCTTCATTTTCTCGGCTTTTGCTGTAAAAGAGCGTATATCTGTAAAGAAAATCGTCACTTTGCGGTTTTCGCCGCCAAGCTTAAGTTCGCCGCGCATGGCACGTTCTGCAATTTCTGTGTTGATAAAGCGGCCGAAAGTCTCTTTCAGGCGTCCGCGCTCGGCAAGCCCCTGACCCATCTGCTCAATGCTTTCTGCAAGCACCAAAAGCTCGTCGTGTGTGCGCTTTTTTATTGAAACATCAAACTGCCCCTGCTCGATGCATTTTACAGCTTCTGTAAGCTCTTCAATCGGTACGCTTATCGTTTTTGAGACAAACCAGACAACAAGAACTGCTGAGAAGAGCAGGGTGAGCTCCAGCCACAAATTGCGGCGGAGCGCGGTTTGCAGCGCCTCAAAAACAATTTTGTCCTTAATCTGCGTAACAACCGCAATTTCGTCAGACAAAAGCTTGTAATAAGAGGCAAAGTACTCAGAGCCGTCTTTGCCTTTATAGACAAGCTGCTGCTGGCGCGATTTATTTTCAAATACAATGCTGTAAATCTGTGTATCTTTGATTGCTTTATTTTCGACAGACGAATTCAAATTGCTGGAAATCAAAATGTCACCGGCTGTATTAACAAGCATGGCTTCATTTGTCTCACTGGAGAAAGTTTCTGCAAGGCTTTCAGGCGAAAAAATCACCAGAACAGCAGAAGTCTCACCATTCAGTTCAAGCGGCATAATCAGCGCGAGCAGATTCGCATTAAAATAAGGCGAAGCGTTCAGTACAATTGTTTCGCCGTTTTCTGCGCGGCTGAAAAATTCACCCTGTTCCTTTATATAAGTTGTAATGTCCTTGTCGTCAATTCCAAGCGGATAGAGGAGCTGCGTGTTCAATAATTGTGCAAAGCCGCTTACTGAAATTGCACCAATCATTCTGTTGCCGTCAAACAATGAATTAATCTGCTCGTCAGCCAGAACAGAATTTCTTGAGTTCATTACGTTTATAATGAAAGAAGTGTTTGTAATAATTGAATTTAGAAAAATCTCTGTTTCAGAGGCGGCATGCTGGTTCAGCGAATAATTGTTGTTTTCAGCTGTTACGCGGACGTCCTCTTTGATGATGTTGGTGATTATTTTTGTTGAAACTAGAAGGGCAGCGAGAACAATTGCGATAATAATAATTATTAATTTTAAGGCAATGGGCCGCAAAGCCCTCTGATGTTTGTTTAACATATCTAGCTTATTGACTTTGCAGCATTTAAATAGAAAACAGCAATGCTGTTAATAGTCGGAATGACAGGATTTGAACCTGCGACATTCTGGTCCCAAACCAGACGCGCTACCAGCTGCGCTACATTCCGAAACCGTTTATCAGGCAAGTGCTTGATAAAACTTATGTCTTGATATTATCCAAAATCAATAAAAGAGTCAATAGGCTGGACAATAAAGTTCATAAAATAATTGCAAGGTACTCTGTTTTTTGCCCTGTTTTTTGGTGGCTGAAAAATGTGCACTTGACAAGGCGTGTGCTTTTTTATAAGATTTTACAGTAATGCCCGGATGGTGGAATTGGTAGACACGCTAGTTTCAGGTACTAGAGCTCTAACGGGTGTGCGAGTTCAAGTCTCGCTTCGGGCATAAGCCGGTTGATTCGTCAGCCGGCTTTTTTTGTTTAAAGATTTAGAGTTTTTGTGCGCTTTAAATTTTCTTTAAGAAATCTGAAACTGTAATAATCTCGACATTCTCAATCTTGCCAAGCGAGAGTAAGTCGTTGTCGCCGCTCACTATGTAAAGGCATTTACCTTCTAAAGCGCATGATATAAATTTATCGTCATCACTGTCCCGGCAAATAGAAATTTTATGCTTCGGCTCGATTATGGTAGATTTTTCTATTATTTTTTGTAAAACAGCAGAGTTTCCTTTGTCAGCATATTTTTTGTGGATTGCGGTATATGTTTCGAGATACTCTTGTACAATTTGTGGAGAGGCAAAAACTGAAAATTTGCCGTCAAAAAGGCATTTTATAATTTGTTCTGGAAGTCCGCCAAAGAAGATTGCTGAAATAATAACATTGGTATCGAGTACAATTTTCATTTATGGGCTGCTCTTACAGTTTCTATCGCCTGTGAGATGTCAGATTCTTTTAAACCGACTTTTTCTGCCCATGCCTGTTCTTTTTCAAGCATTCGGAAAAATTCCTGTTCGTCAGGTTCTTGAATCGGTTTAAGCATAATATTTGTACCTTCGCTAAAAATAAAGAATTTCTTGCCTTCTGTAAGAGAAAGTTTCTTGCGCAATTCTGCCGGCAGAACAATCTGACCTTTTGAAGAAAGCGAAGTCATGGCAGTATACATAAGCGCCTCCTGTTTGTAAGATAATCTTACATTGCAGTTATATTGCTGTCAAGCTAAAAAAAGAGCTGATTAATGCTTATGATTAATCAGCCCATTTTTAATTTCTGCCGCTATTTTTTCTTAAGCTGTTCTTTAACGTGTGTTAAAAGAGCTTCTGTTGAAATTGGCTTTAAGATATAGTCTTCGTTTAACGCCTTTACTTTATCGATTATGTCATCGTCCTCAACGCCTGTTAAGAAGATAACAGGAACGCTTTTTGTTTTTCCTTTTTGCTTGATTTTTTCATACATATCAAAGCCGGACATTTCGGGCATATCTATGTCAAGAATTATTAAGTCGACATCGTTGTTGTCTAAAAAGGCAAGAGCTTCTTTTACAGTTGCCATCGGCACTATCTGATAGTCAGATTTCAAAGAAGATTTGACATGAATCCTTATTATAGAATCATCATCAACAGCCAATATAAGAGGTTGAATGTTTTTTTTAACTGCCATGCATGGTCCTCCAAAACTGTTTTTGTTTTTTAATGTATTTTGATTATATCATTCAAATGAATAAATGTGTAATAAAAAATTTCACCTAGAGCAAATTATTCGGTTTGTTTCAATAATTTTATTAACTTCTTACCATAAAAGCTTGTAAAAAAAGAGGTTTCATTGTATTCTTAAATTATTCTTGAATTGTTTCAAAAGAATGCACTGGTGGAGGCAATTATGGCAGTCGGCGAATCACAGTTTCAGCTTGTAACATTTGAGCTTGGTGAAGAACTGTATGGTGTTGATATTATGGACGTTAAAGAAATTGTAAAACTTCAGACAGTACGTCCAATTCCGAATGCTCCTTATTATGTAGAAGGAATTTTCAACCTTCGTAGTGAAATCATTCCTGTTATTAACTTGCATAAGCGTTTTCATTTAAAGGCAAGAGAAAGAACCGAAGATGAGGACGAATTTGAGGGCGGTTTTATTATCATTAATATGGACGGAACAAAAATCGGCATTATTATCGATAAAATCGCGCGTGTTGTTCAAATTAAAACTGATGAGGTTAAGCCGCCGCCACAGATGCTTACCGGCATCGGCACAGAATACATCAACGGAGTTGTAAGACAGGAAAACGGCTATCTCATCATTTTGGATATCCGTCGTGTTTTCAATTCTAGCGAATTAAAGAAGCTGGTCGGCATACAGTAATATGAAGGTTCCGGTTTTTAGTTCTACTATCCGCAGAAAAGAAATGGATGCGGTGCTCTCGTGTATGGTTTCTGAAAAAATCGGACCTGGCGAAATAAATGCACGGCTTATTCAATGTGTAAAAGAAACTTTTGGTGTTGATGGCTGCGTTGCCGTAAGAAGCCCTGCCATCGCGCTGAAATATGCGATAAAATGTCTTGGTCTGCCTGAAGGCAGTGCAATTATGATTTCTGCACTTGCGCCTTCATGGCAGATTCCTGTAATTGAAGAACTCGGCTACAAATATATCATCCTCGATGTTGTTGAAGAGACGGCGCTTGTTTCGGCTGAAGCTGTAGAAAATGGCATGAAAGCCGGCGGCCGTCTGCTTATTCTTCATGAGCCGCTCGGTAATTTACCAGACTTTGAAAAAATAGCCGCCTTGGGCATTCAATTTATAGAAGATATTTCTCAAAGCGCCGGTGCTTATGTTGAGATGCCGGCAGAAGAGGGTAAAGAGCCTGAAAAAAAATATGCCGGCACTTACGGTGTTTATACGGTTTTGGGCTTGGAAGAAAAAGACATTCTTACAGCAGGCGGCGGTGCTGTTCTTATGGCGCCAAACCGCCGCGAATGGATTGTTCTTAAAAAGCAGATAGAAGATGCACCTTTTATAGATTTGCTTCCTGACATAAATTCTGCGCTTGCATGGGTTCAGCTTAAAGAAAGAGCGCGGAACGAGCAGCTTCGCAGCGAAATGAAGGAAGTTTACGCCCGTTCTTTGATGCAGGGGCGGCACAAGTCGTTTATCTGCCAATGCGTAAACGCCGTAACAGCGGTTTATTCGTTCCCGGTTCTGCTTAAAAACGGAGCAAAAGACGTAAAGCAGTATGCGTCGCGCAAAGAAATTGATGTTGCCGATGCTTTTGAATTTTCAGTTGTTTCAAAATATGAGGAGCTTGCGGCAGATTGTCCTGTAGCACGCTCGCTTGCCTTGCGCTGCATTTTGTTTCCGCTTTACCCGAGACTTGGAAACTCGCAGGCTGGTAAAATTGCAAAGGTTCTGGCAACTTTGCCGTAAGGCGGCATAATGAGAAAAAAACGCGCCGTAATTGTAATCAACACATATAAAGAAGAAGCTCAGCTTATAGCAAATGACGTAAAAAGATTTTTGGAACAGGAATCTTGGGCTGTCGATTTTCTTGAATTTTCAGGGCCATGCAGCAAGAGCAGTTTTGACGGCTATAAACTTGCAGTAACTTTGGGCGGAGACGGTACTGTTCTTTTTGCGGCGCGCGGCTGTCTTGAGCAGAAGATTCCGATTTTTCCGATAAACTTGGGCGAATTCGGTTTTATCGCCGGAATTCAAAAAGAAAGCTGGCAGGAGCGGCTCTCGCTCTTTTTGCGGAAAAAACTGCCGCTGACGGAGCGGAGCATGATTAGCGTAACGGCTCTGCGCGGCAAAAGCACAATCTTTGAGTCTTACGCGCTTAACGATGTTGTTGTCTCGGCTGACAGAGCCGCAAAAATTGTTTCGCTCGGCATTACGTTTAACGGCAATTCTTTCGGCAAGTTTCAGTCAGACGGAATTATTGTGGCAACCGCGACAGGCTCAACCGCATATTCTGCCGCTGCCGGTGGCCCGATTGTAGACCCGGAGCTTGACGCCTTTGTGCTTAGCCCGATTTGTCCGTTCTCGCTTTCTAACCGCCCGATTGTGCTGCCTTCTAGCGGCGTGCTCTGTGTTGATGTTCTTCCTTCAAGAGATACGGGCGTTTCAATAACGGCAGACGGTCAGGTCTTGGAACATCTTGAAACAGGTGATATTGTTTTCTTGCAGAAGGCAAAGGAAAAAGTTCTGCTTGCAGACTGCGGCTCTTCTGTTTTTTATTCGGCTTTACGATCAAAGCTCCATTGGTCTGGAGGACCCAGTGCTTGAAGATTTAACAATAAAAGATTTTGCAATTATAGATTCTGTTCAGCTTGAATTTACAAAAGGCTTTAACGTTCTCACCGGCGAAACAGGTGCGGGAAAATCAATTCTGATTGGTGCGCTCTCGTTTCTGCTTGGCGGCAAGGCTGAAGTCTCTCAAATACGCGACGGTGCACAGGAAGCGCGTGTAAGTGGCACAATTCTTATTTCAGACAAACAAAAAGAAGCGCTTGTATGGCTTGCGGAGCGCAATATAGAGACTGAGAACAGCCGCATTCTTCTTCGCCGCACGATCAAAGATTCAGGCAAAACAGCCGCCTGGATTCAGGACACACCAGTTACAAAGAATGAGCTTGCTGATTTTACAGGCTTCCTTGTTGATATTCATGGACAGCACGAGCACCAGTCTTTGATGCGCGTCTCTGAACACAGAAAATTTCTTGATGCTTATGCCGGAATCGTTCCGCAGGTTGAGGCTTTTACAGAGCTTTATAACCAGCTTGTAGAAAAGCGCAAAATCTTAGCCGAAATGAACACTTCTGACGCGGAACGTAACCAGAAAATTGAGCTTTTGAAGTTTGCAGTTGACGAAATTGAAAACGCCAATCTAAAGCCGCAGGAAGAAGATGAACTTTCGGCAGAAGAGGCGAGGCTGACCCAGTACGAAAAGCTTTTTGATGAAATAGACCAGCTTTCGCAGCTTTTCAACAGCGAAGGCGGTGCAGTATCGCTTTTAAAGCGCAGCCGCCCTGTTATGGAAAAGGTCTCGTCGATTGACTCATCTCTTTCAAGTCTTTCCGGCCGCCTTGAAACAGCTTATTACGAAATTGACGACATTGCAGAAGAAATAAAGACTTACAAAAATTCGCTTGTCTTTGATCCTTCGCGGCTTGAACAGGTGCAGGACAGGCTTGCGCTTATTTATAAGCTTAAGAAGAAGTATGTGCCCAAAAATGACGGCACAATCGCTGATTTGCTTGACTACAAGGCACAGGCAGAAGCCCAGCTTGAGCAGCTTTCTTCTTTTGAGGGCAACCGCTCGGCTTTAGAGGCAGAAGTAAACGAAATTGCAAAGAAAGTTTCTATAGAAGCAAAAAGCCTTTCTGAAAAGCGCAACGGTGCGGCTAAAGAAATGGCTGAAAAAATTCAGGCTGTGCTTGCAAACTTGGGCATGAAAGGCACAGTGTTTGATGCAGGGCTTTCGATTAAGCCGCAGACCGGCGGTGTTCAGCGCTGCGGCCCTTATGGCGTTGACAACATCGAGTTTATGATAAGCGCAAATCCGGGTTCTCCGCTCCGTCCGCTGGCAAAAATTGCTTCAGGCGGTGAACTTTCGCGTGTAATGCTTGCTTTTAAAACGATTCTGGCTGATACTGATACTACACCGACTTTAATATTTGACGAGATTGATACAGGCATAGGCGGCGAGGTTGCTGTTGCTATCGGCGACCATATCAAAAAACTTGCCGCAAAACATCAGATATTGTGCATTTCACATCTAGCGAATATTGCAGTTTGTGCCGATACTCATATAAAGATAGAAAAATCTGTAAATCATGAAAAGACGACAACATCAGTCCGCGTAATAACAGGTCAGGACAGAATAACTGAAATTGCGCGGATGCTTGCCGGTGACAGTGCAAGTGCTGCGTCTTTGGAGCATGCAAGAGTTTTACTTTCCAAATATGGAGGATAATTGTAGTTATGGCAAAGATTACCGCCGAGAGCAGGGAAGCTTTTACACAGGAAAGTGCAAAATACAAAGAGCTTATCAAGGGCGTTTTTGCAAAAGAAAAAGAGATAAAAGCCGAACTTCAAAAAGATAAAACAGACGAAGCTGCAAAAACACTTCAGCTTGCAGATTTAATGCTTTATGCAGTTACGCTTTATATTACGATTAACAATCTCTCCGTAGAAATGCTTGGGGTTAAAAATGAAGAAAACCTCAACGAAGGCCGCAAGACAATTTATAAGGCAATAATCTATCTTGAAGAGCTTGTATCAAATATAATTGATACCACAGCTGATGATTTGAAAGACCGCTGGGCAAAACTCGAAGGAATTCCTATTGATAAGAGATATTATCTTTCTCGCAAGCTTGGTCTTGCAATTGAACTTATAATGGACGCTTACGGCGACAACACAAAATGGAAATGGTCATTTGTTGAGCTTCAGGGCCGCTTTATTACTGTTGCCAAAAACATGCTTGATATGACAGAAGCTTCAAAAGACTATTTTGACGGACGAGCAGAGAATCACGATGTTTCAGTCTATTATATGCGTATGCTTAAGACACGCCTTTTGAAGTCAGCCGAAGGTTACCGCGACCGTTATGAGCTTTCTACACGCCGCGCAGACGATATGCGAAGCGGTATTCAGTATCTGCTTGCTTACAGAAGACTGCTGATAATTCTTGGCGATGCAAACGAAGCAGAAGAAGTCAAGAAAAAGGCACAGGTCTGGAAAGACAAGATGGAAGCCGACATCAAGAAAGAAAAACAGAAAGCGTAAAAAGCTTGGCAATATAAAAGCAGGTTGAATCAGCCTGCTTTTTTTGTGCCCGCATTAGCTTTAGATTGAATAAATCTCCAATTTGTCATAGTATTAGGCAACTTTTGTTGCAAGGACACTGAAATGGTCAATAAAGCACTCGCGCTTAAAATCTTTGAAGGTTTTTCAATTGAAAGATGGAACGATTTAGTCCGTCCATTTGATTTAATCGAGATGGATAAATCCGCCGAAAAGATGGTCTTGGTTTACATCATCGGCAAATTTGAAGAGCAGCGCGGAAACAAGGTTGACTGGGAATGGCTTATCTACGCTTCTTTTTTTGAGCTTTTGCGGAAAATTGCTTTGTGCGACATAAAGTCGCCGGTGCAGCGCATGATACGTAAGCAGTACCCGGAAGAGTATGCAAAGCTGAACAAGTGGGTCTTGGAGCAGTACAAAGGTCTTATTACAGACGAATGGCTTATAAAGAAGTTTCAGGCTTATATAGACGAGTCTTCTTCAAGTGAAAAAGCTTCTGGCAAAGAAGCGTCTTTAGAGATGCGCATTTTCCGCGCTGCGCACAAATTTTCGACAATGCGCGAATTTGAGATGATTGCCCCTGTAAACGAGCGCTCAAGGTTGCAGCGCATTGAAAAAGAATTAAACGAAGACATCGGCGAATATCTTGACTTGCGCGGGCTTCAGATGCTTGTTACAAAGCAGCGCCCTTATGAATTCCTGCTTATAATTGAAAAGCTCCGCTTTCAGACGCGGTGGAACCAGACACCGCGCGTGCCAAAGACAAGCGTTTTAGGTCATTCGTTTTTTGTAGCTGTGCTTACGCTGCTTCTCAGCCGAGATTCAGGTGCTAAGATGTGCCCTGAACGGCTTTTCAACAACTATTTTTCAGCCTTGTTCCACGATTTACCAGAAGCAGTTACGCGCGACATTATTTCGCCGGTAAAGCAGGCTACGTCAGGGCTTCCGTCTATTGTCAAAGATATTGAAGATACAATCGTTAAGAATGAGCTTCTGCCTTTGATGGAAGACTTTTATGCTGACGAGCTTTTGTATTTTACAAGCGATGAATTTGAAAACCGCATCCGTTTTGCGGATGTAGACATTAGGCATGTGTCTTTTGACGACTTGAACAAAAAATTCAACGAAGGAAAGTATGCGCCTGTTGACGGCAGGCTTGTCCGCGTTTCTGACCATATTGCGGCATTTCTTGAAGCAGACAGCTCAATCAATTACGGTATAACCTCAAAGCATTTGCGTGACGGCAGGCGAAACCTTGTAAGGCTTTACCCAGACGGTCAGACTATCAACGGTTTTGACGTTGCCGCTTTCTTCAAAGAATTTGAAACGCAATAAAAAAGCAGAAAACTGTTATGCTTTCTGCTTTTTGGAGATGGGGAGAATTGAACTCCCGTCCGAGTGAGCGGACCAAGAGCGTCTACAAGTTTAGCAGTGCGAGGTGGTTGTCGGGAAACGGTAGCAGCACCGCAAGCGTCGTCTCCGTATTCTGGTAAATGTCCTTGAAGCGTACCAGACACCGTTTCAAGCAAGCTCTGTTTAGCGTCGGGCTTTCAGACCGCTCAGAGCAGTGCAGTCTGAAGCCCGCGATTATGCAGCAAGTGCGTAGTCGTAAGAATTGTCAGAATTGGCAATTATAGTTTTTGTCTGTTCAGAGGACAGGCAGCCTCACTTGCAGCCCAAGGCCACGAATCACACCCGTCGAAACCAGTGCACCCCCGAAAGAGTTTGTGCCCTTAGACGGGGGTAGAATAAGGGCAAAACTAAAAAATGTCAAGCATTTTGCGCAAACTTAGCAAAGGCTGCCGGTTTTGCTTGGCAAAAGCGGCACTTTTCGCAGATTAATCTTCATCTGAAGTATAACTGATGCGAAAAGAAAATTAGCGTGTCCATTCGCAGATTATGTTCTTAAAAAGCTTGTAGACGCTTTTGCCGAGAATGCGGTTAATCTCGTCCTTCACTTTAAGATATTCCTGCCAAGACTCAAAAACGTGAATATTTGATTCATTCCGTATACCAGATTCAATAAGCCGTACCTCTACAACCATCGGACCGTAAGGCGAAGCCATAACGTCAGAAAGCTGCACAATCTTGTCCTCGATTGTGTTCGGGTGCTGCATTACAAAAGACTGAAGAAAATCCAAGTCTGCGCCTGAAATGTCAAAGCTTGTGTGCTCAATAATGCGGTTGCCCGGAAAAACGTGCGTAATGCAGTATCTTGCACATTCTTCTTCGCCAAGCTCACACAAGTAGCGGTAGCCGTCAAGCGTGTGCCTTATCTTGTGCTTTCCGCGGATGCGCCCGATGTCATGCAGCAGCGCATACATCTCGCATTTTTCGGCATCAACGCCCTTTATGTGAGATGCAATTGTATATGCTATGTTTCCGGCTGTAATGCTGTGCTCTTTCCATAAACCGGGATTCTTCTCGTAAGCTTCATCTAAAAGTGCAAGTGCCTTTTCTTTTGTCATGTTGTCCGTCCTGTATGTAAAATGTTTTCACTGTATGCAAAAACATTATCAACTGATTTTTCAAACAATGCAAGAAAATATGTCTATTTTCCGAAGAGAAAAGTGCGAATAAAAAGTGTTGCATAAAATGCAGTGGGCAAGATTGCACAAGTGATAACGGAACAAAGTTAGATGCGCCAGAGTTTTGTCGCTTATTCTTCTTTTTTGGGCATACGGCCGCAGGATTTTTTTTCGGTGCAGAAGCCTGAAAGTTCGCATTTGGGCATAAAAAGCATGTCTACGAGCGTTTTCCATTCGTCGGAATAGTCGGCAAGTGCTTTTGAAAGTTCTGCGAAAAGTTTGCGGTATTCCCAGAAAGCGCGTGTACACATTCTCTGGTGAGACATGTCAACTAAGCTTCTTAGATTGCGCTTGTCTACGATTTTGGTCGTCATGCCGAGCGGAAGCAGCATTGCAGAATCTTCGCGCGGCACGCCGGCTTCTTCTAAGAGTTTGAGCGTGTCTTTGATTTTGGCGATAGTTTCAGAAACTGCAGCTTCCGCTTCTTTTCCGGCTTTTGCCACAGACGGCGGAACTACAATGTCGAAAGTCTTGTAATTGATATAGCGCGTAGAAGCCTGAAGCCTTGTAGGCGCGCCGCCTATGTGCGTGTACCATTCGCGGATTACGCGGGCAGAGTAGCCGTCGATTATCATCTCGACATTTACATATTCCATTACGCGGCCATGACCGGACTTGATGCAGTCTAAGCCGCGGTTATAGTTCTTCTCGTTGTCGGCGGTGTCCGCGCCCCAGCAGACACCGGCGCGCGCTCCCATAAGAGTAATCGGATTTTTTGTAGTTTCTTCGAGTATTGTAATCATTCCGGCTGTTTTAGCGCATTAAAAACCCGGAAAACCGCCCGGCAAGTTTCCGCCGAACTGCTTCATGAGTTTTTGCTGCATTCCCTTGTTTTTAGTCATTTTTTTCATGGCAAGGCGTGTTTTTTCAAACTGCTTGATAAGCCTGTTTACCTCTGCAACAGAAGTGCCCGAACCTTTTGCGATTCTCTTTCTGCGGCTTGGCCCGATGATAAGGTGATTTGCACGCTCTTTTTTTGTCATTGACTGAATAATCGCTTCCTGGTGCTTGAGGTCTGCCTTGTCAAGCATACTCTCGTCAATCTGACCGGCAAGACCCGGCATCATGTCGAGAATCTGCTGCATTGAGCCCATCTTTTTCATCTGCTGCATCTGTTCAAGCATGTCTTCAAGCGTGAAAGTCTCGCTTGCCATTTTCTTTTCGAGCTTGGCAGCCTGTTCCATGTCCATTGTTTCCTGTGCTTTTTCAACAAGAGAAACAATGTCGCCCATGCCTAAAATGCGGCTTGCAATTCGGTCTGGGTAGAAAGGCTCAAAGTCCTCGATTTTTTCACCTGTACCGGCAAAGAGAATAGGCTTGCCTGTTACAGACTTTAATGAAAGGGCAGCACCGCCGCGTGCGTCAGAATCGAATTTGGTTAAGATAACACCGGTAAGGTTTAGGCGCTCATCAAAAGTCTTTGCAACATCAACTGCGCTCTGACCTGTCATTGAATCTGCAACAAGCAGAACTTCGTCTGGCGAAACCGTCTTTTTGATTGATTCAATTTCCTGCATCATAGAGTCGTCAATCTGGAGACGGCCGGCAGTATCAACAATCAATGTATCAAACGAATTCTTTTTGGCATAAGCAAGTGCGTTTTTTGCAACTTTTACGGCATCTTTTGTATCTTCTTTGTAGACTTCAATTCCGGTTTTTTCGCCAAGAACAGAAAGCTGCTCAACAGCGGCAGGGCGCACAAGGTCACATGCTGCAAGAAGCGGTTTTCTTCCTTCTTTTTTAAGACGTGCGGCAAGCTTAACGGCTGTTGTAGTTTTACCTGCACCCTGGAGTCCGAGAAAAAGAATAACAGACTGTGTATCTGGGCCTTTGAGCTTTAAGTCCTGCTTTTCGTCGCCGAGAAGTGCAACAATCTTGTCGTGTACAATCTTTACAAACTGCTGACCCGGGTTTACAGAGCGGAGAACTTTTTCGCCTTTTGCTTCTTCAATCGTGCTGTTTACAAAGCGGCGTACAACGCGCAGGTTTACGTCGGCATCAAGCAGCGCAATCTTAATTTTTTCAACGTATTCGTCAATGTTCTTTTCTGAAATTGTAGATTTGCCCGAGACTGTGCGGACTACGTCTGTAATTGTGTTTGTAATTTTCTCAAGCATTTATCTGTTTTCTCCTAAAAGCTCGTTCAGCAGATCCTGCGGCTCAATTTCTCTGTTAAGCACACGGTAAAGTCCTGTTGAAATAGGCAGCTTCAAATTGTGTTTTTCTACGATTTCATGCACATATTTACAGGCGACAGCGCCTTCCGGCAGATAGCCGATTTCGCTGATTCTTGAAATTAAGTCGTCAATTGAAGTGAATTTCTTGAGAATGTTCTTTGTGATGATTTCCTGACCGAAACGGCGGTTTCTTCCGTATTTTGAACGGCATGTAACGTCAAGGTCGCCTACGCCAGAAATTGAAGTGAAAGTCTCGGCGTGTGTTGCGCCCATTGCGCGGCCTAAAGTCTGAATTTCGTTCAAGCCAGCGGCAAGAAGCAGCGACTCTGTATTGTCGCCGAACAGGTCAGATTTTTCTGCAACAGCGTCAAGACAGCCGAAAACAACTGCAATTACGTTTTTGGCTGCCGCGCAAATCTGAACGCCGATAACGTCAAAGCTTGAATAAACAAGCAGAGACTTTCCGTTTAAAAGGTCGCGGAATCTGATTGTGTTTTTCGGGTTTTCACTTGCGGCAATAAGACCTGTGATTTTGCCCATTGCAACTTCTTCTGCGTGGCTTGGACCTGCGATATACACAAGGTTCTTTGCGTAGCATTCAGGCAGAGCCGATTCCATTTCTTCAAGAATAAGGCGCGGACCGTTGTTTGAAGGTACAAAGCCTTTTGTAAGTGCGCCGATGCAAGTTGTTCCGTTCTTGATTTCGGGCACGTCTGCAATTTTTCGGATTGTAGATGCAAGATAAAGCGACGGACTTGCAAAAATGAGGAATTCTTTGCCCGAAGCAACTTTATTGATGTCAGAGCTTGCCTTCAAATTCGGCGAAAGCGGAAAGCCTTTAAGGTAGCGCTCGTTTGTATGTTGTTCATTAATAGAAGAAACAACGTCTTCTTCTAATGCCCAGATTTCAACTTCATTATTTTCTTTTGCAAGAGCGTGTGCCATTGCAGTGCCCCATGCACCTGCGCCGATAACGCCGACTTTCTTTGTTTGTTTAGATTCCATAATTTTGCCCCTTAAAACCAATGGGCTGATTCGTCAGTCCAAGAAATTATTTCATCAGGTGAAAAGAATAATGCTATTTCACGTTCTGCTGCTTCAACTGAATCAGAAGCATGAATGATGTTGTGCTGTGTGTGCAGACAGTAGTCGCCGCGGATTGTGCCCGGAAGCGAGTCTTTGATGTTTGTTGCACCGGCTGTTTTTCTAATCTGCATTACAGCCTCGTCGCCTTCCCAAACCATGGCGATAACTGGCGCTGATGTTGTGTAGTCAATCAGACTTGGGTAAAAAGACTTGCCTTCGTGTTCTCTATAATGAATTTGTGCTTTTTCTTTTGAGATTTTCATAAGTTTTAGGGCTACAAGATTGAGCCCGCGTTTTTCAAGGCGCGAAATAACCTCACCGCAAATGCGGCGGTTTAACACGCCCGGTTTAAGCATAACAAAACTTCGTTCCATAAGTCATAAGAATAAACGTAATTGCTGAAAAATTCAATGGGCGTTTCGCCTTGGGATTAATCTTCTGTTTGGGATTTATCTCGCGAAACGGCCAAGTTTTGCTTCGCAAAACTTGTAATGGGTGCACAAGGATGCATTTTGGAGCTGATGCGCAAAGACTGCTTTTGGGGCTGATACGCAAGAGCGAGAGGGCGCGGTGTACACAAGCTGTCGGTTTTGCGCAAGCAAAAGCGGCGCTTTTCGCTGATTGGGCTTTATGCGTAGATTAGGCTACCGCGAAAAGAGCGAAACGGCCAAGTTTTGCTTCGCGAAAACTGGTAACGGGTGCACAAGGATGCATTTTGGAGCTGATGCACAAAGACTGCTTTTGGGGCTGATGCGCAAGAGCGATAGGGCGCGGTGTACACAAGCTGTCGGTTTTGCGCAAGCAAAAGCGGCGCTTTTCGCTGATTGGGTTTTATGCGTAGATTAGGCTACCGCGAAAAGAGCAAAACGCCCAGTTTCCGCTTCGCGAAAACTGGTAACGGGTGCACAAGGTGTGGTTTGGGGCTGATGCGCAAGAGCGAGATGGCGCGGTGTACACAAGCTGTCGGTTTTGCGCAAGCAAAAGCGACGCTTTTCGCTGATTGAACTTTGTACGTAGATTTGGCTACCGCGAAAAGAGCGAAACGGCCAAGTTGCTGCACTAGGAAACCCACAGGATTTACTGATAGAACTTATTTTTTGATTCGGTTTTGTCACAAACCTTTTCTTCGGCAAGCTGCTGTACTATTTCTATCGGAAGTCCAGTACAATCAGATATATCTTCAAATGAGAGCAGATGCTTTTCTATAAGTTTCCGAGCTGCTTCAAGTTTAGCGCGTTCTTCACCCCTTGTTTCTCCGATGGCGATACCTTCAGATTTGGCAGCGCTTAAGCCTGAACGGTAGTCGCGTTCAAACATTTCTTGTCTGAACTGCTCAACCCATAAGTCTTGGTTTGCACTTATCGAAGAAAGTGACTGTTTTGCGTTCATAAGTCCTGCCTCCGTTTCAGTTAGTTTCTCAATGACCTTTGTTTTCTTAGGATTATCAGCTTCTTTCAAGAAAATCGCCCAGTTCTCTAAAGCTGTGTTCTTCTCAATGCTTTTCTCAAGCTTGGTGACTTTGGGTAGCTCAATAAAAATGATATTGAGCGTATCAGAAAGCTCTCGATTGTCAGTCGTGCGCATCGCATAGCGGCTGACCGCATCATTTGTGCTTTTGTCAAACACAAAATCTAACACCGTAATCTGATAAACTTTCGGAGCTTTTTCCCAAGTATCGCCTTTCTTGAGATAAGTCGTTTCTAGCCTTGCAACCTGATATTCGGCTCTTTTTCCATAATCATAAAATTGATTAAACGCCATCATTTCAAGATTTGCAGGCTGTCCGTCGTCAAAAATGCACAGAATATCATAGCTCACACCGCGCTGCTTTTCAAAAGCTATGGGTGCTTCATTCGCTGTTAGCTCTACTGACTTAATCTTCCGCTCTGTGGCAGCTTCCAAAAACGAGTGCAGTGCGTTCCGCGATTCCGCTGTCGGCTGTGTGAATAGTGCCTTAAAAGTCGAATCTATGCGCGGATTAAGCAGCGCACCCTGTTTCATCTGTGCAAGATATTCTTCTTCGCTTAAGAATTTGTTGTTCTGTTTCATATTATAATATATTGATTCAGAATGCAAATTCCTGTACCAATTTGCGAATTTTCTTACAGATTTTACAAAATTTACAGAAATTAAAAACTTGGGGACAGCAACCGCTCTACTTCGGAAGCGGCGGTTTCTTTCCCCAAACCCCTTTTTTCCTCAGCACCGTTCAAGGCAGATTTTTTAACGTTAAAAAATCTGCCCCTTGAAAATCCCCAGATAATTACATTGTCTTTATCGGTTTTGAAAACTATACGTTATGTGCTGCTATTTCTATTCAGTTTTATTAGTAATTACCGCTTGTATACAAGTATCATCCCATTTTTCACCTTTATAAACTTCTTTTATTGTAAATCGAACTTTACCAACTTTTTCCGGTAATTGTATTTCTGAAAAATGAACATAATCTTCAAAAGTATATTCAAATTCAAAAGGATGCGCTTTATCCAGTGATGTTATTACTGCTGTTTTTACACGATTATTATATTTATATAAATGCCGTTTTTCTAAATCTACATATCCATTCAAAACTACAAGATTATCAGAAGGTTCATTAAATGTTATTTCTAGATATTCTCCTATACCTGATGATTTTTTTTCTTTTCCAGGTACCCATGGAGCCTTGATATACAAATAAAAATTTTCATAATCTTCTTTTTTCAAATATTGAAGATATGAACTTTTATATTCAGTTGTATTATTCTCTACATAATATGAAGATGATTTTATTTCTTTTATTCTAAAATTTGTAATATATTCATATTCCCATTCTCTTACAGAATTATTTTTTTTATATTTTTCCAGAACATTTTCAAAATTAGATACTCTAGTTATCTGTATAATAGAAAATGGATTTTTAGCATTTTCTGAATAAGTCCAACAAATATTATTACTTCGTAGAAGATATAATTTGTCACCAGAAATATCAAAATACTGATACTTATTTTCATCTTGTTTTATATTTTTAATATTTAATTCTATTTCTTTTTTTATAAAACGACGAGATATATCATCAAAAAAATTATTAGAAATTTTTATAGAATCATTTGTTTGAATTATTTGCGCGAGTTCATTCTTAAATACAATTTTTTCATTTTGATTTTGTGAAAATATTAAACCTATATTTGTAAGTAAAAATACAATAATTATCTTTCTTTTCATCATTTCCCCGCGCGCCTCAGTGTGAGCTGTTCGCCTACCATATTCTATAACAATTTTTAGAATTTACCAATGTTCTATATACAGTTTTGCAAAAGTAACGTAAAGTTAAAGCATGAAATTTTTGCAGACAGGCGATTTACATCTTGGTAAATTCTTTTACGAATATCCGCTTTTGGAAGACCAGAAACACGTTTTGCGGCAGCTTTTTGAAGAGCTAAAAACAGAGCAGGACGCAGGCGCGCCTTATGATGCTCTTGTTATAGCCGGAGACGTCTACGACCGCTCGCTGCCGCCGGCAGAAGCTGTTCAGGTCTTTTCTGATTTTCTTGCCGAAATCCAAAGGACTTTTGCAGAGCTTTATATTCTGATTATTCCCGGCAACCATGATTCTGCTGTCAGGCTGTCTTATGCGCAAAAAATACTTGAGCAGCAGCGCATTCACATAAGAACAGATTTGTCTCGGATTGACGAGCCTGTAATTGTTAAGGACGCTGCGTTTTATCTTATGCCGTTTCTGCAGCCGGCAAGCCTTTCTGTAATTGCAGGCGCAAGTGCCGAAAGCACCACGCCGGATAGCAGCGGCGAAAAACAGGAAACAGCCTTTCTTATGAGCCAGTCTGCTTTGGCAGAAGAAGCTATAAAAAGAATAAACCTCGCTAAAAACGAAGATGCCGTAAACGTGCTTGTGGCGCACCTTTTTGCAGCCGGTTCACTTGAAAGCGATTCGGAGCGCATAATTTGGGGCACAGCGGAACAGGTTGACGGCTCGCTTTTTGACGGATTTGCTTATACGGCGCTGGGGCATCTTCACCGTTACCAAAAAGCTGCAAAACACGCGTTTTATTCAGGCTCGCCTTTAGCCTATTCTTTTGGCGAAGCAGGCGGAATTGACGGAACAGGCGCGGACAAAGTGTTTCTGCGTGTTGAGCTTGAAAAGGGCGCAGAGCCGAAAGTTACCGCGCTTCCGGTTAAGCCGCTCCACAAGGTTGTTTCGTTAAAAGGCACTTTCGACGAGTTTTTCAGTTCAAATAAATATGATGAGTACAAAGACTGCTTTTTAGAAATTGAAAGCACCGAGGCTTCGATTATAGAAAATCCTGTCGTGCTTTTGCGCAAAAAGTTTCCGTATCTGCTTTCGTTTAAGCAGGAAAAGGCTTTTGAGCAGCTTTCTTCGGCTGAAATGGCAGACCGGCGTGCGACAATCTCCAATAATGAGTTTTCTATAAACAGCCAGTTTGAGCTTTTTATAAAAGAGATTTACGGCGCGGACTGTGCTTTTGACGGAGAAAAAGCACTTTTTGACGAACTTTTTGCAAAAATGAAAGAGGAAAATCATGAAGCCGAATAAACTTGTGCTTGAAAATATCGGACCTTTTACAGACGAAACTGTCATAGATTTTTCAGAGCTTGGCAGCATGTTCCTCATTTGCGGCGACACAGGCGCGGGCAAAACCACGATACTCGATTCTATCTGCTATGCGCTTTACGGCTCTCTGCCGGGTTCGCACCCAAGAATGGCGAGAAATCTGCGCTCTGATTTTGCGCCAAAAGACGCGCCAGCCAAAGTCATTTTTGATTTTTCGATAAACGGAGAGCGCTACAAAATTGAGCGTAACCCGCCTAAGCCGTACACCGACCGCAACGGCAGAGAATCTGAAAAACCGGCTGAAGTTGTTCTTTATAAATGGAACGGCGCTGCCGGCACATGGAATGTGCTTTTCAACAAGACGCAGGAAGCTGATGCCGCAATAAGCAGCCTGATTGGGCTTTCGATAAAGGAATTCTCCAAAATTGTTCTTTTGCCGCAGGGTGACTTTGCCGAATTCTTGCGTCTTTCTTCAAACGAAAGAAAGAACGCGCTTGCAAAGCTTTTCCCGATTGACGATTACAGGCTTATAACTGAATTTGCCAAAACAAAGGCTGATGAATTTTTTGCAAGCCAGAAGCAGATAACCGCCCAGATTGAGAACCTGCAAAAAACTTTTGATTTTGAGCACGCAGAAGAGCAGATTCAAAAGCTTACTGAAACAGAAGAAAGCTTCAATGCCGAACTTGCTGAAATCAACAAGTTGCAGATGCAGCTTGCAGCCCAGCTTGAAAACGCGCGCGCCCTAAACCAAAAATTTGACGATTTGGAGCAGTTAAACGAAGAAAATACCGCGGTTCTTGCTCAAAAAGGCTTTATTGAAAGCCTTGACTTAAAGCTTGAGCAGAACCGCAGGGCTTTTCTTGTAAAGCCTGTGTACGAAAGCTACAAAGATTTGGAAAACCGTCTCGGAACTTCGGTTGTAAGTCTTGAAGAAACTGAAAAAAGCCTTGCCGAAGCCCAAGCCGAAAAAGCCAGGCTTGAGAATGACAAGCCGCTTTTTGAAGAAAAGAAAGCTCATCTTGCGGAGCTTCCGTCTTTGATACACGAGCTTGAAAGGGCAGTTGCCGTAGAAAAAGACATGGTTGAGCTTAGAGAAACTTGCGCCGTAGAAGCACAGCGCAAAGACAGCCTGACCGAAAAGCTTGAGAAAACTGGCGCTTTTCTTGATTCACTTAAGAAAGAAGCTGCTGCGCTTGAGGCGGCTATTCTTCCGCAGGAAGAGCTTGACCGCGCTTTTGAAGAGGCGAACAAAGCCTGCGATGACGCGCAGAACAAGAAGAAATATCTTGAGGAATATCAGAAGCTTGAAAAAAATGTGCAGCTTGATAAAGAAGGGCTTGATTCAAGCTGTGCGCGCTATGAGAACGCAAAGAAAAATCTTGAGCTTCTAAAAGTTGAGATTGCCGAGCTTGAAAAAGAGCAGAATGTCTATAACCAGAACGAAAAAGCTTTTTCTCTTGCCAAAGACTTAAAAGAGGGCGAGCCTTGCCCTGTCTGTGGTTCTGTGCACCACCCGAAACTTGCGGATTTTTTAAGCGGAGATTTTTCTATTGAGGAGCGTCTGAACCAGAAAAAGGCAAATCTGCCTGAAGCCGAATCTGTTGAAAGAGAAACATTCGGCATTTATTCGGGTGTAAAAAGCCGCTACGAGGATATTCTAAAAAGATTTGAGAGCGCCGAGAAGCCTTGCTTTGATGCCGCAGAAGTGCTAAGCCTTGCAATCAAAAACAAGAACGAGGCAACCTCAAAGCGCGAGAAAAACCGGCAGAACAGCAACAAGCTCAACGACAACCGCCGCAGACAGGACAATCTTATAAAAGACCGCGACTTGATTCAGAACGAGCTGAACACAATCTTGCAGAATTATACCGCGCTAAACACAAAGTTTGAGAATCTTAAGGGCAACTTTGATCTTCTTACAAAAGACAGACTGAAATCCGGCGAAACTGCCGCCACAGCAATCGAAAACTTTAAGTTTGAGCTTAATAATCTGCAAAATGAAACTGCCGCCTACGAAGAACAGTGCGGAGCTGTTGCAAAGCTTATAAACGAATATTCCGCCACAAAAGAGCTTATCTCTGACCAGACTGAAGGGCTGAAAAAAGAGCTTGCTGATTCAGAAAGCAGTTTGCAGAAAGAGCTTTCAGCGCATGGCTTTGATTCAATTGAAACACTGAAAACTTCGTTTCTGCCGGAAGAGGAGCGCATTTCATTTGAAAAACAGTCGGACGAATGGAAGGTGCGGAAAGAGCAGCTTGCCGGCATGATAGAAAAGCTTGGTTCTGAAATAGAGGGCTTGTCTAGACCTGATATTGCCGCGCTTGAAGAGCAGTCGCAGAATGCTGCCGGTGAATATCAGCAGAAAACAAAAGAGCTTAACGAAGTTGTGCTTAAAAAGCACGAAGTTAAGGAAAATCTAAGACGCTGGCAGGAGCTTAATAAGGAGCGGCAGAACCTCGAAGAAAAAAGCCGTGAGTACGTTGCGCTTTCAAAAGACCTTGCCGGTGACAACGCCAAGAAAATCAGCTTTGAATCTTGGATTCTGGGCGTTTATCTTGAAGAAATTGCCGTACACGCAAGCCGCCGCCTTTCAAGAATCTCTGACGGGCGTTATTCACTTCATTTAAAGACTGACAGGGCAAGCGGCCACCAGCGTTATGCCGGTCTTGATCTTGAAATCTTTGACGCAAACACCGGCAAAAAACGCCCCTGCGACACGCTTTCTGGCGGTGAAACCTTCTTTGTTTCGATAAGCCTCGCGCTTGCCCTTACCGACGTTGTGCAGAGCCGTAGCGGCGGCGTTCAGCTTGATTCGCTCTTTATAGACGAAGGCTTCGGCTCGCTAGACGACGTTACGCTCGAAAAAGCCTTGACTGTCTTGGACGAAATCCGCGAAAACCGCATGATTGGCATAATCTCCCATGTCGGCGAACTTAAAAACCGCATTCACCGCCGCATCGAAGTAACCAAAAACCAAAACGGTTCAACTCTTACCACCTACGGGGAGTAGCCGGAAGAAGGAGATCCTAATGTCAGGAAAAATAAACCGTTTTTTGCTTTTTATGCTGTTCATGTTTATATGCAATGCGGCTTTTGCAAAAGGTGCAGCAGAGATTTGTAGAGCAATTTATAGAGATAATCATTCAGAGGAATGGATACGAGAAGCTGTTCTAGCACATCCTAATGTGAAAGAAATTGTGAAAATGATTAAAACGACAGATAGTCCGCAATATAGAATGTACATTCTTATGAAAGATGAAACTAAGGTTATTCTTAGTGGTGTTAGAATCCTTGATGACAATTCTATTATAGGTTTTAGTGTGCGCATTGGCGATTATACAGCACCGAGAATGCTAGTGTATGATACAAACATAGAAAGATATTTATATTCAAATATTAGTGCTGGATATGATAATGAAAAATATCAAGAATATATTGACACAATGGATTTAAATTTTCTTTTGAACAACTTTAAAGAAATTGAAGAGTTTTTTTCTTCGCTGCCCTGTTTAACAAAAGAAGAGACAGATCTTCTATATGAACGCAGAGAAAAAGAAATAAAAATTTTGCAAAACGTAGATTGGGAAAAAGTAAAAAAAAATTACAGTTATTATGTGGTCTTAAAAGCTGATGATTTTAGCTGGAGTCAATGGAAAGTCGAATAAGAGCTTTTCAAAGATTGCCGGGTTTGCGATTGGGCTTTATCTACAAACTAAGCTCAATCGGCAAACCCTGCAAGATTCCGCTTCGCGTAATCTTGTAACTTATGCACAATGGGTGCTTGTTTTGGGCTGATGCACAAAGGCTGAGGGCGCGGAGTGCGGTTCAAAAACATTTTGTTTGTTGCGTCGCGAAGCGACAAGTATATAGTTTCCATGCAACAAACAACATGTAGCGCATTATTGCGCGGTTTTGAACCGTGCTTCGCAACCGAAAGCATATGTACATGAACCCGGTTTGCTAATCTAAAGCTTTTATGCTATATTCACCACATGAACAACTTGCCCCTCAGCGCACTTTTCACAGACTATTACGAACTCACCATGGCTCAAGGCTTCTGGAAACAGAACAAAGACACAGCTGCTGTCTTCGACATGTTTTTTCGCCGTCAGCCTTTCGGCGGCGGTTTTTCAATATTTGCAGGACTGGACAATCTGCTGGAAACGCTTACAAACTTCAGCTTTTCGGCAGAAGACATAGACTACCTTAAAAAGCAGAACATCTTTGACGGCGCATTTCTAGAATACTTAAAAGACTTTAAATTTTCGGGCGACATCTACACCATGCAGGAAGGTTCGGTTATTTTTCCGGAAGAGCCGGTCTTGCGCGTGCATGGCAATATTGTAGAAGCCCAAATCATTGAGGGAATTGTGCTTAACCAGCTCAATTTTCAAAGCCTTATAGCTACAAAGGCGGCGCGCGTGTGGCTTGCGTCTAAAAAAGGCTCAATAATGGAATTCGGGCTTAGGCGGGCACAGGGCGTAGACGGTGCGTTGAGCGCTTCAAGGGCAGCTTATATAGGCGGTGCGTCATCTACAAGCAACGTGCTTGCGGGCAGAATCTACGGTATTCCGGTTGCAGGCACAATGGCACATTCTTGGGTCATGTCTTTTGATTCAGAGCTTGAGGCTTTCCGCGCTTATGCGGAGATTTACCCCGAAAAGTCGGTTTTTCTCATTGACACTTATGACACGCTCAATTCTGGAATAAATAACGCAATAATTGCCGGCAGAGAGCTTAAAGAGAAGGGCTGCAATTTCGGTGTGCGCCTTGATTCGGGCGACATTCATTATCTTTCAAAGGAAGTACGGAAGCGGCTGGACGAGGCGGGGCTTGAAAAAGCCTTTATTACCGTTTCAAATGAACTTACAGAAGAGATAATCGGAGCGCTTGTAAAGCAGAATGCGCCTGTAGACAGTTGGGGTGTTGGCACGCACATGGTAACAGGCGGAAGCGAAGCTTCGTTTACCGGCGTTTACAAGCTTGCAGCGCGGCAGAACGCCGCCGGTGAAATGACCGCCACAATGAAGATTTCTGACAACATAAAGAAAACTACAAATCCGGGCATAAAAAACGTGTGGCGGCTTTTTGACGAAAAGGGCATGGCTTGCTGTGACATTATTGCTCTTGAAGGCGAGACCGTTGAGGCTGGCAAAGAATCGCGCTTCTATCATCCGTCGGGCGATTTCAGACAGTTTTCGTTTAAGCCTGCTTCGGTTAGAGAGATGCTCACTCTTCAGATGAAGGGCGGAGAGCGTATAGACAAAAACACGCCAGAGGCGGCGATTAAAAAGGCTAGGGCGGTGGCGTCAAGTCAGCTTGAATATCTTGATGCGTCTTATAAGCGAATTTTGAATCCGCACATTTATAAGGTTTCTATAACAGAGGAGCTTAAAGAATTCAAAATGTCTTTTATAAAGGACAATATTGACCAGACCCAAAAATAGCACTAATAGACTACTTTGAGGCAAGTCTCAAAAAGTGTCTTAAAAGGCGTTTCTTTTGCAAAGAAATTGTCTACAAGCGCTCTTTCAATTACAAGAAGCTTTGCATCTTTTGTAACCGTAAAACTTGCGCCTTCAGATTCGCGCTTAAAAAGCGGAATAAAAATGTTTCCGGGCAGATATTCGATTTTCTTGCTGTTCGGAAACGTGCCCGTTATTGCGCCGTCAATTAAGAAGGCAAGCTTTTCTGGCGAACTGCCTTCAATATTGAGTGTCTCGCCCTGTTTAAAGTTATCAATTTTCAGGTCTTTTTCAGTAAATTCCGGGGCATTTGGCGAATTTCCGATTGTAAAATAAACTTCGTTGCCTTTCTCGTTATAGGCAAGACGCTTTACCATGCGCTCGGTCATCTTAATGCCCATGCCATGCAGATCAGGCTGAATATCTTTTTCAAGCATTGCGCGCCAGTCAAATCCGATTCCTTCGTCTTTTATGCAGAAACTGGTCTCTTTTTCGCAGGCATTGTAGTCAATCGTAATTTTTTTGGAATTTATCTCCGGCTGGCGGTTTCTGTTTGCAATAAGCTCCAGAATGTCGTGGCCGGACTCAAGCCAGCGCGATTTTTCGTCATAAGTTATTCCGCAGTTGCCATGCTCAAGCGCGTTGAGAAGCATTTCCATTAGAGACGTCTGCAAAAGGAATTTGCCGTCCATGTCAATCCGGCTTGTATTTGTAAGATAGGTCACAAGCATGTCGGCATAAATTACAATGTCGGCTGAATCGTTGTCGCAGACAAAAGTGCCCGCACCGTTTATGCCCAGATGATATTGCAGAAGCTTGTTGTATAAAAACTGAACATTCTGGCTGAAAATCTTGAAATATCTTGTGCAGTTGCGCAAAAATTCACGCTCGTTGACGCATAAAAGCAGGTTGGGGCAGAGTTCCATTTCTAGAGCCATGCGTTCCCCTTCGTCTGCAACAATTACGAGAATGTTTAAATACTTTAAAGTGGTGTCTGTTTTCAGTCTGTTGTAAAGATCCTCGCAGCGCAAGTCAGTAGAAGTAAAGTCAAGTATAACAAGCTCGCAGTTGTTGTTTCTTATAAACGAATCAATTTCTTCTGGGGAACTGAACAGCTTGATTACAAAAGAGCCTTTCATGTCATTTGTCATAACATCAAGAGCATGGTTTATTGCCTCTGTTGTTGATAAAACTGGTACTGTAATCATCAATCAGCTCCTTTGTCAGTATAAGGATATGTTAAATATTCCATGCGCACGTTCCGAAGCGCGTTAAAAAGTCTCTGTTTTTCGGCAATATTGCCGTTTGTTAATGCCTCAAGCCTTTTCCGTGCTTCTTTCCGCCCTGAATTGTCCTGATAGGAGCATGTACACGTCGAGGCAATGTAGCCCTGCTGTGCCGCATGTTCCTGAATCATTGTAACCGGCGCCATGCAAAGAGGGCGTATAACCGTAACAGGATACTTGTTGTAGGCAAGCCGCGGTGGCATTGTTGAAAGCTGACCCTTGTTCAGCGCATTCATCAGCAGGGTTTCAAGAATGTCGTCAAGATGATGCCCGAGCGCTATCTTGTTAAAGCCGTTTGCAATGGCATAGTTGTTCAATTCTGTACGCCGCTGCGTTGAGCACCACCAGCAGTTCATTGTCCTGCCGGGTTTCAGCCTGTCTAAAACCGAAATTGTCAAAGTCTTAAACGGAATCTCCCATTTTGCAAATACTTCTATAAGTTCTTTGCTGAAAGGCGGTGCAATTTCTGTAGCGATGTTCAGTGCTGTAACAGAAAAATTTTCCCGCTTTTGTTTCAGTCTGTATGCAAAATATTCAATTAAAGCTGTTGAATCTTTGCCACCAGACGCGCCAACTAAAATGTTATCTCCTTCTTCGATAAGGCGGTAATCAAATACCGCGCGGTCTATAACACTGAAAAGTTTTGGCTGCGGCATACAAACAAGTATAACACGAGATTTTACAAATGCGTAGTTTTTTATTTTGTAAATTAAGTTGACAGCAGAATCAGAATCAGTTATATTCTAGCTAAAGGATATCGCGCCTTTGACTGCGAAATTTATACGGCCGGAGCAGTTTTTACTGTTCCGGCGCTTTTTTTTATGGAAATATTAGGTCTTTACGAAATAGATTCCTCTTATATAAACTTTCTCGCAAGTTTTGAACAACATTTATTCAGAAACAAAAAGGTTACGCAGATATTTTCAAGAAAGTATGTAGGAATTGTTCTCAAAATTAATGATTTTGATTATTTTGCTCCGCTTTCTTCATTTAAAGAAAAACATAAGCGATTAACTGAAACTGTAGATTTTATTAAACTTGGTACATATTCTGTAATAAATTTGAACAATATGTTTCCTGCTCCTATTTCTATTTGTAAACAGGTTGATATATTGAATTTGCAAGATGTTCACTACAAAAATCTTGTCCGCGCAGAATATCGTATAATCCGACAGAAATCACAATTGATAGTGGAAAATGCGAAATCTGTTTATCATCACAAATTGGTAAATGACGGTAAATCAAAATTAAGCCAGCGCTGTAATGATTTTAAATTGCTGGAAGAAAAATGCAGCGAATGGATTAAAACGAGAAAAAAAAGCTGAATACACACTATTAAGAAGAAGTAAGTCTAAAGCTTCATAATATCCTTGCTGCCTTTTCTGAATAGGAAAAGTCTTGCGAGGTTGAGGATTCCTACCACAATAAGCACAACTGACAATGTGTCAGAAAAGACGTGGACGATTGTGCTTATATAGCCTTTCTTGAAAAGAATTGCACCAACACAAATAAGGATGATGCCCGCCGGAATTAAGAGCAGAAGGCGTTTTGCGCGTATCTCTTTTTCGCGGCGTTTTTCTTCAGAAGTTTCGTTGATTCCTGTGAAGAAATTGGCTATCCAATTGAATACACGTCTTATAAAGCTTGGGTTCTTCAGTTTTTCAAGTTCTGTGTAGCCTGCAATAAGCTCTTCTTGAGAAAAATCTGCGCGCTGGGTGTTCTCTTCAAGTTCCATTTCAAGAAGCGTAATCTTGTCTGAAACCGAAACAACCTGCGCGTCAATTGTAGTCCAGCCGAGAGCTTTGGCTGCTTCAAGCCGTCTGTGACCGGCAATAAGTTCGTAACGCTCGTTTATCGTAATCGGGTTCAAAAGCCCGTAAAGGCGCAGGCTCTCTTTGAGAGAATCCAAGTCGCCCATGTCTTTTCTAACGCGCTTTTTGATTTTGATATTATCAACATTAACAAGCATTACGGCTCCTTACGCTTTAACGGCGTTGTATGGTTGCAAATGTCATTATCGGGCTCGACCCGATAATCTATGGGAAAGTTTGCCGTGTCACGCACGGCAATGACATTTGATCTATTAGTCAAACAAAAAGTTCTCCGGCTGATCAGATTTTTCCTGTTCCGGCTGACTGTTCATACCGAACGGGTCTAAATCACTGTTTTCTGTATTCTCAGGTTCGTTCTGGGCTTCCTGCTCCTTGTTCTTTTTGTTGCCGAACGAGAACAGGCTGCTCCAAGAGAATGACTCTTTTTCTTCTTGCTGTTCTTCTTCAGAACCATAATTATCATCAAGGAATGATAAATCGGCTTTAAGGTCAGAATCATCAATTATGGCTGCCTGTGACATTACACCTGACATATAGCGCTCGTTTTCAAGGCGTTTTTTTGCCAGAATCTTTGCAGCTTCTCTGTTTTTGTGGTACTCGCAGACGGTTGTAGGCTGTGTACCTTCAAGATAATACTTTGTTGTTGTGTGGTCGCCGCATTCTGCTGTAAGAAGCTTGCCCGAAACAGAACATACTGTAGCTTTTACAAGCCCGGTCTGCGGAATCGGGAACTCTTTGTAAGGCATGTCCTCGTTGGCAATGCGCATAAAGTCACCCCATGCAGGACCGGCAAGTGTAGAACCAGTAAGTTCAAGACCGAGCGACTGACCCGGCTGGTCAAAGCCGAACCAGAGTGCGGCAGTATAATACGGTGTGTAGCCGACTGCCCATGCGTTAGTCCAGTTCTGTGTAGTACCGGTCTTACCTGCGGCAGGCATCTGGTAGCGGTCGCCGTTAGAATTTTTGTACTGAAGCTTTGCACCCCACTGAACACCATAGGCAAGCGTACCCATGCGGACAGAGTTTGTAAGAATATCCGTCATAATATAGGCTGTCTGCGGAGAAATAACCTGAATGTCAGAGCCGAGTTTTTTCTGCTCTGAGCGGATTCTTGCTTCTGGGTTTTCAAAAATTTTGCCGTTTCTGTCTTCAACTGAACGGATCGCAAAAGGCGTTACAGCTTTTCCCTGATTAGCAAAAATAGCAAATGCGCGCGCAAGCTCAATCGGTCTGATTGAACAGATGCCGAGAGCTGACGGATAAACGCGGTCAAAATGGCGGGCATTAAGCTCTTCTTTTGGAATGCCGAGCAGGGCAGAGGCGCGCTCAAACGCCGCGTCAAAGCCTACGCCGTCAAAAATCTTGAGAGACGGAATGTTCATAGACTTTGCAAGCGCATACCAGAGCTGAACCGTACCGAGCCATTCACCTTTAAAGTTATTCGGAATATATGGAATATTGTCTTCATTATAGAAGATAACAGGCGAGTCGTCGATTTGGGTTGTAGCCGTAAATTTCTTTGAGTCAATTGCAGCCGAATAATAAAGAGGCTTGAACGTACTTCCGGGCTGAACAAGTGCCTGTGTTGCGCGGATAAACTGGTTTTCTGCATCGAATTTGCTGCCGCCGACGAGCGCAGTGATGTAGCCTGTCTCATTTTCAAGCGAGATAAAAGCGCCTTCGATTGTGGTCTTGCTTGAATCCTGCTTCTGCTTGGCGTTAGTCCTGTTGATAACTTCGGTTTTAAGGCTGTCTATGCCGCAAATCAAAGAGAAAATGTCAAGAATAGGGTTAATCTGGTCTTCATAAGTGCTGCGCGTTACAAGCTCTGTGCGCTCCTGTCCGACCTTGAGTTTTGGAATATCAAACAAAAGCGAGAGCATTTCAACCATTGGAATGTATGTCGAAACTGCGTCAGAACTGCGCGAGCCGCTTGACTTGCGGTAAGTGTTGTTTGCATATTCAAGCGTTCTTGCCATAATGTCCTGGGCGGCAAGCTGATGCTTGAGGTTCATCGTTGTGTTTACGGTAAAGCCGCCTGTGTAAATGTCCGCCTTGCCGTAAATAAGCGAATTAAGCTCGCGCAGAACGTATTCGCTGAACCATGGCGCTTTGTCTTCACGCATAAAGTAGACTGAAGTGCCTGTACGCGTATAGTCGAATGTTGCCCAATAATCGTCAAAAGATTCTGTGGCTTCTTCTTTTGTAAGAAAGCCGAGCGATACCATCTCGTCGAGGACATACTGCTGTCTGTTCTGCGCTACTGAAGGGTGCTCAAACGGATTGTAAGCCGCCGGGTTTGAAAGCTGAATAACAAGTATCGCGGCTTCTGCCGGTGATATTTCCGAAGCCGGATGTCCGAAATAGTATTTTGATGCAGCGTTTACACCATAAGTTCCGCCGCCGAGGTAAATCTTGTTGAGATAAATCTCAAGAATGTCATTTTTTGAATAGCGGCGCTCCATCTGGATTGCCCACCAAAGCTCTTTAATCTTTCGCTTAATTGATTTTTCAGAGCGGTCGCAATAGAGCGTACCCGCAATCTGCTGTGTAAGCGTTGAGCCGCCGCCTAAGTCTTTGCCGGCAAGCTGACCGCCTACGGCGCGGACAAGAGCCTTTATGCTGTAGCCGCGGTGTCTGTAGAATGTGCGGTCTTCGCGTGTAAGCAGCGCGTTTAGCATGTGCTGCGGCAGTCTGTCTATTGTAATAAGCTCGCGTTTTTCGTCTGAAGAAAATTCGGTGATAAGCTCGCCGTTTATGTCAAGAAGCCTTGTCGGCAGGGCTGTTGTGAATTCGGTAAAGTTTTCAATATTTTTTGTATTAACAGTATTTGCAAGCAGCAGTCCGAGCGCAATGCCAAAGACCCCCGCACAAAAAAACATAAGAAGAGAAAATAAAATAAAGCTTTGCTTAAATTTACGCATGATACTCTATGTTATTAAAGGTCAACAATTTAGTCAACCGGGGGCGCGTTTGGGTTTTGGAAAAAATTTTAAGATTCTTATGCGCCCCCTGCAAGTTTCCTTTCAGGAAACTTGTAAATTATGTACAATGTCCGCTCACTGCGAGCGTGCAAGGCGCCCCCTACAAGTTTCGGGGTTGCGATTGGGATAAATCTACAGACTTAGCTTAATCGGCAACCCCTGCAACTTTCGCGCTTACGCGCAAAACTTTTAACTGGTGCACAAATGTTGCTTTTTGGGGTGTATGTACAAAGGCGCAAGGGAGTTGAATGGGGTTCGAAAATGCTCTGTTTGTTGTGTCGCAAAGCGACATGTCTATAGTTTCCATACAACAAACAGTGCATAGCGCATTATTGCGCGGTTTTGAACCCCGTTCAGCGACCGGGAGCATCTGTACGTGAACTTCGAAGCAAGATTTTCGTGTCAAGTATGCGAATGACACAAAGGCTGAAATGCTCCGCAACCGCGTTTCGCCTTTGGTTTTATCTACGGTTTAGAGTTAATCTAGCGAAACGGCCAAGTTTCCGCTGCGCGAAAACTTGAAAGACTTGTACATCGTCTGCTTTTGTGTGCGTATGTACATTAGCTGCCGGTTTTTGTGTAAACAAAAAGCGGCGCTTTTCGCCGATTGGACTTTGTTCATGGATTGGGCTATTGCGAAAAGAAAAAGAAAAGGCCGGTTACGCACCGGCCATGCCCATCAGGCAGTCGGACAAACAATGGGTGGGAGGGGATTTGTTTGTCCGACAAATTTATTATCGGCCGAAACAGCAAATTCCTTTACCATTGTTTTTTTCACATTGTTGATTGTTTATGCTTTCTAAGCAGACTATGTATTGACAAGTAGAAAATTTGTAATATATTTATTATATCATTAATTATTGTAAAGTATTATAAGGAAAGATTTTGAAAAAAGCTGCTTTATTATTTATATGTTTAATACCGATTATTGCTGTTGCTGTTTCTTGCGGCGGCGGAGGAGGAGGCGGCGGCGGTGCTGTTTCATTTCAGGACAGCGGCGCGAAGTACCACAACGGCGGCGGCAACAGCGGCTGGGGCAACGGCGGTGGCGGATTTTCAAGCAGTGGTTCAGACGATCTTCTTTTTGAAACAATTCCTTCGTTTTTCTCTCCTATTGACCACATAGATATAACACTTACGGTAAACGGTTCTACTGTTGAACTTAACGGTCTTGATATTTCTGCAAAAAAAGATGTGCTTGGCGTAAGCAATGGCGATAAAGTTTCCGGCACAGCAGTAATTACGCTTGCAGATGGTTCTACACGCGATGCAACGCTTGCACAGACAACAATAGGAATCAGCAACAAGCTTTCGTTTGCTGTTACCTACAAGTATATTCTTCAAGACGATGCTGGAACTGCTGCTGATGTAGAAGGAACATACACAACAGCAGGCGGAATTGATGTTTCTGGTGTTACATGGACGCGCACAAGCGGTGCAAATGTTGATTCTGTAGAATGCTGGCGGAGCGCTTCGGGTACATCTTATGCAGCCGGCGGTATAATAAGCGGCATATCTGGTGATGTAGTGCTTACTGCACTTTACCCGGCACTTTATACATATACGCTTATTGATGGTTCTGGGCACGCTTCAAATATAACTGGAACATACACTTTTGCAAGCGGAATTGATGTTTCTGCTGCTTCGTCATGGACGAGCGACGGTACACCGACAGGTGCTGCTATTTCTGGCTGGAAATCTGATACTGGCACAGTCTACACACCGAACGCAAGCGGAAAAATAACCGGCATAACCGGAGATATAGCACTTACAGCCCGCTATCCGCTTAACGTTTACACGATTAACCCAACTACGCTTTACCGCTATGGTTCATCTTCTTTGACTAGTTCTACATCTTACGGTGTTTCAGGCGGAACTGCACCGTACAGCGCAGTAGCTACAAGCGGGGCAGTAGATGTAACAGTATCTGGTACAAGCGTTGATATTTCAATAAATCCAACTTACGGTTCTGCTATAGGTGAGACCGTTACAGGTACAGCTACAGCCCTTGGCGCGCAGATTACAATAACAATCAGTGATACAGCAGGATCTGAGACCGATGTAACAGTGCGCCTTGTTGACTGCATTGAAAACACAAGTACCGGCATAAAGTTGAACACTGCAAATACTACAGCAGCTGCAACTGATTCGCTTGATATACCGACAAGTGGTATAGTAAACGGTGCATCAATAGGAGATTCTATTCCAGGCGATGCATTCCGAAACAGTTCAGGTCTTGGAAATATAACTTTGCCGAATGCAATAACTACAATCAGCAATGGAAATTTCTATGCAGCTACAATAGATGATATGGCAACTAATGGTGCATTCAGCGGTTCTTCTATTACAGGATTGACAGCACCAGGATTGCGTACAATCGGAAACGGTGCGTTTGCAAATACTTCGATTTCTAGCATTGACTTGAGCAGTGTGAGAATTATTGGTAAGGGAGCGTTTGCAAACTGTTCAAGTCTTGCAATGGCAAATCTTTCTTCGGTAACAACATTGCAGGAATATGCATTTGCAAATTGTACAGGTCTTTCAAATATTACATGGTATACAGGCACGTCTTCTGTTCCTAAGTATGCATTCTACAATACAGGAATCACGAATCTTGTTCTGCCGTCTACTATTACATCTGTAGGAATTGAGTCTTTTGCAAATTGTACATCACTGTCAAAGGTTACATTTAATGGTGATGTAACGCTAAATACTTGTGCATTTAAAAACTGTACGAGTTTGAGCGAAATAGTACTGCCTGACAGTTCTACTTTCATAATGCCAGTAACCGCTTTAGAAGGCTGTTCTGGATTACAGAAGTTAACAGCAACAGGTGCAACATTTAATGGTCTGCGGCTTAGAGATTCTGTAAATACATTTAGTGATTGTACCGCACTTAATACTTTAGATTTGCTTACATGTTCTACTGTTTCAATACCTACGGGAATGTTATATCAGGCAACTGGAACTGTTTCTATAAAATTAGGCTCAAGCTTGTCATCTTTTAGGCTTGCATTTGATAGTTCATGCTTTTTACAGAATCTGCCTACAATGACTTATGAGGGTACGTCTGCTCAATTTAAAACAGCCCTTAATGCCTCTAATGCTACAAGTATAGAAGCAGGTTATGCTACATACTGGGGTGGTGCACCTACTGTAACATGTTCAGATGGTGTTACTGTTACTTGGAACGGCAGCTCATGGAATTGATGGGCTTATAGCTTTTCGGGTGCGCAATGCAGGCTCTTTTTGGCTTGTGCACAGCGTTCCCGGATTGCTTCTTTTTGCAATCTTTTCGCATCAGCCTAATCTACGGATAAAGTCTATTCGGCGAAAAGCGTCGCTTTTGCTTACGCAAAACCGGCAGTTTATGTACAGGGGCTGCTCTGTTGGAGATTACTGTGTCGAAAGGGCGGTGGAGTGCGGTTCAAAAATGCCCTGTTTGTTGCCGTCGCGAAAGCGACGTATTTATAGTTTCCATACAACAAACAGTGCATAGCGCATTATTGCGCGGTTTTGAACTGTGCTCCGCAACCGTTAGACCTAAGGAGTCTCTGTCACCTGCACGTCAAAAGAAACAGAAATATTGTAGGTCTTGCCGTTTATGGCGGTAACGGCTTTTGAAACTTCGTAGTCGCCGATAACGAATTTGACGGTATGCTCGCCGGGCTGAACGGTTATGGGCTTTTCGCCCCAAGAAGTAGGCACGCCGTCTATAAAGACAGAGGCATTTTCAGGCGCGGTAATTACAAGAGAAGGTGAGGTATCTCTAAGCTGCACTTCAAGCTTTGTGGTTTTTGCCTGGTCAATTGCAAAAGTGCGCACCTCTGTGCGGTAGTGTTCCGAAGTTACCGCCAGATAGTGCATTCCTGCGGCAAGCTTAATCGGCTTTTCGTAGTTGGTAACCGGCTTTTCGTCTATAAAAACCGCAATGCCCTTGTGCTCTTTATCGGGGTAGATAAGCGACAAATCGAAGACGCCTTCGTCTGAAAACAAAGGCTTTACAGAAACTTCAAAAACAAGATCCTCAACATTTTCAGGCAGCAGCTTTGTTATAGGCTGAAGCCGCAGAAAAACTGTGCTGGTGCCTTCAACAATTGAATAAGGCATCAGCGTTGCGTACGGAGTTTCCTCTATAGAATGATTTGCTGAAAACGGAATCTGCAAAACCATGCTTAGGCGCGCGGGCAGAGTATTGATGTAAATGCGCTTGCCGGTAAAGTCAAAAGTGTTCTCGTCCGGTGCAGGCGAAATATTCGTATAAAACGAAAAACCGATGCAGTGCTTATAGACAAGCATATCAGACGGCAGCTTGAATTCAAGCTCAATTCCCTTTAAGAACTGGGTTTCGTCCGGCAGAGTTATTGCAAGTGCATCGTTAAAGCCGAGCGGTGCAGTGTGAGCAGAAACTTCTTTGCGCATGTCTGCAACGTGCGTCTGCCTTACGCGGAATGATTCTGCGCCGGCAGTGTTCAGCGACAATAAAAAAGCCGCCGCAAAAAGGCAGGTCATGCTGCGTTTTGAGAAAAATCTTGAAATGTCATGCCACAAGCCTGTGGTAGTTAATGCTCTCATTTTTTTGTAAACAGCGAGTTCGGCGGCTGCTGTGCCCTTCCGCCTATTCTCATCTCAAAGTGAAGATGTGGCCCTGTTGACCAGCCTGTTGTGCCAACCTTGCCGATTGTATTGCCTTTTTCAACGCGCATACCCATCTTTACGTCTATTGCGCTAAGATGAGCGTATAAGCTTTGTGTATTGTTGTCGTGCTTTAACACGATGTAATTGCCGTAAACGCGGTCTGTTCCCGTTGTTTCAACGATTCCGCCTCTTGCTGCAAGAACCGGCGTGCCGATTGGTGCTGCAAGGTCTACACCCTGATGGAATTTTTCCATGCCTGTAATAGGGCTAATTCTCATGCCGAAAGACGATGTAAGCACGCCCTGTGGCAGCGGCGAAGATAGGGCTGTGTCAAGATAAAAAGCCCGTTCTGTCGGTTCAAAGCGTTCGCCGCACAAAAAGAAGAACTGTTCGTCATTGATAGTGTAACACGGAGTTTCGTCTTCTTTAAAGTTTTTTTTGGAAAGAATAATCTCTAAAGTTGTTTCTGGTGTTGTCGGAATAAAAAGCCCCGGAGCTGTCGGCAGAATAATCTCAACGTCTTCAAGCTGAGCGTCAGAAGACGAAAATCTGTTGAGCGTGGCAATTGTCTCCTGCGGAATGTTGCACCTTGCGGAAACCGTCATTATTGAGTCGCCTTTTACGCCTGTGTATGTGTAAAGCCCGATAAACGGCGTCTTTCCCTGTGCTATAAGCTTGTAAGACTGTTCGACGTCCTGCTGATATTGCTTGAACATCGGGTTTCTGGATTGCAGTTCTTGAATGTGAGGGTAGCAGCCTCTTGAATTTGCGCTTAGTTTTACGTTGTTTGCGCCAAATGAAAAAACTAATAACAGTAGAAAAAACTTACTGAATGCCGCCTGAGTCTTTAGTGCTGTCCTGTGTTTTTGCTGTTCTAAATGCAAGAATTCCATAAAGTAATACCATCAGAATAATTGATGCCAGGGCAAAGAACAGCTTTTCTTTGTATAAAAATATGAATGCCGAAATAATGCCGGAAAGCAGAACAAGACATTTCAGTGTATTTTTAAGTGTTGTCTTTAAAAGAATCTTTTTTTGCTGTGCTGTACCTGCAAGTTTTATCCTATTTAATAATCGGAAAAAAAGCAGAATAACAAGAGCTATAACACATGTATAAATTATAAATAAACTGTATTGGTCAGGGAATGTGACCGCAAATTTCCATAATGGAAAGACGAAAACAAAGGCAATGCCTGCGCAGATGCAGAGCAGAAATATAGTTTTGATTAAGATAGAAAGAAGTGCGGCATAACCGCGGAAAATATCACGGATCATCATTGAATAAAAAAAAGACCGAAGCTTGCACTCCGGTCTTCTGAAATAAAGTTATTAGTCTTCTACGATTGCTGAAGTTGGGCATGCTGAAGCGCATGTACCGCAACCTGCGCATGTACCTGCGTCAATTTCGCGTTTTCCGTTCTGTTCGCTGATTGCTCCAACAGGACATTCACCTTCACATGCGCCGCAGTTTACACAAGCATCTGTTACCTTATAAGCCATTGTAAAACCTCTCTTAGAGTAATATAATATGAAGCATATCATAGAATTAATCTAAATACAAGATATATTGGAGAAATTATGATTCCAAAAACAAAAGCGGAACTTGCCGCAATGATAGACCACACTCAATTAAAGGCTGCCGCTACAGAAGCAGATATTCTCAAGCTTTGCAACGAGGCTGTTGAGAATTCTTTCGCCTCTGTCTGCGTTAATCCTGTTTGGGTGCCTTTTGCCTTTTCTAAGCTTAACGGCACTGGCGTAAAAGTCTGCACAGTAATCGGCTTTCCTCTTGGGGCAAACGCTTCTTATATAAAGGCTGAAGAAGCAAAGCACGCCGTTCTTCAGGGTGCAGAAGAAGTTGATATGGTTATCAACGTAGGTTTTGCAAAAGCCCATAATTACAAGGCTGTTCAAGAAGATATAGAAGCTGTTGTAAAAGCCGCCCACGACGCCGAAAGAACGCAGGGCTATAAAGCTTTGGTAAAAGTAATTATCGAGACATGCTATCTTACAGACGAGGAAAAAGTCGCTGTATGCAAGGCTGCCAAAAAAGCCGGTGCAGATTTCGTCAAGACTTCTACCGGCTTCGGCACACCGGGCAAGAACGCCGACGGCAGTGCAATTCCTAACGGCGCAACCGTCCACGATGTTGCTCTTATGCGCAAGACTGTGGACGAAGCTGAACCGGCCGGTGTTCACGTTTTTGTAAAGGCTTCCGGCGGCATACGTGACACAAAGACTGCTCTCGACATGGTTGCAGCCGGTGCAGACCGCCTCGGCGTTTCAGCCGGCATCGCCATCGTCACCGGCTTTGAACAGTAGCGCCGCAAACCCGCTGATTGACATTTGCTGCCGTAAATAATTATAATCGCAAGACGAAAAGGGGAGCTGGTGTAAGCCGGCTGAGAGTAGGAGTTTCCTTTACCCGTAGAACCTGTTTGGATAATTCCAGCGTAGGGATATAAATAATTACTTTCTTGTAATTTTTGTACGACTTTTGACGCGGAATTTACAAGGAAGAAAAAGTGAATTACACAACTCAAATGGATGCCGCACGCAAAGGCATCATCACACCTCAAATGAAAGTAGTAGCACAGAAGGAATACATGGACGAAGAAAAGCTCCGCGACCTTGTAGCGCGCGGGCAGGTTGCCATCTGTGCTAACAAAAAACACAAATGCCTTAATCCAGAAGGCGTGGGCAGCATGCTCAAGACGAAAATCAACGCAAATATCGGAATAAGCCGCGACTGCAAAGATTACGACATTGAAATGCAGAAAGTCTTGAGCGCCGTCAGGCTCGGTGCGGACGCAATTATGGATCTTTCTAGCCACGGCAACACCGAGCCTTTCCGCAAAAAGCTTGTCGAAGAATGTCCCTGCATGATTGGAACAGTTCCTGTTTACGATTCAGTCATTCATTATCAGAGAGACCTTGCGACACTTACCGCAAAAGATTTTGTTGATGTTGTCCGGCTTCATGCTGAAAACGGCGTAGACTTTGTTACGCTTCACTGCGGAATTACGCGCAAGACAATTGAGCAGATTAAGAGCCAGAAGCGCAAAATGAACATTGTAAGCCGCGGCGGAAGCCTTGTTTTTGCGTGGATGAGCATGACCGGCAATGAGAACCCGTTTTACGAGCATTACGACGAGATTCTTGACATTTGCGAAGAATATGACGTTACAATCTCGCTCGGCGACGCATGCCGCCCGGGCTGTCTTGCCGATGCAACTGACGTCTGTCAGATTGAAGAGCTTGTGCGGCTTGGTGAGCTTACTGAACGCGCATGGGCGCATAATGTTCAGGTTATGGTAGAAGGTCCCGGACACGTTCCGCTGAACCAGGTTGCCGCAAACATGGAAGTGCAGAAAACTTTGTGTAAGGGCGCGCCGTTTTATGTGCTTGGCCCGCTTGTAACAGACATTGCGCCCGGCTACGACCACATAACAGCCGCAATCGGCGGTGCTGTTGCAGCTATGAGCGGTGCAAGCTTTTTGTGCTATGTAACTCCAGCAGAACATCTCGCGCTGCCAAATGTAGAGGACGTAAAGCAGGGCATAATTGCTTCAAAAATTGCGGCTCATGCGGCAGATATTGCCAAAGGCATTCCCCATGCGCGCGATATAGACGACAAAATGGCTGATGCGCGCCGCAGCCTTGACTGGGAAAAGCAGTTTGAGTGCGCGCTCGACGCCGAAACTGCAAGACGCATCCGCGACAGCCGCAAGCCTGAAGACGACCACAGCGACACATGCAGCATGTGCGGCAAATTCTGCGCCGTCCGCAGCATGAACAAAGCCCTCAACAGCGAATACATCGATATTCTGTGATTGGGGTTAAAAAGAACTGCTATTTTTCAGTTTTTCTGAAAATAGCTGTTCTTCTGATAGGTGATTTGTCTTTAGAACCAAATTAAATCATATAGCACAATGTTTTCAGGCGTATAATACTTTGGTCCGCCTCGTTCAACACTTGTATATCCGCCAAAAATCCAGCCATATTTATTAGGTGCGTATTCTATTTTAAGCCAGTGATCAGTCAATCCGTCAATTTTCTCTGTTTCTTCTGTAGTTGCAAGGATTGTATAAAATTCTCCTGGAGAGCCTGTTTCATAATCATGCAATAGAAATATTTTCTTGCCGCCAAGCCCTGGTTTATCTCTGACGTTAAGTCTCTCCCAAACGGCTACTAAACCACCAAGCTTCCTTATAGTCCATTTTTTGCCGGCACTTTCGATTATCTCAAGAATTTCATAATCATTATCATCGTAAGGTACCATTTGGTATGGGTTCTGAGTTAATGTTTTAGAATCCATATTTACACAAATCCAACCAATTGCTTCTTCATATTGAATTTTGTACCATATTTCTCCGCGGAAATTTGTACCTTTTATCTTTGGTTTATCAAGATACTCATGAGTACATGTCTGTAAAACTTTTATTTTATCATTATCTTTTAAATTTCCAATGGGTTTTGAAAAATTATAGTTCTCATAAATTGTACGGTATTGGTCATACAATAGATTTCCAATTATAACGTCATCGATTTCGCACTTTCTGATAGTTGTTCTTATTCCGTCTTTTTCTGAAACAGATACAATTGTTCCATTACCGTTATTGTAGTTCGGACTAGAAAATAATAACTGGCAAAATATAATAAAAATGGAAATCAGAAAGACTTTTTTCATTTTGTACCGACCTTTTGTTTGATGATACTTAAGTTTAAACTGTAAAACGCCTTTGCGCAAGACTTAATATGTACAATATGCAGGTTCTTGACTAATGCAGTTTAAGCATTATTTTTGGTGTTCAAGTAGTTAAATCTTAAAATTTTTTCAAAAGCTTGAGGACGCCTTCTTTTGCAGGTTGCCAATAGCTTTTTATAAACCGAATCAGCGTAAAAGTATATGCTGATACGGCTAAAACTGAAACAATGATTGTGATTGTCTGATAAAGCGTCTTTTTTTCAGCCTGGTATGAATCAGCAAAAATTATACAAAACGCTAGAAGCAGCGCGATAACAAGCAGATTTAGAAAAGCAAACGAAAGCTTGTACCGCATTTTGACCGGTACGCCTGTTACAAGCACAAGAATATTGAAGCCCCAGAACGTCCACATAAACGCAATAACCGGAAATGCAAGCAGCGCCGCATGAAACAGCGAAACCGCAAGTACAAACCCTGCAACCGAGAAAACTGCAAATTGAATTAAGCTTATGATTAGTGCCTTTATTCTGACCGACATTTTATTCCCTTGTGTGCTAGTGGAAATTCTTAGTTGAAAAGACAGCCTGTATTATATATCAAAGACTATATCTTCATTTGCTGACTTTACAATAATTTTATCCATTGCAAAATATGTATCTTTATGTACGTTTATTTTGCTCAATATATTGTTTTCAACGATTTTTGGGATTCGCTTTTCAAAAAAATCAAAATCATAATTGTTCATTCTACATTCAAGTTGCATCAAAGATTTTTCTTCTGATTTCTGACCGTCAAAAATAAAAAAGAAATTGCCATGAAGTTTTTCGTCTTTGATAATAAAATATTCAGTTTCGCCGTCTTTGAATTTTCCGCATTCATTTTGAAATTCATTTTTTGCCTTTTGTATAAAATTGTTCCAGCATTCTTGATTCTCTTCTGTTATGCCGATTTCAAAATCCTTATCTTTGTGAAAGTCATTACAAGGCAAAAGCAGAATCTTTAGACCGAACAGATTGACCTGATAACCGTTGATTCTTTCATCTGTCTGGTCTGTAATTTCCATAGCTTTAAATTCTATTTGATTATTTCTACACTTGTTAAGAAAAGCTTCTATACGCCCGTTTTCCAAAAAAAGGCTTATGCAATAAAGGATCAATTTGTTCTCCTATTTGGAAAATCTTTTTATCAACATCTCTTGTATGTTTTCCATTAAATAGCCAATCAATATTGATAATAGAATAACCATGCTTAATGTCATAGCCCAAATACAAATTTCTCTCTGTGTGACGACGGCTAATGTACAATTAATGATAAGCTGATGGAAGCAGTATATGCCAAAACTATGAACACCAATAAAAGAGAAGGGCTTCAATATGTTTTTTTCAAAAAAGAATCTTATAGACCAAGTAAATAAGAATAACCATGAAAAAATTAAACCCGCAATAAATGAATTGGTTAAGAAGCGTTTATCAAGATGCAGTATAATAAAAAACATTGTGATACAAATAATTGTTATTCCAAAAATTAGTAAATATTTCCATATATATATATACTTATCATCAAGCTTTTTTATCAAATAAAATAGGGTAATTCCCATCATAATTACTGGAAGCTGATGAATAAAAACGAATGTATCAAAATACATCTGTATTAAGAGATTTTCACTTGCCATAAACTTGTTGTAGATTACAAGTGTCAATGATGAAAGAATTACAGAACAACATAATATAAATACACTATGCTTAAGATTGTTTGCTATTTTCCATAATAATGGAGTAAGCATATAAAAGATGGCTAAATCTGCAATATACCACTCTATTCCCATAATAGTGTTTGCCCATAGTGGATTGATTCCATTGAGAAAGAAAATGTGACTAAGCCAATTCCATAGACTTATATCTGGCATTTTAAATCTAGGAATTATAGAGTTCAGTATAATTGCAATGTAGAAAAGCGGTGCTATTCTAATAAATCTTTTTATATAAAATTTCTTCCAGTTTGTGCCGTTTTTCTCAAGAGCTGTCCATGTAAGATATGCTGAAATAATAAAAAAGAGTTGCGGACATTTAGCCCCAACTGCATTTAGCTTTGAGAGAATGTTAATTGGTGAAGGCCATATATTATTAAAATGAACTAATATTACACCAATCATGGCAAGTGCCTTGAGAATATCAAGCCACTGAAGTCTTTGGCTGTAAATCAGACTATGAGAATCTGTATGATTATTGGTATTTTCATTATTCATATTTTTGTTTCATTGATATTTCTGTATTATTCTGCTTATGCTGTCAGTTTATACTGTAAAAAAAAATTGTGCAACTATGGCGTGGGCAGCCGGGGCATATTGAGGAAAAAAATACGCTTTGTCCTGCCGTTTTAGGCTGTCTATTGATGCTCAAATAAGCTTTGCGGCTTCTTCCAGGGGCATAGGACGCCCCCAGTAATAGCCTTGAATATAGTCGCAGCCGGCATTTTGCAGAGTTTCAAGCTGTTCCGGCATTTCAACACCTTCAGAGATAACCTTAAAATTTAAGACGTGCCCGATAGAGATAATTGATGCAACATACTGCTTTGATGAATCGCTGGAATTCATAGCATCAATAAACGATTTGTCAATCTTAAGAGAATCAGCAGGAATTTTGTTGAGATAGCTTAAAGAAGAATATCCTGTGCCGAAATCATCAATCGCAATTTTCATGCCCATTTTCTTAATTTCGTTTATGCGTCCAAGCGCTTTTTCTGCTGAATCAATCATAATCGATTCGGTAATTTCAATTTCAAAATGATTTGCAGGAATTCCGCTTGTATTTATGACATTCTTTATTTCAGCAATAAAGCTGTTTTTCATAAGATGCCTTACAGAAACATTGATGCTCATAATAATGTCTTTTTCTGAAGTTTTCAGAATGTCTTTTAGAAAAGCGGCTGCTTTTTTGAAAACCTGAATATCAACAAGGTCAATCAAGTCTGCTTTTTCTGCAACCGGAATAAACTCAACCGGGCTGATAAATGAGCCGTCTGTATCTTGCAGCCTTGCAAGTGCTTCAAAGCCGCGCAGATTATGCGATGCATCATATTGCGGCTGAAGATAGCAGAGAATCATGTCATTGTTCAAAGCGGCGCGGATTTTCCGTTCTATCTCAAGATTCTGCTCTGTTTTCAAAAGGTCAGAAGAGAAGTGCAGAATGCTGTTGCTGCTGTTCTGGCGTTTAATTTCGTGCAGAGCCGCGTCAGCGCAAGAAAACAGGGCATCAACATTGTGCGCGTCACTTGGAAATTGCGCGCAGCCGAAACATGCGCTCATGAAATAGTCACAGTCGTCAATAGTAATTGGCTTTTCAAGTTCTTCTTTATATGAATTGATTGTGTCAATAATGTCATTGGTGTCCTGAAAAGCCATAATTACAAGAGCAAATTCGTCACCGCCAAGGCGCGCCACAAAATCGCCGGTCTGTGTCTGCTTTGAATCAGCAAGAGCCTTCCAGCGTGCGGCAATTTCTATAAGCACTTTGTCGCCTATTTCGTGCCCCATTATGTCGTTTATGTTCTTAAAGTTGTTAAGGTCAATAGATACAATTGCAAAATCTACGCCGCTTTTGATAAAGACACGCATAAACTCTTTGCAGGCAAAGCGGTTCGGCAGTCCGGTAAGACTGTCTGTTACAGCCTGATAACGGAATTTTCCCTGATATTTTTCGATTACGCTTTTGTTTACGCAGATAATGATGCAGGCGATAACCGTGAGAAGATTTGAAAAAAGCCCTGAAATGCTTGCGCTGTTATGATTGGCAATAAACTGGAATATTAGAATTGGAAACTGAAGTAAAAGAATTGCCAGGGCGGTTATCAAGCCGGTTTTTCTAAAAAATACAACCAGAAAAATAATGCAGATATTCGCAAGTGAAGAAAAAACGCCTGCAAAAGTTGAAACCGGAACGGTGCTTCCGAATAAGGTTATGACATTATGGCTTCTTGCTGCTTTTGTTAGAAAAAACGAAACAAGAATGTAGAACAGAATAATGGCTGTAAATATCCATTTTGGAGTTTCCCGGTTGAAATAAAGATTGGTCAATGATTTGTCCAGGTTTTTACTGAAGCTGGGAAAAAACTTGAATTTTTTCATGTTCCACACCCTCCTTGTTAAACCGAAGAAAAGCCTTGCCGTTCAACGGTAACACATTTTCTAGTATAACACATAAAAGTTTTATTGTGTCAAAAATCTCTAATTTTATTGAAAATATTCTGTTTTTTTCCTCAAAAGATTGTCATTATCGGGCGTGACCCGATAATCTTTTCCAATTATTATGGCTTCGACTACGCTCAGCCACCGGATTGATTTTTCTAAAAAAATGACAAAAATTCTATAAAAAAATGCATTTTTGTGCGTTAACGCACTAAATTTTAGTGCGTTTACCCCACCATCAGCTTTAAAAAATGTGATAGCTTTAATTCGTGCAGCGTGCTGCACAGTACGGCTTATGTTGATGAAGGAAATAGAATGAGCATTACAGAGTGTTTTACAAATGAATTGCCCAAATGCAAAAGGCAGCTCACTATAAGAAAGAACATGCCTTCTTATGATTATCTGGACAGCGTAAAAACCTATTATATAGAAATTTGTGAGGATGAAGATTGTGACGGCACTGAAAATTATATGTGGTCGCTTGTGAACCCTCATTCAAACGGCTTTTGCCCGGTGCATGAAAAGCCTGTTTCAATGAACAACCCGAAAGTGACCCTCGCTCCGAGCTTTAACACAAGAGCCTGCTCTGTCACTGTAGATCCGGGCAGCCTTTTCCGCACAGCAAGCTCTATTACAGTTTATGTGTGGAATGCATGTGATCCGGCTGAAATGTATGATTTTGAGGGTGGTGCTGAAGAGCGCCAAACTTCAAAAATCAGTGTTTCTGAAATTTATGTGTTCAAAAAATGAGTTGACTTTTTTGCTTAAAAAATGTCATTGCTTCGCATTCGGCTTGCAATGACGGCGGCCTGTTTGTAACAGCTCTGTTGCAAGTTTTGATATTTGTGATAATATCTTAGACAAGGTAATAAAGGATTTGATTATGAATTTTGAAAAGAACAAATTACTCCGGCTTTGCATTGTTTTTATAGCCGCAGAAGCAATAAATTATATCTGCGCGTTTTTATTCTGCAAGTTCGGGCATATTCCGCTGTTTTTAGACACAATCGGCACTGTTGCTGCGGTATTCTATGCAGGTTTTTGCCCGGGCGTTATTGTAGCCGCGCTCTATAATGTTATTTGGGTATTGCTGGCAGTTGTCTTTTCAAAAGCGCCGTTCTATCCATGGGATATGATTTATGCGCTGTGCGGTATTGCAATAGCTGTTACAACATGGCTTTTTGCCCGCAAAAAGGAAAACTTTCAGATGGGCAGACTGATTACTGTGCTTTATCTTGTGCTGATTGCGCTTGTGTCCGCGTTTGCTTCAAGCCTTATAGGCGGCTTAATTGAAACGGTAAACCGCATACATTTGGGAAGCCCTGTGTATGAGTCCAGTGTGCTTGATAATTTTTTGAAGGCTTTTCTCGGCGAGAATTTTGGAACTTTGGTTTCATGCGTTGCCGTCCGCATTCCAATTACAGTGCTTGACAGGCTGATCTGCACTTTTGCAGGTTTCGGGCTGTACAGGCTGCTGCCGTCTGTAAAAGAGGAATATGATGCCTGACATGACAGTGCTGCCAGCATATATTGACTCACCTGAAGAAATGCTGAATCTGCTTCACACATTTATTTCTTTTTTCTTTTTGCTTGGCATTTTCAGTTTTATTGTTCTCATTGCAGTAATTGTCACTCTTATTTTGCTTTTAAAATCTAAGGCACGCGAAAAAGAAACTGGAAAATATATCTACCATGTTATTCAGGCTCAGGAAGAAGAACGCGCGCGCATTTCATCAGAACTGCATGACACAGTGGCTCAAGATTTGCGCGCAGCTCTTTCTACAACAAAAGACGAAAATACAGCCGGAATAATCCGGAGCTGCATAAGCTCTATACGCTCGTTGTGCTATAATCTTGCGCCGCCTGATATAGATGTGCAGAATCTGTCTTCTGCAATACAAGATTTGTGCATCAGTTTCCGCGACGAATCTAACCTTGATGTTTCTCTTGCTATAAGAAGCGAGGCTGTAGACATTCTGAATTCGCCGGTGCTGCCTAATGCACAAAAACTCAACATTTACCGCATAGTTCAGGAATCATTGTTTAATGTGCAGAAGCACGCGCACGCAGAAGAAGTTTCTGTTATTATCAGGCGCGAAGTCCGGCAGGAAACGCAGGGGCTTTATATCTGCATTGTAGATAATGGTCATGGTTTTGACGCAGGGCATGTTGCCGCACCGAATAAAGCCGGAAACTTCGGCATTAAGGGCATGAAGCAGAGAGCCACGCTTCTCAACGGAACACTTACAGTTCAGTCGGACATAGATTTTGGTTCAACTGTAACGCTCTTTGTTCCGCTCAGCACATTCAGCCAGGCATAAAAGGAACAAATTATTATGGCAAAGTCATTTTTTCTTGTTGAGGATCATTCGTTGATGAGGCAGGGTATTGTAACTTATCTTGCAAAGAACAGCGAATTTACTTGTGCTGGCGTTGCAGCTTCACCGCAGGAATTTCTTATAGCAATGTCTGAGGGCGGGGCATCTTGTCAGCCCGATGTTCTTATAACGGATCTAAATCTTGAAGGCAGCATGAACGACGGAATTCAGCTTATTCAGACATGCCGCAGAAAGTTTCCTGCTCTAAAAATTGTTGTATACTCTATGTATGCTGCCGCCAGCGTGGTCAGCACCGCAATGAATTCTGGCGCAGATGCATATATTTCAAAGCTCAGCAATGAAGAAGAACTTGTTATTGCGTTAAAGCGTGTTGTTGCTGGTCAGACCTACATTGATTCGGCAATTTCTTCTCAGATGGTAGATTATGAGCGCAAGCTGTCAATCTTTACGCGCAGAGAACTTGAAATATTGAATTTTATCCTTATGGGAAATTCAAATTCTGTTATTTCTGAAACACTTGATGTCAGCAAACGCTCTGTAGAGAACTATATAAGCCGCATCTACGACAAAACGGGCTTCTCTTCAAAAGATGAGCTGATAGCCCATTTTGGCCGCATAGACTGATGCGGCTGGTAAATACTCGTCGTTGCGAGGAGCAGCGCGACGAAGCAATCTGGGTTTGCGGCTTGTAAAGCGGCTTTTAACCGAAAATTGTACAATAATATTGCGTTATGCTTTTTACTTTGCCGTTGCTCCAATATTCGTATTCATAGAAATCTTCGTATTCTGCCTCTGAAGTAGTTTCAATGCGGTAAAGCAGTCTGCCGTCTTTAGTATAAGCATACTCAACCGTAGTTCCGTCAGAATAGCGCTCGCCTATAAGATTGCCGGCAGCATCATAAGTATAGTCTACAGCAGCTCCAGTATCAGGTTCCATGTGGATTTTGCGGTTCTGCTCATCGTAGAAATACCATTGTATTGCTATTATTGCATCACCTTCAATGTCGTGCTCTTCATATTTGGTTAAATTTCCGTTTTCGTCATAGAAATAATGATTTTCACGAAAGTTGTTGTTTTTTTCAACCAAAAGCCTGCCTTTTTCATCATAAGAAAACCATTTTTCATAGCCTTCGCTGTCTTTTGTATGAATCAGATTTCCTTTTTTGTCATATTCATAGCTTATTTCAAAATCATAGGAATTTTCTAAAAGAATTAGTCTGCCTTTTTTGTCGTATTTATAGGTTTCTTCTGGGCCTCTTGCGGTATCTGCGCTTATAATTCTTCCGTTTTTATCGTATTTTTCTATTCTCTGTACCTCTACATCTCTTGTAAGCGTGCCTTTTCCCGGAATGTCAAAGCTCATTTCGTAGGCTGAAAGGAATAATGCTGCGCTTATCCAAAGAAAAGCAAAAGCTGCTGTTTTTTTCTGAAAATTAATCATAAGTCTAAAACTCCTTAGTTTATGTATTTATGCGGTTATCCGCGGATATTATCAAAAAGCGGCAGTAAAAGCATTATCAAAGCAACAAGTCCGAGTATAAATGCAGGAATCATGAACAAAATCCACAAGCCGAGACTGACATAGCTTTGTATGTAGCTTTCTTGCAGCTTTGATTGCTGCGTATGGCTTAAGTATTTGACAAGGGCTTTTTTACCGCCTCTTACGGCTATTACGTTGTTGCCTTCAAAAACGTTCAGGCTTGCTTTGCCGCCGCCAATGCGCGCCGCAAAAGTTGCTGTGTCGCCTTTCCGCATAAACAGAAATTTGTAGCGCGAATTCATCTGCTGTGTACTCTTAAGCACATTCTTTTTTAATTTTTCGCCCAGTTTTTTGGTGTCAATCTTGTACACGCCGTCCGGGTAATAGCGCGCCATAAAGAAATTTTCCTGTTTATCCGGGTTTATATCGCTTTTTTTGAGCATTGACTCATCGACAAGAGAAAATTCAAAGCGCGCGCCTTCTGGCATTTCAAGCTCTGTACCGTCTGCAAATTGAAGGCTGCCTGCATGGCTTTCGTAAGATTCGCTCTGCCAGACGGCGTTTCTGTAGCGGTTGCTGTAGGCATAGTTTACCGTATAAGTTTCTTTGGCTGTTCCGATGTAAAGATATTCGCCGTTAAGAATGTTCATCGCTGTGTCGCGGACAGTTTGACCTCTGTTGAACGCATAATTCTCAACAAGATAGTTTTTCGGCTCGCCCTGCAAGGCTGCGGTAATTTCTCCGGCTGTTCTAAGCACAGGCAGCGTGCTCAATATCTTGCGCCATTCTTTTCCGGCTGAAAAAAATGCGCTTATCTTGCTGAACCCGACCGCAAGCACACAGCCAGAACATAAAAGTAAAAGTATTAAAAGTATTAAGCTGGACACTTTCATGTTTTCTCCCATGTAAAAACTATAAATGAGATTCTGCATTTCCGCAACTTATACAAGCGGGGCTGCACTTGCAAGTTTGTGCGATGCGCAATAAAATGCTTCATCATGCTTGCAAATTACCATACACACACACCGCGCTGCAATCATGCACAGGGAAGTGAGCGCGAATATATTGAAAGGGCAATTGAATGCGGCTTTAAAGTGCTTGGGTTTTCTGACCATACGCCGCAGCCTTATCCAAAAGATTATGTTTCTACAATCCGCATGGGAATGGACGAAATTGAAGATTATACCGGCACGCTTGCCGCCCTCCGCGAAGAATACAAAGACAAAATAAAGATTCTAATCGGCTACGAAGTTGAATATACGCACAAGTATTTTGACAGGCTTATAACTGAGCTTAAGAAATTTCCGCTTGACTATATAATTCAGGGGCAGCATTTTGCGCCGGACGAGGTGAGCGGAGCTTATATGGGCTTTAAAAGTGACGACGAAGACCGCCTTAAAGCTTATGTAGATTTGACAATTGAAGGAATGAAGACCGGCTTGTTTTCATATCTTGCGCACCCTGATTTGATAAACTTTACCGGCGATGATGAAACTTATCAAAAGCACATGCGCCGCATTGTAGAGGCGTCGCTTGAGTGCGGTCTGCCTCTTGAAGTGAATATGCTCGGCTTTGTAGGCGGCCGCAATTATCCCTGCGACCGCTTTTTCAAGATGGCGTCTGAAATGGGTGCGCAGTTTGTAATCGGCTGTGATGCACATGCGCCTGAAGCTATAATGCAGCCGCAAGATGCCGCCGGTTTTACGGCTTTTCTTGAGCGCAACGGCATTTCAACCGGCGACAATCTGATTGAGCTGCGCGATATTGTAAAACTAACAGAATAAGCGGCACTCAAAGTGTCATTATCGGGCTAGACCCGATAATCTTGGGCGAGATTGCCGTGTCAAGCACGGCAATGACATTTGCTTCCAACTACTTATGAGCTTTAGCGCGCCGGGCTGTTGCGGTCGTGCAGCTTTTTGTTCATTTTATCTGCCGCACCGGAATCAAGCTTGTAAAAGATGAGCATTACAATCAGATAGACCACAATGATTACGCCTTCAAATGCAATGAACGAAAGCTTGTCTTGAAAGCAGAACCATGAGAGAAAATAGCCTGTAACAAGCGTGACCGTATTAATCACAAGAAAATATGCAATCTGCATTGCAAGCATCTGTGCCTTTGAAAAGTTCTTGTCTCCCAGCAGCGGAATATAGCAGACAGCTGAAACAAGCCCAATCATTAGAATAAAGATGATGTCATACAGCTTGAACGTTGCAGAAAGCCCCACAAAACAGGCTAAATATATGGAAGTAAAAACAAAAATTGCAGATACAACTCTTGTAAAAATCGAAATCAAAATATTTATCTCGTCTTTCATAAAATCCCCGGTGTCAATCTAAATTTCAAGAATCTCTTTCAGTTTTGGAACATAATTCCGTGAAATAATAACCTTGTAGCCGTTTTTGAGCACAGCCTCAAAGCGTCCGCTGAATGCCGGCGAAAGGCTTTCGATTTTTCCGACATTCACGATTACGGCTTTGTTTGCGCGCAGAAAGGTCTGTTCAGGCAGAATCTCCTCAAGTTCGTAAAGCTTGAGCCGCGTTTCAAGCACGTCGTTCTGCGTATATGCAAAAACCTTGTCGTCTACAGATTCAAAATACAAGATTTCAGACTTTTCAACCAGACGGATCTGGTTGTCCTTGTAAAAGTTCATTTTTGAATTTCCGTTTTTCAACTGGTTCAAAAGCCTTGTAATGCCTTCGTCCAAAAATTCGCACTTTACAATGATTTCATCTTCTTCGTTCTGCTGTTTGTCTAAAATCGTAATTTTCATCTGTTAATCCGAATTAACCGCTTTTTCTTAAAATTCAACTACAATAGGTTTACCATAGTTTTCACGAAAATAATAGGTTATTTTCTTTGAATTTGGCTCAAAAACTGCGCTCCATGCTGTAAGCTCTTCGCCGCTTGTGCTGTACTGGCTTGCATGTACAGATTTAAGTGCATCGCGGACGCTTTCTGCATTCATTGCACCTTGTGCATTGTCATAAGTTTGTTTCAGCTTTGCAAAGCGCAGCTTTGAGTTTTCTTCAATGTTTTCTGCTCCTGTCCCTTTTTTTGGAGAATCAGCAGTGTAGTGGTTTGTAAGAATTTTTGTCTCGCTCACATACATCTGATTGTCAGCCCATTCAACTACAACGCTTCTGCCTGTATTGTCGCAGAGTGCAAAATGGTGTGCAGCACCGATTACAGAATGCATGTCGTGGTTCTCTAAAATTGCTATGGCTTCATCAACTGTTGCAGCCTTATCAAGCACCAGCCTGATTGCGTCAGTTGTGGTTACGCTGATTTTGCCGCGCTCCTGTGCGGTTGCTTCTCTGTCGCCTGCCATTAAGTCTGCAATGTAAAGTCCTTTTTCATTCATTCCGTCCATAGGAACGTAGATGAGCCCGAGTGCGGCGGCATCTGCCGGAAATTTGTTTGCCGGTTTCCAGCCGCGGTCAAGCCCCATGTGGCTAAGACAGCATGTAGAAACTGATTCATAGCCGTTATCCGGCTTAGTGTGAATAATCATTATGGCGCAGTCGTTCCAGTCGTAGTTGCGTCCAAAAATCATGCCGCCGCATGGTGCGGTGTTTCTTGCGGCAATTGAACTACAGCCAAAGTCGCCCAATGTGATTTTCAAGTCGGGCATTGTCTTTATTTTTGGAGAAGTCCATGTGCCTTTTTTCAAAGACTTTGTGATGAAGTTGCGCAAGTCGTCAACAGATTTGCCGCCGCCGTTTGCAAGATATTCGTCAAGACGGTAGTCGCCTTCAAATTCCATGAAGAAGACGCCGTCATCAAGCTGTTTGATTGATTTTGCAGTTTTTGATTCTTCAGACCATGCACCAAAGCTGATTGCAAATGCACTGATTGCTGTAAGAATAAGAACTAATGTAATGCTTAATTTTTTCATGTTTCACCTCTTGTGTTGTTTATGAGGTGATTCTAAGATTGCGCGGACAATTCCACAACCGGCAAAACGGCAAGATGCATTTTTGCCGGTGTAAGATACATTTTGAAACTGCTGAAATTTTATAAGGAATGCCGCTTCTGCGGTGCAGGGCTACTTTTGGAGCTTCATTCCGTTTATTGTAACGTACGCAATTTTTGTTCCGGCATCGTCTGTGACATTTACAGCATAAAGGCAGGTAGTTTTTCCGTCTTTTATTAAGCTTGATTCTGCAATAACCTTGCTGCCTTTTGCCATGCCGAGAAAAGCTATCTGGCTTGCAGTTGAAACAGTCTGCGGCTGATTAAAGTTTGACGAAACCGCAAAAGTAAAATCTGCAAGAGTAAAAATTGCGCCGCCCATTACGCCGCCGTAAGCGTTTTTGTGGTTTTCGCCTATTTCAAAAGAACATTTTGCGTAATGCTCGCCGACTGCCTCTATTACAATGTCTGTAGCTTTTGAAGCATACAAGTCTTTGCTAAAAATTTCGCGCGCTTTTTCCAAATCTGTGTTCATGCTGGTTTCCTTTTGCAAGATTATACAATAAAAGTGCTAAAAATGAGAATAGAAAAGCTGAAATTGGAGGAAAATTAGATATATTGGAGATTTTTACTTGACAATTATGCTGAATATGGAGATAATATAGTCAGGTTGGGAAATAAACTGACAAGGATGTTGGTATGAAAAGATTTTCAATAATATCGTATTTATTCCTTTTTGTTGGTCTTACCCTCATAACTTCTTGCGGCGGCGGAGGAGGCGGCGGTGGTGGAGCCGCGGCTGGACCTTCAGCATCTGCCGAAGATGTCAGCTCATCTGACTCTGTATCTGATTCTTCGTCTTCTGCTTCAGCGCCTGTTTTATCTGCCGAAGCAGAAATCCTTACATTTGAATTCAAGAAAGACTCTAATCAAGCCGCTTTTGAAGGCGACTCAACCATAAATACAGACAATGTTTCTTCTGATTTGGTCGGCATTATCGACAGCGCAAATGCTACAGTAGTTGTTAAATATCCGTTTGATACATTGCCTGATAAGTCAGCTCTTATACCCGAAATTACAGTTTCTGCTAATGCATCTGTTTCTCCTGAATCTGGCGCTGCACAGGATTTCAGCGTGCCTGTTACATACAGTGTAACCGTGCAGAACGGTGCTGTAAAACGGTGGACGGTCACTTTTGAACAGCTTGCCGCAGGCGAACATAACATAGCATATCATATTGAAGACGATACCAGCGGCTTTAGACATTCTTTCAACGAAGGTGAGACTGTTACCCTGGCTGTCCGCAGAGAAGTGACAAAGCAGAATTACTGCTTTGCTGGCTGGTACGAAGACGAGAACTGCACCGGTTCTCCAATAGAGGGCTGGTATCCTCACGAGAAGACTGCCGATGTTGAGCTTTGGCCGAAATGGCTGCCTGCACCTAGAGTAGATACATCAAATCATACTGTCTACACAAACGGTCTGTCTGTTATCGTTAAAGATTCAGGAATGGGCACAAGTGTTTATTACGACGTGAACAACGACGGCGCTTTTGATTCTGGCGATGTCAATCTTTCTGATATAGATCCTGTTCATACGCCGGATTTTACTAAATGGAACATTAAGGTAAGCACCCATCCTAATACGAATTATCCTCCTCTGCCGAATGCAAAAATTGCAATAACAGGCGGTATGCTTAATAATGTAGAAGCTTCTGCAACAACAAATGTATTGCTTTCAGGTAATCCTATTGTTGGTGATAAAAATCAGCATGGTATACGGCTTGCAACTTGCCCGGGTAATGTCGTAAAGATTAAAGACGATATTAACACCTTGTCTGGAAATATTACGCTTATTGCAGCCGGTTCTTTGTCAGACGGCGATGCTGTCGCAAAATCTGAGGGCGGAAATTATGCAAATGCTGACAAGTTTGTCTTAAGAAATAAAGATTGTAATGATTTTTATGACATAAATGTACTTAACTCTGATGTTGTTGTATTCGGTACAGTAGGTCTGCCGAATGAACCTTACACACAGGGTGTTGATGCTAACGGCGCATTCTTTACTCTTGGCGGCGGTCACGTCAGCGCAAAAGGCACTATTTTCAGCGTATTTGTTGACGGAACAAATGCATTCTTTATTCTGCCGTCTACAACAATTGATGGCGGAACTTTTGACATGGCTGTTCCTTATGATGCTGGCGGTGCTGTAAATTATGTTGAGAATGCTTCAGAAATAAACGGAAAAAAATTGCAGTATGTTCAGTTCAAGTCTGAGGCCGGCAATTTGTCGCCTAAGAAGGTGTCTGAATATTTCGGCAATATTAAATTCTACGGAACTAATGTCAGGGTCAGCATAAATTTGCAGACCGTTCCGTTTAGTGCTATAAACGGTTATACATACTTTAATGGAAGTTTCTACAAGATTATCAAGAAGAATGCGCAAATTTCTTGGACTGAAGCATATAACGATGCTAAAACACAAGATTTTGACGGTCTGAATGGTTATCTTGTAACTATAACTTCAAGTGTTGAGAACCGCTTTATTTATGACAGACTGCTGCAAAATGATTCTTATTATGGAAGCGTTGAACCGCAGCTTGCTACGACATGGCTTGGCGGTACTATAAGCGGTAATGACTGGATATGGGCATGCGGTCCTGAAGAAGGCAAGAAATTCTATATAGGCAGGACGTGGACTGGCAGATTCCAAATTGAAAAGGGCACTGTAGTCAAGACAAATCAGCGTGTACATGGAATGTTTGCATCATGGGATAATGATGAAGAACGTGATTTGAATCATCTGGGATTTGCAATGAAAAATGGTAAAGAGGCACATTGGACAGAACCAAATAACGGTGAGAGTGAGCTATACTGTCAGTATTCTGGACTTTATGTTTGGAACAATTTGAAAGATAAACCTGGCGGAGATAAAAATCCTAAGTCTTATATCGTCGAGTTTACAGCATACGGTCAGCATATTCCAAATCATCCGGCGTTAAAGGCTGACAGGAGCTATTCTAATTCCAGCGCATCTGTAAAGTGAACCGCTTTTTAACAAAAACTACAGTCTGCAAGAAGTACACAACCTCTTGCAGATTTTTTTTTATTTCATGAACATTCTTAGCAGGAACTCGTTGAGCTTGGTGTACGGCTGATAGCGCATCGACACGTCAATCCAATTCTTTTTGTTGACTATGCTTTTTTCATGGCTGAACGTGTCAAAGCCGTATTTTCCATGGTAAGCACCCATGCCGCTTTCGCCGACACCACCGAAACCCATGTTGTTTGTCGCAAGGTGAACGATTGTGTCATTTATGCAGCCGCCGCCAAAAGAGCACATGCCTGTAACTTTCTTTGCAAGCTTTTTGTCACGTGTAAAAATGTACAGAGCAAGCGGCTTGCTGCGGCTGTTCACTGTGTCAAAGATTTCTTCTTCAGTTTTGTAGGTAAGAATTGGCAGAACCGGCCCGAAAACTTCCTGCTGCATAACGGCGTCATTCCATGTAATGTTGTCCATTACAGTCGGCTCAATCTTGAGTTTTGCGGCGTCTGTTTTTCCGCCATGAACTACTTTTGCGCCGTCAATAAGAGAACAAACTCTTTCAAAATGCTTCTGGTTTATTATCTTTCCATAAGAGGCATTTGAAATCGGGTCTTTGCCGTACTGCTTTTCAATCTGCTTTTTGAGTTCAGCAATCAGCTTGTCCTTAACAGCTTCGTGGCAGAGAATATAGTCCGGCGCAACGCAGGTCTGACCGCAGTTCAAGAATTTTCCCCATACAATGCGTGTAGCCGTAAGCGCAATATTTGCAGTTTTATCTACAATACATGGTGATTTTCCGCCGAGTTCAAGTGTTACAGGCGTAAGATTTTCGGCTGCCTTCCGCATAACTTCGTGACCGACAGTCTGGCTGCCTGTAAAGAAGATATAGTCAAATTTCTGCTCTAAAAGGCATGTGTTTTCGGCGCGTCCGCCTGTTACAACGGCTGCGTGTTCCGGCTCAAAACAACCGCCTATAATTTTTTCGATAACTGCGCTTGTGTTTGGTGAATATGCGCTAGGCTTTGCAACAACTGTGTTGCCTGCCGCAATTGCGTCTACACGCGGTTCAATTGTCAGCATAAACGGATAGTTCCACGGGCTCATAATAAGAACTGTTCCGTACGGAGATTTTTTCACATAAGTGCTTGCAACATAATTGGTTATGCTTGTCAGCCGCTTTTTATCTCTTGCGAATTTTCTTATATGTTTGAGCATATATGTGATTTCGCTTAAGACAAGACCGACTTCGCACATATAGCCTTCAAATGAACTTTTGCCGAGGTCTGCTGTAAGTGCTCCGGTTATTTCACTTTCATGATTTTTGATGTATGCGTAAAGCTTTTTAAGAGCTTTGATTCTTGTGTCAACAGGCAGTGTTGCGCCAGTTCTAAAATATTTCTGCTGTTTTTCCAAAAGCGCTTTAATTTCAGTCTGTGTCATTATTATGCCTCTTTTTCCATTACGTCATAATAAAAGTGTTCAAGTTCTTTTGCATTCCATAAAACTGGAACAGGGTAGATCGGGTTGGCTTCTTTATCTGCCCGCCGCGCAAGTTCCGGAATATCGTCTTCTTTTATGCCTTTCAGTGTATTTGGAATTCCCATTGCGGCATTCAGGCGGTAAATTTCTGCAATGAGTTTTTCTGCTGCAACTTGTGCGGAATCTGTTTTATATGCAATGCCGCCTTCAACAGCAAGAATGCTCAGCTTTTTCCATGCTTTTTTGCCGTAGCTTTTCAGAACAACCGGCAGCAGAACAGAATTTGCAAGTCCGTGCGGAATATTGTATGCGCCGCCAAGAGAGTGCGCTATAGCATGAATGTAGCCTACATAAGAGCGTGAGAATGCGCTGCCGGCAAGATTTGCTGCTACAAGCATATTTTTGCGTGCTGCTTCATCATAGCCGTTCTTATATGCAATTTCTATGTTGGCAAGTATAAGCTGCACAGCTTTTATGGCGTATGCCCGCGATGTTTTTGTTGTTGAGCCGCCGATAAAAGCTTCTATTGCGTGCGTCAGTGCGTCCATGCCTGTTGTTGCGGTAAGACTTGCGGGCATGGTGAATGTAACTTTCGGGTCAAGAACGGCAATCCGCGGAATGAGCGGAAAATCACTTATAGGATATTTATAGTGCGTTTCATCGTCTGTAATTATTGTTGCAACAGTTGTCTCACTGCCTGTTCCTGCTGTCGTAGGAATTGCGGCAAGAAGCGGAAGTTTGCGGTGAACTTTAAGAATTCCCTTCATCTGTGCAAGCGATTTGCGCGGGCAGGCGGCTCTTGCACCTACAGCCTTTGCACAGTCTATTGAAGAACCGCCTCCGAACGCGATTATAGCCTGGCATTTTTCAGCGTTATATATTTTCAGCGCTTCTTCAATGTTTGCAACCGTTGGATTCGGTTTTGTTTTGTCATAGACAACACATTCAATTCCGGCTTCGGGCAGCAGTTTTTCAAGATTTTCAGCAAGCTTTCTGATTGTAGAATCTGTTATAAGAAATACTTTGTTTATTCCCTGACTTTTAAATTCAGCCGGAAGTTCTTCAATTGAGTGGAGTATTTTCGGATCTCTATAGGGTAAAATAGGAATTGCAATATGAAAGCACGCTTGAAAAATTCTGCAATAGATTTTCTTAAAAATATTCATAATATCCTTCTTGATATTTTGAGTTTTGTGGAGATTTTTTATATTTTTAATGTTTACAGTATGGCATATAGAAATGATATTATCAAGTATTTTGTAATGTTCGTTTAAAAAAATAAAGGGCTTGTCCTCTGATTTTATGACAGCCCTTTAGAAATATACACCTGCATAAAGCTTTTCATTTAAGCAGTTGCAACAAGTGATTGTGTTGCTTCAACTTTTGTCAAGTATCCGGTTCGCACACAAGTATCAAACAGCTCTTTAGACATGAATTCATTTGTGATTTCATTATAGCCGTCTTTGTCACGAACGATTCTGATGACAAAACCCTCATCTGTCTCTCTCAAAAGTGTTATAAAGTCGTTCGATCCGTTCAGTGTACGCAATGAATAAGTTTCCACATCGGCCTCCTTTAGTGCTTGCCCAGACTCCCACCTCACAAACACATATTAATTTTCGGCATTAAAAAAGCCGACTTAAGCAATTTAACTTTTTTTTACAAAGACTGAAAAAAATGCCTTCTTGTATAAGGCTATCAGGGTAACCCTTTCAATGACATAAATGAAGACTTTACGCCATTTGACATTGATTTGTTTTTTTGATATAGTGTTTTCCATTCAGGGATTGTAGCTCATCTGGATAGAGCAACTGCCTTCTAAGCAGTAGGTAGGGGGTTCGAGTCCCTCCAGTCCCGAAATTGCATTTCTTGAAGAAGCCGGCTTGTGTGCCGGTTTTTTGTTTTTTCGGCACTTCCGGCTGTTCATTCACTTTATAAAGTATTTGCTTAAAAATCGAAAAACAGCTTTTCTTTTATGTGAAATTTCACTAATATGGATATTATGAGAAGTATCAATAAAGTTTTAGGTCTGATTTTATTATTGGCTGTAACTGCAATTGTTTTTGGCGGCTGCTCAAAAAAAGCAGAGCAAAAAGAATTGAAAGTTTATTCTATTATACATGAAGAAGAAACTGTCGCGCTTACAAAGCTTTTCACTGAAAAGACGGGCATTCCGGTTTCGTTTTTGCGCGCTTCTACAGGCGAGCTTGTAAACCGCGTAATAACTGAAAAAGACAATCCGCAGGCTGATGTTCTGCTAGGCGGTGCATCTTCTTACCATATTCAGGCTGCAAAAGAAGGCGCGCTTGAAGTGTACAGATCTGCCGCTGCCGCAAACCTGCCTGATTATGCTGTAGCACAAGACGGAACATGGACAGGCTTCTGTGTTTTAACGCTCGGCATCGGCATAAACGAGGAACGCTATGCCAAGAAGTTTGCAGGTATTCCAGAACCAAAAACTTGGGAAGATTTGCTTAACCCGGCTTATAAAGGCGAGATTGTGCTTACAAATCCTGTGGCGTCGTCTACGGCTTATTTGTTTGTGCAGGACCAGCTTCAGCGCCTTGGCTACGAGGACGGCTGGAAATATCTTCTGACTCTTGCACCGCTTGTTGGTCAGTTTCCTGACAGCGGAAGCGCGCCTGCAAAACTTATCGGAACAGGCGAATATGCGCTCGGTGTTTCTTATATTCATGCGCTTGCAAAGTATAAGGCCGAAGGCTTCAATGTAAAGATGATTGCACCGCCGCAGACCGTAGGCGATGTTGACTGCATTTCAATTATGAAAAATACGCAGAATCTTGACGCTGCTAAAAAATTTGTTGATTTTATGCTTTCAAAAGAAGCGCAGGAATTGATGAGTTCCATCGATTTTACAATTCCGGTTAATCCGGAAGCAAAGGGCGCGGAAGGTTCAGTTCCTGTTACCGATTTGGATTTAATTAAATATGATGTTCAGAAAGCTTCAGAGCAGAAGGATGAAGTTCTCAAGAGATGGGCGGCAGAAGTAAAATAGCAAAAGCAGGCATTTCATCGCTGACGGTAGTTTTTGCTGTGATTTGCCTTGCCTTGACTTGCTGTATAATTTTTCCTCTTTTTTGTGTTTTCTTAACACCGAAAATTTCAGACTTTATACAGGTTGCTTCTTCTTCTGTATGGAAAAAGGCCGCGCTTAACACGCTTATAGAATGTGTCTGCTCAACCGCGGCTTCTGTCTTAATTGGCTACGTTTACGCTTATGCCGTTATAAACGGCGGTATTCCGTTCAGGCGTTTTTTCGGCTTTATTCCGCTGCTGCACCTTGTAACACCGCCTTTTGTCGGCGGGCTTGCGTTTATTCTGCTGCTTGGCAGGCAGGGCTTTATTACACACACTGTGCTCGGGCTTGATGTTTCGCTTTACGGCTTCTGGGGTCTGCTTATAGCGCAGACGCTCTGCTTTTTTCCAATGGCTTATATGATTTGTGCGCAGACTTTGCAGAACATAAACCCTGTTCTTGAGCAGGCTGCAAAATCGCTTGGGGCAGGGCGCTTCAAGGCGTTTTTTAGCGTTATTCTGCCTCTTTCTGCACCCGGCATTTTGTCGGCCGTTCTCTTTATAGCGGTTTCTGTTATGAGCGACTTTGGCAACCCGATGATTGTTGCAGGGCGCTATAAGGTTCTTGCCGTAGAGATTTATACGCAGCTTACAGGCTGGGTAAACAGCGGCACAAGCGCAGTCTTGGGCATTCTGCTTGTGGTTCCGTCTTTGGTGCTGTTTGTGCTTCAGAATAAGCTGACCAAAAACGCCATGCTTAAAATAGCTACAATAGGCGGAAATTCACACACAGCTTCAAATAATAGACCGAATCTTGCGGTGCGGCTTTTGTTGACGCTGTTCTGCCTGTTTATAAGCCTCTGTGTTTTTGCGCAGTTTGCGGCAATTATAGCCGGAAGTTTCCAGAAGCTTTGGGGCGTAAACACAAACTTTACGCTTAGCCACATAAAGAACCTTGCAAGGTGCTCGCTTGAGCTTTGCAACAGCCTGCGCTTTGCTTTTGAAGCCGCAGTTATAAGCACAATTTTTGCCGCTATAGCCGCTTTTATTGTTTACAGAACCGAATATCCGCTTAAAAAATACATAGATTCTGTAATTCAGCTTCCGGCGGCTGTGCCCGGCACATTATTCGGTCTTGCGTTTTCGCTTGCAGCCGCAAAGCTTAATTTTCATAATTCAAAGGTACTGATTGTAATTGCCATAGTTGTCGGCTTTGTTCCGTTTGCTTACCGCACTTTGGCATCTGCCTATATGCAGATAAAGCCCACTTTAGACGACGGCGCGCGTTCGCTCGGCGCATCAAGAATGCGGCTGCTTTTTTCTGTTATTTTGCCAAATGCAAAGACAGGGCTGTTCAATTCGTTTATATACAGCTTTGTCCGCGGCGTCGGCACAATGAGCGCGGTTATTTTTCTTGTTTCGTTTAATACGCCGCTGGCGTCTGTCAAAATTCTTAATCTTGCGGAGCAGGGCTTTTGGGGCGACGCGGCGGCTCTTGCGCTGCTTCTGACGCTGATAACTTTTGCCGTAATTGCGGCAGGCAGCATTATAATCAACTGGAGAAAGAAAATATGACTGAAAACAGAATTGCTTTAAGCCTAAAAGAAATTTCATACTCATATAAAGAAAATAATGTGCCTGTTATAAAAGATTTTTCTCTCGACGTAACAAAGGGAAGCTTCACAACGCTGCTAGGCCCAAGCGGCTGCGGAAAAACCACGCTGCTCAGGCTTATTTCGGGGTTTCTTGTGCCTTCAAACGGTACAATTGAATTAAACGGAATCAGCCAGAAAGGCATTGAGCCTGATAAACGCAAAATCGGCATGGTTTTTCAGGATTACGCGCTTTTTCCGCACATGTCTGTAAAGCAGAACATTCTTTTCGGTTTAAAACTGAAGCGTGACAAAGCTTCTGGCAAAAAGCTTTCAAAAGACTTGCAGGAAGAAAAAGCCGCCAAAATTGCGGCAAATCTTGATTTGCAGAATCTTCTCGACCGCTTTCCGAATGAGCTTTCTGGCGGTCAGCAGCAGCGCGTTGCTTTGGCGCGTGCCCTTGTGCTTGACCCCGAAATTCTATTGATGGACGAGCCGCTTTCAAGCCTTGACACTAAGCTCCGCGAAAAAGTGCGCGAAGAGCTTAAGATAATTCAGCAGAAACTGAAAATTACAACCGTTTATGTGACGCACGACCAGGAAGAAGCTTTGTCGCTGTCAGATAAAATTGCGGTTATAAACGACGGTTCTTTGCTTCAGTATGGTACGCCGCGCGAGCTTTATTTTAAGCCGCAGAATGATTTTACGGCAGATTTTGTCGGCAGGGCCAATTTTGTCAATTTAGAAGGCGAAACCTACATAATAAGACCAGAGTGGTTTGAGCTTAACAAAACTGAAAAGCAGGGTATTGTTGAGGGCAGGGTGATTTCGGCAAGCTTTTTGGGCGACAGAACCCGCTTTGTAATTGCCGCCTCAAAAATAGAAGGCAGTGCGTGCAGTGTATCAATAACAGCAGACCTTCCGACTCTAGAAACCAATTTTCTTGAAAAAGACGGCTCGGTTTCGCTTAATGTTTCGCATAAATGGAAAATCTGAAAAACAAGCTTTTGTGCAAAAAAAACTGCCTATGTATTGACAAAAAATTATTTAGCGTGTATCTTATTAACACTTACGGGCGATTAGCTCAGCTGGGAGAGCACCTGGTTTACACCCAGGTTGTCGGGGGTTCGATCCCCTCATCGCCCAAAAGACCATCTGAAAACAGATGGTCTTTTTTTGCCCCGCCAGCTTGATAAAGCTATTGCGAAAAGAGGGCTGCCGGTTTTGCTCTGCAAAAGTGGCACTTTTCGCCGAATAAACTCAAGTCGTAGATTGGACTATTGCGAAAAGAAAAAAGCTTGACACTTTTTGCGAAAGTCTGTATAGTAATCAGCGTTACGGGCGATTAGCTCAGCTGGGAGAGCACCTGGTTTACACCCAGGTTGTCGGGGGTTCGATCCCCTCATCGCCCAAAAGACCATCTAGAAACAGATGGTCTTTTTTGTTTTAAACCTGCCTTGTTCTATTTTTCAGTATTACTCAGTATCAGATTTTTTCACATTTTGTTGTTTTTTTAAAATTAATAATTTATAATATTATGCATCTGATAAATCTCGAAGGGCAAAAGCCGCATGAGATTTTGAATGTTCCAAATAGCTGTAGGAGGCTGTAAAAAATGGAGAAGTTGTTTAAATTAAAGGAGAACGGCACAACTGTAAAAACAGAAGTCGTCGCAGGTCTCACAACTTTTATGACAATGGCTTATATCATTGCCTTGAACCCGAATCTTTTGACAGGATTTGACGTAGGTTCAAGTTTGTGGAATGGTATTTTCCTTGCTACCTGTATCGCATCTGCAATCGGTATGTTTGTTATGGCTTTTGCTGCCAACAAGCCTTTTGCAATGGCACCTGGAATGGGCTTGAACTCATTCTTTGCGTTTGTAATTGCGCAGATTGTTTCTATCACAGGTTTGTCTTATGTGGAATCTTTCCAGGCCGGATTAATCATTATTTTGATTGAAGGTCTTATCTTTATCATCCTTTCAATTTTCAATATCCGCGACAAAATCGTAGACGCTATTCCGCTTGGTGTACGCCTCGGTATCGGCCCTGCTATCGGTCTTATGCTTATGAACATTGGTCTTGGCTCTAACTGCGGCATTTATTCAGATAAGGGCGGCCCTTTCTATGTAATGAGAGACTTCTTCGGTGCGCTTACAGCCGGTTTTGCAAAGACAAACATCGGTTCAGGCTATGGAATGATGGTTTTGACTGTAGTGACAATGTTCATCGGTCTTTTCGTAATCATTGCTTTGACTCACAAAGGCGTTAAAGGTTCGGTTATTCTTGGAATGCTCGTCGCATCAATCATTTACTGGATTGGTGAGGCTGTTTTCTTCAATATAAATCCGTTTGCAGCTCTTGCTTCTGCTTCTTGGGTTCCACCTTTCGGTGACATGGCTTCTACAACATTGTTCAAGTTCAATTTTGCTGCTCTGCCGCAGATCGGCTGGTTCACAATCATTACATTGATTATCACTTTCTGTATCATCGATATGTTTGATACAATCGGTACTTTGGTTGGCACAGCTTCTAAAGCAAACATGCTCGACAAAGACGGAAACATGCCTAACATGAGAGAAGCACTTCTCGCTGATGCTGTCGGTACTGTAGCAGGTGCTTGTACAGGTACTTCAACTGTTACAACATTTGTTGAATCTGCTTCAGGTGTTGAAGCCGGCGGACGCACAGGTCTTACAGCTCTTACAACAGGCATTATCTTCCTGCTTTGTATCTTCATTTCACCAATTGCGGCAATTATTCCGTCAGCAGCAACATCAGCCGCATTGATTTACGTCGGTATCTTGATGCTCTCTAATCTCAAGAAAATCGATTTTGAGGATATTACTCAGGCTGCACCTGTATTCATCATGCTTCTTGCAATGCCTATTTCAGGCTCAATCGGTCATGGAATTGGTCTTGCCTTGATTACATATACAGTTATCAAGATTGCAACAGGCAATGCAAAGGACGTATCTGTTCTTACATTTGTTCTTTCAGCAATCTTCCTTGTAAAATTTTTCTTGGCAGTTTAATTAATCTTTAGTTGAACTGAAGAGCGGCTGATATTCGGACAAACCTGAATGTCAGCCGTTTTTTTTGTGCTTTTTTGGGGAAAAACTTGAAGATTTTACAAAAAAAATACGGATTTATTCTTCTGGCGGGAGGACGCGGCGGTAATAGTCTTTGTCGAGGATAAGAGCTGAGTAGTGCACTTCGTCTTGAAGCTGTTTCTTTATCTTTGCAACTTCTTCATCGCTTACGCTTCCGCCGTCTAGTGTTACGGCTTTGTTTGTGTCGCTTCTGTATTTGATTTTGTCTGTGATTACGTTGGCGCTTTTCAGCACAACAAACGGCGGTGTATCGCTGAAAATGTCATGCCCCATAAGCAGGCGCGAATCATATTCAAGCCCGAAAAGGTTGGAAAGCGTCGGAACAATGTCCATGTTCGAGCAGATTTTGTCAATCTGACAGGGTTCCTGCGACGGATTAAAAAGAATCAGGCTGTTTCTGTAAAGCTCAAACGTAACGTCAACATGGCTTTTCATAAGCATTCTGTGCTGTGCAAGCTCAAGCCCGTAAGGGTAGTGGTCTGCTGCTAACACAATTACGGTGTCCTCGGCTTTGCCCCTTTTGTTAAGTTCCTCAAGCAAAAAGGCAAGTGCGCGGTCAAGCTCAATATTGCATGCAAAGAAAGCTTTTACAGCTTCATCTTTGTAAGGCAGATTTTCAACCAAGTCTTTGTTTTTTATTGCCATTGCGTTTGCCCAAAAATTATAGGGCAGGTGACCGCTTATGGTCATGTAATAAACGTGAAAATTGTCCTCATCGATGTAGTCTTTTATTGTTTCCTGCATCATCTCAAGGTCAGAGTCAGGCCATTTGTCAGTCTTGCGGTAGCCGTCGCCCATTGAAACAAACTGGTAGCCGAGGTGAGGGTGCGTAATGTTTCTGTCGTAGTAGCTTCCAAGATAATTGTGGTATGCCATTGTTTTGTAGCCCAATTTTTTAAACTGATTGCCGAGTGCAAACGGCAGGTAGTTTTTTACAGCGTCTTTAAGACTGTATGTGCCGGATTTTGGAATAAGACCGAGACAGTTTACATATTCGCCGTCTGTTGTTGAAACTTCCCAGTAAGGCGTGTAGAAATTCGTAAAATAAAAGCCGTCATGAATCATGTGATAGAGCGTCGGCGTTATTTCAGGGTCGGCGGCAAAAGAAGCGAAGCTTTCAGCTGTTATATAGATGAGATTTTTGCCCTTAAAAAGCCCTGTGTATTCGTTCTGCGCGTCAGGCTTTCTGTTCTTAAAGTACAAGTCCATCTGGTGCGTTGTTTCGTCTGCGCCGTCGGCAAGAAGCTTATCAAAATCTATGTCGAGCACGTTGTACTTTGTCTTGTGCCCGGTTTCTGCAATAACAGGCGCTTCTATGTGAAGCTCATGGGCTTCAGGTGTTTTTGCATTGTGTGTGCTGTCGAATAAACTGCTGATTTTGCCGAGCACAATTTCTTCGGCAGTCTTTCTGTCTTTAAGAATAATGCGCTCACCGTCCAGTGTATAAGCATGAAACGCGCCAAGCCCTAAAACAGTTTCGTCTACAGGCTTTTTTTCAGTAAGAACGGTGAAAAGGCTGCTATTGTCGGGAAGATTTCCGCATATAAAGACTATGGGAAACAGCTTGAACATAATGAGAAGTCCTGCACATATACAGATGTTCTTGAAAGTAAGCCGTTCTTCTTTTATAAGATTTGCAAACTGGCGTTTCTGGCTTTTTTTTGCTTTTTTAAGCTTCAACAGCTTTTCTTTGAGCAGCTTTTTACGCCTTTTTGTGTGGTTTGCGTCAATAAAAAAAGGAATCAGCGCAAAACACAGCGGCAGCAGCGACAAAAGCAGAAAATACCGGTTTTTGTAGATTGTGCCAGATACTATCTGCGGAAAATTTGTAAGCGCTTCCGTTCCGTTTAAGATTACGCCCAAAGTGCTGAACGTGGCAAAAACGCCGTAAAAACAGATTTGAATGCAGGAAGCAAGCGCAATAAGCACAAGCAGAATCGCCGCCGCTATTTTCGCCAAAGTTTTTGGCAGAAGAAAGCTTATTACGCCGAAACAGAATGCGCTGCTCAAAAAAAGCAGCAGTGTTTCGCTTCTGTAAAGTGAAAGTTCGGCTTTTGAAGCCAGAATCAGAAGTCCGTATGCAAAGCAGAATGCAAACGCGGCAATTACCGCTGTTACAAAGCTCCGCACTATCCGGGACGGACGCGGATTAAGCGTTTTCATTACATTCCGTAGAGAACTTGATTAGAAGCAGTGTATGCAAGCTTTTTGCGTGCCGCGTTGATTGCAGCCCATTCAGATTTTTCAGTTGCTTCAGAAATAATTGTTGTGGCAAAAAGCTCTTTGTTTTGAAGAATGTGCCTTGCCTTTAGCTCGGCGCGCAAAACTACATGAAAACCTGCATCAGTTTTTTCAACTGTGTCGTATTTGACTGTGCCGTAAATAAGGTATGTTACGCTTTTGCCGAAAAGCTCGACAGCCGAGCGCTGGACGGCGGCATCATTTTTTGAGACGACTTCGTTTACAAAGTCGCAGTTGCCGATGCGCGTAAAGCCTTTTTTAATAAGTTCTGTCAATACGGCAGACGAAGTTTCTGAATTTGATGTGATTGGTTTTCCGGCTTTTGTAAAGTCTACAATTGCAATTGAGCCGCCGCTTGCCTTCATATTTGTGGCGACAAGATAGGGCAGGTCTATAGTCGGTGTGTTTTCAAAGTCTGTGTACACAATTTCAGGCAGGTCAACTTTGAATGTAGCTGACGAGCTGATTGCGCCTTGATATGCAGGGCTTGTAAACTCGATTGTTCCGTCTTCTGAAGGCTCAAGAACCTGCGTTGCAGTTGTCTTTTTGCCTTCTGCGTCAATTATTGGATATGTTACGGTATATTTTAAGTTTTGCGGATTGACCATGCCTGTTTTTGAGACAAGCTTTACAGAAAAAGCTGATTTGAATGCCTTGCCTTTTGTTGTTGCCGGCGGCACAGATACTTTTTCAAACTGAACGTCATTAAGATATTCGTTTATGGTGTTTTCTATAGTGGAAAAAGCTTCGCTTATGTCCTCTTTGTTTTCTTCTTCACTGTTTATGTAGTCTTCTGCATTCTGCCAGATTTCAAGCCCGGCAATGTAATCGCGCTCTTCAACTGCTTTGTTGAATGCTTTAAGCATGGTCTTTGACTTTGAAGGCTTTGCCTTTTTAGGCTGTTCTGCCGTTTTTTCAGTTTCGTTCTGCTGTTCTGCTTCTGCTGCCGGAACATCATTTTGTGTGTTTTCAATTGAACCTGAAGCAAAAACAAAAGACGATGCCGCCATAAAAACGGCTAAACTTATAATCGAAAAAATTAACTTCATTCTAATACTCCATAGATGTGCACAAACACACTATTATAACTGTCTAACAATATATCAGAAAATAATCATTTATGGAAGATAAAAGCTTTATATAAAAAATCTTGACTCTGAGAGTCAGCTTCGATACGATTAGCTTATGAGAGCAACACAGGCACATATTCATCTTGATAATCTTAGAAAAAATATAGAAGTCATAAAAGGCTTTGTTCATAATAATGCGAAAATCTGTATTCCGGTAAAGGCAAATGCTTACGGGCATGGCGCGACACGCGTTGCCATTGCCGCAATAAAGAGCGGTGCAGATTTTCTTGCAGTAGCTTCTATTCAAGAAGGAATAGAACTCCGCGAAGCTGGCATAGTTGCGCCGATCTTATCGTTGAGTCTGCCTACGCCGGACGAAATTCCTTCTATTATAGTTCATTCAATAACGCCACTCGTTTTTGACCCTGACTTTATTGCCCAGCTTGCCGAAGCCGCATCTAAAATGCACCGCACAATTCCTGTTCACTTAAAAGTTGACACCGGCATGGGGCGCATCGGCTGCTCTTATGAAGAAGCTTGCAAAATTGCAAAGCTTATTGCTTCTAAAAAGTCTCTGTTTCTTGAAGGCACATGCACACATTTTGCGGCAAGCGACTCTCTTGAAGAATCAGACATTGAGTACACAAAGCTTCAGTTTTCGCGCTTTATGCAGGCTGTTGATTCCATTAAAAAAGAAGGCATTAATCCGGGCATTGTGCATTGTGCAAATTCCGGTGCTGTGCTGCTTTATCCTGAAATGCACCTAGACATGGTGCGCCCGGGCATTATCGTTTACGGTTATTTCCCTGATGAAGGTTCTGAAAACGAGCAGATACGCGCTTATCTTGAAAAGAAGCACAAGAAAACAATTGAACTTTTCCCTGTAATGGAAGTAAAGACGCAGGTAGTAACGATTAAGCGCGTAAAGAAAGGCTCTTCAATCTCTTACGGCAGAACCTGGACGGCAGAAGAAGACACCGATATTGCGACACTGCCAGTCGGCTATGCAGACGGACTTTTGCGCCGTCTTTCGCCGGGGCTTAACGTGCTTATAAACGGAAAATTGTTCCCTGTTGTGGGAAGAATCTGCATGGACCAGTGCATGGTCAACCTCGGCACAAACCACAACGTAAAGCTCTGGGACTCTGTTACGGTTTTCGGCCCGAATAAGGACGGACTTTCTGCCGCAGATTTGGCTCTGAACGCCGGTACAATTCCTTATGAGATTACATGCAACGTCAACAAGCGCGTACCGCGTATCTTTTTTGAATAATGCTTTTTGCTGACTCGCATTTTCATCTGACAGAAGAATTCTGCGCAAAGCCTGAAAATACATCTGCTTTTGCAGGAACAATAAACGTTTCTTCGATTCAAGAGCTTGAAAAAGCTGAAAAAATCAAAAGCGCATTTGCTCCGCAGAGAATTGCGCTCGCTTTCGGCGCATTCAGTTTTTTTGACAAGCTTGAAGATTCAGAAGCTGTGCTTAGTTTGGGCAGAAACGCGCTCGATTCGCTTGAAACTGTCTTGCAGCGCAATTCAAAAGCTTTTGACGCAGTGGGCGAGGCTGTTCTTGACGCGGCTTCTCCAGAACGGCGCAAAACTTTAAATGCACAGACCGAAATATTCAGCCGGCAGCTAAAGCTAGCGGAAAAATACGGCAAATGCCTTGTAGTTCATTGTGTGCGCGCTATGCCCTTAATTTTTGAGCTTGCGCCTGTGCTTAAAAAACTTCCGGCTGTGGTTTTTCACGGTTGGGGCGGTTCTGTAAACGAAGCAGAAAGCCTTTTGAAGCGCGGTATAAACTGCTTCTTTTCAATCGGAACACCGCTTATAAACGGAAAAAAAAGCGCAGCCGCCTGTGCAGCCGCGCTTCCATTAGAACGAATTTTGTTTGAAACAGATTTTCCATACTGCAACGTAAAAGGCGTGCGCCTAAGTCAGCTTGAAACAATCAAGAATGTGTATTCTTTTGCCGTTGCAAAGCGTTCTGTCAGCATGGAAGATTTAGCTGTTCAAGTTTACTGCAATTTTTCAAGAGCCTTCTTTAATTCGGCAATAAATTCATTGTAGCGCTTATCGATTTCTGGCAGCAGCGGCAGCGGGTCGCCTTCGGCTTTGCCTCTGTAAATTGCTTCTGCCTGTGCGCAGATTTCCTGAAGCCGTTCGCCGCCGATTGTTGCGCTTGAGCCTTTAAGACGATGCACTTTTGATGCAGCAGCATCATAGTCATGGGCGTTTGTAAGCTTTGTCATTTCTTCAACGTCTATTCCGCCGTTTTTCATGAATTCTTCTATAAGCTCGCGGTAAAGCTCGGCGTCACCACCCATCATTTCGAGTCCGTTTTCGAAGTTAAGTGTCTGTTTTTCCATAAAATTGAACCTCCCGATTCGTAAAAAGTACTCTCCATGCCTTTTTATTCTAGCCTATTTTTTCTATATTTGCTATAATTTTTATATGAAGCGAATTTTTATTTTTCTTTATGCAACTGTCATAGCAGCACTTTTGTTTTCGGTTTCATTGTTTACACTGTCTTTTGGCATTGAAATGTGTGCTTTTCCGCTGATGCTTGTTTTTACGGCAATCTTTTCATTAGTAGCTTTATTAGGTCTGAAAAAACGGCCGTCTTTGCGGCTTGTTTTTGCAACTAGAAAATTCTGCGAATATGCGCCTTTTGTTGCAATTGTCGCTTTTGTATTACGCCGCGCCGGTGTAAGTGATACAAGCTATACGCTTGATTTTATAAGTGTAGTTTTCTGGGTAATGATTCTTGTGTTTTCGTGCCTTTCGGTTTTCTTCTTAAAGGAAAAACGGATGCCGTTCAAATTCAAGGAAAAAAAGCAGAAACCTTCAGTTATTAAACGCATTTTCTTTGAACTTGCAGACTGGATTGATGCTTTTGTTCAGGCTGCATTTATCGTTTCGTTTGTAAATGTATTTGTTTTTCAGCTTTATGCCATTCCGTCTGAATCAATGGTGCCGCAGTTTTTGATAGGCGACCGCGTTGCTGTGTTCAAGACTGCATCCGGCCCGACTTTTCCGTTGTCTAAGGTTGCGCTGCCGCGTATTGTGTCTTATAAACGCGGCGACATCGTAGTTTTCAGAAACCCGCATTATGCTTCTGGCAGAAAATACGAGGTAAAGACCTTTGTAAACCAGCTTGTCTACATGCTTTCTTTTACAACTGTAAATCTTGCTTATGATGAATCAGGGCAGATGCTTGCAGACCCGCTTGTAAAGCGCGTTACAGGCGTTCCGGGCGAGCAGCTTGTTATGGTTGACGGCGTGCTTTATGCAAGAACAGCTTCTGACCTTGATTTTAAGCCTGTTGAGCTTGACGCTAAATTTGCCAAATATAATCTTAACGAGCTTGATTCTTCTTTGAAGAGAAAAGTTCATGATTTTCCTATTACAAATGATGATTTTAAATCTCTTTGTGAAGTAGAAGAAAAGCGCAAGAATCTTGATATTGAAAGTGCAAAGCTTGAGTGTCTGCGTATTGCCTCTCAGTTCAATATGCTGTGTACAGAGCTCGGCAGTTTCAAGCCGTTTCTGGTCGGCGACTGGCAGACTTTTCTTTCCGGCAAAGATTTATGGGTTTATTCGCTGTTCTCTAATATCGATAATCTGACACAGCGGCTTATGACACAGGAAGGCGGAGTAATTTGGTTTAGTACCTTTATGACAGACTGGACTAAAAGCTGCCCTTCAGGCAAAACGCCGGTAGCAGATGATCCTTACGAAGACTCAATGTACCGCCTGAACATTCTGATGAAGCTTACAGCCGGAAGAATTGTGGTTCATAATGTTGAGACATATCTTAAGACAGGCAGCTTCAGCAATGATGACGATGAGCGCCGCAAGTTAATGACTGATGCGCAGAATCTTTATAAATATTCGCTTTTTAATGACAGCAGAAATATGCCGATTTTTCCTGCAAACAAAGACGGAAGACCTGCCTTTATTGAAAAGAACGAATACTTTATGATGGGCGACAACCGTTTTAATTCGCTTGATTTGCGCCATTCTTATGACCAGACTTTGATTCCTGTCTGTGATGCAGACGCTTATTCGCTGAAATACTATTCAAGGCTTGAGCCGCAGACCGTAAATGCTTCCCGCATTTTGGGCACAACAACCCTGCGCTTCTATCCGTTCAACCGCTTCGGCTTGATACAGTCAAAGACGAAATAGGCTTTTTTGGGGCGCAAACTTTTGCGGCTTGCGCCAAGAAGCTTTACCTTCCGGCAGAAAAAATACTTCTGCCGGAACAATCTTTATTTTTTTCAAGTTTCTCATTCAAAAAAAGACAATTTACCAGAATTGCCAGAGAAAGAATTTATAAAGCAAGAAGAATTTATGCCACTTTTACGACATGATGCTTATAAAAGCGTCAGATGAGAAAATAAATTCAACCATAATTGATGAAAGCGAAAGCAATTAAAATGGAAGTTTGAAGGCTTACATGGTATAATATCAATAAGCAGATGTATATTATGGAATCAAAAAAACAGAATTTTATATCGGAAAATAAAGGTTAGCAGAATGACAAGTCAAAAAGCCTTAGAAAAAATTGCTCTTGGAGAAAATCTTACCTGTGAATTCAAACGCTGCGGTGGAGACATTGAAAACGATGTTTTAGAAACGGTCTGTGCATTTTTGAACCGCTGGGGCGGAGACATCTTTTTGGGGGTAGGAGATGACGGAACTATTCTTGGTGTACCTGCAAATGCTGCAAAAGATTTAATCCGCAATTTTAACAACTGCCTTAACAACGATAAGCTTTTTAATCCAACGGCTGTTTGCGCAGTCGAAGAAATCAAAATTGCAGACAAAATTATTCTTCACGCATACATCGGAGCATCTTCTCAGGTACATGCATTTAAAGGCAAAATCTACGACCGTATTGACGACAGCGATTTTGTGGTAAAAGGCACAGACCCGATTGCTCAGCTTTATATCCGCAAGCAGAATATTTTTACAGAACGAAGAATGTTCTTTAACTTCAAGATAGAAGATTTTAGAGAAGATGTTTTTAACAAGGTTCGTGTGCGTGTTCAAAACAGAAACAAAAATCATCCGTGGCTTGAAATGACAAATCTTGAGATTCTAAAGAATCTTGGTATGTACACAAAAGATGCAGAGAGCGATAAAACCGGTTTTGCACTGGCTTCGGTTCTGCTTTTTGGTACTGATGAAATGATACGATATTGTCTTCCGGCTTACAGAACAGATGCAATCTGCAGAAAGATAAATGTTGACCGCTATGACGACAGGGATATTATTGAAATGAACATTATAGACAGCGTTGGGCGTTTGATGGACTTTGCTCAAAAGCATTTGAACGACAAGTTTTATCTTGCTCCAGATATGCAGAGAATCAGCCTTTCAAGCAATATCTGCCGTGAAATTATTGTAAATATGCTTATGCACCGCGAGTTTTCTAGCAGTCTGATTCCACGCTTTATCATTGAGAAAGATAAAATTATAACGGAAAATGCAAACAAGGCTCAAATGCCTGATGAGATTACACTTGAAAACCTTAGTCCGCTTTCTAAAAATCCGATGATTGCAAAAGTTTTCCGCGAGATCGGTTTTGCAGAAGAGCTTGGTTCTGGAACACGTAATCTTTATAAATATGTCCCGATTTATTCTGGGTTTCTGCAAGACCGCATCTTATGGACGGCGATGTTTTTAGAGTTACGATTCCATTGGATGATGAAGTGCCGGCTGCAACCGAACAAGTAAGCATACAAGTAGCCGATGTCCCTGTAAATGTCCCTGTAAATGTCCCTGTAAATGTCCCTGTAAATGAGCGTCAAAAACAGATTTTACTAAATAGCCTGAAATTCGAGTTTTCATGCTAAACGGATTCTAAAATAATTTTTATAGTAATCCAGGTTCCTGTTTAGCATGAAAGCAACAATACTGTAAAAAAAATGTCTGAACATTCCGGCAGTAGACCTTGCTTTATGA
>JAGAAX010000053.1 GCA_017614995.1 Spirochaetaceae bacterium
TCCTTCTTTTTCCCGCAAAAGAAAATTTACAGAAGCAAATAAATACTCTGCAAATCAAAAAAGCAGTTTTTAATCCATAAGTTGATGATGTTGTAACGCGCTATGCACTGTTTGTTGTAAGGAAACTATATACATGTCGCTTCGCGACACAACAAACAGAGCATTTTTGAACCCCACTCCGCCGCCCTACGCCATTGTGCATCAGCTCTAAAAGCAGACTTTCTGTACAAAAGCTTACGCTAGTTTTCACGAAGTGAAAACTAGCAGGGGTTGCAATTGGGCTATATACCCTCAATTTCGAGTTTTTAAAATTCATACTTTTTTAGCGAAAATCGGTTGTTGAGCGAAGTCGAAATAACCGATTTTCAATTTTAAACTAAAAAATCCAGCTTATTATGGCTTCGACTACGCTCAGCCACCGCAATCTTAAAAACTTGAAGTTCGGACTATTTAACTGACAATATTTGTATATCTTTTTTTTGCTTTTCAAGCTTCAGTATTTTGCCAGTTTTATATTCCTCTATTTGTGTTAGATAAAATATAGTATCATTTCTATTTAAAAGAATTTTTCCATTACTGAATGGATATAAAACGATAATATTCCCATATTCAATATCACTTACTTGAGAGTTGAAAAATTTAGTGTAGAAACTGCAAATGGCAGCTTATTGGTTGTCGGTTGTGTCTTTGCCGTACTTGCCGTATTCGCAGCCGACGTGGCCGATTGCAACGTTGTCGAGGAATTCTAGCTCTTTTGAGCCGATTTTTCTGAAAACCTTGATTTCGCCATGACCGTTGCCGCCGTTCCACAAATTGTTGTGCAGCTTTTTGCCGTTAGGGGCTTCGTAATTGATTTTCAGCATATCGTCTTTGGCACAGAAAACGCTTATATCAACAAGATAATGCGAATTTTCAGCAGTAACGCACCAGTGCAGTTCGTTTTCTTCCTCAAAAATTGTAAACGAAGTAGAAGAACGCTTTAAGAATTTAGAAAAATTGAATTCATATTCTTTATCTTCAAGTTTCAAATAAACAAGAAGCTTATTCTCAATTGGAATTCCCAAAACTTTTGGTGTGCCGCCGCCTACTTCAAGACATGAATTCAACAGAGGTTTACCGGTTACAAGGCTTGTAATGTCACAGCTTGAAAGCCACACCCACGGATTTGTAAAGTCTGAACCCCAGTTTTTGTCTGCATAACCGAAAGAAGTTTCGGGCTTTACTTCGTATGTGGCGCCGTCAAGAATTACTTTGCCGGAATATTCGGTTTTTACGCCCTGTGCGTGCCAGTACATTTCAAAACAATGAAACGCCCTGAACAGCCATGAAGTGCCATAGCCGGGGCAATAAGGTATTTTTTTAGAAACTTTCAAATTCCAGGTCATTGAACCAGAATCCGTCATACATTCAGGGTAGCGGACTGCCTCTTCTTTATCTACACTGACTGTGCCGGAAATTTCCTGTTCAGAGAGAATACATGAGCCGATTTGAAAATCGAGCTTTGAGCGTTTGTTTACAAGTTCTGAAGCCGGATAAAAGTTATTTATCTGTTTTGCGTCTTTTCCCCAGCAGCCGGCTTTTATCATTACATAAGAAGGACGTACTCCGTACATAACATTGTCAGCCCGCTGTGCAAGAACGACTTTGCCTGGGTATAAATTCGGGTTTATTACAAAATATTCTATAAAAAACGACTTTTCTTCGCCGGTAACAGTATTTCTGCCCGTAAAAGAATGCCACCACCAGTCATAACCGCGGCGGGAATATCTTCCTTTCAGCATGAACAGGTTGCGGGATAAATAGCGTTTTACATCAGACATCAGCCAGACTCCAGAAGAAGCTATTAAAGTGTACGGTCAAGGTTTCGAGAAATATCTTCAGCCTCTTGAGGGAAATTCTCATTCAGATACTCAAAGCAGTCAATTGCTGTGCTTTGAATGTGCTCATACCAGATGTCATAAAGCTCATTGTTGATGGTCGCCGGATATGGAGCACCTTGAACTTCAGATAAAAGCTGACGTAATTTGTCACAAAAATCGTTGAATCTACTATCCATAATATTCAGTCCTCTCTTCTGAATTGTTAATCTGACAGAATCAACTAGCTCAATTTGTTTGCCACCCTCAATAAACAAAAGCGAGCTGATACATACATTTTAAATTATTATAACGGCATACTCATGTTTTTTCTAGTAAAAAAAATAAATTTTAATAGAAATTCGCATTAATATATCTCAAAAACCTAAAATATTACAAAGTGAAGCTTCGCCACGCAAGCTTAGGTCAGTTTACCCACTCATCCTCGCTGCGCTCGCCGATTGAAAGGTCGCCAGCCTCCCATGCTGCGCGGAGAGCAGCGACAAATTTGTTCGTCATTTCCTCGCTGTCGCGCTTTCTAATCGGTTTTCTGGCTTCTTCTTCGTCAAGTACAATTGCACCGCGGCTCTTTGAAATATTTGAAAGAATCTTCTTGCGGAATTCGGGGCTTTTGCCGCAGATAAGAACCGCAATGTCCACATCGCTCATTGAGTGCAGCTTCTTCTGCAAATAGCGGTCGTCTGCGTCGATAACGTCGTCAAGCGTAAAAAGCCGTTTGCGCAAGTCAGACTCAAGCTCGGTGTCTACAAGGCTCAAATTAGACAATATGTTCTTTTCCGCACTTGCGTCCATTTTTCTAAGAATATTTGCAAGCGCGCCGCGTCCGTCAATGCGGTTGTTCTTGGGCGTTTTAAGGTTCTGCGCCTTTTCGCGCATTGTGTGGTCAATTCTGCCCAAAATGTCAGGCGGAAAAGCCGTAAGCTTTGCAAGGCGGCGGATTGTCTCCTTGCGCTCCTCTTCGTCCATCTGGTTTATTACAGCGGCGGCTACGGCAGGCTTTACCTGCGAAAGCACAAGCGCGCGGACAGGGGCAGACTCATCTTTTAAGATTGTTGACATCTGCTCGCCGTCAAGGTCTTTTAAATATTCAAAAGGCTTGCCGCCCTCAAAAGGAACGGCTTTCTGCATCATTTCCTGAGCGCGCTCGTCGCCGAACGCTTTTTCAAGAATCGTTCTTGCAGTGCTTACGCCGCCGCCCTCTTTAGCCTGCTCGTACAAATCAGAAAATTCTGCAATTATCTGCTCGGCTTCATCCGGGTCTACGCGGCGGACGCTCGCAATTTCAGGTATAATCTTGTCAATAAGGTCAGACGGCAGCAAAGCAATAACTTTTGCCGCTTCGTCAACTCCGATTAACAGCAAAAATTTTGCGACACGCCGACATGCGCTGTCTTTGCTCGGAATCTTATAAAGAATGTTGCTGCCCGGTGCAGACGGCTTGGTAACTTTTTGAACAGCCGCCGGCTTTTTGTACATGTTCTCAAGCGGCTGCGCCTCAAATTTCTTAGGCTGAAACGCCGGTCTGCCTGTTTTTGCGGCAAAAGCTGCAAAATCAAACTGATTGGTCTCTGGCGGCGGGTCAAATTCTCTTACCGGGCTTGGATTTGCACTGCTTGTGTCTATTGCGGTGCGCTTTACAACCTGCGGAACAGGCTGCTGCAAATCACGCGATTTTTCAGCCGCATACGCCTGCGCCCTCATCCCGCTGGAATAAGGATTCTGCGCTACAGGTGCGGCATTATTCTGGTATTGTGGAGCATTGTACTGCTGTGGCTGTGCGTACTGTGGCGGCATCTGCTGCGGCTGGGTATATTGCGGCTGCTGCACATATTGCGGTGCGGCATATTGCTGCGCAGGCGGATTATGCTCCGTCTTTATGCCAAACAGTTGTTCAAGGATTCCGCGCTTTTTGGGTTTTTCCTGCTGTACAGGCTGACTAAACTGCTGGGGCGCATACTGCTGCGGTTGTGTGTACTGCGGCTGCTGAGGCTGTGCATACTGCGGTTGCGGCGCAACATTCTGCGGCTGTGCAAATTGCTGCGGCTGGCTCTGCACCTGCTGCTGCATGGGCTGCTGCACAGGTGCGCTCTGCTGTGGCGCGGTCTGCTCCGGCGCAACATAAGGCACAGGCTTATAATCAGGCGAATTAACATCTGTTGAAGGCTGTGCATTTACAGGCGGTTTAGGTGTATCCGGCTGATTCACTTCTGAAGCCGGTGCCTGCTTAGGCTGAGCAGACTCTCCCCGTCCTGTTTCTCTTAAGAAAGCCTGAAATTCTGGGCTTGAGCGGAAGTCAGAGCTGTCTTTTGCAGAAGAACGCTGCTCAATCTGCTCCTCAAAAGACATTGACGGTGCAACAGGTTCAGACGGAACATAAGGCACAGGCTTATACGCCGAAGCTGCTGATGCAGAAGATGTTGGCGCAGTTTCAGATTTTGCAGTCTGTGCTTCATTTTCCAGCTCTGCCGCAGTCTCTGACACCTGCGGTTTTGGCGGCGGTGCAATTGACGGCAGATTCAGCGCGCCGTTCTGATTCTGCTGTTTAAGCATTGCATCGCGCTGATGCCAGAAATCCTCTTCTTCCGGCGGTTCGTCTTTTTTTTGATTATCGTTATTCTGCTGTTCCTGCTTCTGCTGATTCTCGTTTTTGTCCGAATCTGCACCGTCGTCTATAGACTTAAAAACAGGGGCATTATCAAAGCTGAAAGGCTTAAATTCAGGTTTCTCTTCTTCTTTCTCCTGCTCTGAATGTGAGCTGGCTAAAAGAGCGGCTAAAGCTGCATCAGTTTTCGGCTTCTGCATAGAAGCAATCGCCGCATTGTTTTTTGCAACTTCTTCTGAAGACAATTTTTCCTTAAAGTTAAATGCATGTTTGTATGCATTAATCCTGTCATTATTATTCATATTTTACATGATATCAGTGAGCGCCCGAATACGCAAGGCAAAAAAAAAGCACTTGAACAAATTATGCTCAAGTGCTTCATTCATTACAAAAAAAATTACTCTAATCCAATTGAAACATTAGATGTATAAAGCTCTTTTTCATAAGCACCGAATCCGGCTGAATCGGTGAAACCTACAGGCGGCAGGTGAACAAGACCGTCACCATAATCACCGGTTGTAATCTGCAACGGAGAAGTATCTTCTTCTATAGGTGAAGTAACAACTTTATTAAGTGTTACGTCTTTGTTGCCGCTTGTGTAAGAGTTCCTCAAAACTCCGTCATACAATTCTGTCTGCTCGCCCTGTGTTGTTGTTACACCCCATTCACAGTCATTTGCAGTAGAACTTACGTTTCCGCGGATAGTTTCGTGATCACCCATGGCATTGTCCTGAAGTTCAGTACCACGAACAGAAGAAGTTACAACAGATGACTGGATTTTGAAGTCATTTGCTTTGTTATCCATTGACTTAACATCTGCGCGCAAAGCACCTGCATCAAGGAAAAGTTTTGTTGTTACCTTATCTGTATCATTTGTCAATTCACGGACAACAACTCTTGTCAACTGATTAACAGTAACTGTAGAACCGCCCAATTTCAATGTAGCCGATGATTTGAAAGCGGTTGAAATTACAGCACCCTCTGGTACTGTATCACCAGCTTTAAGGATAACCCATTCCCCATTTGGATTTGCCTGCATTTCAACTTTGCCGGTAACAGAAATAACAGTACCGTCAAGTGCAAACATACCAACTGCACAAAGAATCATTAAAGAAACTAAAGCTATCTTTTTCATACAACACTCCTTTAGTGTCAAGTTCTAAAACAATAAACTACAACAACTTGAATTAAATACACCACTTAAAAAAATGTTCATCTTTATTATACATAACAAGTACCAAAAGACAAGTCTTTTTTTCGCTATCTAATGTAAAATCATTAATAAAATCGGCAAATTCAGCAATTTTGCACAGTTTTTCCGCAATATAGATTCATTATCGTCAATTCGGACTTTTAAGAAGCCGGCTTTCATGCTATTATTCTACACAGAATCTATAAGTATTATAAAAATAGGAGAAAAAAATTGAAACATATTTTCGTTGTAGATGACAGTATAACCACTCTGAAGCTGGCAGAAAGCGCATTAAAAAATCATTTTGAGCTTACACTGCTTACTTCTGGCACACAGCTTTTTGCGGCACTCTCAAAAAAGCGCCCTGATTTAATTCTTCTTGATATTGAAATGCCTGATATTGACGGCATGACAATTCTGGAAAAATTAAAAAGCGTCATCGGCTGGGAAAGCATACCTGTGATTTTTCTGACTTCTCATTCTGAAAAACAGGTTGTTATGACAGGCTTTGAACTCGGAGTTCTGGATTATATCGTAAAGCCGTTTGATGTAGCTGCCCTGCCTGCAAGAATTAAAAAACACCTTAAAGTCTGACTGCCATGAAAAAAAGAACAATTCCATTTTTTCTGTACACATTTTTTTCAGTCTTATTGTTATTTGCAGAAAAACAATATCAAATTTCGCTTCCGCCGGATACTTCCATAAGTACCACAAGAATTATTCAGGAAGCATTTTCAAGATGCCAGATGCAGTCGTTTTTTTCGCTTAATGAACCGCGTATCGGGCTTATTTATACTGAAACTAATCGTACAGACGGAATTGTTCTTATTGAAAATGCGGCATTAAATGCTCATCTGCCATTTGTGCGTGTTGACGAACCGATTATAGATATTTCCCTTTCGGTCATTTCTACTGATAAAAGCCAGTCTGTTTCAAATTGGAAAGACTTACAAAACAAGACTGTAGGATTTGTTGCATCTAATGATTATATCAGAAGAATGCTGGAATCAGATAAAACTATAAAAGCACTTGCCATAACATCAAAGCAGGAACTCTACAATGTTTTAAGGAACGGGCTTATCGATTACGGCATTATCTATACACACGACTCAGAAGTGCGGCTGCCGCTGCCTGAAGGCATTTTTGAAATAGGCTCGTGCGCAAAGCTTTTGACATATCTCTATCTTAACCCTGAATATAAAGCCGAAGCGAATTTTCTTTCACGCGCCCTTACAAACATGAAAATTGACGGTTCATATAAGAAAATCGTCAACAATCTGACAAACCAAGATTCGCCTAAGAACATTCTCTTTATAACATCAGCTCAAAAAGATCAGAAACTAAACGAAAAGCTTGATAAGCTTATCGAAGCGTACTGCTCAAAAAATCAGGGAATCTCTTATGAGACGTTTTATCTTAAGAGCAGAACAAACACTCTAGACTATGCAAACCTGAATCCTGAAATAACAACGCAGATTCACAACAAATTCTCAAAATATGCTCCAAGCATAATAATTACACGCGGTCTTGAAACCGCGCAGTTTGTATCAGACAATTATGAAAGTCTTTTCAAAGGAACGCCAGTTATAATTACAGGCATTCCGTACAATTACCCTGAAACCTTCAATCAAATTGGAACAAACAGCATAACCGTTCAAGAAACAATCTCTACAAAGGAAACTATCGAAACAATTCTTGAACTTTTCCCTAAAACAACAAATATCTTCATATTAAACGATAAAACAAAGACAGGCTTTTTCTGGCAGGAACAGATGGTCTCAGATATTTCAAAAAATTTTCCGAATCTGAGCATAAGAACAAACCAGACCGTTCCAGATTCATCTCTGCCGCAAATTCTTAGTTTGCTTACCAAAGGAACAGTTGTTCTTACAGGCTCAATCGACGCATATCAGGATTCATTTGACATGCTTGAGCTGACAAATGTTCCGATTTTCGGTCTTGATTACACAAGCTCTTTTGAATACGAAATAGGCGGCAAATATTCAAGCATTGAACAGCATTTCACAAAAGTTCTGAACATTGTTGACAATACATTGAAAGGCGTTCCGCTTCCGGCAACAGCGGCTCTTGTTGAAAATCCACAGAAAAACAGATGGATTTTTAATTACAAAAATCTGAACCGTTTTCTCTCATTTCCGCTTCTTAAAACGCAGGTAAGAAATGCAGAAATTCAAAACAAGCCTCTTCCGTTCTATAAAACTTATACATTTCTTGTTTTTTCTATTATAGTTTTCATTCTGCTCGTCATTACAGGAATTGTGTTCCTTATTATGGCAAACCTTAAAATTCATAGACTGAAGAATGAAAAAGCAGAGGATAAAAAAACATATTCCAGAGCGCAGGTCATGCAGCAGATGGTTTATGAAACTTCAAACCAGCTTAGCACTACAGATCTTAACAACAATTTTTCAAACCAACTTGCAGGCGTTCTGGAACCTGCCGCAAAAGCCGCCGGAATGGATAAGGCATATATATGGAAAGTTTCTGTAAGTGACCAGACGACACAACCGCAGTGTACGCTTCTTGCAAAGTGGGAACAAACACAGTCAACACAGAATCTGCCGCTCGGCATAACCATGAATATTGACACGTTCTTTACCGACTGGGGAATAATCTGCAAATCTCCAAGACCTATATACATGACACAGAGCCATGCAACAGGTCTTGTAAGATACCAGATGGCGCAAAGCAGCGTAACAACAAGGCTTCTTCTTCCTATATTAAGCGGAAATTCAATATGGGGCTTTTCTATTTTTGACAATTCATTACAGGAAATAAAACCGGACAGAAACACAGTTGAAGCACTTACCGCATTTACACAGATTGTCTCTTTTAGAGAAATTGAGCATAACGCAAACAAATTCATGAAAGAAGCACAGGAAGCGGCAATTGCCGGCACTAACGCAAAGAGCACCTTCCTTGCAAACATGAGCCATGAAATCCGCACACCGCTTAATGCAATCCTTGGCATGAGCGACCTTATTCTGTTAGACAAGAACCTTGCGCCGCATATCTACGAATATACGCAGAACATAAATTCATCAAGCCGAAACCTTCTCGGCATAATCAACGATATTCTGGATTTTTCTAAAATTGAGTCAGGCAAACTGGAACTTGTACCGGCTTCTTATGACTTTGAATCATTGATAAATGATGTAATCTCAATGGTACGCATAAAGGCGCACAACACATTCCTTTCGCTTTTTATAAGAATTGCACCGGACATTCCGCGGAAACTTATAGGCGACGAACTGCGCATTAAGCAGATTCTTCTCAATCTGTTTACAAACGCCATTAAGTACACAAAAGAAGGCAGCGTAACACTGACAATTTCAGACGTAATTTCTGACGACACTGTAGAATTCATTTTTGAAATGCAGGACACCGGCATCGGCATAAAACCCGAAGAACAGACAAAGCTTTTCAATATGTTTGAGCGTCTGGACACTAAGCGCAACAGAGACATTGAAGGCACAGGCCTCGGACTTGCCATAACCAAGCAGTTATGCGAGCTTATGGGCGGTTCAATTGACTTTGCCAGTGAATACGGAAACGGAAGTACCTTTACAGCTCAAATCAAGCAAAGAATCGGCGACAGCACACCGCTTGTAGATATAGAAAAAGTTCAAAAGAAAAAGGTGCTTATATATGAACCGCGCCGCAGACACAGACGCTTTTTGACTGTTCAGCTCACAGACATCGGCATAAATCCGGCTACATGCTCTAACTTGACGGAATTGTCTGAAATTCTCAGCAAGCACAAGACATTCGATTATATCTTTGTTTCAAGGCTTTATCTTTCAAGAATCCGCGCACACCTTAAAACGCTGAACAAGAAATTTCAGCTTGTTGTTCTTGCAGATTCTGAATATGAATTTGCAAACATGGAAGATGTAATTGTTCTTCAAGTGCCGCTTTATTGTGTCCAGCTTGCAAATTTCTTCTCTAATAAGTCTTACAAATATCAGGCGCAGAAACCGGAATATAACCCGAACAATATTTTTGCGCCGGACGCAAAAGTTCTTGTTGTTGACGACAATGTAGTTAATCTAAAAGTTGCAAGCGGTCTCCTTGCAACACATGGAATTATTCCGGTTACGGCAACTTCAGGCTTTGACGCACTCACCGTACTGCACCAGCAGAAATTTGACCTTGTATTTATGGATCATCTGATGCCGGAAATGGACGGAATTGAAACCACGCAGGCAATCAGAAAACTTCAGAATGACAACAGAAATGTTATTATTGTTGCTCTGACGGCAAATGCAATGACCAACATGAAAGAACAGTTCATTAAAGAAGGAATGAACGATTTTCTTGCAAAGCCTATCGAAAAAGACAAATTCAACGATATTCTGGCACAATGGCTTCCTGAAAGCACAATTACCTACAGACAGTCTGAAAGAACAGAAAACGAGACAGTGCTTCAGATTCAGGGCGTTGACACCGTAGCCGGAATGAACTGCGCCGGCAATTCACTGCCGACATACATCGACATTCTTGAAACTTATGCAAAAGACGCCGCAAATAAGATAGAGCTGCTCAAAACAGCACTTGCTGAAAACGATTTGCACAATTTTACAGTTCATGTACACGCGCTTAAAAGTGCTTCACGCAGCATAGGCGCAACTTTTGCCGGAAACCTTGCCGAAAAGCTTGAAAAAGCAGGCGCAGAAGGCAAGCGCGCGTTCATAGACGAAAATGCTGAAACATGCTTTGAAACTGTTGGTGAAATCATCGAAAACATCAAAAAATTCCTTGATTCAAGAGATGAAAACCCGCAATTGGCGTCTACTATAAAAGAAGAAGGCACACCTGAATTTTTTAGAGAAACATTGCTTTCTATAAAGCAGGAAGCTGAAAACTTTAACATTCTTGCAATTCAGAGCAATATTGATACACTAAGAAACTTTAGCTGGAAACCTGAACAGCAGGCAGCAATAGACCGGCTTTTTCATGCTTCAGAATCTTATGATTATGACAGCATTATAGAGATTGCCGGGTGCGCAGAAGCTTAATTTACGGAATGGGCTTAATCTGGCGCACCGCTGCAAGTTTCCGCTTCTCGTAAACTTGAAAGATTGTGTACAGTGGCTCTCTTTTGAGGTTGGTACACAAAGACTGGCGGTTTTGACTTATTGTCAATTTTTTGATATGCTCCATATAGTAATTTTTCGACAAACCTAAAGGAATTATCTTATGGAAGAAACATACAGCGGAACATTTGAAGCTGCCCTTGAGCGCAGCCGCCAGCTTGAAGCAGATTTAACAGCTAATCCACAGAAATACAAAATTCTTACAGGCGACCGCCCGACAGGAAAACTGCACATCGGCCACCTTTTCGGTTCTCTGCAAAACCGCGTAAGACTTCAGAACATGGGCGTACCGACTTACATAGTTATTGCAGACTATCAGGTTTTGACTGACCACGACTCTTTTGAAAACATTTCAGAATATATCCACAATCTTGCGATTGACTATCTTTCGGCAGGACTTGACCCGGAAAAATACAAGACTTACATTTTTCCGCACAGCCACGTGCCGGAGCTTAACCAGCTTCTTCTGCCGTTCCTCACACTCGTTACAATGTCTGAACTTGACCGCAACCCGACTGTAAAAGAAGAGATTCAGGCTGCGGGCTTGAGCAAAATCAATGCCGGTATGTTCACTTATCCTGTTCACCAGGCTGCTGACATTCTCTTCTGTAAGGGAAATGTAGTACCTGTCGGCAAAGACCAGCTGCCTCACCTTGAGATTACACGCCAGATTGCGCGCCGTTTCAATGAACGCTACGCAAAAAAACAGATTGTTTTCCCTGAGCCGCAGCCACTTTTGAGCAAAGCCCCGATGATTCAGGGTCTTGACGGCGCTCAGAAAATGAGCAAGAGCCGCAACAACGCAATTATGCTTTGCGCAACAGAGGACGAGACCGCCAAGCTCATCAAAAAGGCAAAGACTGACGGCGAGCGCGTAATTACATACGACCCTGTAAACCGCCCTGAAGTTGCAAACCTTCTTTCATTGATTTCTCTCTGCACAGGCGAAGAACCGCAGGCAATTGCAGAAAGAATCGGGGACGGCGGCGGCGGAATGCTTAAACAGCAGCTTACAGACGCTTTGAACGAATATTTAAGACCGCACAGAGCAAGACGTGCCGAACTTGAAAAGAACCCTGACTATATCCGCCAGGTGCTCCGCAAGGGTATTGAGCAGGCAAGAAAAGAAGCCACTGAAACTCTTGAGCAGGTTCGCACTGTAATGAATATGATTATATAACGGCAGTATAATGGCAAAGAAATTTGTTAAACACTTATTTTGGATAATCCCGCTGCTTCTGATTATCAGCTGCGCGGCGGCTTTTGGCGCTTATGTTTTTGCGCAGACAAAACCTGCCGCACCGGCGCCGCTTGACGAAGCACAGCAGGCTTACTACGACACAGCGATAGAGCAGAAATACCCTGAACAGTTGATAAGGACTCTGCCCTATCCGGTTACAGAAGCCAAGCTTTTTCTCTATGCAAAAGCCGGAATCGTAATCGATGCATCAAACGGCTGTGTGCTTTTTGCCAAAAACGCGGACAACATAATTCCGCCAGCATCAATGACAAAAGTCGCCGTAATGTACGTTGTTTTTCAGGCTATTGCAAACGGCGAGATAACGCTTGACACCGTTGTTCCGCTTGTACCCGAATCTTGGGCAAAAAACGCGCCGCTCCAGTCTTCCGTAATGGGGCTTGCAGAGGGTCAGATTGTCACAGTACACGAGCTTCTGCTGGGGCTTGCAGTTGCTTCCGGCAACGATGCTGCAACGGCTTTGGCTTATCATCTCTCTGGTTCTGTTGAAGCATTCTGCGACCGTATGAACAAAGAAATGGAAGCGCTCGGGCTTAAAAACACATTCTTTGTAGATGCTTCAGGCTACAGCGAGTTTAACTCGACAACACCGCGCGAATTCGCCGGGCTTGCTCGTGCTTATATCGAAAAATATCCCGAAGCGCTCAAGAATTATCATTCTGCGCCTTATTTCACGTTTCCGCAGAAGAGCAATTACCCCGAAAACTATAAGGGCAACATTCCTTCAAAGACAATGTATGCCACAAACCGCCTGCTTCAACACTACGACGGCGGTATTGAAGGCTGCGACGGCTTAAAGACCGGCTTTATCTACGAGTCGGGCTACAACATCTCGCTTACAGCAAAACGCGGAAACACGCGCTTTATTTCTGTTACAATGGGCGGGCCGGGCATTGGTACTATCGAAGGCAACCGCTACCGCATTGCAGACGGTCAGAAACTGATGAAATGGGCTTTTGCAAGCTTTGAGACGCATCTGGCAGGAACACGCGCCGTTGTGCCTGTGCGCGTCTGGCAGGGCGAGGAAAATGCAATCAACGTAATTGAAGCACAGAATCATCCGCTTTCTGTACCGAATATTACTGAAAATGCGGCTTCAAAAGTTATTCAGACTAAAGTGATTTACGGCAACATTGTAGCACCTGTACAAGTCGGTGACGTTTTGGGCAAAACCCAATATTCTGTAGACGGCGTTCTTCTTGAAGAGATTCCGCTTGTAGCTGACCGCACTGTGCTTGAAGGCTCAGCACTAAAAAAATACGCCGACAAACTGGCACAAAAGATGCTTAACAAATAAGGGGAAGGGAAACCCCCTACTCAGAAGCGAGGTTTTCCCTTCCCCTTAAACCCCTTCCTTTTCCGGCACTTCCTAAGGGCTCTGCCCTTAGGAATCCCGAATAAACTTCAAATGAAAGTCTTGTACACAAGCTGCCGGTTTTGCTGTGCAAAAGCGGCGCTTTTCGCCGAATAGACTCCAACATGTGATTGAGCTAGTGCGAAAAGAGAAAGTTTCTTATATCAGGAAGTTTGGCTTCGGCGGTTTGGCGGCCGAGGGCGTAGACGCGTTTAAGCTCGTCTACATTGTGCTCTGTCCGGCTTATGCCGAGGCTTTCGTCCGGGCAGATTACACATGCTTTACCCTGCTTTTCCTGCTCAAAAACATAGGCTGTCTGGGCGTTATAAGCTTCGGGGCGGTTTTTCATCGCTTTGTACAATTCCGGATATTTTGCAAACATCAGCTTCATCAAAAACTGAATGCGGCTTTTCTCTTTTCTGTAATCGCGCGGCTGCGTCAAAATAACAACATTCTTGTCATATCCGATTTTTTCAAAATATTTCAGCGGAATTGAATCGCTTATGCCGCCGTCAAGATATTTGTGCCCGTCTATGCAGACAGGCTTTGAAACGAGCGGCATCGAGGCAGAAGCCCGCATCCACTCAAGCTCAGCGGCTTCTCCGTCTTTCATTTTGAAATAGACAGGCTCACCGCTTTCTATATCAGTTACAACAAGATAAAACTCAAGCGGATTTTCTCTAAAAGTTTTTCTGTCGAATTTATCAAGCTCGTCGGGCAATTCTCTGTAGCAGAAATCTGCATTATAAAGGTTGCCTGTCTTTATAAGCGAGCGGAAACTGCAATAGCGCGGGTCTTTGGCAAAGCGCAGATTGTAGCGGATTGCACGCCCAATCTGCTTTGATTTCAGATTGCAGCCGAAAGTTGCGCCAGCACTTACGCCGATTGCGCCGTCAAATGTAATGCCCTGCTCCATAAAGACATCGAGCACGCCGCATGTGAACATTCCGCGCATTGCGCCGCCTTCTAAAACAAGCCCTTTCATGTCTTTCCCGGCTTATTTTCTGCCTAGCTGTGTATATGGAACAATGTCGTAACCGGCGGTCAGAATAGCGCAGATAAGCTCGTCAAGATAATCATAAAGATAGTCGTTTCTTGTACCGTTGTGTATGCCTGTCTGAATCGAAATTGTTGCGCCGTCTTTAAGCTGGCTTACAATCCAAGAGGCAAGCTCACATGAGCTTTTGTAATGACCGGGCATGTCATGTGCCATTTCAAGTGTAACCCAGTCAGCCGGAGCTATTCCCTGTCTTACAAATTCATAGCCGGCTCTCTGCCCTGCCGAATTGATTATTTCATTCGTAATATATTCAGGCGTATGCCACACAGGCGACATATCGGTTCCGGTTAAATTGAAAAATTCGTCCTCGTTGCGGGCAAGACCCTGCATGATAAAGTTTTCGTCAACAGCGTAGCCGCTTGAAGCCAAGTCCATTGTCGTAAAAAAGAGCGAACCGCACTGATGACCGGCAGCTACAATTTCCTGCACGCCAGTCGGAAAGCGCCGCATGAATTCGCCGTTTATAAAGAACGTGCCCTTAACTTTGTTGTGGGCAAGTGTTGCCAAAATCTGCGTCAAACCGTCCGCGCTGTCAGAAGCGTCAAATGCAAGAGCTACAACAGGCTTTTTCACAGAAAATGAACCCGGCGCGCCCGCCTTCGGTTCTTTCAGCAGAGGTCTTGTATAACTCTGACCTGAAACCGAGCGCACATAAATAGCGTTCTCGTAATAGCCGTTTTTGCTGTCATCGATAAACACGCGCACATTTTCGTTCTGCAAAGAAGGTTTCCGCTCAATCTGCTCGTTTGCTATGCGCCACAAGCCTGTAGACTGGTTGAAGCTCAAAACCCTGCCACCAGCTTCAGCAAGCACATTCTGTCCGTTTGCGCTGAAACCGAATTTGCGCGCGCTTGAAAGAAAAAGCACATGCTGAACTTTTGTGTTTATGTTCCAGCTTCTTATAGTCTCGTCACCGCCGACGAACAGTGCCTCGTTATTAGCCCAAAGATACTGATAGACTTTTTCTTCTTTATAAGCTTCAAGCGGTGTCCAAGTCTTTGCGTCATAAACATAAAGCGAACCGCCCGAACAGAATGAGAATTTCTTGCCGTCAGGTGAAAGCGCCGGTTTTGAAGAATCAAGCGGAATCAGCAGAGATGAAATATCGTAGCCTACTCTGCCGGATTTTGTGCGTCCTTTCAGCATACCAAAAGCCAGTGTCGCAAGTTTTCCGCGGTAAAGCTGCTCAACCCAAATTACAGGCAGGTTTTCTGCTGTCCAAAAGACATCTACAGAAACAGCCTGAGCAGGCAGACTTACATAAGGCGCAACAAAAGCTGTCTTGCCGCCGATTGCGCTTTTCAAATCGTACATCCACAAATTTGCGTTGTTCTGCACGTAAAGCACAGTTGAGCCTGTATTATTAAGCCAGAATTTATCGCGCTGCGGGTCAAATTCAGCAGGCAGATAGCCTATGCGCTTGCCAGCACCTACAACAGACGAATAAAGCGAGCGCGTATAAAGCTCATTTTTCGGAATACTGAACAAATCGCGGCCGCTTGCAAAAACGAGCGAGCCGTTCAAGCTCCAGTACACGCTGTTTATAGTGCCTGTTCCGAGAGTCCTGTATTTTTCGTCGATTTGTGTTTTCTGAAAGAACATCGAAGGCTCTGCAAAGAAGACTTTGTCATCTTTCTGATAAACAAAAAAAGAACTGTCCTTTGCCCATTTTGCAGGAACAGTCTGTGTGTCATAAGGCAGATTTTCTAAAAGAATTGCCTGAATAGCATTCTGCTCGTCAACAAGAAGAAGCTCTGCTCTGGCAACGTCAGTTTTTCTAAGGTACAAACTCCAGTTTCCGTCAGGGCTTGCAAGGTGAATGTCCGGCGGATTGTAGACAAGCGGCTCACCTTTGTCAAAAATCGGGGTAACAGAAGACCAGACAAGCGCATGATTTTGTGCTGAAAAACGCGCCGTACCGAACCAGTTTCTGATTTGAAGAGTTGCGCCGTTCTCAAGCAGTTCCATTCTTTCTGGAAAGCATGAAAGAATCTGAACGCGGCTGCCGTCTGTTGAAGATTGAAAAAGTGCCTCGTAATGCGGATTCCATGGATTGTCGGCAGAAACCGTAAAAAGCAATGTATTCTGGCTGTTTAAATCCACTGACGAAAAATGAACTGCTCCAAAAATCATAGACGGAAGCAGAACACAAATTAACAGCGAACCAAATATTTTTTTCATAAAATCTCCGTAAAAGCATTTAAAAGTGGCACAGATGAAACTACTGGCGGCACTCTTCAAGCATCTTTGACAAATCGTTTTCAAGTTGATTCAGCGAATACTCGATTTTGAAAATCCGCTGCTCGCGCACGTCATCTGCAATGCATTCAATATATTCGTACAAAGGTTTTTCTTTTATTTCAGGCTTTGAAGCCATAACTTCTTTGCCGCACCAAGGACAGTAAACAAATGAATTTTCTATTGTTCTGCCGCAGCAGCAGCACACATTCTGTATTTTCATTACTTCAGTACCTCAAACGGATTAATAAGCTTGTTATTTTTATAAACAGTAAAGTGAAGATGCGGACCGGTTGAGTAGCCGGTATTTCCGACAAGACCAATTTTTGTTCCCTGCGTAACCTTCTGACCCTGCTTTGCACTTGCTGAATACAAATGCGCATACAGAGTCTGATAGCCGTCTGCATGGCTGATGATTATGTAATTTCCATAGACATTTGACCATGAAACAGTCTTTACAGTTCCGTCTGCTGAAGCGTAGATTGGAGTCTTCATCGGAACAGCCATATCAATGCCTGTGTGGAACGAGCTGACGCCTGTAAAAGGATCTGCACGTTTACCGTAATTTGAAGAAAGCCGCCAGTTTGCCTTGATCGGATACATAAAAAGCTCGCCTAAAGCCTTTTTGAGGTCATTGGCAGACATTTTTGCGCCCGGTATGAAAATCTTCTGTCCTGATTTAAGCACAGAAGAAGTAAGGTCGTTCACATCAAGCAGCTTTTCTACACTGACATCATATTTGCGGCTTACGCTTTCAAGAGTGTCACCGTCTGCAACTGTGTAATTCATTCCGTCTATAGAAGGAATAACCAGACGCTGACCTGCCTGAAGCCTGCGTACATTCGAAATATTATTTACAGCAATCAATGTAGAAACATTTGTCAGTCCTGCATTCTTGCTGATAGAAGTTATGTTGTCATTCGGTTTTACGATATATGTTGAAAATGTTACCGGCTCTGTATAAACCATTGTCTCGCTTGGAATGGCTGAAAGAATGTTTCCGCCGGCGTCAACAGACTCTGCTGCTGGCGGTGTAAAAATAAAATTCAGCATTGCTTCATCAACAAGGCTGGCATCTTTTTCAGACAATGAATTCATTGAAACCGGTTCAAACATATAATTGTCAATCATATCAAGAACAGGTGCGCTAAAATATACAGAAGCTCCTATAACAACAAGAGCAAGCATTGCGAAAAAAATAAGTTTTGCATTTGCACCTACAGCGACAACGGCTTCAACAATAATTTTTGACAATGGTTTTGTAGAAACACGTCCCGGAACAGGAACTGCAAATGTATCTGAAAACACATTTGTGTTTCCTGCATAGAGAGGAGAATTATAAATAGGAGCACTAAATGCTGTTGTGTAATTTGTATAAGAAGAATCTGATTTTGCCTGAACAGAATGATTCTTTGCAGGTCTTTTATTTTTAAATGATGGAGACATCTGCAATCTTTGAGTTATATCATTCTGCGGTTTGTAAAAAGAGAAAATTTCCATATCAAATATATCGACATAGAAAGTTTCAATTATTAGAATGTTCGTGTATGAATCTTAAATTTCGTTTTATTCTTTTAGGCATTTGTATAGGTGTTTTCCTTAAACTTTTTATATTTGATATTCTTAAAGTTGAAGGCCTTTCTATGACCCCGACATTAAAACCGGGAAGCCATTTAATAGAAAACAAACTTGCTTATGGAATTATAAACCCCTTAGGTTCATCTTTTTTAGTACAATGGTCAAAGCCAAAAACCGATGATATTGTTCTATACTATTATAATAATCATATTGTAGTAAAACGCTGCGTAGCTTTAGAAAACGAACCGCTGGAAATTATTGCAGATTCGGAGTATATTTTAAAGGTGAATCAAAAAAATATTCCTTTAACAGAACAACAGTACCTCAATTTGAAAGGCATTAACAAAGTACCTGAAGGAAGAATACTTGCAGTCGGTGATAATTATTCAGAATCTATTGATTCACGAGATTACGGTTTTGTATCAACTGCAAATGTTCTGGGAAAAGCACTATGGAAATGAATAATTTCTATTCGCGCGGCAGGCTTATCTTTTTTGCAGTTATAACAGGGCTGCTCATTTTCGGCATCTTGTTTTCTTATGCAAATTTAATGTTCAAGCCGGAAGCTCAGGTTTTGCCTAAAACAATGATCCGCGAGCGCGGCTCTATTCTCGACAGAAATGGAAAAGTTCTTGCAATTCAGACTACCGTATATAATCTGTCTGTAACACCGTCAGCTATAAAAAAGGAAAACATACCTGTGCTTGCCGCCGCTTTAGGTCCTATAATCGGCATTGAGCCGGCACAGATTGAACAGCAGATAAAAGAAGCGCCAAGCGATTTTCTTTATCTGAAAAAGCGCATAAACCAGAGCGAGCACGATGATATTCAGGCTGTAGTAGCCGCAAACAATCTGCGCGGCTTACGACTTGAAAAAGCCATTGCACGCTCTTATCCGGAAAATTCTCTGGCGGCACAGCTTATAGGCTTTATGGGCAATGACGGCAAAGGTCTTGCCGGAATTGAATATTCTTTTCAGAATGAACTTGCACCGCCAGACGACCCGACAAAGATAAACACCTACGGCAACAGCATAATGCTCACAATTGATGCAGGACTTCAGTATAAACTTGAGCAGCTTGCAAAAGAGTCTATGGAAAGAACACAGGCTGAAAGCATGATGCTTATTGCAGCAGAAGCCAAGACTGGCGAGATTCTTTCTTATATAAGCTACCCTGCCCCAAATTTGAATACTTACGGCTCGGCAACAGCAGAAGAAAAAAAGGACAGGCCTGCAAAATTCATGTATGAACCGGGTTCAGTTTTCAAAATCTTCTCGGTTGCTTCATTTATAGATGCAGGCGTTATAAGCGAAAACGACGTTTTTGTATGCGACGGTGTTTTTGAAGTTAAGACAACAAACGGTGAGCTTGTCCGCATAAAGTGTCTTGACCACCACGGACCGCTCACAGCAAGACAGGCGCTGCAATATTCGTGCAACGACGCAATTGCACAGATGAGCCAGAAAATAAAGTCAGAGTTTTTCCTTCAGCAGATTCACAATTTTGGTTTCGGCTCAAAAACAGGCATTGAGCTTCCAAGTGAAGAAAAGGGCCTTGTAAAAGACACAACTGACAGCAGCTGGTCAGGCCGTTCAAAGCCTACAATTGCAATGGGTCAGGAAATAAGCGTAACTGCGCTTCAGATGGTGCAGGCGGCTTCGGCAATTGCAAACGGCGGAAAACCGGTTCAGCTTTCTGTAGTTTCAAAAATTCTTAATAAAGATGATAAAGTCATTTATCAGCATGTTCCGGAATTCAAAAAGCAGGTCATCAAAAAATCTACAGCAGACTACGTTCTTAGCTGCATGGAAACTACCGCAAGAATCGGTACAGGTGCAAAGGCAAACGTCGGCGACATTGCTATCGGTGTAAAAACAGGTACAGCCCAAATGGCAGACACAGAGAACGGCGGCTACAGCGACAAAGACTTTCTTTCAAGCTGTATGGCAATTTTTCCGATTGAGAATCCTGAAATTATTCTGTACATAGTCATTACAAAAGCCAAGGGTGAAACCTACGGCGGACGAATTGTTGCGCCGGTAATTCAAGACGCGGCAAATACTATTATTGACTATCTTGGAATGCAGCGTGACAGAGCTATCAGTGTAACTCATTCCGGCAAAATAACAATTCCGCAGACTAAGCCTATAGTTATTAAAAGCTATGTACCTGACTTTACAGGTTACCCGAAGCGTATGCTGACACCTTTGTTGAACCGTACAGACATCAAGTTTGTCATAAAAGGTGACGGCTGGGTTGTTTCGCAGAATCCAGAGCCGGGTTCACCTGTTACGGAGAATATGATAATTGAACTCACTCTTGAATAAAAACCGGCTGCTTTTTGAGAAAAGATTTCCGCAGCTTGCAGAACAATACAGACCGCTTTTTGATTCGCCTGTTTTACCGCCTGACGTGGAAATTATAACCGGCAGAAACGGTCAGGTTTCTGCAACATACAAGGGCTTAAGTCTTCATTCAGCATATAACCCGGAGAGAGAAGCGCAAAAGCTTATTTCGGAAGAAGAGGCTCGCAAGGCAGACGCCGGTGTTTTTTTGGGTTTTGGGCTTGGTTACGGTGCAGCTGCATTTGCAAAAGAATATGCGTCAAAAACGCTTGTTCTGATTGAATGCAACCCCGAATGGTTTTTGCTGGCACTTTCAACAATTGACTTTTCCGCCGTTTTTGAGCATCAGAGTCTTGTTCTTCTGGTCGGCGCACCGCACCAGACAATAATTTCGGTTTTAGAAAAGATAGGTCTGCAAAACTGCTGCTTTTTCAAAACAAAAAGCCACACAGCGCATAATGAGCAGTATTTTATAAATCTTGAAAATTTAATTGAACGTAACCGGCAGAAAAAAGAAATAAACGACAGGACTTTGGAAAAATTCTCAACATTGTGGCTTAAAAATATGTGCCGCAACATTAAAGCCGCAGAAGAACTTGACGGCGTTGCCCGTTACTTTGGTGCGTTCAGCGGCATGAATGCATGTGTTGTTGCAGCAGGGCCGAGCCTTGATGACGTTCTGCCTTATATAAAAGAAATCCAGAAGCGGACGCTTCTTGTCTGTGTAGATACAGCCCTGCGCGCCTGCCTTAATGCCGGTGTCGAGCCGGACTTTATCATAATTGTAGACCCGCAATACTGGAACATACGCCACCTTGACGGGCTTTCTGCACAAAAAAGCAGAATCATCACAGAGCTTGCGGTTTATCCGCCTGTTTTCCGTTTTTCATGCAAAGAAAAGCTTTTGTGTTCGTCAATCTACCCTCTCGGAAAATACATCGAAAAGCAGGTTAAGCCGCGCGGCGAGCTTGGCGCGGGCGGTTCAGTTGTAACAACTGCATGGGATTTTGCGCGCCAGTGCGGATGCAGGCGCATTTTTATGGCTGGTCTTGATTTGGGCTTTCCTGAGCGCAAAACGCACTTTAAGGGCAGCACATTCGAGGAACGGTCTCACAGGCTTTCGGCAAGACTGCATCCGGCAGAAACAGACAGCTTTAACGCGCTCTACGGTGCATATCCTTATGAAGTAAGCAATTATGAGGGCGGAAAAGTCTTAACAGACAAGCGCATGGCACTTTATGCGTGGTGGTTTGAAAGCAAGTGTCTCGAATTTGCCGACGTAAAGACGTTTACGCTCTGCCCAAAGGGCGTGGGCATTCCGGGTATTACGCCTGTTTCAATTGAAGAAGTCTTAAAGATTAAAGATATTTCCGCTGAAAAAGCCGCAGTCTTAGACAAGCCAAGCGGAACAGATTTTGCGGCGCAGAAGCTTGCGTTTGCATCTGCCCTGCAAAAAGCAAAAGACGAGCTTTACGAAATGCTCAAATCTGCAAAAAAAGCACAGCGCATCTGCAAAGACGCGCTTGAAAACCCCGGCACAAACACTTTAAGCATAAACAAAAAGCTTTCAGAAATTGATTCCGGGCTTATACACAACGAGGCGGCAGAGCTTGCTTCGCTTGTATTTCCGGGCGAAAAGCAGCTTGAGGTTCTGACGGCAAAAGCCCAGAACCCGTTTGAAAAGTCTCTGATTGTGTACCAGGAAATCGAAAAAGCAGTTACGCTTCACTTAGACTATCTGAAAAACGCCTAATATCCGTCTGCACCAAAAATGTCAACTTCCAGCTCACCGCAGTAGAGCCATTTATATTTGTAATGCTTTCTTGTTCCTGCAATCATATACTCAAATTCTTTTTCGGGGTCAATCTGAATTTTTAAGCCGCTTAAAGCCTTAACAACATTAGGCACAGTAATTCCATTTTGCGAGACGGAAAATTCCACGTCCTCATTCAAATAATTTGCAATTAATATGGAGTTGAAACCAGAAACACCGTTTCTGCCGGATTTCATTATCGCAGAAATGTCTCCGCCTTTGCCCATAAAAGGCTCAAGAAGCGCATTTTCTCCGCCGGTGATTCTGCTGTTTTCAGTTGATTTTTGTTCCAGTTTAGAGAGAAACGCAACAGAAGATATTGCGTCTATTACAGTTTCAAATAAGTCGCCCTGCGTCTCAAATGAAATTGTCCGCAAAACCTCTTGCGGACAGTTCATGCATCTGCCATGACATAAATTCCTTTTATGAAAAAACGCGCACAGTGCAATATTTCTAAGGAATTGCTCATTGGTCTTCATAACTCCCTCCCTTCTATAAATATAATACCAAAAAATAAAAATGTAAAAAAAATTGAAAAAAATGCTAAAGCCCGAAATTACAACTCCGATACATAAAGTGTACGGCGTGCATCAGCGGAAATTGACATCCAGACGTTGATGCAGCTGTAAAGGTTTGGTATAGACCGGTTAGCTGAAAAAGAACAAAACCTTTTTCAGCTTCTTTTTTTTTAAACAGGTTGCACATCTTGAATAAAAATCAGTCTAAAAAAATGCTTGTCGGTTTAAGCGGCCCTATGGCTGCCGGTAAAAACCTTGCCGGTACAATACTTGAAGAAATGGGCTGTGCCGTAATTGACGCAGACGAAACCGCGCATATTGCCCTTGAAAACACAAAGCAGCAGGTTCTTGCAACTTTCGGGGAAGAAGCGGCTCAAAAAGGCATAAACCTTATGAACGCGGACGGCACAATAAACAGAAAGGCACTTGCCCAAATTGTCTTTGCGTCAAAAGAAGCACTCGCAAAGCAGGAAGCAATTATTCACCCGGAAGTGTCGCGCCTGCTTGAGCAGTTTATCGCGGAACACCCGGAACAGACCTGCGTTATAAATGCCACAGTGCTGAATAAAGTGCCGCTTGCAGCAAAATGTGATTTCATCATCTATGTGGACGCGCCTTTTTTTGTCAGGCTTATAAGGGCAAAAAAACGTGACAAACATTCGATTTTTCACCTGTTGAAACGATTTTCTTCACAAAAAGAATTATATGCTCAATATCAAAAATTAAATGTCGATATATACAGAGTAAGAAACATGGGTTCTTCAAAGAAACTACAGAAAAAGCTGTACCGTATTTTTGAAAAGCACTGTTTCAATTAACTGGTAAAATTTTGCAGATTTTTCTTGCAGTTAAAAATCTTTTCTTTGTAAGGAAGACTAACACTATGGAACAAATTAACACAGCAATGAATGTTCAGCCTATGATGGAAGAGCAGACTGTTCAGCAGAACAAAAGTTCACTTTGGATTCTTTTTGCAGCAGGAATCTTTTTGTGCGTCGTTATTGGTGCTGCACTTATTTTGTGGCGGCCTTCTGTAAAAGACCCTGTTATTTCAAGCGTAAACCAGCCTGTTTCGTCACAGACAACAGATACATGGATGAACCCGGCAACAACAGTTGAACCTACTGTAACACTGAATGCTGGCGAAAGCGCAGCAGTTAATGCAGAACTTGCAGGTCCAACTACAATCGATTTGAACGCACTGCCAGCAGCAGACGACTTTACGACAGTCCGCGACGACACAGCAGCTACAGTAACAGCCTCAACAGCAGCACCGGCTGCACCTGCCGCAACAGTTTCTAAGCCTGTTGTAACAGAAGCAGCACCTGTTGTTACCAAGAAGCCTGCACAGACAGCAGCTGCCGCACCTAAAAAGACAACTGTTACAGAATACTGGATTCAGACCGGCTCTTTCTCAAGCAGAGAATATGCCGAGAACGCACAGGACATTATTGCTTCTTATAAAATTGACAGCGAGATTTTCACAAAAGAAGTAAACGGCAAGACATGGTACCGCGTAAGAATGGGTCCGTACAAGACAAAGACAGAAGCTGACTATTGGAAAACAGCCATCAGCTCTGACGATGTAAACTTTAAGGATGCATATATCACAGAAGTAAAAACCCAAAAATAGTCTTACTAAAGGCATCGTTTGTTTTTTCAACTTCTTCTATATTACATTACCTCCTAGAACAGGCTGGCACGTTGTGTCAGCCTGTTCGCTTTTTAAAGGCAATTTTTTAAAGAATTTACACAAAAACTGACAAAAATATAATTTTTTTATTGATAGAATAAGTATGAAACAATTATTTGCTTTACTTATCCTATTAAGTTTAATTTTTCCGGTTCATGCTGAATTTCAGCAGCTTGCAGTAAGCGGAAACACAACAATAGAGGCAGACGGAACAAAAGCAAATGCAGCCGTAAGCTTTAAGTCAACCGCATTGCAGCTTAACACAAATTTTGCGCTGATGCCCGAAAAGAAACTCAAAACATTTGCCGTCAAATGCTCGCTTATTCCAGAAGTTTCTTTTTATTACGGGCATTTGTCTTTCAGCGGTCTGTACAGCAGAATAAAGACACCCTGCTTTTCAGTGCCGGGCGCGCTTTCTTCTGCATCATCGCCGTCAGCAGGCATAAACTTAACAATGCCGTCGTCCGGCACAAGCGTGACAACGCCAAAAGCCGCATGCCTTAGACTGAACCTTGACAGCATAAACCTTACTTGTTTTACAAGACACAAAACCGCAAAAACTGAACATGACGAATATCTTGCAGAAATTGACTGGCATCCGCCGAGAACAAGGCTTTATTTCAGTTTGTTCGGCGGCTCTTTTGAGTCTGAAAAGCAGAGCACTTCGCGCTGGTTTTTAGCCGCAAGACCTTACGCAAAAGAGAAAATCAAATACGCCGGTTTTGAGTCAATCTACAACGGCTCGTACTTCAAGCTGCACTCTACAAACAGCATAAGCACATCGCCGTATGAACGCATTACAGGCACATGGCGGCTCTGCTCTACTCTGACAAACAGATTTTTCAGACTTGACGGCGGCTTCTTCTGGTGCGATGCAGACCACATTACAGTTGAAGAATCGCTTTTAAGAAAGACAATGGCAGCTTATGTTCATCCGCAGCTAAAGTCTGTTACGCTCAAAAATGGGCACAAATTCCGCTCCGGGCTTACATTCTCGGCTGCACGCAGTTATTCAGACGGCATTGCACCAGACTGCACAACAAGAGCAGACCTTGCGTTTGCAGCCGAATACCGCACAGATTTTTTGACATTCACCTTGAACATGAAATGCGAAAATGCACAGCATGGCGCAGACAGCGAAAAACTTGCAGAAATTGCCAAAGCACGCACCGAAGGCAAAAACACTGAAAGCAGAAGCCTTTTTAAGTTCATGGACTTCAGTACGGCAAACGCTTTTTTGTGCTATACGGAAAAAACCGCAAATGTTCTGGGTTTTGGTTTTAAGGCTTTTCCTGTTATGCTCGGGCGCACGCAGCAGTTTAATTTTGACGCAGACTTTAAGGTTTTTCCGTTTAACAGCAAAAAAAACGCAATAGACGCAGCGGTCTCTTTTACGTTTAACCCGGGTGCAAGAGTTTCGCTGTTCATCAAACAGTCGGCAGATTTTTCCCAAGAAAAAGAGCAGACAGCGGAGACTAATCTTTATTACATTGATTCAATAAAAACAGAGTTAAGGGCAAAACTGAATTTTACCTACAAAAACAGCACAGGCTATTTAACTGCAAAGACAACTATAAAAAAGGAACTAGAGGACAGTGACAAACTTGCAATACTTTTCTATTGTGGTGCTACATTTTACATCAAACCGTAAAAAAGCGCAAATTAAAACGTAAAACTATTGATACGATTGCGCTTTTTCGGTACACTTCTTAAAAATATTTATATTTAAATTCGTGCAGATGTCAACGTTTTCTGCATAATAATATTGAGAGGTATGAGCAATATGGATATTTCCAAGATGAGGAATATCGGTATCAGCGCCCACATTGACTCGGGAAAAACAACCCTGTCAGAACGTATTCTTTTTTATTGCGACAAAATTCACGCTATTCATGAAGTTCGCGGTAAGGACGGTGTCGGTGCTGTAATGGATAACATGGAACTGGAACGCGAACGCGGTATTACAATCCAGTCAGCATCAACACAGGTTCAGTGGAAAGACTACACATTCAACGTTATTGACACTCCGGGTCACGTTGACTTCACAGTTGAAGTTGAACGCTCTTTGCGTGTTCTCGACGGCGCAATTCTTGTTTTGTGTTCAGTAGGCGGCGTTCAGTCACAGTCAATTACTGTTGACCGCCAGCTTAAACGCTATCATGTTCCGCGTATTGCATTTGTAAACAAGTGCGACCGCACTGGTGCAAACCCATTCAAGGTTTGTATGCAGCTCCGCGAAAAATTGGGATTGAACGCACACATGATGGAAATCCCAATCGGTCTTGAAGACAAACTCGAAGGTGTAGTTGACCTTATTGCTATGAAAGCAATTTACTTCGAGGGCGAATCAGGAACAGAAGTACGCTACGCAGAAATTCCTGCACACCTCAAGGCTGATGCAGAAAAGTACCGCGAAGAACTCCTCGACGCAGCTTCAATGTTCAGCGATGAACTTATGGAAGCTATGCTCGAAGAAAAAGTTACAGAGGATATGATTAACGCTGCTATCCGTAAGGGTACTCTTGCAGAACAGTTTGTTCCTGTTTTCTTGGGTTCAGCTTACAAGAACAAGGGTATTCAGCCTTTGCTCGACGGCGTTGTTAAATTCCTTCCTAACCCGACAGAAGTTAAGAACTACGCTCTTGACCTTGACAAAAACGAAGAGAAAGTTGAGCTTACATGCAATCCTGACGATCCTTGTGTTTCACTCGGCTTCAAACTTGAAGACGGTCAGTACGGTCAGCTCACTTATGTCCGCGTTTATCAGGGAACAATCAAGAAGGGCGAAGAACTTTATAACACACGTTCACGCAAAAAGTTCAAGGTCGGCCGTCTTGTCCGCATGAACTCTGCTGCAATGGAAGACATCAACGAAGGTGTTCCAGGCGACATCGTTGCTTTGTTCGGTATCGACTGTGCATCTGGTGATACATTCTGTTCTGGCGGTTTGAACTATGCTATGTCATCTATGTTCGTTCCGAACCCGGTTATTTCTTTGTCTATCACACCAAAAGACAAGAAAGCTGCTGACCAGATGGCAAAAGCTCTTAACCGCTTTACAAAAGAAGACCCGACATTCCAGACTTATGTTGATCCTGAATCAAATCAGACAATCATCAAAGGTATGGGTGAGCTTCACCTCGACGTTTACGTTGAACGTATGCGCCGCGAATACAAATGCGAAGTTGAGACAGGTATGCCTCAGGTTGCTTACCGCGAGACAATCACACAGCAGGCAGACTTCAACTATACACACAAGAAACAGACTGGTGGTTCTGGTCAGTACGGTCGCGTTGCAGGTTTCATGGAACCGATTGCAGACAAAGACTACGAGTTTGTTGACAACATCAAAGGTGGTGCAATTCCTAACGAATACATTCCATCTTGTGACAAAGGCTTCCGCGCTTCAATGGCAAAGGGTTCATTGATCGGATTCCCTATTGTTGGTGTTAAATGTACAATCAATGATGGTCAGTACCATCCGGTTGACTCTTCAGATATCGCTTTCCAGGTTGCAGCACAGGGTGCTTTCCGCGAAGCTTACGCAAAAGCAAAACCATGTATCATGGAACCAATCATGAAGGTATCTATCGAAGGTCCTACAGAATTCCAGGGAAATATTTTTGGTGCAATTAACCAAAGACGTGGTATAATCGTTTCATCAACTGAAGACGGAAATTTCTCACGCGTTGATGCTGAAGTTCCGCTCAGCGAAATGTTCGGATTCTCTACGGTTCTTCGCTCTCTCACACAGGGAAAAGCTGAATTCTCAATGGAATTCGAGAAATACGGAAAAGTTCCAACTGCGATTTCTGAAAAACTGATTGCCGAATATCAGGAAAAGAAACGCAAGGAACAGCAGGGCAAATAAGGAGTCACCAATGGTAAAACAGGAACTTATTGACCGCAGTCCAGTACGCTTTTTTGAAAAAGCATTGAACGGCGGCATTAAACCCGGCGAAATCGGAGTTCTTGCGTCTAAAAAAGGCGTAGGAAAAACATCGGTACTCGTTCAGCTTGGTCTTGACGGTCTCCTTCAAGGCAAACAGGTTGTTCATGTTTCTTTTGATCAGCATACGTCTTATACAATGACTTGGTACGAAGACATTTTCACAGAAATGTCTAAGAAAAAGAACCTTGAAAAAGCCATTGACGTAAAAGATGATGTTATCAGAAACCGTACTGTTTTGAATTTCAATCAGGATTCTGTATCAACAAAACAGATTATCACAACTTTGACAGCACTCGCTCAGGGCGGCATCAAAACTGATTATCTCATTATTGACGGTCTTGATTTCTCAAAGAGAACAAAGGCTGATTTTGAATCTATCAAAGAATATGCAAAGAAAGAGAACGTAGTTGTATGGTACAGCTGCAACACAGAAGGAACAGAACTTAAATCGGTTCTTCCTGCTGACCTTGTTCCGCTTTTTGACGCTGTTGTTCTTTTTGAAACAAAATCTGACAGCACACAGCTTAGAATTCTCAAAGTAAGAGACGAAACACCAAGCAACGCAAATCTCAAACTTGATTCTAAGACACTGCTTATTGCTGAAAAATAAGCTGACGCTTAACAGCATATAAACGGAAAAGCTTCTGCACTAATGCAGAAGCTTTTTTTATGTTTTAACTAATAAACAATAATGAACTGCAAAAACTTATATTTATTTTCTTTTCTTTTTGCGGGAAATCTGTGGTATAATTTTGTTTGGAGTGAAACATGAAAGCAAAATCTGCGGGTATAACAAATTCTATTGATGAGAATCTTATAAGATGGGATCCGAAGTTCAAAATCGGGATTCCGCTGATTGACGCACAGCACGAGCATCTTGTAAAGCTGTGCAACGATTTTTATCAGAGTCTTTTAAAAAGCAAGAGCAATGTAAACGAAGATTATCACGCTTTGGTCAAGCAGACATTGGAAACCTGTCTGAACTATGCGGCTACTCATTTTAAAGAAGAAGAGCGACTTATGGAAGCTTCTCATTTCAGCGGCTACAAACAGCACAAGGACAGCCACAATTCTTTTACCGCAAAATGCGAAATTGCCTACGCCGACATCGACAAGCTTTCAATTTCTGAGGCGATAAAATTTGCGCTTTTTCTGTACGACTGGATTAACACCCATATTGCCCACGAAGACCGGCTTTATATGCCAACTCTCGTGGAATTTTTAAAAGAGCAGAAGGCAAAGCAGGCTTAGCACTCACTAAAGCCCTAAACCGGCTAGCCAGCCTGCAACGGTATGCGTAAACAATTCAGGCTGGTCTATATGCACATTGTGACCTGCGCCGTCAAGCACCGCGTATGTTGCTTTAGGAAAATGAGAAAGCCATTCAAACTGAGCTTCGTAGCCGACGGCTGTATCGTATTTTGCGGCAAGAATTAAAACCGGCTCTGTAAAAGGCCGCTTTTTTAAGCCTGAGCCGACATCATAAGAAAAACTTCCCTTAAAGGTTTTGTGCAGAAATTCATTGCTGTCGTTGCCGAGAACCGACGGGTAGGCAAGTTCGCGGAAACGGTTCCAAGATTCTTTTGTAAGATTTGCATTCATCATGCAGAAATCTTTGCGCTCTTTTTCAGAAAGCGAAGCCAAGAAGGTTTCGTCTTTCTTAAAGCAGCCGTTCTTAGGCACTTTGCTCTCGCCTGCCCCATTAGACGGAACAATAAGAGCCGCGCCCTTAACGTGCGCACCGTACTTAACAAGAACAGCCCTGCAAACAGCCGCTCCGAAAGAATTTCCGCCGATATAAAAGCTTTCGCCCGGAAAGATTTTTTCCATAAAATGAATAAGAACTTCTACAACACCGTCGCCGTTTTTTACAAGCCCTGGCTCTGACTGCCCCATTCCAGGTACATCAACATAAATGCGCTTAAAAGACCTGCCGCTCATGGCAAAAGCCGGTTCCATTGCGTTCATCAAAAACTTGTGGTCAATTGCCCAGCCATGAATCAAGAGGAAAGGCTCGCCCTCGCCAACAACCTCGTAATATAGCTTTGTATTGTATTTTTCGTCTACAAAAAATGCCATTCTAAAACCTGCGCATTAAAGCTTAAGCTCATACTGATATTCAGCAGATTCTTTTTGAGCGCTTCTGTTTTTTCTGGTGCCGTTCTCTCCAGTTCTTACCATGCCGAGTTTTTCCATAAGCTTGAATGAAGCGGTATTCTCTGTATCACAATGAGCCGTAAAATGCGTAAATCCTAGATTTTTTGCAAAATAGTCTATAACTGCTTTAGCCGCTTCGTAGGCAAAGCCTTTTCTCCAATATTTCCGGTTTATTATCCAGCCAATCTCGCCTGCACCGTCTTCAATATAGACGCTTACACCGCCGATATGCTTCTTCTTAAAAATAAGCGCAAATTCATAAAAACTAGGATTTTCTTTAGACCATTCGATTTCAACATTTTTGAGGAACATCTTTGTTTCGTCAGAAGTGTCATTCGGCAAATACATCATGTATTTTGTATTTTCCAAATTCATGGCATATTCATTTGTTGAATCAAGATATTCAGGTCCAAGCGGCTTTATCAACAGCCGGTCTGTTTGTATTTCAAATCTTCTCATAGTTTAACATAATAATGCTGTATAAGCCTGTTAGCAAGCAAAAAACGCTGCCGGTACTACAACTTTGAAATATTCGCGTCATAGTATTTCATGCGGTATTCTTTCGGGGTGTAGCCGGTTTCAGCGCGGAAAGTTTTGGTAAAGTGGCTCTGCGAGCAGAAGCCGAGAGAAAAAGCAATCTGCGCATAAGAGTAGCCTGTACGTGAAAGCAGAGATTCGGCTGTATAAATGCGCATACGCAGAAGATAAGCGCCGAGAGTTTCACCCTTCTCTTTTTTGAACAAAGTCGCAAGATAACATGGATTCATTTCAAGCATTTCTGCCAAATCATTCAGCGTAATTTTCTCGTTAAAGTGAGAGTCTATATAGTTGAGGCAGAACATTATCGGCTTTGAGTAGGCTGTTCCGTTTTTGATTTTCTGAATCATACGGACATAAGTTTTCCAGATTTCGCGGTTAAGGTTCTTTATTTCGGCTATAGAATTTGCAACATCTGCTTTTTGAATGTACAAGTCGCTGACCGAATAAACGGTTTCCTGCGGAATGCCTGCCTCGATTGCGTAGCGCGTAAGCAGCCCTGTATTCACGATAAAAAGATAGCGCATATTGCGGAGCGGGTCTTTTGAAAGCGTGCCCTGCAAATTAGAGTCCATTATTCTTACTGAATCTTCAACCGCCTGCATGTCACCCTGCATAAGCAGATGAAACCGCCTGTTTTCTTCTAAATAAGTTGTATGGACAAAACCGCGCTCGGCGTTTTCATGCAGCAGGCTTCGGATTTCGTCCATGCTTATGAGACTTTTTTCAGCGTTATCTTTTTCATTCATATAAAGATTATAACATAAAACCAAAGATTATTATATCTTTATCCGCAACTTGCTTTATATTTATGGTAATTACTGAAAAACGGAGTAAATATGTCAGCAAAGATTTATAAAAAAGGCGAATTCAACGGGAATTACATGGGCATAAGGCAGACAAAAGCTGTGCTTGCAGTTTTTGCGCTCGTCATCATTCTGCACCACATTTCTCTAAAAATGAACTTTCAGCTTGAAGCAGAAAGTTTTGCAAAATGCATTTTTGCCCCGTTCAGAGGCGTGGGCTATATTTTAGTGGCTTATTTCTTTTTCTGCTCAGGCTTCGGGCTTGCAAAAAGCATGAGCGGAAAAGCAGACTATCTCAAAGGTTTCTTAAAAAAGCATCTTGTTCCGATATGTGCAAGTTTTCTTGTTTCAGATGCCCTTTTTCAATTCATAAGAATAAAAAGAGAAGCAATAGCCTTTCCGGCAAATACTTATAGCTGGTTTATTTTTGCGATAATTGCGCTTTATATCAGTTTTTTTGTGTGCTTCAAGTTTCTAAAAAAATGGGCAGTGCCTGCTCTTTTTGCCTGCACAATTCTTTGGTGTGCAATCTGCAAAGTGCTGATTTTAGATTCATACTGGTACAACGCCGTTCTTGCCTTTCCGCTTGGTACTGTATTTGCAAAGAATTTTGACACAATAACTGAAAAGTTCAAAAAGCATTATGCGGCGTATCTTGCAGGCGCTTTAGCCGCAAGTATTCTGCTTTATTTTCTTGCTGCGGACGACATGAGGCTTTTCGGTCTGCTTGGTTCTGTTATGGACTTTTCTGCTGTAAAAGAAGCGCAGGCAGTGCTTCAAATTATCAGCGCGCTTGCATTTTCAGTATTGATTACGCTTATAAGCATGAAATTTGAAATTGAGAACAGGGCACTTGATTTTCTTGGCGGAATGACGCTGGAAATTTATCTGATTCATGTATTTTTTGTGGAAATTTTCAGCAAGAAATTTATAAACTCTTACCAGCCGCTTTATTATGTGAAAAATCCGCTGCTTTATACACTTGCCGTTATTGCGCTCACTATTCCGGCTGCGTGGGCATTGTGCCTCTTTAGAAAGCATATACTTCCCAAGCTTGTTACCAACTGGACGTCTGGCGTTTTCAAAAAGCTTGTAATTGCAGCTTTAGTCGTTTGTGTTCTTATGACGGCATACTTTTCAATTTCAAGTCATACATTCTTTGCAGATACCAAAGGAAAAGTTGAGAAATATAAAAATCAGTTTATTTCGTTCACAGAAATAGACGGAAAAAACATGGCGGCTTATGTTGCAGGCGAAGGCAGCCACACGATTCTGCTTTTGAGCGACCTTGAAGACCCATGCCCGTCAATGACGCTCCGCCCGCTTGCAGACAAGATTGCAGACACTTGCAGAGTTATTGTGCCTGACTTGTTCGGCTACGGCTTCAGCGACAAAACCGAAAGCGCGCGTTCTGCCGAAAATATTGCGGCGGAACTTCATGCTCTTGTAAGCAGCCTCAACGGCGGTAAGCCTGTTACGCTGTTTTCTTTCGGTACTTCGGGTATTTGTGCAGAAACATATTTGCAGAACTACCGTAATGAGGTTGAAGGACTCGTCGGCTTTGATATGGTAACTTGGGAAATTCTTAAAGAGCATTTTGACATGCCTTCATTTACAGACGAGCAGATATATTATGAGTCAAAACGCTTTGGCGAGCGCACAAGGCTAAAGGGACTTTGCCTGAATGCAAGCGGTTATATACAAGTTGATGTTAATACTATCATTGAAGCGTTCAGAGCTGACGTTATGGGCTCTTATCTTGACGAATTATCGACAATGTACATGAGTGGATATGCCGGCAAAGCAAGTACCGATGCTCAGGCTCATTTTCTTGTAGACGGACGGAAGCTTTCCGGCTTTAGTATTCCGGCTGATTTACCGGTGCTTTTCATCAGCTCAAGCAGCAACAACGAAAATGTAAATCCGAAACCGCTTGATATGTACAAGGAGCTTCTCACAAATACTTCGCGCCAGAAAGCAGATCTTATGAACGGCGAAATGTATTACATCTACTACCGCCCCGATGTAATCGAAAAGCGCATCGAAGACTTTATGAGCAGCCAGCTATAGCTTGATAAGATACCCTCAATTTCGAGTTTTAAAAATTCCTACTTCTTTAGCAAAAACCGGTTATTGAGCGAAGTCGAAATAACCGATTTTCAATTTTAAGCAAAAAAATTCTGCTTATTATGATGGCTTCGACTACGCTCAGCCACCGCAATATTAAAAACTCGAAGTTAGGTTTATCAGGCATTTCCACAAGAGGTGTTATGGGAGAATTCCGCGATACCCTGCGCAATATTCTGAATTGAGCTGAAAATCCTATCGCTGGAAGCTGCGTCCAGCACCCCTTGCTCCGAAGTTCCGGCGTTTTCCTGTGAAGAAGCCATGATGCTTCCAAAGCCCCTTTCAAGCGACTTTGCATTCTCGCAGCTGGCATCTATCTTATGAGTTCCTTTCTCACTGGCTAGAATAAGGCTGTCGGACGCCTGCTGCACATCGCTGATGACAGTCTTGATTTCCTTGATGCTGTCGATGATAGTGTCAGACAGACGGCGTATTTCCGTAGCAACGATATGGAAGTTCTTGCCAGCTTCGCCGGAACTGGCA
>JAGAAX010000054.1 GCA_017614995.1 Spirochaetaceae bacterium
CCGCAAGAAGTTTGCTCCGGCTGAAAAGGCAGGCAGAGCAGGTTATTGCGGAATGCTCATCAATGCGCCTTACCCTGAATTCAGCGAGGAACGCAATTTCAAGAGTGCGGCAGAAAGATTTGCTTCTTTGCAGGAACTTGTAAGACAAGTCCGCGCTTTGCGTGCAGAATGTGGCATTTCGCCGGATATGAAGCTTCATACAGCAGTTCTTATTGTTCCGGGCAGTGCGGCTGAAGTATTCAAAGAGAAAGTTGAATTAATCTGCCTTTTGGGCGGTCTTTCAAAGATTGACTTTGTAACTGAAAAGCCTGCATCATCAATAGGAACTGTCGGCAACGGTTTTGAAGCATTCATTCTTGTTGGTGAAGGAATTGATTCTGCTCAGCTTAAAGCCAGATTTACAAAGGAAATCAATACAGAAACAGCTTTTGTTAAGAAAGTTGAGGCAAAGCTTGTCGGCAAATTTGCAGAAAATGCACCAGCCGACATTGTTGCTGCTGAAAGAGAAAAACTTGTCAATACAAAGCGCCGTATTGAAAAACTGACTTCATATTTGCAGAGTTTATAATATGGAAATGAACACCGAGGCAATGCTTGCCCTGAAAGGCATAAATCTAGCGCCGTACATGCAGCTTGCAACTGCATTAATCGGCAAATCTCGTCATGCTGGCGGCAATATGTTCCGCCACCAGCTTGATACAATGGCTATTCTAATCGACTATGGCTATATAGACAGCGTTCTGCTAAAAGCCTCGGTGATTCATGACGTAATCGAAGATATTCCCGGTTTTGACCATGACTTGATTTTGCAGATTGAGCCGGAAGCCAGACAGGTTTATGAGCTTGTACTTGAAGTAACTAAAAAAGAGGGGCAGCTCAAAAGCGATTATCTTAAAGGCGTAATGCGTAACGGCAGTGAAAAAGCAAAAATCTTGAAAACTGCCGACCGCATCAGCAACATGATAAGCTTGGGCTTTGTTACAAGCCCTGAATTTATTGAGCGCTATTGCGACGAAACCGAATTCTACATCTTTCCTATTGCACTTGAATCAAACTACGACATGTACCAGGAATTGATTCAGCTTGTAATGACCCGCCGCCGCTATCTCGAAGATTCCGGCTATTTGGATAAAAAGCCTCTGGACTGACGGGTTTGCGTTTGGGCAGATTCCGAAACAAGTTCGGAATGACAGTTGCAACCCCGTCATGCTGAACTTGTTTCAGCATCTGCTTGTCTGCTTACTCCCAGCCGAAGGTTGCGGGCGGCTTGTTGGTGGCGTCAAAGTAGAGAGCGTCTACAAACGGAAGCGCCGCAATTCTGTGTACGATTTTTTCCATAACTTCTTTGTCAATCATTGCAAAACGTGCAGTCATAACGTCTTCTGAAATTACGGGACGCAGCACAAACGTTGCGTTTTCTTTTTTGCTTGCGTAAGGCAAATCAATCGTAAGATGCTGGAAAATCTTTTCGTACCAGCCTGAATTATGCAGTTCTTCCAAAACGATTGCGTCTACTTCGCGGAGTTGGTCGAGCCTTGCTTTGTCGCAGTAGCCTTCCTGAAGCTTTAAGTCTTCGTCTTTGAGCTGCGGTTTCTGGTAAAGCTTTATGCAGGTTCTGTTGATAAAAGAAGCCGAATTCGTGATAGCCGAAGAACATGCCTCAACTTTTTCCCTTTTATGCGGAAAATGATAGAAGCCGTTTCCTTCGTCTTTGAACGTAAGAAGGGCAGGAAAGCGGTAAGTTCTGAAATCACCTTGAACGCCTACCGAACGTACCGGAAGTACGCTTCTCTTGAGCGAGCTTGTGCAGTCTGGGCAGAACATATCAAGCTTAACTTCGTCAAGCTCTTTTTGGGCGGCGGCAAAGTCTTCAGCGTCTTTTTTGCTCCATGATTTTCCGTCGTTGCACAAAACATTGATTGAAAGCCCTGGCCCTGGGAACGGGTGGCGTGCGACGAGCACTTCTTCAAGCCCGATTTTGCGACCGATAAGGCGGACTTCGTCTTTGTACAAATCTTTGAGCGGCTCAATAATCAGACCTTTTGCAATTAAAGCCTGAATGCCGTCAACGCGGTTGTGGTGCGTCTTGATAACGTGCGAGTTTTTCGTGCCACCCGACTCAATAATATCGGGATAGAGCGTGCCCTGACCAAGAAGCCATTCTTCCGGATTGAGCTTCTGCTTTTCGACAACTTCGTTTCTAACAGTGATGAATGTCTCGCCTACAGCTTTGCGCTTTTCCTGCGGGTCAGTCTTTTTTTCGATTGCGGCAAGGAAGGTCTTTGAAGCGTCTTCGCAGATAAAGTTTGTAAAGCCTGCTTTATGGTACTGCTCGGCAATAGTTTTAGACTCGTTCTTGCGCATAAAGCCGTTGTCAATGTGAAGACCAAGAACCCTGTCCTGACCGAGCGCCTTGTTCAAAAGCGCAAACGCAACTGTTGAGTCTACGCCGCCCGAAAGAAAAAGCAGCACGTTTTTGTCTTTTGCGGTGTCGGTAATTGACTTCATGATGTGGCTCAAGACCTGATCCTGATCCCAGTTCTTTTCCATTTTGCAGAATTTTGCAAAGTTTGCAAAAATCGTGTCGCCGCATGGTGTGTCTTTTACTTCAACGTGAAACTGAAGCCCGAACCGTTTTTTCTCAAGATTCTGAACGGCGGCAAAAGGGCAGTCTTTGGTGAAGCCTACAGCCTCAAAGCCTTCGCCCGGAACTTTTACGCCGTCCTGGTGGCTCATCCAGACTTGCGCCGGCATTGTTATGCCCTCAAAAAGCGGACACTCTTTTCCGGCTGTTTTCTCTAACGTAGCATAGCCGAATTCGCCGACAGCGGCTTTTTCGATTTTGCCGCCATATTGTTTGTTCACCACATAATGACCGTAGCACATGCCCAGAACCGGAATGTCAAGGTCGAAAAATGCAGGATTGTATTCGGGGGCATTTTTATCGTAAATAGAGGCAGGCCCGCCCGAAAGAACAATGCCTTTTGCGCCTTCAAAAGCTTCAAGCGGTGCAGACGGCAGCGCAATTTCAGAATAATAACCTAAAAGGCGGAACCGTTTTGCAATAAGGTGTGCATACTGACTTCCAAAATCCAGTACAACGATTTTTTCTTTTATCATGGTGAATCCTTGTAAGCGATTTGTATTATAACTGGCTTTAGAATAGCATAAACATTGAAATTAGTCTATTTATGGCTTATGGCACTTGGAAGTGCCGGAACTTGCCAAGGGAGGACACCAGCTCAGAGTCCCAGGTGCGCATGAGCTTATTCTACAAAATAGCTTAATCAGCGCACCACTGCAAGTTTCGCGCTCCGCGCAAAACTTGTAATGGGTATACAACAGAACTATTTGTATATTCCGTCTGTTTTTGTTTTACAAAAACAGACCCTTTTCGCCGATTAAACTTTGTTCATAGATTAGGCTATTGCGAAAAGAAACCTTCCTTGACCACGGCCTAAGGGCTCTGCCCTTAGTTGTTACGATTAAATAATCCGAAGAAAAGTTGTACTCTAAGTTGACGGACTTGGAGAGCCGGTGGAAGGCAGCGGGGTTTCGTGAGATTAAAAAGCTCGACCCTAAGTTTTTGTCAAAGCCG
>JAGAAX010000055.1 GCA_017614995.1 Spirochaetaceae bacterium
CATAAAGCAAGGTCTACTGCCGGAATGTTCAGACATTTTTTTTACAGTATTGTTGCTTTCATGCTAAACAGGAACCTGGATTACTATAAAAATTATTTTAGAATCCGTTTAGCATGAAAACTCGAATTTCAGGCTACATAGATTATTTCTTCCCATGTCCATTTGTCAAGCAAAATCATGTAAATTTGTATATACTCCGGCTAATATGCTATACTGTCTGCATGAACGAAGAAACAACAATAGATGTGGAACAGGCTGACGGCACAATGCAGGCTGACGCTTCCGCAGATTCTGCTAAAAAACCTGAAAGCGTAATTCAGCATAAATGTCCGGGCTGCGGTGCGCCGCTTTTTTACTCGCCTGATGACAAAGCGGTTGTGTGCGAATATTGCGGCGGCACATTTGCCTTATCTGAATTAAAAGACACAGAGGCAGAGACCGAAAAGCAGTTTGACTGGGGCGAATACAAGAAAAAGCTTTCGGGCGAAAAGCTTAAAGGCACACTGACCTACGAATGCGGCTCTTGCGGCGCGGTTATAGAAACACCAAAAATAACAATGGCGACAATCTGCCCCTATTGTAGCAACAATATCGTCTTAAAGAATTCTGCTACAGGCGGACTTAAACCGAATCTGATTATTCCGTTTGCAATTACAAAAGACAAAGTAAAAAGCATTTTGCGCGAAGTTGCATGGAGCAAAAAACTGCTGCCGTTCAATTACTTCAACTCATGCAAAATAGGCGACATTCAGGGAATATACGTTCCATACTGGCTTTTTTCAAGCAAAATTGCAGGCAGCGTAACCATTCATGGCGAAAAAAGCAAAACTTCATACTCCACCAGCAGTTATACAACCAGAACGTCTGTTTACGCACTCAAGCGTTCAGGCAGTCTTGAAATTTCAAGGCTGCCGGTAGACGCAAGCGTTAAAATCGACAACGAGATGATGGATTCAATCGAGCCGTTTGACTATTCAAAAATTACGGAATTTGACAGCAAATATCTTGCCGGTTTTCTTGCAGACCGTTTCGACAGCCCGCCGGATGTAGAACTGCCACGCGCACAGCAATTTATGATGAGCGTTGCAGAAAGCAAATTTGACGGAACTGCGCCCGGCTACACATCAACATGCATAACAGGCAATAACTTAAATCTTGTAAATCCCGGCGTTGAATACGCGCTTTTTCCTGTCTATCTTGTCAACTGCGAATTTGAAGGCAAAACTTACCGCTACGCCATAAACGGCCAGACCGGCAAATTTGTCGGAGACTTTCCCGTTTCAGCCAAGAAAAAACGCTTTTTGACCGCTTTGAGTTTTATGATTCCGTTCAGCATTTTATACGGAATCCTGCTTTTTATTCAGATTTTCTTTTAAGGGAACATTACATGAAAAATATAAAGATTTGTATTGCTTTTCTACTTATGCTTGCGGTAGTGCCGCTTTTTTCTTGGGCAGAACCGTACAGAGCAGACATAAACCGTATAAACGACTATACACACAGCATTAAAGAAGCCGATCTTGCAGAATTAAACGGAACTTTGTTGCGTGTAGTAGATGTTTTTAAGTTTGACACGCCAATCTGCCTAAAAACCGAATATGACCAGACTTTTGGCTCTTTTGCGGACGATTTTTTTAACGGCAACGGTTTCGGTTACGGCACAAACAAGAACGGGCTAATGCTGCTTATAGGTACAGACAACGACATGATTTATATAAAAGGCTACGGCGCAGGTGCAAAAATCTTTACCGATGAGGAAAAAGCAAAGCTTATCGACTCAATGCGTGAACTTCGCGCCCAAAATATGTCGTGGCTTGCGTGTGCCTGGACTTATACAAACGCAATATTAAAGGTGCTTAAGCAGCACAAAGACATTCTTGCAGAATATGCAGACGGCAATATAGTTGAAGCTGAACCGAAACGCAACGCCCCGGACTGGTGGCCTAAAGACGTAAAAGCTTTTACAGATTTTCACGACGAGAAGGCAAGCCGCGTAATTGACGATGCGCATATTTTCAGCAAAGAAGAAATTGCCGTAATGAAAGAGCGCATAAAGAAGATTCAGGACGAAAATGACTTTGACCTTGTTGTTTTTACGGACAAGACAAGCTACGGCTGGAGTCATGGCCTTTATGCGGCCGACTTTCATCATTTTAACGGTTACGGTTTCGGCGACGATTTTTCTGGTACAGTGCTTTTTATCTGCATGAAGGAAGGCGACCGCGGCTGGTGGACTGCGGCAACCGGCAAATGCCAGGGTATATACACTGAAAAAGTTATAAACGCCATTGACGACAATCTTGAGCCGTACATGAAAGGCGGAAAATACGGCGAGGGCGTAATCAATTATCTTGATGACGTGTACAATCTTTACAAGCTGCCTGACTGGTACCCGAAAAACCCTGAAAAATTTGAGCCGTTCAAGGCAGAAAACAAGCCCCACGTTGTAGACCAGACCGGCGTCTTTACAGAAGAACAGAAAGCTGAAATCGAAAAACAGGCGGCGGAGCTTTCTTTGCGCTACGGCACAGATTTTGTCGTGCTTACAACAGACAAAACAATAAGAAACGGCACAATTGCAAATTATGCACGCGATTTTGCCAAATATAACGGCTACGGAGAGGGCGAAAACAGCGACGCGTGCGTTCTCTGCCTTAAATTAACGGAACAGGGAAGCTGGTTCAGCATCGCCTCAACGCTTTCAGAAGAAGGACGGAAATGCTACACAGACAAAAACCTCACCAACATTTTGGGTCACTCAAAAAAGAAGCTGCTGAAGCGCGGGCCTTATGAAGCCGCATTGCAGGCAATTTCTTTTGCAGACAAAATGTACTCAAAGGGCAGGGTGTGGCACGAAATCTATTTTATCTGGCCAATCTGGCTTTGTGCGCTGCTTGGCTTAATTGTTGCGGTCTGCGTTCTTGACCCTCTTGAGGCAAGTATGGGCAGCATCAAAGACAAGAAAGACTGCTTCCGCTATTATGTTGAAGGCAGCTTTCAACTGACCGGCGAAGAGGACGAGTTTATAAAAACATATTCAACAACAAAGCAGAGAGAAAGCTCATATTCAAGCTATAGCAGCAGCAGTCACAGCAGCAGCGGACGCTCGTCTTATTCGTCAAGCTACAAATCTTCCGGCGGCAGAAGCTACAGCGGCGGCGGCAGAAAATTCTGAAAAACAAAAGCAGTAAACGTAATGATTACGTTTTAAAAAATTCGTAAAAGCTGCAAACGTAATCATTGCGATTTGGAAAGCTAAAAGTGACAATCGTCATAATGAACCGCGCTAAAAATGCAAATTTTATAAAGATCTAAAAATTGTACAAGTAAGAGCCTTCGGAGGTGGAATTTGTGACGAAAATTGCATGAACAGCGAAGCTGTGAATTAATTTTCGGAACGAATTACACCGAGAGAAGGCTCTTACATTGCTCGTATTTGATAGCATTTCTTAAATTTGATATGCTACACTCATGGAATCTCAAAACAATAAGACTCAGCTTAAAGGCGTGCTGATTCTTCTTTTAACGTCTATAATCTGGGGCGCATCTTTTGTCTCTCAAAGTGTCGGTTCTGCGTCGGTTGAGCCGTTCACTTTTATGGCTATACGAACATTGATGGGCGCGACATTTCTCGTACCATTCATTCTTATCCGCGACAAAATTGCCGCAAAAAAGCTGACAGAACAGCAAATCAGCGAAAGAAAGGCAAACGACAAAAAGACTGTTGGTTACGGCGCAATTATCGGTGTTTTTCTTGCAATTGCAACAAATCTTCAGCAGTACGCTTTCAATTATTCAACAGCCGGAAAAATCGCATTCATTACGGCAATGTACATGTTCTTTGTTCCGATTTTCGGGCTTTTCATAAAAAAGCGCATTCCGCTCATTACATGGTTCTGCATCGCGATGGGTTTTGTGGGGCTTTTCTGTCTGTGCTTTAAAGGCGGCGAGAACTTTGCCATAAACAGAGGCGATATGCTTACATTGATTTGCGCCTTGTTCTTTACATGCCAGATTCTGTTAATTGAACGCTTCTCGCCAAGCTGCGACGGCATCAAGCTTTCGTGTGCGGAATTCTATACGGCAGGGCTTATTTCGCTTGTACTCATGCTGATTTTTGACAAGCCACAATGGGCAGGCATAAAGCAGGCAGGGTTTGCACTGCTCTACTCCGGAATAATGAGCTGCGGCGTTGCATACACACTTCAAGTTGTCGGGCAAAAATACTGCGAAGCAACAATTGCCTCGCTTTTAATGTGCATGGAATCAGTTTTCGCCGCGCTTTCCGCCGCAATCTTGATTCACGAGCGGCTTGCAGGACGCGAAATTCTTGGCTGCGTCATAATGTTTACGGCAATTATCATCTCTCAGCTTGTCGGCCTGAAAAAACCAGCCAAAAGCTGAAAAGTTGGAAAAGTGTCAAAAACAAGGTCTAAAAAAGTTGGAAAAGTGTCAAAAACATGGCTTAAAAAAGTTGGAAAAGTGTCAAAGCTGTGATATAGTTATGATATGTACAGACAGGCGGCGGATACTTTAAAAGAATGGTATAAATCAGACTCAAAAGCGATTCTGCTTACAGGTGCAAGACAGGTTGGCAAAACATATATTATCAACAAATTCTTAAAAGAAAACTGCGAATCGTTTTTTAGCGTAAATCTGTTAGAAAACGAAGATATAGCGTTTCTTTTCAATTCTTCAAAGACAGCAAAAGATCTTCTTATGAAGCTTTCTCTTGCTGTTCAAGAGCAAAAGCTGATTCCGCACAAAACTGTGATTTTTTTAGACGAGATTCAAGTCTGTAAGGAAATTGTTACAGCGATAAAATTTCTTGTCGAAGAAGGCAGCTACCGTTATGTTTTAAGCGGTTCACTTTTGGGTGTAGAACTTAGTGACATAAATTCTGCTCCAGTTGGTTATCTTCGGATTTTAAAAATGTTTCCGATGAATCTTAGGGAGTTTTTTATTGCAAATGGGGTAAATAACGAAGTTTTTCTGCACATTGAGAAAGCTTTTAACAACAAAACTCCTGTTGATTCTTTTGTCCACGAAAAACTGATGGAACTTTTTAAGCTTTATCTTATTGTTGGTGGAATGCCCAAAGCTGTACAGACTTATCTTGATACAAATAATATTCAGAATGTAATTGCCGAGCATAATTACATCCGCGAACTTTATAAAGTAGATATTTCAAAATACGACAAAGAAAAAAAGCTTTATCTGAATGAAATTTTTGACCTTATTCCAAGTGAACTGAATCAGCAGAACAAGCGTTTTATCTTAAAAAATTTGAATGAAAAGCAAAGGTTTTCAAGAGTAGAAAACAGTTTTATCTGGCTCAAAGATGCCGGAGTTGCCCTGCCGACATTCTGTGCAGATGAACCTAAATATCCATTAAAATTGAGCAAAAATTCAAATCTCTTTAAGCTGTTTTTATGCGATACAGGTATGCTCTGTTCTATGTTTATGAACAATGTTCAGATAAAAATTTTGAATGGAGAGCAAGACATCAACTTTGGCGCTGTTTATGAAAATTTTGTAGCTCAAGAACTTGCTGCACATGAAATAGACCTATATTACTACAAAAACAAAAAACAGGGAGAACTTGATTTTATTATAGAGCTTTCCGAGCAGGTAATTCCAATTGAAGTAAAAAGCGGTAAAGATTATAAGGTTCATAATGCGTTGAACCATGTGCTTGCTTCAGAAGAATACAAAATTCAAAATGCCTATATTCTTTCAAATGCAAATCTCACCGTAAAAGACAACAAAATCTATCTCCCAATGTACATGACAATGTTTTTGAAAAATCCAGTTTCAGACATAGGCGTTTACAAGGTTGATGTTTCAAGTCTGAATAGCTGGCATTTTTCTTAATCAACAGCCCCACAGCAAGCTACGGAGCTGTTGTTTTCATAAGGAATCGCAGCCGGGCATTTTACCCTTTGCCCTGATTCACTCTGGGAGACCGCCGAAAAGTTCAACGCGGGTGTCTAGCTGCTGCTGCATAAATTTGTTGTATACATCTGTAAGCGGCTTCATAAGTTCTGCATACTCAGCCCATGTTTTTTCAAAGTCAGAAGGTTTGCCCATAATCATCTTTGGAAGATACCATTTTTGAAGCGGCTGAAATCCGTACAGGGCGTTATATGCTTCTTTTTCAATTCCGCCGTTTTCCTCAGACGGGCTACACTGCCACAGCGGATACCAGCCGGCATTTTTGGGCGGATTTTTGTCCATCAATTCCGCATAAGAATTGACACCATAAGCTTTGAAGATTTCAAGATCGAGCTTATTCTGTCTTGCGGCATATTCCCAGGGAAGGTCGTCCATAACGCATGTGTATCCGCTCGGCATTGTTCCTTCTAATTTTGGAGCTTCTTTTGCCCAGAATGTAGCGCGGTTTTTCAGAAGCCATATAGGGTTGTTTTGCTGTGCACGCTGTCTGTCGGTTCTGTAAGGGCGGCCGTCGGCATCTCTCTGCCAGTCTTCGCCTTCAAAGCCCCAGTAAAGCACACGCTGGTTTTCTTCTTCAAGCATTTCGTCCATGAACTGAAGAATCTTAATAGCCTTATTTTCTGAGCAGCTTGTTGTAATACCATAACCATGCTGTAGATTTGGAAGTGACTGATCGCGGTAATAAGGCTTAATTGACTCATCAAATGTAAGCGGAAGTGGAACATAAGTTCTTTCTTCTTTTCCTGCGGCGCGAAGAATCCGTTCCGGTTCACCCTTAAACTGCCAGCCCTGAATAAACATTCCGAGAACACGTCCTTGTGCAATTTTGGTATAGTATTGGTCGCGGTTGTCTGTAAAAGAAGCAGGGTCTATCAAACCTTTGTTAAAATATTTGTTGGCGAGCTTGAACCATTTTTTAGCATTTTCATCAGTATAATTGTCTTTATAAACATATTTTCCGTTTTTTAAATCAACGTGGCCGTCGCCGTCATTTGAATAACCTGCAAGAAAATTCGGCGGATTCCATAAGTCAAATGCTTCCCAGTCGGCTGTGATAATACTGAATGGAATTGTCTGCATTCCGTCGATTGTCGGGTGTTTTTTGTAATAGGCTTCGATAAGGTCAAAATACTGATCTACAGTCTTGATTACAGGGTAGCCGAATTCTTTGAGAACGGCTTTTTGAATCCACCATGCATTTTGATTGAAGTATGTATCGGATGGAGCTCCGTCAATTACACCGTAGTTTGGCAGAGAATAGATATGCTCTTTTATGATTTTTCCATTGGCATCTTTTTCTGAGTCAATGTAAATCATCTGCTTCCAGGCTGAAGCATAGTGCTTTTTTAAGTTCGGTGCATATTTTTCGATAAGCGGCTTAAGGTCGCGGAGACAGCCCTCATTCTGAAATTTATCAGAATCAACTTCTACCAGGTCTGGAAGTCTGCCGGTTCCTATAAGCAGGGCGATTTTTTCATTTTTGTCACCGGCGAGAATATCCCAAGTGAATGTTACGCCGAATTTCGATTTAATCCATTTGTAAGTTTTGTTGTTTACAGGCGGCTTATCGCCTTTCTGCATTGTAAAAACAGAAATGTTAAGATTTTTATTTGAGTCTCCTGCTACAACAGACAGAGGCATAATAAAAAACAGAATAAGAACTAAAAGAATGAGTGACTTTTTCATTTTTGTTCTCTCCTTGAATACTTAAAATTACATTTGCGCTCCGGAACTGGAACATTTAGATGTTATTTTGTAAAAGATTAGATGTCAAGCTATTTTTTGCTTTTTCTAAGCTATCTGTTCAATTTTGAAAACGGAACAAATCCTTTTTGCGGGCTATAATGTTCGCCGATGATTTTTTCCATGTAGATGAGATTGTACCAGCGGTCAAATTTATAGCCGATGTGGCTGAAATTGCCTATTGTTTTATAACCGGCGGCTTTGTGAAAGTGCTCGCTGTTTTTTGTAAGATATGGATCATTCTCTACGGCTGGATCTGCGGCGCCGGCATAAAGGTTTGTGACATTCTGCGCTGTTAAATATTCTTCAAGCTTTTCGTAGAGCTTGCTTCCAATTCCAAGACGGTGAAAGCCTTTGTCCACATAAATCGAAGTTTCTGCAACCCAGTCATAAGCGGTTCTCGGGCTGAATCTGCCTGCATAAACATAGCCGACGATTTTTCCGTCTGTCTCTGCAACAAGATACGGATAATTTTCGAGCGTAGTGCAAATGCGCCTTTCAAATTCTTCTAAAGACGGAACTTCATATTCAAAAGATACGGCGGTGTTTTTTACGTAATAAGAGTAAATTTCAAGCAGCGCCGGCGCATCTTCTTTTTTAGCAATTCTGATTTTTACTTCCATTATAATTCTCTGCTTTTATTATTTGATTGCCGGCGCGTTCTGGCGCGGTCAATTAAAAAGTTCTGCCGCTTTTGTATGCAGCTTTTTTGAAGCTTCTTCTATATCGGTTGCTCCAAAAATTGCGCTTATTACAGAAATTCCTGCAATACCGGAACATTTTAGTTCATCAACATTATTAATGCTTATGCCGCCGATTGCCACAACCGGAATTTTTACTGCGTCACAAATCTCTTTTAAGGTTTTGTGCGAAACCGATTCTGCATCGTCTTTGGAACTTGTTGCAAAAACTGCACCGACGCCAAGATAATCTGCGCCCTGTTTTTCAGCAAGAAGTGCCTCTGCTACAGTTGATGCAGAAACTCCAAGAATTTTTTTAGAGCCTATAAGTTTTCTCACATCAAGGGCGTTCATATCTTCCTGCCCTACATGAACTCCGTCTGCGTCAATTTTTTTTGCAAGCTCCACGTTGTCGTTAATCACAAACGGAACGCGGTACGCGCGGCACACTTTCTGGACTTTAAGTGCAAGTTCTAAAAATTCGGCTTCGTCTGCATTTTTTTCGCGGAGCTGAACAAAAGTTGCGCCGCCTTTTATTGCAAGCTCAACCTGCTGTTCAAGCGTCTGACCGTTAAGCCAATGCCTGTCGGTAACAGCATACAGTAAAAGTGATTTTTTTAATTCGTTTTTAGTCATTATTTCCATGGTCGTTTGTTTCCTGTCCAGCCTTTTTCTTTCCAATAAAGGCGGTCTTTTTCAGTAATTCCCTTGCGCTGCAAAAGATGCATCAAAAAGAAGAAAGCCTTTGTTTTTAAGCCCGGCTTAACTTTTCCGTTTCTTCTTGAAATTTTCTTTGCAAGTTTTGTTGTTGCCTTATCAATAGACTTGCGCTTTTTGTCAGGAACTCCGTCCCAGTTAAGCGAGGCAACAGCAATTCCGTATTTATAGATTTTTGCAACGCCCCAAAAATAAAGGCTGTCCTTCAAATCTTTGAGTGTAGAACTTAATCCGGCACCGGCGGCAGTAGTTATGCACACAGCCTGCTTTTTGAACATTGATTCTTCAGGGCTGTGAACCATCCATCTGTAGCCGTAGTGATCAAGAAATGCTTTCATTGAGCCTGTCACATGGTAAACATAAACCGGACTGTCGAAAATCAATACGTCAGCCGCGTCAATTGCTGCTGTCAAAGGCTGTGTCTTTTCATAGTGCGGGCACTTTTTTTCGCTTGTGGTAAAGCATGTTCCGCAGCCCAGGCAAAATTCATCGAAATCTTTAGGCAGAAAAAACTCCGTTATTTCGCCATTCAGTTTTTCAGCAAGCTCATGCACAATATTATAGGTTGAGCCTTTGTGATTCTGTCCATGAATAATTGTAATTTTCATTATGTCTCCATGCGGAAGGCAGCAATAAGTGTGCGCAGAAACTGGTTTGAATCTACGCTGCTGATGCAGCCTTCCGGGCAGGGCATTAGATATGTTCGAAAACTAACCGAGTTTTCGGACAGAGCATTAATCAGCACTTCATCTAAGTTCTATTTTTGCCTCAGCCTGTAGGACATTGTCGTCAATATTCATAAAACCGTCAATAATCTTATCACGCAGTGTGATGTTTCCTTCTCCGTTTGCAAGCGATTTTACTGCGCGTTCTCCGCAGATGCCCATTGCGCAGATGCAGGCGGCAGCCGCTTCAAGTTTGCGGTCGGCATTAGCTGCAACAAATGCGCCCATCAAGCCGGAAATCATACAGCCTGTTCCACAGACTTTTTCCATAAGTTCATGGCCGTTCTGGATTACGTAGCATTTTTCGCCGTCGCTGACTAAGTCAATCTTGCCTGTAACGGCAATAATGCTTCCGGTTGCCTTGGCAAAATTCTTGACAAGCGCAATATTTGCTGCAAGGTTGTTCTCTGAAATGACGTCGTTCTCGTTTACATCAACGCCTTTTGTCTGATTAACTTCGTTATTTCCATTTGCTGAATTTTTGCAGACTGCTGAAGCGAGTGTCTTAATTTCAGACATGTTGCCTTTTATTACATCAAAGTGAACTTTTTTAATGAGGTTCAGGCATGTCTTTGTCCGCAAATCTGTTGCGCCTGCTCCAACCGGATCAAGAACTGCAACGCGGCCGTTGGCGTTTGCAATTTTTCCCGCAAGAAACATCGATTTGATTGTGCGCTTGTTTAAAGTGCCGACATTAATGTTTACAGCGCTGCTTATTGCAGACATCTGCTTAACATCAGCAGCTTCATCAGACATAACCGGACTTGCGCCGACGGCTAAAAGAATATTCGCAACATCATTTACTGTTACATAATTTGTAATGTTGTGAACCAATGGATTTTGATTTCTAAGATTGGATAAAAATTTGTCAAACATATTTTTCTCCCTACGCTGGCATTACCCTGAACAGGTTCTATGGGTCAAGGAAAACTTCCTACTCTCAGCCGGCATTGCGCCAGCTCCCCTTGAGCAGACATATTAGCGGAAAACATATTTGAATACAAGCCTGTTTTTCACGATTTTGTTCACAATTACGTTGCAGCCCGTATCGCGGTCGGTATATTGAAGTTTTTATTCATTTCATGTTACAATCTTTCAGTTTATTCTGTTGAGGATTATTTATGGAAGACTTAAAAAAGAAGATAAAAGAAGTTATTATTTCTTCTCTTGAATTGGAAGATATTACCCCGGAAAATATCGTTGATTCTGAACCTCTTTTTGGTGCAGGGCTTGGACTTGATTCAATTGACGCGCTTGAACTTGGCGTTGCATTAAAGAAGAAATTCGGTGTAAAATTTTCTTCAGAAAGTGCAGACAATAAAAAGTATTTTTCATCTGTCAATGCACTTGCCGATTATATTTCCTCACAGCAGAACAATAACTAAGGATTTGTGTTATGACAGAAAATGATGTTTTTGAAAAACTGAAAAGTGTTATGGTTTCGGAATTTGAAGTAGATGAATCTAAAATAAAACTGGAAGCAACACTTTTTGAAGATCTGAATTTTGATTCTATTGATGCTGTAGATCTCATTGTAAAAATGAAGGATTATATTCCTGAAGGCAAAGGTCCTATCGATCCGTCTGTATTTCAGTCTGTACGGACAATACAAGATGTTATAAAGGTTCTTATGCCGTATTTGTCTTGATGAAACGGTACCTGAAAGTATTACTGTATATTGGTGCGGCTGTTTATCCGCTGTTTGTTTTTCTCGGGCTGGTTGTGCTTAAACTGCCTGTACGGATTTTTTCGCTGTGTATTGTTTCAATTGCGGCAGTCTATTTTTTGTATGCAACCGGCTCGCGCGGCTCTGAAAAAAAACGGAGCATACTTGATTACCGGCCGGTAGCAGCATCTTTCCTGCTTATTTCGGCAGGGCTTGTCTGCTTTTTTACGCAGCAGACTGTTTTTCTAAAGCTGTATTCTGTAATTATAAACGGAATGCTGCTGCTTTTTTTTGGAAGTACGCTTTTTTTTGAGCCGACTGTTATTTTCAGGTTTGCAACGCTTGCTGACAAATCTATAAAGGGCTCTTCATTTGAGCCGCAGGTCCGCGCGTACTGCCGGAAAGTCACTATTGTCTGGTGCTGCTTTTTTATTGCAAATGGTTCCGTTGCGGCATGGACTGCATTCTGTGCTTCAGACGCTGTTTGGTCGCTGTATAACGGCGGCATTTCATATTTACTCATGGGCTTGTTGTTCAGCATTGAGTTTATAATCAGAAAAAGTGTGGACAGAAAAATGATAAAAGCATTTCCTATATCACAGTTTAAGCATGATTCACGCAAAGATTCAGATATTGTCTGCTATGAAGACACCTGGAACAAAAAATCATATAAAACATGGAAAGATTTCTTAACCGGCACTGCAAAAATGCGCCGTTTTATTGAATCGCAGAATGCTGACGAATGGATTCTGCACTGCGAAGATTACTGGTTCTTTCTGATTACGTTCATTGCGCTGCTTCAGTGCAAAAAAGCAGTTTATCTTACGCAGAATATTTCTGAATCTTTTATGCATGAAATTCTAACAGAAGGCAGGCGCTTTCTTACAGATCAAAAAGATGTTTCTGCTGCATCAGATTTTATTCCGGACATTATTGAAGCTGAAAGCCAGCCTGCCGAAGCCGAAATCCGGAGTGCGCCGGCTTTTTCTGGCGAAGAGACACGCATTTTCCTGTTTACATCAGGAAGCACAGGAAAACCAAAAGCTGTTCCGCAGCGCATGAAAGAATTTGAAGAAGACAATGCATTTATCATTTCAAAATGGGGCAAAGAATTTACCTCGCGCAAGCTTATAACCACTGTAAGTCAGCACCATATATACGGCTTTTTGTTCGGCATTTCTCTGCCGTTTGCGCTTGGTGTGCCGTTCCGCCGCCGCCGCGTAGAGTTCCCAGAAGAATTTGAAAAACTGACAGATACAGAATATATACTTATTGCAACACCGGCTTTCTTGAAGCGCACCGTTGAAGCAGAAGATTCTCTCAACATGAAGAATGTCTGGATTTTTACAAGCGGCGGCGCTGTCAGCCCTGAACTTGCTGTTCAGACAGAAAAGGTTTTCGGCTTTTGTCCGCTTGAGGTTTACGGTTCTACAGAGACTTCTGGAATTGCATACCGTCAGCAGAATAAAGACAAGCTTATGTGGACGCCCTTTGACAATGCCAAAATCTGGCTTGGCGATGACGGCTGTATCCGCATTATTTCACCGTACATTAAAAACCCTGAAGGTTTTGCAACGGCAGATCTCGCTGAAATATTCCCTGACGGACGGTTTCTGCTTAAAGGCCGTTCCGACTCAATTGTGAAAATCGAAGAAAAGCGCATTTCTATGACTGAAGTAGAAAACCGCCTGCTTGAAACAGGGCTTGTTGCTGATGTAAAGGTTATCGCGCTCAGCAATGATACGCGCCAGTATCTTGCCGCTGCAATTGTGCTCAATGCAAAGGGGAAAGAGCAGTTCGCCGGTGTAGAAAAATTCCGCATAAACCGGTATTTCCATGACTTTTTGCTGAATTATTTTGAGAATGTAGTTATTCCAAAAAAATACCGCTTCCTTGATGCTCTGCCTGTTGATGTTCAGGGCAAAAAGCACAAAGAAGAAATAGAACTGCTTTTCAAGGAAAAGGAAAATGACTGAAAACCTGCACGATGTTACGGATGAACGTGTTATTTCATGTGAAGGCGGAAAGCTTGCCGTTGAATTCAAAATTCCTGCATCAAGCGATTTTTTTGACGGTCATTTTCCGTCTTACAAGCTGCTTCCGGCAGTCGGTCAGTTTGAGCTTGTGACAAGGTTTTCTGAAAAGTACCTGCATACAAAGCGCTGCGTTCAACGTATAAAGCGCATGAAATTTACTGCGATGATACGCCCTGAAACAGAACTTCTGCTTGAAGTGACGCTCCACCCTGAAAAAAATACTGCATCATTCGTTCTTTCTGATGCAAAAACTAAAGCATTGTATTCTTCCGGCTCTTTTGAAGCGGCGGAGAAAACGGCATGAAATACGGCTTTATTGTTCCTGTATACAATCATGGCACAGCTCTCAAAGGTGTTGTTGAAAAACTTGCAGCATACAATCTGCCTGTGATTATCGTTGATGACGGAAATGATGCTGAAAACAAAAAGCATATTGAGGACATTGCAAAAAGCTATAAAGATATACATCTTGTTGTTCATGATAAAAACCGCGGAAAGGGTGCTTCTATAAAAAGCGGCATACGCAAGGCCGCAGAAATTGGGCTTTCGCATGTTCTTCAGATTGATTCTGACGGCCAGCATGATACAGCCCGGATTGCGTATTTTCTTGAGCAGTCTGAAAAATACCCGGATTCTGTAATCTGCGGCTATCCTGAATATGACGAAAACGCGCCGGCAAGCCGCGTGAACGGACGCAAATTTGCAAACGGCTGGATTCATATTGTTACGCTGTCGCGTGATATAAAAGACTCAATGATTGGTTTCCGCGTTTATCCGGTTCTGCCGGTCATGAATCTGATTCAAAAGAGAAGAAGCCTGCCGGACAGAATGGGCTTTGACATAGCAATACTGGTTCATCTTCATTGGAGCGGAATCCCTGTCAGATCTGAATCTGTAAAAGTATTTTATCCTGCGGACGGCATTTCTAATTTCAATTATATACGCGATAATCTTGGAATTTCTGGAACATATACAATGCTGTTCTTCGGGATGTTGTTCCGTCTGCCAAAACTGCTTATGAGGAAGATATGACCGACGAAAAGACAAAGCATTGGGCAGACGAAGAAGAAGTTATAAAGACTAATCTGCCGCTAAAATTTACACTTAATCTTTTCAAAGTTTTTCCGTCAAGCATTGTGCGCCTGTGTGCATACCCTGTAAGTTTTTTTTACCTGCTTTTTTCAAGACGTGCGCGCACAGAAGCCCTGCTGTATCAGAATCATTTGCGCACCTTTTTTGGCGGCGACTTTCCAAAAAAGATAAGCTCTTTCCGTCAGATTCTTTCGTTTGCATTCTGTGTTCTTGAAAAACTCGAAGGCTGGCTCGGCAAAGTTGAACTCAATTCAGTTGAATTTCAAAATGACGATATTGAACCACTGATTTCACAGCTTGAAATGCACAAGGGCGCTGTTATTATATGTTCCCACCTTGGAAACAGCGAACTTTTGCGGAGCCTTTCAAGCTATAACAGAACGCGCGTTTCATGGAAAGTGCCGGTTATATCGGTAATGGAAATAAAATCAACGGTACAGTTCAACAGCACCCTTAGAGAGATAAATCCTGATGCAGGCTTCAATGTAATTGACCCGTCGGAAATCGGGCCGGACACAATTATCCGTCTCGCTGAATTTGCAGAGAAAGGCGGGCTTGTTGTTATTGCAGGCGACAGAACTTCTGCCCGCAACCGCACCAAAAACATAAAGAAGAACTTCTTGGGCGAAGAAGCCTGTTTCCCTTATGGAACGTATCTTATTCCGTTCCTTTTGAGAATTCCTGTGTATTATATGTTCGGAATGCGCAAAAAAGATGTTGTGAGAAACCCGAAATATAAGGTGTTTGTTGAAAAATCTTCGGTTGCGCTTGATGTACCGCGGAGCAAAAGAGATGCTGCTATAGAAAGTCTTTGCGGAGAATTTGTTTCAAAACTTGAAAAATATTGCAAATTGTATCCTTATCAGTGGTATAATTTTTATAATTTCTGGTTAAAGATGGATGACGATAAATGAAAAGTGCTGTTTATACGGTAGAAACTCCGTTTACTGTAGAATTCTACGATGTTGATTCCATGCAGATTGTGTATCATGGAAATTATATCAAATACATGGAAGTCGGCAGATGTGCTCTGCTTAATGATATTGGGTATGGCTATACTGAAATGAAGGCTTCAGGCTATTTGTTTCCTGTTACGTCTGTAAAGGTCAAGTATATTCATCCGCTTGTGTTCGGTGAAAAAGCCGTAATAAAAAGCGGTTTGACAGAATACGAAAATTGCCTGAAAATCGAATATGAAATATTTAATTCGGACGGCAAATTGACGACAAAAGGCGAAACAACGCAAATGGCAGTAAATATGAAAACAAACGAGTCTGAAATGGCGTGCCCGAAAATATTTATTGATCTTGTAGAAAAAAAGGTGAAAGATGCCAAATCTGTATAAAAAAATACTGCTCCCGCTTATTTGCATATTTGTTGCTTCTCAGGCTTATGCCGTTACAATGGAAGATATTTGCACATTGCTTGCAGCTCATGAAAATACAGCCGGTGATTTTACGCAAATAAAGACGGTGTCATCTGCAAAACGCCAGCTTAAGTCTTACGGCACGTTTTTAATCTGTCATGAAGGCATTGTCTGGAATACGCAAAAACCATTTGCTTCTGTTCTTGCTGTCAAAAAAGACGCAGTAATTCAGCAGAATGCATCAGGTGCTAAAACTGTAATAGAAGCTTCAGGCAATCCAATGTTTTCAAGCATCGCCGAATCGCTTGCTTCTGTTTTTTCAAATGATACAACGGAACTTGAAAAACATTTTTCTGTTTCTTTTTCAGAAGCAGAAAACGGCACATGGTTTTCTAAGCTAGTTCCAAAGGACTCAACGATTTCTTCTGTAATAGAATCAATCGATTTGTCCGGCTCGTATACCGCAGAAAATGCTTCTATCAGTTCAATGCAGGTAACCGAAGCTTCTTCAGGCGTTATTACGTACATCTTTGAAAATCAGCGGTATCCTAAGGAACTTTCGGCGGATGAAAAAGCATATTTCTCTTTTAAATAAACCGTATTTTTCAGTCTGGTGCATTTTTCATGCAGCGGTGCTGCTTGTCTTTTTATGCGTGTTTTTGTTGTTTCAGGGCAAAAAAGGCTTTGACGCTGATTTATTCAATATGATACCAAAATCGTTTGAAGATGCTTCCGTCCGCGCTGCAAACGATAAGCTTACAAAATCATCATCGCAGAACGCCATAATCTTAGTTTCTCATTCAGATTTTGACGCTGCAAAAAAAACTGCCGAAGAAGTATACCGCTGTTTAAGCACAAACGGAAATTTTGACGATGTTTCGCTTTATGCGGACGGAAACAGTGTCTCTGAAATTACAGACTTTATGCACCGCTGCCGCTGGAATCTGCTTGATGAAGAAACTTCTGAAAAGCTTTTGTCTGCCGGTGCTGACGGCTCTGGTTATATCGGGCAGTTTGCGGCAGAAGCTCTTGAAAGAGCATTCAGTCCGTTTTCTGTGTTTTCTGTTGATGCAATAGAAACAGACCCGTTTATGCTGTCTCAGCTTCATTTTGAGCGCTATGTGTCGCTGCTTCAAAAATCGGGAATGGCACTTTCTGTAAAAGACGGTGTTCTTGCTTCAGCTCATGAGGGCAGGTGGTACATAATGCTCCGCTGCCTTTTGAGCAAAAAAGGCGCGGCTCTAGCAAACCGCCGGAATGGTGTGGCAGAAATACACAGCGTCTGCTCGCAGCTTGAAAAAGACGGCGTGCGCTTTGTTTTTTCTGGAACACCGTTTCACAGCTATGAAAGTTCTACACAGGCATCAAGAGAAATTACAATCATTACAACAGCGGCAATGCTTCTTGTTGTTCTTCTTCTGCTTTATATATTCCGCTCGCCAAAGCCCATTCTTGCTTCAGTTTTTTCTATTGGAGTGTCTGTCTGCACCGGCTTGTGCGCAACTCTTGCGGTTTTCAAGACAATGCACGTGATGACGCTTGTGTTCGGCACGTCGCTGATTGGGTCTTGCATAGACTACAGCCTTCACTTTTTTACGCATTGGGCGGCAAATTCCGGGGCGGCTTCCGGCGCTGATATCAGAAAACGCCTGATGAAGCCGCTGACAATGGCAATTGTTTCTACGACAATTTGTTTTGCCATGCTTTTGTTTGCGCCGTTTACGCTTATAAGGCAGATTGCTGTATTTTGTACAGCAGGGCTTTTCAGTTCATTTTTGACTACAGTTTGCCTGTTTCCCTCGCTTGCTTTGCCGGAAGGCACGCGGCAGATTCCGCTTGTCCGTTTTTTTGAAAAGAAAAGCCCGGTGCTTTTGCAGACTGCATCTGCTTCAGGCAAGTGGAACATACAAAAAAAGGCTTCTCTGATAATTCTGCTGATGCTTTTTGTCTGTTCAGTGTGTTTCACCGCATGTTTCCGAAGCAATCTAAAAATTGAGAACAATCTTGCAAAATTGTACAAGATGAAAGGGCGTCTGCTTGCTGATGAAATTGAGGCTGCTTCAGTCATTCAGTATAGTCCGGCTGGCTGGTTTATTGTAAGCGGCAAGTCTGAAGAAGAACTTTTACAGCACGAAGAAATTCTCTGCAATGCTCTTAGAAGCCAGGCTGGTTTTGACCGCCTGCTTGCGGCTTCTCAGTTTGTGCCGTCTGCCGCTGCACAAAAAAAATCGCAGCAGGCATGTGCTTTATTGCTTCAGTATGCGGAAGAACAGTTTTTGATGCTCGGTTTTGATGAAGCTGAAACACAAAGTCTTGTTTCAAGTTTGCAAAGCGGTTTAGAAGCGGCTGCCGGAAAGTTCATTTCAATTGAAAACGGAACCGTTCCGCCTTTTATTTTGAGCGCATTTTCTTCTGTGTGGATTGGCGAAAGTGACGGCACGTTTTATTCAGCTATTATGCCGAATTCTACAAGTGAAAAAGCTTTGTTTGAGAAAATAGGCGCGCAATACGAATTTGTTCATTGGATTAATACAGTTTCTGATATAAGCAGCGATTTGGACAGACTTACAAAGATTATGATTTGGTTCTTTGCCGTTTCGTTTGTTCTTGTTTTTATTATCCTTAAGTTTTTGTATCCGCTCCGCGACTCGCTTCAAATTATTTCGATACCGCTGCTGATTGTTCTTGTGACATGTGCTGTTTTTTCGTGCTTTAACATTGCGTTTGAGTTTTTTTCTGTGACAGGCATTGTGCTTGTGTTCGGGCTCGGCTTGGACTACATCATTTATACGGTTTCAGGCAGCCGTTCTGATACCGAAGATACTGCGCTTGAGCGGACGGCTGTGTTCCTCTCTTTTGTGACGACGGTGCTTTCTTTCGGCGTGCTTGCGTTCAGCTCGTTCCGCCCTGTGCATCAGATTGGGCTGACCGTTTTCATCGGGCTTACAGTGGCATATCTTGCTTCGGTTTTATACGGGGTTTTGCGAGATGAAGCTTAAAATAGTTTTTGTTCTTTTAGCAGGCGTTCTCTTTTTCAGTTGTACCTCTCTTAACCGGCAGAATTCTTCTAAGCAGGAAACCTCCGGTGAGGCAGATGCTTTAGGTTCGCAATATTTGGTGTATGTTACAAACCGCCATAAAGTGCCGCTGCTTCTGCCCTGCGACATGAAAGGCACTGTGGAAACATACCAGGTCATGGAAGGTTCTTACGGAAGTCAGCATTTTTCTATGCTTTTATATTTTTTTTCAGACCAAAACGAAATGCAGCTTTCGCTTTTGAACGATTTTGGCACTGATATGGGCTCGCTTTCTTATGACGGCAGAGAAGTCCGCTTTGAGTCAGCTATGTTTCCAAAAAACTTAAAGGCTGAATATATTGTCTGTGATATTCAGAACGCATATTATGATTCAGCGGCATTAGAGGCTAATTATAAGAACGCCGGTCTTAGTTTTGAAAGCGTGCGCACTTTGTATGAAACTGGTGAATCTGTTGAAGTGCGGAAAATTTTTGAAGAGAAAAAATTGATTGAAGAAATTACGCTGAAAAACGAAATTGAAGAGCAGACGGTTACTATCAAGAATTATCTCCGCGGATATGAATATAAGCTTACGAAGGTTGAGGAATAAAAATGAACCTGTACATATCAAAGCCGGGTGTCTTATGCGCCGCCGGTGCTTCGCTTGAAACATTGTGGAAGTCTGTAACAGAAGGAAACCAGAGCGGCATAAAAAAAACTGAAATTTCGACCGGCAGAGCTTTTTATGCAGCCAGAATCAAAGACGGACTTTCTGAGCCGTCATCAGCCAGATACGATATGCGCATAATGCGCATTGAAGAAGCCGCTCTGAAGCAGATTGAAGCTGATATTGAGCGCGCAAAGTCGCTTTACGGAGAAAAGCGTGTCGCAGTCTGTGTCGGTTCATGTGACAATGGAACAGAAGCTTCTGTTGCGGCGCACAGGGCATATTTTGAGACAGGCTCTTTTCCAAAAGATTATGCCATTGAGGTGCAGGGCGCAGATTATGTTTCTACGTTTATCGCGGAGCGCTACAAGCTTTGCGGCAGTGTAAATACATTCAGTACGGCGTGTTCATCAAGTGCAGGCGCGCTGATAAAAGCCGCGGAACTGATTCTTGCAGGCTTTGCGGATGCGGTTGTGACCGGCGGAGTTGATATTGTTTCTGATACAGTGCTCATGGGCTTTGATTCGCTTGGTGCGGTATCGCCGGAAATTACGAACCCGTTCAGCAAAAACAGAAGCGGCATTACACTTGGCGAAGGCGCGGCTTTTTTTGTGCTGTCAAAAGACCGGCTCGACGGAGGCAGCGCGCCCGTCAAATTGCTTGGCTGGGGCGAAAGTGCCGACGCCTATCACATGACATCGCCTGATCCGTCCGGGGCGGGTGCAGCTCTTGCAATGCAGCATGCGCTTGAATCTGCGTCACTTAAGCCTGAGCAAATTGATTATGTCAATCTGCATGGAACAGGCACGCACTTTAACGACGCAATGGAAGGCTCGGCTGTACATGCTGTTTTTAGTCCGTACAATGTGCCTGTAAGTTCAACAAAACCTGTTACCGGGCACACGCTCGGTGCTGCCGCCGCAATTGAATTATCAATCTGTTACGCGGCGCTGGTTGAAAATATTGGAAAAAGCGGTAATAATATATGCCTGCCGGTTCAAATTTGGGACGAAGAAACAGACAGTGAAATTCCGCCGGTTCACATAATTGACAGGAATAATCCTGCAAACCCTGGTCGGAATGTTTCAGTCTGTATGTCAAATTCATTTGCGTTTGGCGGTGCCAACAACAGCCTGATAATCGGGCTATAAAATACCGGCTTTATAAAAAATAGCATACGCCGCTTTATGCCGGCGAACAGGATTTTGTGTGCTGTCTCAGAGAATAGAACATGATGAATTGATAAATCTCCTGCCTCATAAAGGAAAAATGTTCCTGCTTTCGAGGGTTATCTCTTATGATATAAAAACGTATTCCATTACTACAGAATACGATATAAGAAAGGAATGTATATTCTATGAGCCGGAAAATGACGGCGTTCCATGTTGGGCAGCTTTTGAATTGATGGCGCAGTCAATTTCTGCAATGTCTGGAATCGCACATCATATAAGAGGCGACAGTCCGCTTCCGGGCGTTATTCTTTCAGTTGTCGGATTTGATTCGTCAGTATCATATTTTAAGAACAACACAACTGTGCGCATCAGCGTATCACAGGATTTTATGGACGAAACGACGCGTGTTTCACGCTATATATGCAGATTATATACGTCGCCGGATGATGAAGCACCGTCAGTAACTGCAAATCTTTCTGTTATGGAAGTCCAGGACGCATCTGCATTTTTTGCAGAAAATTAAAAAACGGAGGAACTGAATTTGGAACAGACGACAGCCGCAGACGATAAAAAAGTTCTTGTTACAGGTGCAAGCGGAGGCATCGGAAAAGCCGTTGCTTTAGCCGTTGCAGCCGCTGGTTATTATGTAATCTGTCATTATAACAGGAATAAAAACAAGGCAGAAGATGTGCTTGCTGCCATAAAGCAAAACGGCGGAGACGGTGAACTTATTCAGTTCGATATTTCAGACAGAGAAGACTGCCGCACAAAGCTTTCAGCATTAACTGAAAAGTACGGCGCATTGTGGGGAATCATAAACAATGCCGGTATCACAAAAGACAACACATTTGTAGCTCTTTCCGGTGATGACTGGGATTCAGTTGTGCACACAAATCTTGACAGCTTTTATAATGTGCTTCAGCCGCTGGTTCTTCCGATTGCAAGCAGAAGAAACAAACGTGGCGGTAGAATTATCACAATAGCTTCTGTCAGCGGAGTTATGGGAAACCGCGGTCAGACAAATTACAGTGCCTCAAAAGCCGGAATTATCGGTGCAACAAAAGCACTTGCTGTTGAGCTTGCCAGCCGCGCTATTACGGTAAACTGCATTGCGCCTGGTGTAATTGAAACTGATATGATAAACGGAGCTCCTCTCGACATAATTCTTGAGTCCATTCCGATGAAACGGGTTGGAAAACCGGAAGAAGTTGCTGCGCTTGCAGTCTTTTTGCTTTCGGAACAAGCCGGATATATTACGCGGCAGGTCATTTCTGTTAATGGTGGTATTGTATAATGGAATTTACAAAATCGAACGGCGCGCGACGTGTTGTTGTTACCGGCGGTGGAATGGTTTCAGCGCTCGGACGTGACTGGCCCAGTGCCTTGCAGAAATTGCAGAGCTGCACCAACTGTATCCGCACAATACCTGAATGGGATTTTTACCGCAAAATGAATACACGGCTTGCCTGTCCGTATGATGAGCCGCTGCCTTCTTACCCGCGTAAGAAAATCCGTGGAATGGGGCGTGTTGCACTTCTTTCGCTTGTGGCTACAGAAGATGCTTTAAGAGATGCCGGTTTTCTTTTGGAAAACGGTGATGTAATTGAAGAACTTAAAAACGGCAGAACAGGAATTGCGTATGGTTCTTGCTCAGGCAGCTTGTCAGGAATTTCTACACTTTTCTCTTTTGTAAAGAACGGCGAAGTTTCAGGCTTTGACTCTCAGACTTATATAAAGGCAATGCCGCAGACCTGCGCATGCAACCTTTCGGTGTGCTATCAGCTTCGCGGCAGAATAATCATAACAGACACGGCATGTACTTCAGGCAGCCAGGCAATAGGCTATGCTTACGAGGCTATTTCAGACGGCAGACAGACTGTAATGGTTGCAGGCGGCGCAGAAGAATTGTCTGTGGTTTCCGCTTATGTTTTTGATACACTTGGTGCGGCAAGCATAAAAAATACTACACCGGAACTTACACCGCGCTGTTTTGACAAAGCCCGCGATGGCCTTGTTATTGGTGAGGGTGCCGGAACGCTTATTCTTGAAGATTTGGAACATGCTGTTAAGCGTGGTGCTAAAATTTATGCAGAAGTTGCCGGCTTTGCAACAAATGCTGACGGCACACACATAACAAACCCAAATGCCGAAACACAGTCTCATTGTATGAAAATGGCGCTTGAAAATGCCGGTATTGATGCCTCAGAAATTGCGTACATTAATGCGCATGGAACGGCAACAAGAAACGGCGATATTTCTGAAACAGATGCAGTATACAGGATTTTTAACCGGCCTGTTCCGATAAGCTCAACAAAGAGTTATATCGGTCATACATTAGGTGCCTGCGGTGCAATAGAATCATGGCTTTCAATTAATATGATGAATGAAGGCTGGTTCCATCCGAACCTTAATTTTACTCAGGCAGACCCTGCGTGTGCGCCGCTTGATTATATAAGCGGAAAAGGCAGAAATATTGATGCAAATTATGTTATGTCTAATAATTTTGCATTCGGCGGTGTAAACACCTCGCTCATTTTCAAAAAGTGGAAGGAATAAAACACTTATAGCTTGTTCCAATTCCTCAACTTGAAAAAAACAGCTTTTATATAGTAGAATAATTTCACAACACAATATTTAGAGAGCTGCGTAAACGCATAAATGAAAATGAAACACACCAAAAAGCTTCTTGTAGCACTGCTTATGTTTTCTGTCTGTGCTGTAGTTTTTGCACGAGAAAAATTTAATGTTTATATCTGGGAAGGTGTAGAAAACCTTGAACAGACACGCATATATATGGAAGTTTCCATTCCTGACAACCCGAACGGAACAACTGTAATTATTTGCCCGGGCGGAAGTTACCACCATCTTGGCGTTCGTTTTGAAGGCTATTGTTCCCAGGATTGGTTTAACAGCCATAACGTTACAACATGCATTCTCCGTTATAGAGTTTCACAGAGAGGGTTCCATTATCCTGCAATGATGCAGGACGTACAGCGTGCGCTTGAGCTTGTACGCGAAAACCCTGAAAGATATAAGGCTGAAGAAGGTAAAATCGGGCTCATCGGTTATTCAGCCGGCGGGCATCTTGTTACATGGGCTGGTGCGTTTGCAAACCGCGCTAATGAGCTTGAAAAAATCGGCATAGATGTTAATGTCAGCCTGCGCCCTGATTTTGTTATTTCTGTTTATCCTGTTGTTTCAATGCAGGAAGATATTGCACACAAAAAGTCTGTAAAGAATCTTCTTGGCAAAAACCCTACACAAGAACTGCGCGATTTATTTTCGCTTGAAATGCAGGTGCCTTTAGATATGCCGCCAACATATCTGCTTGCCTGCCGCGATGATCCGGTTGTGCCCTATGAAAACAGCGAACGGCTGTATCAGGCACTTGTAGACAGTTCTGTTCCATGCGAGTTCAAAACCTATGAAACCGGCGGGCACGGCTTTGGCATGCGCGACACGCCGTTTATGAAGCAGTATCACTGGAACGATGATTTGTGGAAGTGGCTTGTAAGCGAAGGCTTTGTTCCGTCTGCGCAGAACGAATCTATAGCGTCAGCTTCAAATTAGACCTACGGCAGGCTGCAATTTCTAGTAATTGTTAAGCGTTTTGCAGAGCGGGTGACATTCACTGTATTGCCGGGCCGCATCCATAATAGTATTTTCAACTTCATCAATCAGGCGTTTTGCCGCAATCGGAGCAGATAATTCCGTATAAGGCGCAATCTTAATTTCTGGAAGCAGCTTAAAATCATAAAGATACTGCTCTACAGGATTGTAAGACCAGACTATGTCGTGCTTGCCGAGCCCGTATTTGTCGCTGCCGCCTATAAAGATTGGCTGAATGTCGCAGCCGCAATACAAAGCAATACGCACAGCGCCTTTTTTGTAGACGTTTCTTCCATGCCTTGGGGTTCTTGTTCCTTCCGGAAAAATTATGACATTACAGCCCTGGTCTATAAGTTTTTTGCATTCGCGGCAGACAGTTTCAAAATCAGTTGAATTCAATATATATGCGTATTTTACTATTGCGGCGAGCGGTGTTTTTGCAAGATGCTCTGACACAATACATGTCGCGTTTGGAACCATAGACATGATGTAGACAAAATCAAGAATTGACGGATGATTTGCAACAATAATCTTTTTGTGCATATTTCTGTATTCTTCGCGGTTTTCGGTTTTCAGTTGCGCACCCTGCAGAACGCTCAGAAAAAACAGAAAAACCCTGAACACATGTGAGATGAAGCAACGCGCCTTTATGCCGAATTCTTCGTTATTTTTACTTGAAAGCCTTATAAAAGGAAACGAGGCAGTGACAATCAGAATAGAACCTATACCGAAAATTACATAAAACAGGTTTTTTATGATGCAGCGGTATGCGTATAAAAATGGGTTTGATACGGGCGGCAGACCTTCCGGACTGTAGCGCGCCTTAAGTTCCTCGGCGGACATTGTGTTTGCTGGCATTAATTCTCTCCGTTGTTAAGCAGGAATTTCAGAAATTGCTTTGGTTCTTCTGGAATATGGTCAAAATCGCTTAATTGAACAGCACCTGCCGACGGTTCGGCTGAAACAAGTGCCGCAAATGCAAGCGGTGTATTGTCTTTGGGGCGTTTGTCGCCGTAGCATTCCGGCACAAGCTCGTCTGCATAAACAAAAAGGCACGCCTTTTCTGTTCCTGCGCGGATGGGGCTTACAGCCGGAATAACAGCAGATGCAAAATTGTTTTTTGACGGGTATAAAACAGAATAACCGCCCGTCAGATGAAATGCTATTGTTGCAGATGAAACCGGCGTGTTAAATACCGAAAGTGAGAAAGGCGCCGGAAGAATCTCATTATCTTCGATTAGCTGTTTGTTTATTGAAAATTCGCGGGCAATTTCACCCCGCAGTGAGACAAAAACTATTTTAGTTTCGCCTGAAGTTTTTGTTTTTTCCAGCAGATTATGAATTACATGCACTGTCATGCGTGTAATCTGGCTTAAGCGGCGTCTGAATAACGGCGATGTGTATTCAAGTTTGGGAGCTTCGTCTGTCTGTTCTATCTGCTTTGTTCCGGCTGCCCATTCCTTCCAGAGTTCTGTGTCATCATTTAAGCTGGGCGCCCAAGGGCAGATGCTGGAAAAATAAACTGGATTCACACTATGCCTTTTTAAATACCAGAAGCGAATATGCGTTTGAACCGAGATTATGGTGCGCACAGTCGAGCTTGAATCCTGCTTTTTCAACAGCTTCTTTCAGTTCTGCAAAACGGTACATTTTGCTGTTTCCGTTTGCCATGCATGTAAAATACAGAGAGGTTGCCTGAAGCGAATAGGCACTCGCTTCAAAACGCTGTTTGTCCCAAAGCGGCTCAAGCACATAAACAAGCGTGTCTTTGTCTGCTGCATCGTGCACTTTCTTAAGGATTTTGGTAATCTGCGAAAGTGAAAAGCAGTCAAGAAACTGGCTCATCCAAACTGCGTCTGGCTTTGCAGGCAGAACAGTTGATTCAGCCAGAACATTGCCACTGTGTGTCTTTATCCGGTCTGCAAAGCCTGCTTTTGCCGCATTCTGCTCGGCAACTGCTGTCTGACCGGGCAGGTCAACAATTGTTACATTAACTCTGCTGTCATAGTTGCAGCAGGCAACCGCCCATTTTGCTGTGTTTCCGCCGATGTCTACCAATGTTTTCGGTTTTTTTTCAAAAACAATAGGCAGGGCTTCTGGAAAAGCTATGTCTGAATAAAAATGGTCAAAGTCAAACCAGCTTTTCTTTGCCTTTTCCGGCAATGTTGAAAGTGCCTCGTATATAGTTGTCCATTTATCGCCAAAAACTGTAAGACCGCGCGGTTTGCCGTCTTTAATTGACTCTTCAAGATTCCATGCACCCTGATAGCAGATATCGTTTGTAAACCAGAAATTGACTTTTGTGAGGTCATCTTCAAGGAACATCCAGCCGGTTTTTGCAAGAACAAATTTTTCATGTGCTGTGCCTGCGTCTGAATCAATTGAATCTTTTGTCAGTTTAATGAGATTCATGCCGAGTGCAATTTCGCAGAGCACGTCAACGCCGTATTTAGAAACTCCGGCTTTCTTGGAGAGTTCGTCTGCTGTTATGCCGTTATCGCCGGCATCTGAAATGAGCTGAAGTATATTAAGGTCAAGCATTGCCCTTACAGCCTGAAAAGTAAGCGGAGCAAATGCAATTTTTTGTGCTTCATATTTTGCGTCTACCGCACGGATTTTGTCGTCGGTGAATTTCTCGCTGGTAAAAAAAGCTGGATCCATAAAAACCTCATGTATGCGAAACGTTTTTTTAAGATTATCTGAAAATAAATAATCTTTCAACCTTGTGACCATGCCCGCCAGTGTTCAGACGCAAAAAACGGATTTGGATTATAAAACAAGTTCAAAAGAAGTTGACACGCAGTATTTGTACTCTATAATCGCTCATTGACTGCGTAAACTGCCGTCATCGCGAGCTGAAAGGAAGCAATTCAAAAAAAAAAGCTGGTGTACAGCCAGAACGGTGTACACCAGCTTTATCTGGAACAATCTATAAATTAGACTTCAGGAGCGCGTTCGTGCTCTTTCTTCTGATGCCTTTCGAGCTTCTTTTCTTTAAGGCTCTTCTTAGGTTTATTCATTTTGTTTTTTGCATTAGCCATAATGTCAGCCTCCGTTAAGCGCAAGTTATTGTAATCTGTTTTGGTGCAGTAATAGCTTTTTTAGGCATATTGATTGTCAAAACGCCGTTTTTAACTGTTGCAGCCAGCTTTTCGTTGTCTACATCCTCTGGCAGGCTGAAACTTCTTGAGAACTTAGAATATCTGCGTTCTCTTATAAGATATTTTGCGCTTTCTTTTGTTTCGCCCTTTTCTTCCTTCTGGTCTTTTACTTCAGATTCAGAAGAAATTGTAAGGATATTGTTCAAAAGTTTAATGTCAATGTCTTTGTCGGTTTTTCCCGGAAGATCCATTTTAAGAGAGTATTTGTCTTTGCTCTCTTTTACATCGACTTTTGGGGTCGAAAAAGCTTTCTTAAAATTGAAAGATGGCAATGTGTATCCGTCATCCTCAAAATCATCAAACAAGTCGTTAAAAAGTGTAAGTTCGTTCATAAGTAACCTCCTGATTATTTTAAGAACTTTGGAAAGAAATGCGCTTTTGAATTACTGCATTTCTGAAGGTTTAACCTTCAATAACTATATTGCATTTTCTGTGCCAACTTTTGTGCGCATGCAGAGCCAATAAACACGCCTTTTCAAGGTAAATCAGGCTTTTCTTAAAAACTGAAAAGAATTCCCATGAGTAAATTTGCTTTTGAATTTCAGGGCAATTTTTGTATTTGGGGAATTTTGACCCAAAAAGCAGGCACAAACATGGCGGTGTGCGCATCATTTACGCGGAAAACGCAGAATGCAGATAGTTCTTGACAAGTATACTTTGCAATGCTATATTCTTTTATGACAAGTTAACTTGGCAAATGCAGATTCATACCAAAAAGGGGATTATTTATGACCAAAGAAGAAATCCTTGAGAAAAGTCGCAGCGAAAGCAAAGGCGGAGACTATTACGAGGGCGAAGTTATAAGATGGGCATCTTCGTATTCCGTTGTAACAGGCTGGTTTCTTTGCTTTGTTATTACAGTTATTGATTTTTTGAGTAACAGAAAAATCAATTTATCGATTTACGCTGTATGTTTCGGAATGAGTTTTGTATTGTTCCTGCTTAAAAGCATAAAGCTTCACCGGAAACATGAAATTATAGTTACTGTTTTTTACGGCTTAGCGTTTGTCTTATTCATCTTTGCTTATATTAAAGGAATAATCGTATGACATTAGTATTAAAGCGTTGTGGTGTAATTTAAGGTTAAGCGTATGGACGAAGCATTAATTCTGAAGAACCATCTCAAAGAGATACGCGCTGAAAAGAAGCTTTCGCAGACGGAGCTTGCTGAAATGGTCGGCGTTTCACGCAATACGATAAGCTCAATCGAAACAGGCCAGTTCTGCCCGACGGCCAAGCTTGCGCTCATATTGTGCATTGCGCTGGATAAGAAATTCGAAGAAGTGTTCTTTTTTTAATTTGGCACTTGGAAGTGCCGGAACTTTGAAGGGGAAGGCAAAACCCTTAATTCGGAAGCACGGTTTTTCCTTCCCCTTCGACCCCATCCTTTTCTGGCACCGCCAAAGGGCTCAGCCCTTTGGAAACCCGGGTGCACAATTATTATTGATGGAACTCCGCTTGAACAGATTAATTCGGTCACTGAGCGTTGGTTAGTGAGCGTAGTCGAACCAAGTCGAAGTGACCAACAGTGCGGGCTTTTGTACAAAGCTGTCACAAGTTTTCGCGAAGTGAAAACTAGCTGGGGTTGCCGAACTGACATATTATGTAGATTAGCCTCAATCGCAACCCCGTTATTGTCGGGCGGACCCGGCAATCTTTTTAGGTTGATGAACATAAAGCGACTACGCATTTTTCAGCTTTTTTCTTAGGCGGATATTATCGATTACTAGATAAACTAGAGCAATGAATAATGCAAACAAAAATATTGTCGCAAACGGGAACTGCTTCTTTCTTTTTATCGCAGTTCGCTCAAAAACAACCTTTCTCTGTCTGCCGTTAGGGTAAATGACAAATCCTTCACCATTCAATTCACCTTTTGTCCATAGCCCAACATATTTAATCCCATCAGAATGGGAAAACACGCCTTCTCCATCATAGTAATCATCTTTGAATCCGCCTTGATAAAAACCTCCGTCAAAAAAATTGAAAAATCCTTCTCCATCTTTTAATCCACCTTTAAAATCACCTATATACACGCTACCATCATAATAAATAATTCGTCCTTTACCGTATAAATCATTATTCTTAAAATTACCGGTGTACGTTGTACCGTTGAAGTATTTTAGTTCGCCCTGCCCTTCCATCAGACCGTTAACATAATCTCCAGTATACGTATACAAATGAGATTCATATGTTCCATGACCGTTATACAGACCATTTGAAAATTCACCGGTATATTTCGCGCCACCTTGAAAAACTTGAGTTCCAGAACCTTCAAACAAGCCGTTTTTCATTTCCCCAAAATACACAGAACCGTCCGGCAGTCTGTATTCTTCAGCAAAAACTGAAATTGAAATCGAGCAAATAAAAAACACTAATACTAACTTTTTCATTTTTTACATTCCTTTTTTTGCAAGATTCCCCGGTCAGGCCGGGGAATGACACTAAATATTTAGTTCATTGCTTTTGTTGCTGCTTCTATCAGGCTTGGGAAATACCAGGTCTGGGTTTCGCGGTTGTAGAAGCCGTAAAGCTCGTTGTAGCTTTTTGACTTGGGTACTTCCCAGATGCCGTTGTCCCAGAGAATGGCTGCCATATTACATGATTTTGCCTTAGTGCAGAAATATGTAAACCATTTTTCGCGCTCGGCGAGATTGTCTTTGTTGGTTGCGCCCATTTCGCCAATTACTACAGGAATTCCCTTTTTGACGAATTTTGTATCAAGCTCTCTAAACCAGTAGTCGAGGTCGCTTTTGTGCTTCTGCGCAAAGGTTCTGTCGCCGCCTTTGTCCTGCATTGCAAAGTTATATGGTGAGTACATGTGCACAGAAAGCGCAAGGCAGTTTGCCGGGTCGTCAGGCTTTTTGAATTTCGGGCTTATTGCCGCACCAGGCGAAGCAACATAAGACGGAATCATCAGAAGGCGTGTCGCATTGTTTCCGCCTGTGGCGCGTATTGTGTCTACGCAAAGCTGATTGTATTCATTGATGCAGTTCATCGCGTCGTTGCATGTCTTGCATGAGGCTTCCCAGTTCCATTCGTGAGGGTCTCCCGGAAGCCGCGGCTCGTTGAGCACTTCAAAAATAAGGTGCTCGTCATAGTCGTTGTTGAAAACTTCGGCAACCTGCTGCCAGATTTTTGTGATGTACTTCTCTGATTCTGCCTTGCATTTAGACGCGGGGCTGAATCCTTTGCGGCTGTTGTCTTTCAGTGTGTTTGCAGCAACATTGTCGTGGTGAATGTTTATGATTACATAAAGACCTTCGTCCATTGCCCAGTCTACAACGGTTTTTACGCGGCTCATCCATGCAGGGTCTATGTTATATTTGGCGTCAATGTGGTCGTGCCAAGAAACTGGAATTCTTATAGTAGAGATTCCGCTTGCTTTCAGCCCTTTTATCATAGCCTGTGTTGTTTTGGGCATTCCCCAGTATGTTTCGGTGTCTATTCCAAGCGATTTGTTTGCGCCGTTCCAGCCGTTTGCAGGATCGCCGCCGGCAAATGCATCAAGCGTGTTGCCGAGATTCCAGCCGAATTTCATGTTCTTTACAATTTCTGCGGCAGAAATTGCAGCGGCAGGCTTTGCGGCATCTGCTTTTGCGGCAGATGTCTGTGCTGCTGGGGCAGGTGTCGGTGCGGCAGCTTCTTTCTTAGATGCAGAAAAGGCGGAAGCGCAGCTTGCAAAAACAAATGCGGCTGCACAAATTAAAGTTAAAAGCTTATTAGTCATTGTTGTTTCTCCCATAAATTGGTAAAAAATCAACAACCTCGACGCAGAGCGACGAGGTATGTTGTTCTTAATAAGTAATTGCACTCGGCTTTGATACCCTTTATTTCGACGCAGAGCGTCGGGGTATCAAACCCTCGGCACGAATGAACAGCTTTATTATACATTCAAATTTGCATTTTTATAAATTTTTTGCGCGAATTTTTCTCCGGTTTCCAACTAAAATTGAAAAACTGTGGTATACTTCTAGTTCAATAGGGGAAATTCTATGGATTCAAAAGCCTTATTCAGTCTTTCTTACGGTGTGTTCATTCTTGGAGCAAAAACAAAAGCAAAAATAAGTGCATGTGTAACCAATACCTGTATGCAGGTCGCAAACGACCCTGTCCGTATAGCAATTTCCCTATTGAACAGAAATTATACTTGCCAGATGATTAAGGAGTGCGGCTCTTTTGCACTTTCTGTGCTTGATAAGTCTGTAAGCTTTGACACGATTAAGCATTTCGGCTTTCAAAGCGGCCGCGACGTTGAAAAATTCAAGGATTTTGAATATTCGCTTGATTTAAACGGAAATCCGTATATTAAGGCTGAAACTTGCGCCGTTATTTCTGCAAAGGTGATTTCGTCTCAAGACTTGGGCACGCACACGCTTTTTATTGCAGAAGTTACTGACGCGGAAATTTTGAGCAGCCGCGCGCCTGTAACGTATGCAGACTATCAGAATGAGATAAAGCCGAAACCCGCCGCGCAGAAGCCGGCTCAGTCTGAAAAAAAGATAATCGGCTGGCGGTGCAAGATATGCGGCTACGAGCTTATGCAGGCGGAGCTTCCGGCTGATTATGTATGTCCGCTTTGCGGTCATCCGGCTGAAGATTTTGAGCCGATTTATGAGGCTTGAACTTAAAATGTGATGTTCATGGCAGACGTTGTGCCTTGAAGAATATATAAGAGACAATCAGGAGGATTGGCTATGGAGATGAAGTTTTACAAGTGCAAGACTTGCGGAAAAATTATTGCAATGGTTGAAGAAACAGGAGTTCCGACAGTTTGCTGCGGCGAATCTATGGTAGAGCTTGTGCCTAACACAACAGATGCTGCTGTTGAAAAGCATGTGCCTGTTATTGCACAGAAGGGTAACATCGTAGAAGTCACTGTTGGTTCTGTTGAACACCCTATGACACCGGAACACTACATTCCGTGGATTGCAATTCAGACAAAGACCGGCAACCAGCGTAAGACTCTTAAACCGGGTAATCCTCCAAAAGCAACTTTTGCTTTGGTAGACGGCGACGAAGTTGTAAAAGCTGTTGCTTACTGCAACCTTCATGGTCTTTGGGCAAATAAATAGCGCAAAATTCAACTTACAACAATAAATGTAATTTTATAGGAGAAAAACAATGAGCAAGTACGCAGGTACACAGACAGAAAAAAATTTGCAGGCTGCTTTTGCAGGAGAATCACAGGCTAGAAACAAGTATACATACTTTGCTTCAACAGCTAAAAAAGAAGGCTATGAACAGATTGCCGCTATTTTTGAAGCAACAGCAAACAACGAAAAAGAACACGCAAAAATGTGGTTCAAAGAACTGAACGGCATAGGCGATACAGCTGCTAACCTCAACGCAGCTGCTGACGGCGAAAACTATGAATGGACAGACATGTACGAAGATTTTGCAAAGACAGCTGAAAAAGAAGGCTTCACAGCTCTTGCTGCAAAATTCCGCGCAGTCGCAAAAATTGAAAAACGCCACGAAGAGCGCTACCGTGCATTACTCAAGAACATAGAAACAGCTGCTGTTTTTGAGAAGAGCGAAGTTAAAGTTTGGGAATGCCGCAACTGTGGACACATTGTTGTTGGTACAAAAGTTCCGGAAGTATGCCCTGTTTGTGCACATCCGAAAGCATATTTTGAAATCAGCGCAGAAAACTACTAATTTTTCCGCAAGCTTTTGTAAGCTGATATTGCCGGATTTCTCTGTTGTCTGCATTCGTCAGGCGGCAGCATGAATCCGGCAGTTAATTTTTAAAAAAACGAAGGGAAACCATGGAAATTTCTAAAGCTATTAAGTACGTTGGTGTAGATGACCACAAGATTGATTTGTTTGAAGGGCAGTTTGTTGTGCCGAATGGAATGGCATACAACTCCTATGTGATTTTGGACGAAAAAATTGCCGTTATGGACTCGGTGGACGCTGCTTTCGGCAAAGAATGGCTGGCTAATATCAAAGCTGTTCTAGGCTCAAAAAAGCCTGGCTACCTTGTTGTTCAGCACATGGAAATGGACCATTCTGCAAACATTCTTGCTTTCACAAAGGAATTTCCAGAGGCAAAGATTGTGTCTTCAAAAATGGCCTTCGTTATGATGAAAAGCTATTTTGAAACTGATTTTGCTGAAAAGCAGGTGGTTGTAGGTGAAGGCTCAAAGCTTGAGCTTGGCAGTCATGTGCTTAATTTTATTACAGCTCCGAATGTGCACTGGCCTGAAGTAATTATGACTTACGAAAGCACAGAAAAAGTGCTTTTTGCTGCGGACGGCTTCGGTAAATTCGGTGCAAACGATGTTGAAGACCCTGAAGGCTGGGCTTGCGAAGCACGCCGCTATTATTTCGGCATTGTAGGCAAGTTCGGTGATTTTGTTCAGGCTGTTCTTAAAAAAGCGGCAGCGCTTGATATAAAGACGATCTGCTCTCTTCATGGTCCGGTGCTTTCAGAAAACATAGGCTATTACGTCAATTTGTATGATATATGGTCTTCTTACGGGGTTGAGTCTGAAGGAACAATGATTGCCTATACTTCGGTTTACGGCAACACAAAGCAGGTTGTTGAAAAACTTGCGGAAATGCTCAAAGCAAAGGGCTGCAAAAAAGTTGTGGTTGCAGATCTTGCCCGTGAAGACTTGCATGAATGCATAGAAGACGCTTTCCGCTACGGCAAGCTGATTCTTGCTTCTACAACGTATTGCGGCGGTGTGTTCCCCAAAATGCGCGAATTTATAGAGAACCTTACCGAGCGCAATTATCAGAAGCGTACAGTTGCATTTGTTGAAAACGGCTCGTGGGGGCCGCAGGCAGCAAAGACAATGGCTTCGCTCTTTACGGAATCTAAGGACATTAAGTTTGCGGAAAACAAGGTTACCGTAAAGATTTCCATGAAAGCTGATACACTGGCGCAGCTTGAAAAGCTTGCCGAAGAAATGAAATAACGCAGAAGCCCCAGACACAAGCTGTCCGGGGCTTTTTTATATAGAAAAGTTCTATTACAATGAGTGCATGACGAATAACATGAATAAAAAGGCTTTTCCCGTTTTGTTTCTGATTTTTCTGTTTGTTTTTCAGGTGGGGGCACTTTTTGCTGAAACAAAATGGTATCCGGTTGACGAGATTAAGCTGAACACGTCTGACAAAGTTACTGTCAAAATAAGCGTAAACATTGCCTATGATTCTGCAAATGAGAAGCAGTTCAAAAACTACGGCGGCGCAATTCCTTTAAGGCTCAAGCTTTTTGTTTTTAAGAATCATTCTTATGCGCAGATGATTGATGCTGACAAGGCAATAGCTGAAATTAAAGATTATCTTGAAACGAATATATTTGATTACCCTGTGATTACAGCAATTGAATATGTCTGCCGCGACAAAAAAGCGTCTGTGCTTGCACAGAAAACTCTGTCTTACACAAGCGCTGTTGTAAAAGCTGAAACGCAGAAACAGACTGTTGTTATTGAGCGCCCAAGTTCGTCGGTTATTACTTCAAGTACGCAGTCAGAGGCGGAAAAAACGCCTGCAAAATCTGATAGCAGCACAGACCGAACTGTTACTGTTACAATTCCGGCAGGAACTTCATCTGATGACATTGACTGGAACATGATATTCGGTTCAATCTTTTCGCCGCGCGGCTCTTCTGTTGAGATTAACGAAAGCGGCATGACTGTAGAAACACGGATTGCTGTGCCGGAAGGCTATGAGCGCGTTTCTGTTGAAAAAGGCTCTTACGAGGAATTTTACCGCAAGCTTCCGCTAAAACCGGCAGGCACAAGCGTTTATTATTATGACGGGCAGAAAAAGAACAGCAGCTATCATGCCGCAGTTTATGATTTTCCGAACTTGAGCGAAGATCTGCTTCAGTGTGCTGACGCCTGCATGAAAATGCGTGCCGAATACTATTATGCTCGTGGCGAGTACGACAAAATAGGGTTTAATGCCGAAAGCGGAACATACCTTCCGTTTAAGAAGTTTATGGACGGCTACCGGCTTACAGGCAGCGGCTGGAAAAGCGGCTATGCAAAAGGCACTTCCCGCAAAATTTTTGATGAGTATCTGCGCATTGTGTACAGCTATGCGAGCACACGCTCTATGGCAAAAGAAGTGCTCCCGATTGACATAAAAGACCTTAAAATCGGCGACGTTTTTGTGCAGAGCGGTTCGCCCGGTCACGCAGTTTTTGTGACCGACATGGCTGTTGACAAAAAGACCGGCAGAAAGATTATGCTGATAGGGCAGGGCTATATGCCGGCGCAAGACCTTCACATTGTTGAGAGCTTTGAGTCGATTTCGCCCTGGTTTTATGTCGAAGATTCAGGCTTAAGTTATGCCGGCTACGTTTTCCCCAAAGGCTGCCAAGGACGCTGGCCGGAAAGATGAGATGTAGTTTTTTACTTATTTAAGTAATAAGGAATTTTATTAATTTTACAACCAGCGAAAGCAAAATTATCATTGCTATTATAAGATCAGGTCTTTTTATAAGATTAGTGAGTTTATGTTTTCTTAATGAATCAATATTTTCTTGCTTTATAGGTTTTGATTTTAATAATTCCTTAATTTCAGAGAAATCGTTTATAAATTCATTGATTATTATATAGTTTCCTTTTATATCAAAAACAGTTATCCGGTCTTTTTTTGAAAAATCTATTTTAGCAAGTTCATTTATCTTAAGTGTTTTTGTGAATCTTTTAGTTTTCTCGATGATTTCTGTTTCAGAAATTTCCAAAACGTATTGTTCATAATTTCTCTTGTGCATTTTTCCAACAATCAACAAGACAAGAATTGCAATAATTGCTGTTACAGAAAAAGAAAAATATAATATCCATTTAACATCTGAATATTCTTTTGAATCAAAGATATAATTTGCCATGAGAAAATAAATAGGCAATGCTATTAAAATTGGGATGCCCATTGTCATATAATATTTCTTTATGAATTTACTTTTGCTTTCAATATTGTTTTTGTAAATCACTTTTGGTATTTCCTCTCTCTCAAGTTGGTGATGTGGCTTTGTTAAGCGGTTGACGGGAGTCGGACCCGCGTCTCGGGCTTGGGAAGCCCGGATAATAGCCGTTATATGACAACCGCAAAAAATCATATAGAACATATCAAAGACAGACACGAAATTCAACCGTTTTGTAAATAATTCGATTGACTTCGAGGCGTTTCAGAAATAAACTAGCGCATAACTAAACGGAGTTTCTTATAAATGAAGAATAAATTGAAAGTTGTTTTGCTTGGCTTGCTTTTGTGCGTTTGCGCAAATGTTTTTGCGGCAGAACAAATCATGCTTGAAGGCAAGAACGAGTACAATGGCATTTCTCAAAAATTTGTGTTTCAGCCGGAAGACGCGCAGTTCAAGCAGTATCAATATGCCATAGTTCATTTTGACGAAGCCGGAAAGCAGCGGAAAATCTCTTATTGCCTTTCAGAAGCGCTGCAAAAAGAATCTGGCTTTGAATATCAGGAAGAAATCTACGAAAACGGCGTTGTTACAGAATACAGGTGCATTTTTTCTGACAAAGAATTTACCAAAAAAGGCATACGCTGCCAGATAGAAAAAGTTGACAGCGCAGACAAGCCTTATATGTACGGTTTTACTGACGGAGTTCATACAGCTTTTTTTCCGGCTGATTTTTTTATGATTCAGTACCCGTGCTACAACCTGAAGTATCTTTCTGCGCTGTTTTTTAGCGCCGAAGGAGCAAAGGGCAACCGCTACGTTTTCAGCAATAAACTCGCAAAAGGCGCAACTTTTGTTAAGATTGTCTCTGACGTTGAGCCGCTTTCAAATTATGATGCCGCGCATGTGATTAAGTTTTCTAATTTTGTGGGAAACGAACAGGTTCGCGAGATTTATAACTGCAAGGTGCGTGTTTCTGCCGCCGGAAAAGAATATACGGCGTATATTCAGAAAAATTTTGCCGCCGGTCTCAAAAAGAATATGGGTTGTCTTTTAGCTTATTGCACAATGGGCTATAACGAGAATCTTTATTTGTTTGCAACCGCTTTTGTTGAAAACCAGAAATAATTAGAAAATGAAGAAACTACGCAACTTTTTCTTTTTAGTTGTTGTCTTCTCAGTCTGCCTGCCTTGCGGAAGCGTTTCTGCGCCAAAGATTAACGCAGATGCTTCAATTTGTGCTTACGCAGATAATGCACCGGCTGCAGACTATTACGTTAATCAGACAAATGAAAGCCGCGCTTGTTTTGAAAATCTGAAAATTGAAGAAAAAACAGGCGTTTTTAAAAACACAATAGACTTTGCTTTTTCGGATATTCAAAAAAAGTTTCTGGCTGTATTTTACCCGCCTTATCTTTGCGCCTGTTCTTTAAGGTGCATAAATCTTTCAAAATTCAAGAAACTTACAATTTATTTTCAGACTGTTCTATAGATTTCTCCAAGTTTCCGCTTTTATCAAAAAACTTGGAGGATTACTCATGTTATATACAATTATTGGGCTTGTTGCGTTTGCTATAATTGTGGCAATATGCGCCTATTTCTGGAGCTAAAATTCAAGCGTGGCGGCGGCGTTCCATCTGCCGCCGTTGCGCTCAAACACCGTTATGTTGTCAATCTGAAAATCTTCGACAAGGTTAAGCTCGTTAAAAGCCTGCAAAGCTTCGGTTGAAGCTCCCGCCGGAATGTCGCGGTTTGCTACGGTAAGGTGCGGCTGAAAAGGGCGTGTGTCTTTGCGCAAAGAGCCGGTTACTGCGCCAGAAACAGCAGAAAAAACCTTGTCGCGGAAATTTGTCCACTGCTTTGAGACTGAAACTTTGGCAAAAACCGTCCTGTCGCCGAATGCGTCAAAATTGTCGATGTGCGCTGTAAAGCCCGAAAATTCCGCAGAAGAAACAAGCTTTTGAACGGCGGCTGCGATGTCTTTTGTTGTGTAGGCTTCGTCTGAACGGAAAGGCGGCACAAGTGTTATGTGAATGGGTGTGCCGTAGCCGCTTTTGCAGCCGTATTTCTGGTTCATGTAGCGGCGGCAGCTCTCAAGAGTTTCTGTAATGTCGTCCGGCACAAGCACGCCTATAAAATGCGTCTGCTGCGGAAAATTCTGATTTTGCGGAAAAAAGTTTCGGTGTTTCATGTCTAATAAAAAAGGCTGCCTTTTTAGACAGCCTTGATACCGGCGATGAGACTTGAACTCATACACGGTCGCCCGCAATAGATTTTGAGTCTATCGTGTCTACCATTCCACCACGCCGGCAAATAAATGATGATGAAATGTAACATATAGCAAAAAAAATTACAAGCCTAAATTGCAAATTTCTATTTAGTCAGCCGGCGGCATTCCATGTAGAAGCGTTTTTCGCTTGCTTCGCCCATAGAAAAGCTCTTGCGCGGAAGAACGCCGCACGAGGCGATTGTCTTAAAGAAATTGTCCTTTGAAATTTGCGGAAGCAGAATGCCGATTGTGTTTTCCTGTGCGCCAAGACGGAAAATCTCGTCGCTGCCATGGATAAAGTCAAGCTCTGCATCGCCAAAAATCGAAAGGAATGTGTCGAGAATCGGCTGAAAATAGCTTACCATCAAATCAGGGCAGATTGCGTCTATCATAACGTAGCGCTGCTCGCCTTTTTCGGTCTTGTAAACCATGCCGATGACTTCCTGTGAAGATTTAACCTCTTCGTTGAGTTCTTCTGCCGATTTAAGGTGATAGACTGTAGCAGAAAGTTCTGCCGAAATATAGCGGATAAGCATTTCTGGCAGCGAACCGAACAAAACGCGGTGAATCGGCTCAAAAGTAAGACCGTCGTCGTAGATGTTTACAATTTCTACAAGCGCATATCTTAACGGGTGGTCTGTAACGCCCGGGTTTTTTGTCTTAAATTCGTTCCAGACGGCTTTTGCTGTTGCAAGCGAATGGTTTCCGTCGCCGACTGCGAAAAGCGGGGCGGCTGTGCCGTCAGTTTTGTCTACGCCGTTCTTTTCGGCAATTTTCAGAATGCTCTGGCTTATATGCTCAAAAATTGCCTCATCTTTGACAGCCCAGCCTGTAATGTGGCCTGATTTCAGCATTAAGTCTGTGTCGTAGACAACCGGTGCATTTGCGGCTTTTGCCTTTTTGCCGGTTTCTTCAACAAGCTGTTTGTCGCTGTCGCTTACAAGAAGCATGATGTGCGGGCTTTCAAGCGGTGCATCGCGTCTGATTTCCATTCTTGGCGGAATGCGCGATTCAATTGTCTGCTCTGTTGCGCGGATTTTTGTCTGTGAATATGGCTTCCATTCATAGGCTTCAAGGTCAACTGCTGTAACAAGTCCTTTGCGGATTCTGCCGTAAGCGGTTTTTCTTTCAAGATAAACCATGCCGTTAAGCGGTTCGGCGAAAACACCCGAATCAAGATATTTCTGCATGGTGCTGTTTATGTCGGCAAGGCGTTCTTTTCTGTCGTTGTCTTCAAGATAAACTTCTGGAAGAATGCAGTGCAGCATTGAAGGTTTGCCTGCGGCGGTGTCAGCCACGTCCTTCCAATACTGGCGGTTTTGCGTATATTGATCGCAGGCGATAACCGCCCACGCATTGAGGTCTGTTCCCTGTTTGGGAAGTAAAATCTCCGGCACAGCAATGCCGTATTTTGTGAATGTATCTTTGTAATTCATGCTTCCACTATACAGCAAAACCCGCGCTTTTGCTAGTGCACGCCATAAGCCGCACAAAACATAGAACTACAATTTTGCTTGGCGGAAATCCGTTCCATTGCGTCCGTCTCACTGCTCGCGTGGGATAATAGGTGGTTAGACTCGCTTTCGCTCGCTCCCACGAGGCAGTTCGCGTCCGCAAGTCACTACTTTCCGCCAGAAAAATTCAATCTACAGCGGTGCGCCAGATTAAGCTCTATCTGTTGAACTAACACAAACGCGCACCCAATAATGACAAAACAGTAATTTGCTATTATACTTTTTCGGAGTGTGCATTATGAAGTCTAATCAAGAGCTGGTTCAAAGTCAGCGGCTGGCGTTAAAGCTTTCGCCGCAGATGATTCAATCAATAAATTTGCTGACACTGCCTGTATTTGAGCTGAGAGAGCGCATCTTGGACGAAGCCGAGAAAAACCCCGCCTTAGAGATTGTTTCAGATTCAGGGCTTGAAGCTTCTGACGACATGTACACAAATTCCGCTGAAACAAAATCTGGCGATGCTTCCAATTCGTTCCTTCAGTTTTTAGAAAACCAGCCCGCAAAAGAAGAAACCCTTCAGGAACATCTGCTTGCACAGCTTTTAGAAACCAACCTGCCGCCTGAAGACCGGCTGCTTGCCGAAAGCATAATCCAAAATCTTGACGAGCATGGCTTTCATTTTGTCGCGCCAGAATCGCTTTACGAGGAATTGTTCGGCGTAAAAAGCCTTGATGACGCGCAGAAAGCGCAGCTTGAGAGCGTTTTGAACATAATACGGAATTTTGACCCGCCGGGCACAGCTTTTGAAAACGCCTATCAGAGCCTGCTTTTTCAGGCTGAAAAAAAAGACGCGCCGCCCCTTGTAATGGAACTGCTCAAAAACCATTTTGAAGAACTTTCTAATATGCGCGTCTCAACTTTTCAAAAGCGCTTTCCGTCTTATTCCGCACAAGAAATTTCAGACGCATTTGAGTTTATCAAAACATTAGAGCCTTTTCCTGCAAGAGAATTCGGCGGCGCAGACGTTCAGTTTATTGTGCCCGATGTTTACGTCTACAAAATTGACAGCGATTCGCCCGAAATTGACGACCATTTTGCCGTTATCTGCGAGGAAAAAGGGCTGCCCGTCTTAAAACTTTCGCCGCTTTTTCTCGACCTTGCAAAAAACAACGGCGGTGCGGCTTCAGAAGAATCTGATTTTGTAAACGGACAGCTCAAAGACGCAGAATGGTTCTTGAACGGACTTAGCCGCCGCAATCAGACTTTGGTAAAAGTCACAAGAGAAATTGTCCGCCGGCAGAAAGCCTTTTTTCTGGGCTTTGCGTCCGCGCCGTCAGCCCTGCGCATGAGCGAAATTGCCGCCGCCTTAGACATTCATGAGGCAACCGTCTCGCGGATTACTTCGGGCAAATATCTTCAGTGCAGCGCAGGCATTTTTGCACTCCGCTATTTCTTTACAAACGCTGCCGTTTCTAAAACTGAATCTACTAATGTCAATGCTTCAGTTTTTTCAAAAGAACAGGTTAAAGACCGAATAAAACAGCTCATCGAAGAAGCAGAACAAAACGGCAAAAAGCTTTCTGACGAAAAAATCTCGAAAAAACTCGAAGAATTCGGCATGTCCGTAGCCCGCCGCACCGTCTCAAAATACCGCGCAGAACTAAATATACAGTCTAGCTATGACAGGTAAAAGGGAAAGGGAAAACCCCTACTTCCGAGGCGCGGTTTTCCCTTCCCCTTAAACCCCTTCCTTTTCCGGCACGGTCTAAGGGCTCTGCCCTTAGGAATCCCGTTTGTACAAACATTATTGATGGAACTCCGCTTTTTGAGATTAACCTGGTCACTGAGCGTTGGTTGGTGAGCGTAGTCGAACCAAGTCGAAATGACCAAGAAAGTGGGCTTTTGCAAATTCTGCCGGTTTTTGCTGATTGAGCTTTAGATGTAGATTTAATTGCTACGAAAAGAAGATTGCTTCGTCGCTACGCTCCTCGCAATGACGGAGCTACTGCGAAAAGAAGTTTACTGTTTTCTGAAAATTATGGTATAATTCACCTTACACATAAACAGGGATTTTTCAAGCATGACTTTAAAGGTACTTGACAGACATGAAATGCGCCTCACACTTTTTAAGCAACAAGCAACAAGCAACAAGCAACAAGCAACAAGCAACAAGCAACAAATAGCATAAAAAGACTTTTTATAGCAATAACCGCCATTATTCTGGCTTTAAGCCTTACCTCTTGCGGAGGAGGAGGCGGTGGCGGCGGTGCTGTCTCATTTCAGGGCAGTGGCGCGCAGTACCACAACGGCGGTGATGCCAGCGGCTGGGGTACAGGCAACCAGACCGGCAACGGCTTTGACCCGCAAGGCCAAAGCATAGAAGAATCAGAAGCCGGCCTGCTTATAAGCCAGATGGCCGCGCTTTCAGGCATAACAGGCATAACGATTGAGCTTACGATAAACGGCACGCCTTATCCTGCAATCAATGCAGATGAAACAACAACCACGGCAGTGCTGCCAAAGATAAAAGCCGGAGACAAAATTTCAGGCAAAGCCACAATAAACCTATCTAACGGAGACCCGCGCGTAGCATATCTAGACGAAACAGAAGCAGCGCTGCACGGCGTGCTGAAATTCAAAGTTCCTTACACTTACACAGCAAATAACTTGGCCGGCCAACCAGTGGCAAGCGGCACATATTATGCGCGCGACGGCATCAACCTTTCGACAGCTACAACATCAGACATTGCAGGCTGGCAGTGCGCAGAAGACGGCTCTGTGCATTACGGCAGCTACGTTACCGGCGTGCGCGGCGACATTACGCTAAACGCCGTGTCTGCCAGTGGCGCACCAGTCTTGAACGCAAGCGCAAGCCCGGAAATTCTTTATGCAACAGCAACAAGCGGTGACACAACAACGATAACCATAACAGGCGTAACAGGCTCACCTCAAGTTAGCTCTATTTCTAATGAATTAGAGCAGCAAGGTGCGATTGTGCCGGACAATGCTTCGAATCCGACATCATATACACTGACTGTAAAAATTAAAGACGATCCAACAAGCACAATGGGTGACCCTATCTGGTTTAATGACGATACCACTGCAAACGTAACCATAACAGATGACAGCGGTGCTATAAAATCAGTGCCGCTGACGCTAAAGAACAAATATACATTTACAGTAGCAGATGCAAGCAACAGCCCATACCCGCAAGGTGATAAAGATCAAGGAACATCGTATTCTTTTGATGATTTAAAGGGCATAATACCTGCATCAGCTATTCCGGCAGGGCGCGAAGTAGTAGCGTTTGAAGAGGGTACCCGTATTTTTAAAGAAAGCGATTCCCCTATAACGTTAGGCAGTTCAACCTTCACCCAGAGACTTGTCAGATTAAAGGCAGTGCTTGACTTTACGTGCTCACTCTCTGACGGCGGATACGGAACAACGGCAAGCCCTCTCAGCTCTCAAACCGGAACTTCTACGAATCCGTATCTGCTGAATTATTATGGAACAACTACAGAAAGGAAAATTCAGATTGAGATAAACGATTATGCATGCGGTAGCGGAGATTTGACCTTAGAGATAGATCAAACGCAGCCAAATATAGCTAATATAAATAATGCTGATATGTTTGATCCTATAAGTCAAACAGGTAATCATTTCCTTCTAAAGCTTAAAGATGATCTTGCAAAAAATAGTGTGTATATCAATCTGATAAAGCTGATTGCTACAGACCCGACCACAGGCGCAACAAAAGATGTTTATATAAAGGTAGTGAAAGTCGGAATCGGCAATAAAGACACCCCTGATGCGGTAGGCGATATCGTATTCACCGACGGCACGGCAATGGCTTATACAGCGTTTAACAATCTTGCTCCTGCTGAAAAAACTACAAAGGCTGCCGCCGCAATTGCAGTTATTTTCTATGCTGGTGGCAATGCAAAACTGGGCGGCAGAGTGCTTGGTTTGGGAATCAACAGCTATAATGGAACTAATTATCAGGGAACTCAAAATGACGCTTCTGCCAAGGGCTATTTGGCTTATATTGAAGGTTTAAAAAGTGAACCGCACTGGAACGGACAGGCAAGCTCTATTGATGATTTTATCAGCTTGATTAACGGCGATGTAGACGGCAGTGATAATCTTTCAGTTATGTCCTCATATTTTAATACTACAGGAAAGACTGATGATAGCGAAATTGCTGGTAAATATACTGCATTCCAATGGCCAAAGAATATTTATCCGGGAACAAGATCAAATTTAACAGGTACTGCATATACAACCGGCTGGTATCTGCCGACTCTGCCTGAAATGCTGATGATTTATAAAAACAAAGCCACTGTTGAAACGGCTTTGGCTGCCTGTGGTTCTGGTGTAACCTCTACGATTCCTGGTGGAGAATACTGGACTTTCAGTGCATCAACTTGTGATTCTTCTAATCACAGTGGAAATTCTTTGACACTTTTGAATATGACAACAGGAAACCCAGACTGGGACGATGGCTGGGCTGGCAAAAAGATACTCGCCATTCGCCGCTTTAACTAGTTGTGTATGGCTTATGCACAGGGGCGCGAGGGTGTCGGAGTGCGCGTTTCGGGTTTGCGATTGGGCTTGTTCTATGGAATAAGCTGAATTGGCAAACCCTGCAAGTTTTGCTAACGCAAAACTGGTAACTGATGCACAACGGGCTGCTTGGTTGGAGATGGTGTACATGGGCGGCGGAAAGCAGTGACTTGTGGACGCGGACTGCCTCATGGCTTTGCCATGCGAGCAGTCCGACGGACGCAAAGGAACGGATTTCCGCAAGATATGTACATGAGCACGCATTGGGTGCTCTTTATGTTGAAATAAACCGGAGCTGTATCGTTCCGGCTTAAATACAACAAACCGGCACATGCCGGAAATTGCCAAAGGAGGGAGCGTTTTGCAAGGGCCTAATCTACAGTTGGGGTTTTATCTGGCAAAACGCCAAGTTTCCGCTTTCGCGTAAACTTGTAACGGGTGCACAACGTTCCGTTTTGGCTGGTGCACATAGACTGCCGGTTTTTGTGTAAGCAAAAAGCGGCACTTTTCGCCAATTGAACTTTATTCGTAGATTAAGCTACTGCGAAAAGAAGCGCGGCTCATCGCTCACAGAAGCCGACATAGCCGCGTACCAGAAACTGGAGAGAGAAGTAATCAAAGACATCATCGCAAACGGCGGCCAGCTCAATACGCCGATAATCAATACTTCTTTCAGCATCTCAGGCGTGTTCACAAGCCAGACAGACGGCTTCGACAAGAGCCGCCATGCCGTAAAGCTCAACGTAACAGCCGGAACAGCCCTGCGCGAGGCACTGACAAAAGTCTCCGTGCAGAAAGTTGAGGCGTCTTCGACCGACCCGTACATCACAAGCGTTACAGACAAAGTTTCAGGCGACACCACCACAATCCGCACCGGCTCCGTCATGGAAATAACCGGCAGCCGCCTGAAATTTGACGCCGCCGACACCGAGCAGGGCGTATTCGCCGTAACCGCGTCAGGCGAGTTCAGATGTGCAACCGTAATCGAGAACAAACCCGCAAGGCTTATGGTGCTGCTCTCCCCAGAAGTTCCCGCCGGAGACTTTACGCTTGAAGTGAGAACGAAAATTACAAGCAACAAAAACTCTGGAAAAACGCTCAAACGCAGTTCGTACAACAGGGTACTTTCTGCTGTAAAAGACTAAAAAGTTAAAGACATGAAATGGCACATTATAATGTGCCAGTGTAGCACAGCATAATGTGCCGGTGTGGCACAGCATAGTGTGCTAGAGTGGCACAGCATAATATGACGATGAAGCACACTATGCTGTGCTTTATTTGTAGATTAAGCTGCTGCGAAAAGAGTGAATCTGCCTGAAAGTTGTAAGACTGTAAAAACATCAATTTTACAATTAGTTTAGGTTGCAAAATATGATTCTTCATTTATACTAGTAAAGTAAGTTTTTCTTGAAGCGTTTGCTTAAGAAAGCTTGATGATGTGCTTTATTAGGAGGTTTACATGAATGTAACATTGAGCGCCGTAGGTTTTGATTTTCAGCAAGAGCAGCAGGACTTGATTAACAAGAAACTTGAAAGAATCAATTATGCTGACGATTTGATTGTGGATCTTCTTGTCCGTGTAAAAGACGATAAAAAAATCATTTTTGATGTTACTGCCAATTTCCGCTGGGGTGCTTCTGCCCATGTTTCTGCAGAAGACTACGATTTTGGTGCGGCATTGAACAAGACAATGGATATTCTTGATACAAAGGTCAAGAAAGAAAAAGATAAAATCCAGAAGAAATAGCGTTTTTCTTCCATAAAAAAATGAAAAGCCGGTGTCGAAAGTGCAGCCCAAAACCGGGCGTCATTCCGATTACCGGCTTTTTTGTTTTATCAATGTAATACGTCTAACCTTTTGTGATTGCAAATTCTCTTTTGAGCGTGTATATTCGTATGTATGGCTGAGAAGCGTTTTACCGTTTTGGATTTGCTCGATTTAGACTTAAAAGGACATAACTCTCTTAATCTTCATTGTGTTTGCGGACGCAGAGGTTTGACACGTGAACTTACAGTTCCAGAAATCAACCGTCCTGGTCTTGCGCTTTCGGGCTTTTTTGAATCTTTCGGTGCGCAGCGTGTTCAGCTTTTAGGGCGCGGTGAAGTCGCCTACCTTGCAAAGCTTATTGCAGAGAACAATCTTCAGACATTGACGCAGCTTTTTTCTTATGAGATTCCATGCTGTATTTTTACGCACAATCTTGCACCAGACCCACATGTAATTGAACTTGCAGAAGAAGCAGGCTGTGCCATTCTTCAGACAGATTTGTCTTCAACTGAATTTTCGAGCAGGCTTTTGCGCGTATTCTCGAACATTTTTGCGCAGCACAAAACCATGCATGGTGTTCTTGTTGAAGTTTACGGTCTCGGCATTCTGATAATGGGCGATTCTGGTGTCGGCAAAAGCGAGACGGCTTTGGAGCTTGTTGAGCGCGGTCACCGTCTTGTTGCCGACGACATTGTAGAAATCCGCTGTGTAAACGGAAACACCATTCTTGGTCAGGGCGCAAACCGCGTAATAAGCCACCACATGGAAATCCGAGGTCTCGGCATTATCAATATTTCGCAGCTTTACGGCATCGGCGCAATCCGCGAGCAGAAAGAAGTTCAGCTTGTCGTAAAGCTTGAGGAATGGAACTCTGCGAAAGTTTATGACCGCCTTGGAACACAGCAGCTTTCTATGGATTTGCTCGGCGTTAAAGTTCCGCTTCTTGAAATTCCGGTTAAACCGGGACGGAATGTTCCAATTATTATTGAAACAGCAGCAATGAACGAGCGTCTTAAGGCTATGGGCTATTTTTCTGCTCGTGAATTTAATCAAAATGTATTAAAATGGATTGAGACGGACGCAGCTCAAGCTGCTTATTACGGCAGTGATGATTCTTATTAATATCGGGGATTTATAACTATGGTTGAAAAACTAGTTACAGTACAAAACAGAGCGGGCATACACGCCCGGCCGGCCGCACTTATTGCACAGACTGCAAACAAATTTGCTTCTGAAGTGCTTATTGAAAAAGATTCAGTAACTATTAATGCTAAGTCAATCATGGGTGTAATCACGATGGCTGCCTGCTATCAGACTGTGCTCACTGTGCGCGCTACCGGCTCAGACGAAGAAGCCGCCGTTGCTGCAATTCAGGCTTTGTTTGAAAACAAATTCGAAGAAGACTAACTGGAATAAATATCAGCGTTCCGCAGTATGCCGCTCAATAAATTGAATAATCTCATTCGGACTTTTCTTTTTTTGAAAAATTATATGGTTTTGTCTTGTAAGTTAGAAAAATTATTATATACTAATGTATAGATATGAAAGCTTTAACAGAATGTCAGCAAGAATCACTGCGTTATATCCGCGATTATACTTTAGAAAATTCCCGTCCGCCGACGATACGCGAAGTTGCAGACCATTTTGGTGTTACGGTAAAGGCGGCTCAAGACCGCATAACAGCCCTGCGCAAAAAGCAGTTTCTTGCACCAAGCGACAACTGCTCAAGATCGCTTCGCGTTCTTATTGATATAGACGAAAAAGAAAAGGAAAATTCTGAAATGGTGTCTGTGCCGCTGCTTGGAACTATTGCAGTCGGCAAGCCTTTAATTTGTGCTGATAACACAGAAGGTCGAATTTTTGTTCCAAGTTCTTTTTTGCGGAAAGATTCAGAATATTTTGCCTTAACCGTAAAAGGCGAGAGCATGAGTCAGGCGGGCATTCTCGACGGCGATACAGCTTTGATACAGCAGTGTGAGACGGCTGAAGACGGTGAAATTATAGTTGTGCTGCTTGATGATACGATAACGCTAAAGCGCTATTTTAAAGAGCCGTCGCGCATTCGGCTTCAGTCTGAAAACCCCGATTTTAAGCCTATTTTCTGTCAGGATGTGCGCATTTTGGGCAGACTTTCTACTATAATTAGGATTTACTGATGGCTGCACCGCTTTATCTTTTTACAGGCCCCGAAGCAGGCGAACGAAGTGATGCTGTAAATGAGCTTCTTAAGGCATACGAAAAAAAACTTGGCAGCATTGACGTGCACCGCTTTTATGCGGCAGAAACAAGTATTGCTGATTTTATTTCCCTGCTGATGAACGGCTCGCTTTTTGCTTCTTTTAGATTTGTTGTTTTAAATAATGCTGAAGCTGTAAAAAAGAAAGAGGATATAGAGCTTATTTCAGAATGGCTCGCCTCTAACGACGGAAATTCTGCACTGGTTCTGCTTTCTGATGAAATTTCAGTTGAAAAGAAACTTGAAAACCTTGTGCCAAAAGAGAACAAAAAAATCTTCTGGGAACTTTTTCAGGACAAAAAAGAATCGTGGGTGCGCTCGCTTTTTCAGCGCAACGGTTTCCGTATAACAGATGATGCAATTGAAGCCATTCTTGAGCTTTGCGAGAACGATACTGCTTCTTTAAAACGCGAATGTGAGCGCTTTTTTGTCTGCTTTGAAAAAGACCATGTAATATCTGCCGAGGATGTCGAGAATCTGCTCTCGCATAACCGCGAAGAAAATGCCTTTACTCTGTTTGACGCAATGACAGAGCAGTGTCCGCCGGCAGAGCGGCTTGAAAATTCGCTTGATATTCTTCAGAAAATCAGATTGTCTAAAGAATCGGACTCTATAAAAATAATTGCAGGCTTAACTTACAGTTATAGAAAACTTTTGACGTGGATTTCGCTTGCCGAGAACGGCGTTTACGATAATTTTCAGCTTAAAATCAAAGGTTTTGGCAGCAAAAAGATGCAGGACGAATACCGCCGTGCCGCCCGTTTGTGGAACAAAGACGACACTGCACAAATTCTTGCACTGCTTGCAAAGACAGATATTTCGCTGCGTTCAGGCGGCGCTGCCTTTGAGGACACGCTTTTGCAGATGCTGGTCTATTCGATAGTCGTCAAGAACGGCGCGCCTGTAGAAGCTTACGAGGATTCGTTTGCTTTTTAGCGCGCGTTTCTGCGGTTCTGCCGTTTTTACAGCTCGAGCTTGTTGAGCAAATCTCTTAGAGCAGTTATTTCTTCTTTTGTCATTGTTACGCCTTTGCCCATTTTCTGATGGTCAGGCGACCAGCTTCTTATGTCATATTTTGCAGGCCTGTCGCCCCAAGAAACTGTGTTCAGCTCAGTTTTCCAGCCTGCTTTTGATTCAGAAAGAACACCGAATGAGTCAATAATTTTAAATGAAAAATCGTCAGCCATTTTTAACCGCCTTTTTTACGGAATTTATACAGCAATTATAGCATATTCTGTTTATTTTTGTGAAAAAACGAAAATTAAAGCGTTATATTTTTGGCAAATTTCTGAAGATAAAGAAGCAGGGCTGTGCTTGTAAGTGCGTGTTTGTACTGGCCATGTCCCATTTTTTTGAAGGTTTCTTCAACCGGCTCGATGATGCAGTTTACATATTCGTCTTTATCAAGGTTTTGTGAGCCTGTGTTTGTTAAATTTTCAGCTGCATAAAAATGAATGTTGTTGTGCATAATTGCCGGGTTTGGGTTTACTGTGCCTAAATGCGTAAGTTTTTGCGCCGAATAGCCTGTCTCTTCAAGAAGCTCGCGTGCCGCGCCTTTTTCAGGCTCTTCGCCGTCGTTGATTCCTCCGCCGGGAAACTCTATACTGAGGCATTTTGCGCCATGCCGCCATTGTTTTACTAGCACAAAATATTTTTTTCCGTCTTTTTCAAGTACGGGAACTGTCATAACCCAGTCTCTTGTTTCAAGAACTATATAATCTCCGCATTTGTTTTCTGGTGAAATGCTGTGCGTTTGTGTTACGTCGAAAATACGCGTTTTGAGTAAAACTTTTTGTTCTTTTTCTTGCCAAATCAGATGTTCATCTTCAGTGTGCATATATTTTCCTTTTGACAGATTTTTTGATTGGTTTTATTCTATATTTAGCTGAAATAGAAGTAAAGCATTTTTACGCTTTTACTGCTTTCCTTAATTTTGTAAAATCAGTTTTTCTGGTTGTTTGCCCAAGCTTTTTTGTGGAGGTTTTTATGGCTGTTATTACAATTTCAAGACAAGTTGCCGCATTGGGTGACGAGATTAGTGCTGTTCTTGCAGAAAAGCTCGGATATAAATTCATTGACAGAAAATTTATTGAAAGAAAGCTTATAGAATTGGGTTTTTCTGCTGAAAAACTGAAAAAATACGATGAACGCAAGCCGGGCTTTTTTGCAGCTCTTGCAAAAGACAGAGATGAGTATCTCAATTATTTGCAGACTGCTGTTTTTGAGGCTGCAAGCGAGGGCAACTGTGTGTTAATCGGCCGCGGTTCGTTTATCATTCTTGAGGATGTGCCGAACAGATTTGCTGTACGTCTTGTAGCTTCTAATCAGGTAAGGCTTGAGCGTCTGATGAAGGAATTTTCTTGGAACGAGAAGCAGGCTCAGCAGCGCATTGATGAAAGCGATGCAAACCGTCTTGGTTTTCATAAGAGTTTCTTCAATCTTGTGAACGAAGATCCTGCTCATTATCACATGACGCTGAACACTGCATTGATGGATATTGATGCGGCGGCAGACTGCATAGCTGATGCTGTTAAAAAGATAATTACGCCGGAAAAAGAGCAGCAGGGCGCTAAAAAAATTGAAGAGCTTTTGACGGCGCAGAAAGTTGTAAACGCCTTGATTTTTGAGTACAAGCTGCCGGTTAATTTTCTTCATGCTGTTATTGATGGCGATGTTCTTTCTCTGCATGGTGTTGCTGATTCTGTTGCGGTTGCGGAGCAGGCTGTAAGTGCCGCCGCAAAGATGCTTCCGCAGAAAAAGGTAAAGTCTTGCATCAGCATTGTTCAGGATTTTAAGCCTTATTCGTGAGCTTTTGACGGCGCATTGTCCGGTGCGCCGCGGCTTAAAACCAAACTTTTTGCTTGATATAATTCAGAACAAATAATATATTGGTTGTATGACATTGGCTAATAAATTTACACTTTCTAGAATTCTTCTTGCACCGTTATTTTTTATTATATATTTTGCACCGTCATGGTTTGGTTTTTCTCCTGTTGTTTCTGTCTGCATTCTGATTCCGCTGCTCGTATATATGGAATTTACTGACTTTCTTGACGGGTATTTTGCCAGAAAAATGAAAGAAGTCAGCGATTTCGGTAAGATTTTTGACCCGTTTGCGGATATTTTGCTGCACATGACGATTTTTTTCTGTTTTGCACTTTCGGGATATATGCCGCCGCTGATTTTGATTTTAATTTTTTACCGCGAATATTCAATGCTTTTTCTGCGGCTTATGGCAATTAAGGGCAGTGTTGCGATTGCGGCGCGCAAAGGCGGCAAGGCAAAAACAGTGCTTTATGTAGTTGCATGTTCTTTTTCACTGTTTCTTGAAAGCTGTATCCGCTGCGGCATAAGCTTTCCGGAATCCGTTGAATCTGTGCTTAAAATAGTTTTGCTGGTTCTGTATATTATTGCTTTGATTGCCTGTTATGCTTCTTTTGTTGATTATCTGAGACATTTCAAAGATGTTTTGAAAAAGCAGATTTAAGCTTGCTTTTAGTTGTTCTGCTAATATTTTGAACTGCTTGAATTGTTTCGGGCAGTTCTTTTTTTATGCGGAAATTTGCATTTAATAATGAATTTTGTAAATAGCCTGAAATTCGAGTTTTCATGCTAAACGGATTCTAAAATAATTTTTATAGTAATCCAGGTTCCTGTTTAGCATGAAAGCAACAATACTGTAAAAAAAATGTCTGAACATTCCGGCAGTAGACCTTGCTTTATGA
>JAGAAX010000056.1 GCA_017614995.1 Spirochaetaceae bacterium
ATAGCGCAACTTTTTTCATTCTGATTTCTCCCCAAACTTAATGGCTGTTACAATGTATTATATCAGACTAGTCCGTATGGTCAAGACGATTTATTATAAAACCATCTCTAATGAACATTTGCAGAAAACAGCGTATTTTTTACACTATAAACATCAAAGATAGGATATACTAAAGAGAATATTGGATTATTTTAAGGAAACCTCTAAAAACTTCAGTTTTTAGAGGTAACTTTGAAAATGCGATGTTGTAAATCGCGCCATTTTAGCGATTTACAACTCGGCGGCAATCTATAAAAAGTCACGATAGTGAGTTTTTATAGATGCCCTTAATCTAATGGAGTTTTTATGGATATTTTCGGTATTTACCTTGTTTTCTTTGGATTCTCAACTGTTGTCGGAGTTCCGCTGCTTTCTTCTTTTCAAGTAACACAAATAAAGGGTTCTACAGTTGCTGACTGGGTTTCGGGTCTGCCAGTTATAATGGGCTCTGCCATATTGATTTTCATTGCTGTTTCTTTGATTGCATACACTATAATGAAGCCTCTCCGGCAGGCAATTAGAGAATCTGAAATAAAAGAGCTTTCGCAGGAAGAAAAACTTAAGGCGAACAAAATTCTCCAACGGCTCAAGCTGGTAACAGTTATTTCGCTTATTATAGGTTATCCTATCGGAAACGGCGCAACAATCATTATAAAAACGCTTGCCGGAAAATGTTCTTATTCCACCAGTGATTTGATTGTCATTATGATTCTGATTCTGCTTTATGCAGTCATCGCGGTAGATTATTCGGTAAGCTGTTTTTCAGTTGCTGCAAGAGAGCAGCTTATAAAATTAAAGATTCATAGTACAGATGGAATAAAGACAAAAGCTTATTCCGCAACGGTAATGAGAATTCTCACTGCTATTATACTGATATGCGCATGGCATATTTTCGGCAGCGGATACAGTGCACTGCGTCATAACTGGCCGATGAATGTCTTTATAAAAAAAGTTCTTATCAGCTATGTTTATGCTTTTAGTTTTACATGCCCTCTTTTTATGATTGTCCTTCGCTCTTTGCGCGCACGCTTTAAGAGCACAATCAGGCAGATTTCAGCTCTTAGAGAGAACGGCGATCTGGTTTCAAGATTGAGCATCAGCACGTTTGACGACTTTGGCGTTGTAATGACCGAAATGAACAAGCTGATGGATTTTCTTAAGCTTTCGATTCTGACACTGAAGAAAGAAAACAAAAAGGTTGATGTTGACGCAAAAGACTTGCTGAATGTTACCGAAAATTCATTTTCGGGCATTACCCAGATTGTTGCTTCTTTTGACAACATAAGCAAACAGAACACACAGCAGGACAAGCTTCTTGACGAAGCAAAGACCAATATCGAAAAACTGAACGAAAAAGCTAACACTGTAAGCCGAATTATGGAAAATCAGTCTGAATCTGAAAAGCAGAATGCACAGTCAATCGGCGAGATGGTTTCTAACCTTTCTGGAATTAACAGCCTGATAGAAAAAGCAAAGATTCTTGCGCAAGAACTTACCAATGAATCTTCTGTTGGTAAGACTGAAGTTGAAAACAGCCAGAGAGTTATAAACGAAATTTCAGAAAAATCTTCAAAGATGAATGACGTTATTCAGGTTATTGACTCTGTTGCAAACCAGACTAACCTGCTCGCCATGAACGCCGCAATTGAGGCTGCTCATGCAGGTGAAGCCGGTAAAGGTTTTGCCGTTGTTGCAGGCGAAATCAGAAAACTTTCAGAGGATACGCAAAAATCTGCCCGCGACATCAGCAAGATTATTGGCGAAATTGTTTCAGTTATTCAGACCGGCGAGCAGAGCATGGCAGACACGCAGATTGCTTTCGGTAAAATCAGCGAAAAGATTGACGTGCAGTCTGAAGCGGTCGGCGAAATTTCAAAGTCACTTATTCTTCAGTCTGAAAAGGCAAATGCAGTTCTTTCAAACACAAACCAGATTACTTCTAAGATTTCCGAAGTAAACGAGCTGATAAAGAGCCAGACCGACTACACCCAGGAAATCAAAAACGGCATTGACGATATTGTAAATCTTGCCGCAGTTGTAAACGGTGCAATGAAAGAATCTGAAGTTGTCGTCAGAGAATTCTCAGATTCTTTCAAGATTGTTAAAGAAAAAGCTGAACAGAACAGAACATCGGTATTGAATATTACAAACGAGCTGGATAAATTCGATATATAAGAGCGCGTGCAAATTCAAGCCTGTTTTTTCTCTATTTCAGTACCTTTTCGCAAGATTTCCAAATAATCAGTATATGAATAAAGACTTGCCTTGCCATTTTTTGCAGAAGGATAAAGTATATTCATATCACACAAAAGCTCTATATTCTTTGCTGTTGTATTATAAGAAAGTCCTAATTCCAAAGCTGTTTTTGCTGTATCAATAATTGCTTTTTTTTCTATATATTCAAACAGCTTAAGAGCATTGTCTCTTGTTCGTGCAGGTATTTTTTCAAGTAATGCAAAATTTTTCTTATGTAATTGTTCCAACGCATTTATTGATTCAATTGCATCATTTGCAGTTTCCAAAATTATCTGCAAAAAGAACCGTACCCACTGTTCATAATTTCCCTTCTGTCTGACTTCGCTCAAGCGGTCGTAATACTCAACCCTGTTCATTTTGAGAAAGCAGGAAATATAAAGCACCGGCTTTGAAATAATTTTTTTTTGCATTAAAAAAAGAGTGATTAAAAGGCGGCCAACTCTTCCGTTGCCGTCCAAAAAAGGGTGTATTGTTTCAAACTGATAATGAATAAGTGCTGCCTGAATTAAAGGATCGAGCGAATCATTTGAGTTTATGTATTTTTCAAGACTATCAAGAGCTTCTTTCATATCAGCAACACAAGGCGGAATATAGCGTGCATTCTTTAAGGTGCTTCCCTGACCGCCAATCCAGTTCTGGCTGGTACGGAATTCTCCCGGAGTCTTATCACTTCCGCGCACATCTTTTATAAGCTCTGCATGAGTTTCTTTTAAAAGGCGCATACACAATGGCAATTCATTCAGTCTGGAAATTGCAAAATCGCTTGCCTTTATATAGTTTATAACATCACCCACATCGATATTGGCATTTTCGCTGGCATTCGGATCAAGGACATCATCAAGTGTGCATTGAGTTCCTTCTATTTGTGAAGAAACCAGAGCTTCTTTTCTGACATACATAGAAAGAAAAAGATTTTGATTCGGGATTTTTTCAGAAACAGCATCAAGATATGCAACTTTTCTATTTGCTTCTATCAAAAGGGAAAGCATATTTGAATCAATCTCTAAAGCAGGTTCAGGTGGTAGCGGTGACGGTCTAAAAGAGTAATACGCAAGTTCACCAGAAAGATTTTGTACAAAACTTCCAGAACGTTCAAAAGTATCTTTAGTAGCAGATTTTTCCATACACATCTCCAACTATGCTATTTTTGAAATTACTACCCTTATTTTAGCTTGTGAATTTCAAAAATACAATACTTCTTGAAATTGAATTCTTGTTTTTTGATTAGTAATTTCAAGAAAATGCAGTTTCTTGAAATTAATATCGCTTTTTTCGAGGATATTTTTCAATTTCTTTTTTTTACAAACGGATTTGCTCAGGACTAACGTCCTTCGCGGAATCTTTTGTATTCAAAATCTGCTTGCCGGCGCTTTGTTTATTCTTTGTCCCAGTCAACTTCTGGCAGATTGTTCACAATGTCTACGGTCTGAACGGAAACATTGATAATGCTTAAGAGCAAATCCAGAATGTAGCGCGGCTTGTTGTGTTCGCGAGACCAGTCGTTAGGATTGTTTGTAATTCCAGATTTTTTGTCAGTATCAACTGCATAGCGTTCCATAACCCACTCGATTGCAGACTTGCCGTTTACTACATACTCGTATGCTTTTTCCGGAATATTTGTAATCGTAAGATAGCGGTTGTAAATAACCGTATCTTTTTGGTCTTTCTTTGGAAACTTCATCTTTTCAACTGCATAATACTTGAATTCATCAAGATTGCTTGCAGAATATGAACTTTCTGATTCTGCTACCATCAGACTTCCATCGTCAAAAACAGATTTTGCTTTTGACGGCTTGCATTGTGTCTGTTCAGAGCTTTCAACTTTTACGTCTGGATAAGCTTCAACTTTCTCATAATTCAAATGAAGATTTGCAAGGTCTCGTCCTGCTTTGCTGAAAGCCCAGAACTTCTGATAGTCGCTTACGAGCGGAATGCGTGGAAGCATTTTCTTTAAGTCAGCTTCGAAACTTTCTCTGTAGCTCTTGGAATGTAAGATACCGTAAACATAATAGAAAATATCTTCACGCTGAACTTTGTTGCCGTATTTGCCTTGTGCATGTTCAAGAATGAAATCTGAAATTGCTTCGTGCTTTATTATTTGTACATTGTCATTAAATAATGAATTCTGCTCTGACTCGATGGTCTCGTACCAGTAAAGAGGGAAACATTGAGTTTTTTCAACATAATCGTAACAGGTGACATTATTACTTATGAGTGTCGTTATTTTTTTCGAAGAACCTAAACCTGTAATACAAATAACCAAATTACTAAATTTCTTGCTTGGAAAAAATATTTTATTTAAGCCAGGTCTTTCAATTAAAGAAGTATCAAAATACAGACACTGCTTAATAAAAGGTCTATAGCTACTTTCAATAATTGAATTATCAATAAAATGATGTTCAACATTTTTTAGAACATCTTTTTTTAGATTTACAGACCAACTAATTTTGTGGGTATCTATGCACAACTGATTTTCAGTTATTTTTCCCTTTTGTATTTTAAGCCTTTCATTGTTGTAGTTTTGAATCATAAAAGTCATTTTTTCTTTTATTACATTTTCTGAACTATTATACACCCAGTAATCTCGGCTAGATGAAACACCGACAGCATATGTAGTAAAAAAACTTTGTGTATTTGTATTAAATTTCTTGTCTGCTTCTATTGGAATCCATGTATCAAAACGGTCGTTTCGCTTTGAAATCCAGTCACCATGTTCATTTGGATTAAGGACTCCTAAAGGAAGCTTAGAAACATCGTGAAAGTCTGAAATGATTTTTAACTTGTCCTCCCGACTGAGGTAGTCTCCAATATCGTGATATAGAATCTTAGCCTTGTCAGACTGGTTTGGCTTTCGGACGAGAATTGTTATAGCTATTGGAGTACGGCTTCCAGAACCGAAAATTTTACCACCTTCTTTTCTGGACAGTTCGCCACTTGTTCTTTGATTACCTCTCAAGTTAAATACATAAATCGAGCTAAATTCAGACTCAATAGTTTTTCTAAAACCGTCTTGTGCATTGCCGTCAAGCCAAGAACCATTTGAAACAAAGGCTATTATGCCACCGTCTGTTTTATCAAGTCGGTCACTTGCCCAACGAAATGCTTTAATGTAACTATCATAGGAAGATTTATTCAAATTTGCTTCAGAAAGAGCTACATAAGTTCTTGTAATTCTATCTTCAAGTTTTTCATAGCTCTGATTCTGTGCATTATCGTTAGCAGATTTCTGTCCAACCGAATACGGTGGATTTCCAACTATAACTGTTATAGGTGTTTTCTTCTGCTCATTTACACGGTCAGAGTTCTCGCTGAATACTTTATCGTCTAAAGTTGGGGCTTCATTTTCGTACAACTGGAATGTGTCTGTAAGACAGATACCACTAAACGGCTCATACTCATCTTTTCCGCTCAAATCATGATAAGCATTTTCAATGTTTACGCTTGCAATATAGTAAGCCAAGAGTACAATTTCATTTGCAAAAATCTCGTGTTTGTATTTACGCTCCAAGTCCTCTGATTTGATAATTCCAGATTGAAGAAGCCTTGTAATAAAAGTTCCTGTACCAGTAAACGGGTCAATTACATTAACTTTTTCATCGCTTATTGAACATCCGAACTCTTTATTTAAAACATACTCGGTGCTATGCAAAATAAAGTCTACGACAGGAACAGGCGTATAAACAATACCAAGTTTTTCAACAGTCATCGGAAAAGCGTTCTTAAAGAAACTGTCGTAAAGCTCAACAACAACTTTCTGTTTTGCTTCGGCATTGTCGATGCCTTCGGCTCTCTGCTGAACAGACTTATAAAAGCGTTCCAATTTTTCTAAATCATCAGGGTCGCTTTTCTCGTCAAGAAGCGCAACAATTTCTTCAAGAGATTTTGATACAGGGTTTTCTTTTGTAAAGTGGTCGTTTCCGAACAAAGCCTCAAAGACTGGTTTTGTAATCATGTGCTGAGCCAGCATTTCTACGGCTTCGGTCTGGCTTACCGATGGATTCAGATTCTTTTTCAGTCCTTCTAAGTAAGCGTTAAACTTTTCTTTGTGATTTCCGTCAACAGAAATGAGCTTGTTAATCCGCTCTATGTTACGTTTTGCAATTTCGCCAACGTCTTTACCCCAGTCAGCCCAATAGCGTCGGCTTCCGCATTTGGTAACCATTTTTGCAAAAACTTGATTAGAGAGCTTCTCAAAGCGGTCATATAGCTGCTGTTGCAGTTCGTCAAATTCAAGCGTGCCTTGTACATATTCAACATCACCGTCATCATCTCCAACAGCAGGTTTTCCGTTAAAACGACCGCCACCGGTTACGTTTATAATTTTGGGCTTCTTTTTGTTCAGTTCAATTTTATTGATTGTTGCATTGAAGCGGTCATCGTGTGCCCTTAACGCATTCAATACGCTCCATACAATCTTGAAATCATCAGAATCGTCTAAAACTTCATCTGCATTTTTATCAGCCGGAACGACAACAGGAATTATAATGTAGCCGAATTTCTTGTCTTTAGCTTTACGCATTACACGACCAACCGACTGAACAACGTCAACCTGACTGTTGCGGCTGCTCAAGAACATAATGGCATCGAGGCTTGGAACATCAACACCTTCAGAAAGACAGCGCACATTATTTAAAACGCGGCACTCTCTTTTATTCGGGTCTGCATGTTTAAGCCAGTCTAGTTTATCTTCGCGTATGCTACTGCCCATGCCACCGTCAACGTGGTCAGCTTGCACAACAACAAGCTCTGACCGTTCTTCTTCGGACATTTTTTCATAGTAAGCCTGTTGACATACATTAAAGCTGTCGCGCAAATACTGTGAATTTTTGATGTTGCTGCAGAAAGCCACAGCTGACTTCATTGGTTCAGGGTCTACATCACTGAACAGCTCTTTATCTGTAAGATAATTTGTTCTTTTAGAAAGCACGTTTATACAGCCAATTAGCTTAATGGCATCGTCTGCCTTGATTTCTGAATGTTCATCAAGAATTTGTTTCTGTAAATCTTCGTCAACAGAGTTTTCGTCGAGCGTCAGAACGATTACCTTGTAATCAGAAAGTAACTGCTTTTCTACCGCTGCACTGAAACCAATACGGAAAATTTCTTCACCGAACCATGCAGGGTCGTCCATAGACCAGACAAGCGTTTCATTCTCTTTTGCTTTTGTCTGTGCATCAGAAGAATAAAGTCGTGGCGTAGCTGTCATATAAAGACGCTTTTTGGCTTTTACATTTTCATTGTCGTGAACTTTTGTAAATGCAGACTGGTCTTTATCTTTCTGTTTGATTCCGGTTGTGCGGTGGGCTTCATCGCAGACTATCAAATCAAAAACAAATGAATCATGTTCAAGTTTATTTATTTCTTTTTGAACAGAGCTGATTACGTCAATCGACTGATAAGTAGAAAATACTACAATCATTCCGCCTTCAGAAGCTTGTCTTGCTCTGTAATCAATGAACTGTCTGTGTACTTTTTCGGCATCTGTTGTTGCAGGAAGCACAAGGTCTGAAATCGAATCCTCTGCTTTATCCGAAGCATGTGAATCGGAACAAATGCAAATAGGATAAATATTGTCTTTTGCTTGTGCTGACCATTCTTTAAGTGTCTGACTTAAAAGTGCAATTGACGGAACTAAGAAAAGTACCAGATGACTTTTATTTGCCAGAGCTTCTGAAATGCGGAGCGATGTAAAAGTCTTTCCAGTTCCACAAGCCATTATAAGCTTGCCTCTTTCGTGATTTTCAAAATACTTGATTGTAGCATCAAAGGCTTCTTGCTGATGAGGAAGGAGATTGTATTTTTTCCGAGCTACATCAACGCCTTTCTTGCCGGCATCCAGTTCTGCCCAGTTTATGTCATCATTTCTTAGCTCTGTCAGACCAATCCGGCTGACACCGATTTTATTTATTGCATTTGAAGCTTCTGCATTGAAGCCGCCATAGGTTGTATCAAACCAGATTCGGTAGCTAAAAGTCCTGTTTCCGTCTTTTGTGTTGAATGGAATACTTGAGGTTGTAATAAACGTGCTGACTGTTGTCAGATCAACTTTTGATTCTGGCTGATAACATTTACACTGCACAGCCCAGTAGTCTCCGTCGTGTGTACGACAAGCAAGGTCAATTCCTGTATCTTTGCCGCCTGTTCCGAACTGATCTTTATAAGGAAATTCAGACCAGAGCCAAACATCTGAAAGCAAGGTTTTATAAATTGGTTTGGTTTCAAGATAGGCTTTTATAAGCCGTTCAAACTTGTCGCCTTTGTTACGCTCCGATGTAGAATTCTCACGGTACTTGTTTATAATCTCGTCAAAAGATGTCTGTTCTACGGTCGGCATGGCAATATCCTTTTTTGCAAGGTCTGTTTGATAGGTTTTAGAAAATATAAAGTCTAATATTTAGACCTTTGTATATATTAGGTCTATTTAATAGACTTTTCAAGCAAAAAAGTCAGTTATTTTTTGCTTCATGAATGAATACAAATCTGATTTTTCAGAAAATCTGATATTTTATAGAACTCAAAAAAATATGTCGCAGTTGGAACTATCTGGTATATGTGAATGCGGAAAAAGCACAATAGGCGGGATAGAATCTGGAAAGACATTTCCATCTTTTGACTTGATTTTCCGAATCGCTTATGCCTTAGAAATTCACCCTGCCGACTTGTTTTTGCGCAATGCCAGCAAGTCACGCGAAGAAGTGCGCAAATTTTTTGACGAAGAACTCTCTGCTACAATGCGCGAAATGGTCGAAAAGAAGTTTCCGGCTGTATCAAATTGCGATGAATAGCGACAAACCTGCTGTTGAAAAAACTTATATTGTCAGTTTTCAGATTTTTTGGTACTCTGCAACTGTTGTCCTTATAGAAAGGCGCACAATCAAAAAGACGCACACTATTCAGTCTCATCGTCAGGTCTTAGAAGATGGACAAAATTTTTTAGAAGGAGTCCGTCATGTTCAATTTCATCTGGCCGTTGGTTTTAATCGTCGGTTCAAATATCATTTATCAGCTTTGCGCAAAAAGTATTCCCTCTCAAATGAATACTTACGCTTCTATGACAATCACTTATGCTGTTGCAACTGTGTTTTCTACCGTAATGTTTTTTGTTACGTCTAAAGGCGAAAGCTTTTTCCGCAATCTTGCGCTTACAAACTGGGCAACTATCGTTTTAGGCATTGTCATTACCGGGCTTGAGGTCGGCTTTATTTTTGCGTACAAAGCCGGCTGGAAGGTCAGCACACTTTCTGTCGTGGCAAATGCTTTTCTAGCCGTTGCGCTGATTTTTGTAGGGCTTTTTGTCTACCATGAACCGATAAACTGGACAAAAATAGCCGGAATCCTAATCTGCCTCACCGGCCTCTGGTTCTTAAACAGATAATTTTAATCTGCAAAGATTTGCACATAGTTAAGCTAAAAAGTATTACAAAGATAAATTACTGACGTATAATCTAAAATTATGATATACTAATTCTAGGAGGCAGTTTATGAGTGACCTTTCGTTTAATACTGTTCTAAATGAAGTTGATACTTTTTCTTATAATCAATGTGTCTTACTTTTGTCAAAACTCACGCAGACTTTGCAGAACTGGACTTCAAAAGATAACGATGATGACTTGTTCTATTCAAAAACTAATATTGAACATCTTGAACGCGGCATAAAGGCGTTAGATGAAGGAAAAGGAATTGAGCACGAGCTTATCGAGGTAGATTAATGAAAAAGATCTGGTTCGATGAAGCATGGAATGATTATCTTTATTGGCAAGGACAGGACAAAAAAACAATAAAACGCATAAATGCGCTGATTCAAGATATTGAACGCAATGGTTTCGACAAAGGAATTGGAAAGCCAGAGCCTTTAAAAGAAAATTTGAGTGGCTGTTGGAGTCGAAGAATCGATGATTTAAACCGCCTTGTCTACCGCGTGAAAAACGGAATGCTTCAGATTGTCTCTTGCAAGGGACATTATGATTAATTTTGTAGTTTCGATTTATTCATAAATAAAGCGAAAAACGGGGGCTTACGATGAGTTTCAGAAAAGATTTTGCATGGGGTGCGGCTACGGCATCGTTTCAGATTGAGGGTGCGTGGAATGAGGACGGAAAATCGCCGTCAATTTGGGATGTGTTCTGCGAACAACCCGGAAAAATCATAGACGGAGAGAACGGCACTGTTGCGTGCGACCACTACCACCGCTACAAAGAAGACGTAAAGCTCATGGCAGAGCTTGGGCTCAAAGCATACCGCTTTTCAATTGCGTGGGCACGCATAATGCCGGACGGCACCGGCGCGGTAAACGAAAAAGGTCTTGATTTTTACAGCAAGCTTGTGGACGAGCTTTTGAAGTACAACATTACGCCATATATTACGCTCTACCACTGGGATTTGCCCTATTCGCTTTATCTTAAGGGCGGCTGGCTTAATCCTGAAAGTTCTGACTGGTTTGAAGCATACACAAAAGCCGTTGCGGAAAAGCTCGGCGACAGGGTTAAGCATTATATTACGTTTAACGAGCCTTCTGTTTTTGTCGGCTGCGGCTGTATGCTTGGCGAACATGCACCTGGCTTAAAGCTTGGAACTCGCGACCTGCTCCATATAGGGCACAACATTCATCTTGCGCATGGAAAAGCTGTAAAAGTGCTGCGCGAACTCGTGCCGGACGCAAAAGTCGGTATTACGCTTGCCACAATGCCTCAAATTCCTGTTTCTAAGGCTGATGAAAAGGCCGCATACAATGAATATTTCAACTGCGATAAGAATTCGTTTGTCTGGTCAGACGCTTATTGGGCAGACCCGATTGTTTTGGGCAAATACCCAGAGCAGCTTTTGAAAGAATGCAAAGATATTTTCCCTGCGTTTACAGACGATGACATGAAGCTTATAAGCCAGAAAATTGACTTTTTGGGTCAGAACATCTATCAGGGAAAATACACCGGCAAATGGAAGCGCCCGGCCGGAACGCCGCACACCGAAGTCGGCTGGGACACTTTTGATGCCGCGCTTGAATGGGGCGTAAAGCACTTTACAAAGCGCTATAAGCTTCCTATATACATCACCGAAAACGGTCTTTCGTGCCACGACTGGGTAAGTCTTGACGGCAAGGTGCACGACCCGAACCGCATTGACTTTTTGCACCGCTACTTGCGCGGTCTTAAAAACGCGGCAGAAAGCGGCTGCGATGTAATGGGCTATTTTCAGTGGTCGCTCATGGACAACTTTGAATGGGCAAAAGGCTTTAATCCGCGCTTCGGCATGGTTTTCTGCGACTACCAGACACAGAAGCGGATTCCGAAGGATTCCGCATATTGGTTCAAAGACGTAATCGAAACCAACGGCGAGAATTTGTAGAAAAGCTGAAAATTTTTAAGCTATAAGAGCTGTCCGGAGAAGTTAAGTTTCCGAACAGCTCTATTGAAACATATCTCAAAAAATTATATCTTATATACATATAAAGACTGGTAAAACGGTTTCTTAAGGGAATGACTGATTGTGAATCCCTGAAAGTTCCATTTTTACAGCAGTCGAAATATCATATCTCAGGAGCAAATCATGACATACACTGCAGAAGTGGAACATATGTGTCCTTTGGCTAAAGGCGCATATCATGGACCAGCCCCAATTCCTGAAGAAGGTGAATGGGTAAAGGTAAAAAAAATTGAAGACGTTTCCGGATTTACACACGGTATCGGTTGGTGTGCACCTCAGCAGGGTGCCTGCAAACTTTCTTTGAACGTAAAGAATGGTATCATCGAAGAAGCTTTGGTTGAAACAATCGGCTGTTCAGGTATGACACACTCAGCTGCTATGGCTTCTGAAATTCTTATCGGAAAAACTTTGCTCGAAGCTTTGAACACAGACCTTGTTTGCGATGCTATCAACACAGCAATGCGCGAACTTTTCATGCAGATTGTTTACGGCCGTACACAGTCAGCTTACTCTAAAGACGGTCTTAAAGTTGGTGCTTCTCTCGAAGACCTCGGCAAAAACCTCCGCTCTCAGGTTGGTACTATGTTTGCAACACGCAAAACAGGTCCACGCTACCTTGAAATGACAGAAGGTTATGTTGAAACTTGTGCAATCGACAAAGACAACCAGATTATCGGTTACAACTGTATCAACGTTGGTAAATTGATGGACAACCTCAAGGCTGGAATTGAGCCTAAAGAAGCAATTGAAAAGGCCCGCACACACTATGGCCGTGTAACAGCAGATCAGGGTATGGTAAAACTTATCGACCCAAGAAAGGAATAGGGAGGAATTGACTTATGGCATTATTTGAAGATTACGCAG
>JAGAAX010000005.1 GCA_017614995.1 Spirochaetaceae bacterium
AAAAGCCCCATTCCAGATGGAATATTCAATATTCCAGATGAATTTGCTGCTTCTTGAGATTTTGCGAATGCAAAATCGACACTTTTCGCCGAATAATCTTTGTTTTTGGAATAACCTCATGCGAAAAGAGCCATTCTGTCATGGAAAAGCTTCATTCTTTATGGTGCATCTTAAAAAGCTTTATATAGCTTTGAGTTTCATTATCGTAATACGCATATTCAGAATCTAATGCTTTCCAATCTGATAAATCCATCTGATCATATGAATCAAATTCGTATTTTTTAAAATATCCTGTTGGATGTTCATTTAAATTTGAGACAAATTCATAAAGCATATCATAATTATTTATCACATCAGGAATAGAAGATATTTCTGGAAAAAAGTGATTGATATCTTTTAATGTAAAAGAATCACCTCTTAACCAATCTTCATGATGACCAGACTTAATAGTACTTCTTCTTGCACAGTACTCATAATAGATTGCCCACGGGCGTTCATTGCCGATTGTATAAAGCCTTAAACTGTTGTTTTTCATAGAATAATGTACTGCGTCAAATTTTAATATTCTGTCATTTGTAAGATAAACATAAACCTCAGCCTTTATTTCGTCTGCACTTCTTGGATTTTTTACAACTACATCAACAACATCTTTACACTTTAAGAGTCTGCTTTTCATGTTTTCTTCTTCTGTTTCTGGAAAGGGTCCGCCAAAAGCAAAGAGTTTAATCATTGATGTCATTAAAACGAAAATTATCAGAGTTTTCTTAGTTTTCATTTTGCGCATTCCTTTTTTCGACTTGTATTCTAAGGTCAGACATGCTTGCAGTCAATGCGTTTTGCATTAGCTTTTCGCGGAGATTGTCGGGTCAAGCACGTAGATTCCGAAACAAGTTCGGAATGACATACAGACTGCCGGTTTTGTTCCACAAAAGCGGCACTTTTCGCCAATTGAACTTTATCCGTAGATTAAGCTGTTGCGAAAAGAAGAACCCTGCTCAGCGTCCGAAAACATTTGTACATGAGCGCGCTTTTCTGTAGGCGTACACATTTTTAATATTTGTACTTCAACTATAACTTTAATGATTAGCAACTATGTTTTATGCTAGTATAAGCCACAAATGGAAGCTCGCCGCGGCAGCTTCCGCTAGAATCTGTAATTACAGGAGCTTCATTATGCCAAAGATTTATCCGCCAGTTTTAGAAACGGAACGCCTTGTCTTGAGGCCGCTTGCGCCTGAAGATTTGGACGCAATTTTTAAGTGGGCCGGCGACCCGCGCGTAAACAAGTATATGATTTATCCGCTTTGGAAAAGCACAAAAGACGGCATCGACTGGATAAATTCGATGTATGAAAATGAGAAAAACGTAGATTACGGATTTGTTTTCAAAGAAACAGGAGAACTTATCGGTTCGGGCGGAATTTATTACCACGAAGACATTGATACATGGCGGATTGGCTACAACCTTGCCCATGATTACTGGAAAAAAGGGCTGGCTGTCGAAGCTATGTCAAAAATCATTGAATATGTATGCGGCAAATTTGATGTTCATGTTATAGACGGCGAATTCTGTGTAGACAATTACGGTTCGCGCCGCGTAATGGAAAAGCTCGGCATGACTTATTTTGAAGATGCCGAATACACAAAGCTTGACGGCAGCGAAACTTTCAAGGCTAAGATTTATAGAAAAGCATTGTGAAGGTGAATCATGGTTAAAGCTGTATTTTTTGATATGTATGAGACGCTCGTCTCGCTTTATAAAGTTGAGCCTTATTTGGGCTTTCATATTAGCAGAGACATGGGCGTTCCAGAGCCGGTTTTCCGCAAAGTTTGGGATCCGTCTGAAGCAGAAAGAACAGTCGGAAAGAGCACAACTGAAGGAATTATTGAGCGCATAATGCGCGAGAACGGCGTTTATTCAAAAGAGCTTTATGACAAGATTATTGCAAAAAGATACGCCTCTCAAAGAGGTGCTTTTGCAAAGCTGAACGGTGAAATAATTCCGATGCTTGAAGCGTTGAAAAAACGCGGCATAAAGCTTGGTGTTATAAGCAATTGTTTTTCAGAAGAAACAATGATTATAAAAGAATCTGCTCTTGCTGCTCATTTTGACGTTTTATGCCTTTCTTATGATTTAGGCGTGTGCAAGCCTGACGCCCGCATTTTTGAAAAGGCTTTAGACAATATAAGCTGCGTTTCAGGTTCAAAAATTCTGCCGGAAGACTGCCTCTTTGTCGGCGACGGCGGAAGCAGCGAGCTTCAGTCTTCAAGTTCATTCGGAATGAAAGCAGTTCAGGCGGTCTGGTACATAAACGAGTCGCTGAAACTTCCGATTCCGGGCATTGAAAGCAAGGTCTCTAAAATAATGCCGGATTTTCCACAGGCTGAAACCCCGATGGAAATACTAAAATATTTGGAGAGAAGCTGATGATTACAGGGCAATAATTGCCCACGCGGCAATTAGCTTTTCTAAAGTCCATGCGGCGTTTGCAGGGCTTGTGGACGGCAGCTTTTTTACAGGCACTTTTGTGTCTGCAAAAAACTTCTGGTACAAATCAAAAGCCTTGCTGCCGTTGCAGACAATCATCTGAATGGCGGCGGCGTTCAGAATCTTTGCAATGTCGTTTGGCACTGCGTTTTTAATAGAAGAATCCGCCGAGTCTGTAATCTCGCAAGAAGAGATTACGTCCCAGAGGGCGAGATTGTACTTTAAAAGAAAGGCTTTTTTAGCCTGAACAGTCTCTGGAATTTCAGTCTTAAACACTGCGGCGAGAACTTTCCAGAAGCGGTTTTGCGGATGACCGTAGTAGAAATTCTGTTCGCGCGATTTTACAGACGGAAATGTGCCAAGAATGAGTATGCGCGAATTGCTGTCAAAAATTGGTTCAAACGGGTGAATCATGTTATGATTTTATCTGAATAATAATTCTGTAGTAAAGGGGCTATAAAAGAGGTTTGTCATGCAAAAATATATGAGAATTCAGGGAAGGGAAATTTCCTTCAAAACGAAAAAGCCTGCCGGCTTATTTGCTCTCTGCTGGCGGCGGATACGTGACGGAATTTTTTCTGCTGAAGATGAGGCAGAATTTCGTGAACTGGACAAATGGTTCAGAAAAGAGCTGCCTATTCCGCCGTTTTATGACGAAAACGAGAAGAAATATCTTGATGAAGGAAAGCCGCTTCCTGTGACATGGTTCAAGACAGACTACCCTCCAAAAATGAAAGAAAAGGCTGATGCGATAATTGCTCTTCTTGATAAATATCAAATTTCCTACGATGTAGTTTATTCAAATGATGTGGGTGGACGCATAATCTATGAAGACGAATTTCAGGTTGGCGTTACCGAACATGAAGTTCAGATTCGTCCTGTTACTAAGGAACAGCTTCACGAAGTTCTTGAGCTTATTCACAAAAGTTTTGCTACTGTTGCCGCAAATCTAGGCTTTACAAAAGAGAACTGCCCCGGTCACACAAGTTTTATGCCTATGGAAAAGCTCATGGGTTTTTATGAGTGGGGCTTTTTGATGTACGGTCTTTTTGAAGACGGAAAACTTACGGGCTATTTTTCGCTTGTAAAACAGCAGGACGGCCATTACGAGCTGAACAATCTTGCAGTTCTGCCTGAAAAGCGCCACTGCGGTTACGGCAGCATGATGATTGACTTTGCCAAGAAAAAAGTTACTGAACTTGGCGGAGATACAATCCAGTTGAGCATAATCGAAGATAGCTGGATTATCAAAAACTATTATCAGATGCAAGGCTTTAAGCACACTGGCACTAAAAAATTTGAGCACCTGCCGTTCACCTGCGGTTATATGATCTGGCAAAAATAAAAATTTCAATTAGGTCAAATGCCGAGTTTTAATAAATTCGGTGGCTGAGCGTAGTCGAAGCCACAATAACAAGAAGTTTATCAAAATTGAAAAATCGGTCACTTCGACTTCGCTCAGTGACCGGTTTGAACCAATTAAAATGTTGGGAACAGTTTAAAGCGTGCTGGGAAAGATGGGAAGTTTGAAGGGAAGAAAACCCCGCTTCGCAAGTAGAGGGTTGTCTTCCCTTCAAAGAGAGGATTCATGGCTATAGTTGATAAAATTGTCCGCCGCGAGCGCATTTACGGCGGCGACATAAACAAAGCATGGCGCGCGGAACTAAAAGACGGCAGCGTGGTCTTTATGAAGACAAACGCGCCTGAAAATGCCGCCTTTTTTGAGGCAGAGGCAAAAGGGCTTGAAGCCATGCGCGCCACAAAGACAATCGGGATTCCAGAAGTGCTCGAATACGGCGTGGCAGAAGATTATTCGTATCTTGTGCTTGAATATCTTAAGCCTGCTCCAAAGCGCCCTGACTATTGGGAGACTTTCGGGCGTGAGCTTGCGAAGATGCACAAAGCCCCTGCCGGCGCGGTTTGGGGCAAAAGCACCGCGCTGTTTGGTTTTCCGTCAGACAATTTTATAGGCTACACAAAGCAGATGAACACGCCGTCTGCAAGCTGGGTTGATTTTTACCGCGACTGCCGTCTTGTTCCGCAAATTAAGATGGCTGACCATTACTTTGATACAGCAACTAGGGCAAAGTTCACAAAACTTTTGGATAATCTCGGCAGCTTTCTTGAAGAGCCTGCCGCGCCTTCGCTTCTGCACGGCGACCTTTGGAGCGGCAACATACTTTGCGGCCCTGACGGCAAGGCATGGATTTTAGACCCTGCCTGTTATTGCGGACATGCCGAAGTAGATCTTGCCATGACGCAGTTGTTCAGCCAGCTTCCGTCAAGCTTTTATTCAGCTTATAACGAAGTAAACGCAATTTCTCCAGAATATACAGACCGCCGCGATTTGTATCACCTTTATCAGCTTTTAAATCACTTGAATATGTTCGGTTCAGGCTATTTGGGCGAAGTAATCAGCATTTTAAATGAATACGTCTGATTTGGGCGCGCTGGCGTTCATTTGTGCGCTTAATCCTGCAATACAGTTTTAATCCAGCCGAGCACGCCTTCCGGCAGGTCTTTTTCCATCGGTGTGCCGTCATCGAACGTAAGATTGCAGTGCATTGGGTTTACCAGACAATGCTGCCCCATTTCAATTCCAAAATTGATTGAAGCAATTCCTTTGTCACCGTTGTAAACCCATTCCGGCGTAAAAATATAGCAGTGCTTCATTTTTTTCAGTCTTGGCAGTCGTGGAACTATTTCTTCTTCATAGCTGTTGAATTCATCGCGTTTGCCTGTCGCAAAAAACAGGTGCACATCATTTTTGTCATATTCGTCAAGCACAGCGTCTTCTGGAATTGCACCTGTGCCGATAGGAATAAGCGCATTAAAAAATGACGGGTATGCTGTTCCCATGGTAAAAACCATAGAAGCACCGGCTGAATTGCCGAACAAAAACTTTTTGCCGGCGCCGCCGTTTGGCTCGGCGTGCTTTTTTATAAAGCAGTTTATCAAATCGTAAAGCGGTTTTTCATAATCTTTGCTCCAGGTGCCTGTAACCTTGCCGGTTTCGTCTCGTTTTTCGTTTGCAAGCGGAACGAGAACATAAGCGCCGCCAATCTGTTTCTGGTATTTTTCTGTAGCATAGAATTCTGCGCCTGCATAATTGATGCAGACATCGCCTTCAAGGGCATTAGAGCGGCCGTGCAGAAAAATCAAAACAGGGTAGGGTCTGCCTTTCGGCGAGCCGTGCTCTGTCGGGTCATAAAAAAAATATTTCATGCCTTCTGCATTGTCGCTTTTATAAAGATTGAAATAATTTCCGACTTTGTAGGTCGGGGCGTAAGATATAAAGCTGCCTGCCGGCATTTCATCTGCCCATGGCGGCAGCGGCTTAGATTCTGACATAGTAACTCCTGTTTTTAGATATAGCTTTTGATAATTATAGAACTCAAAAGTTTAATTGTCACCTAGAAAAAAGCTGCATATTATAGTAGAAATATAACTTATGAATGACGAAGCTAAATCCTTTTACAAATCTTTGACACGCGTTGTGTGGCCTATGGCGCTGCAGAATCTTATTTCTGCTGCCGTAAATTCTGCTGATATTGTTATGCTCGGTTATGTAGGTCAGACTGCAATTGCTGCTACTTCACTTGCCGGAAACGTAGCCTTCATTCTTTTTATGATTTCTACAGGCCTTTCATCGGGGCTTGTAATGCTGTGTGCGCAGTATTGGGGCAAAAAAGACATAGATTCAATTAAAACACTGCTTGGAATTGCACTCCGCATCTGCTGTTCTGTTGAAATTATTGTTGCAATTATTGCGGCAGTTTATCCGCGTATTTTAATGCTGATTTTTACAAGTGACCCGGCAATGATAACTGAAGGCTGCAAATATCTGCGCGCTGTCAGCCTTTCTTATGTGTGCCTTTCATTTGCACAGATGTATCAGGCTGGCTTTAAGAGCATTGAACGCGTTAAAATTGTGACAATCTGTTCGACAACTACTCTGTTTTTGAACATAGGGCTGAATGCGACGTTTATTTTCGGTCTTTTCGGTGTGCCTAAAATGGGAATTGTAGGTGTCGGCATTGCAACTTCTATTGCCCGTTTTATCGAGATGGTATTCTGCTTTATTTATGCCTCGTTTCAGAAAGACGTTAATTTTTCTCTTGCATGCATATTCCGCAAGAACAAAGTGCTTACAAGGGATTTTTTCAAATATTCAATGCCTGCTGTCGGTAACGAGCTTGTATGGGGCGCCGCATTTGCAATGTATTCTGTGATTATGGGTCATTTGGGCGAAGACATTGTTGCGGCAAATTCTGTTGTGAATACAGTGCGGCAGCTGGCAAGCGTTCTCTGTTTTGGTATGGCTTATGGCGGCGCAATTGTGCTCGGCAAGAATATGGGCGCCGGCCAGCTTGATGTAGCTGAGCGGAATGCGTCGCGGCTTGCAAGAGTCACAATTCTTTCAGGCGTTTTCGGCTGTGTTCTGATGATCTGCCTTTACCCGGTTCTGCCTTATATTGCAGACTTAAACGAAACGGCGGCACATTACAGGAATATTCTGCTTTTTATAAATTCATATTCAGTTATTGGTGCTGCGACAAATACTGTTTTAATCTGCGGTATTTTCCGTGCCGGCGGAGATTCAAAATTCGGTTTTATTGCTGATATTATAAATATGTGGTGCATATCTGTGCCGCTTGGTTTGCTGGCGGCTTTTGTGTTTAAGCTTCCGCCGCTTTGGGTTTATTTCATTCTTTATCTTGATGAATTCGAGAAGCTTCCGATTGTGATTCATCATTACTATAAGAAGGGGTGGTTGAAAAATATTACCCGATAACGCTTTTTTGTGATAGAATCTTAGTATATGAGCCAGGCATTCCGTAGAAGAATTATTAAAATTTCTATAGCTGTTCTGCTTTTTGTTTTTGTGGCTTTTCATATTTTTTATATTTTGGCGGCAAGACAGCGTAAGAATGAAGAAATTAAAATTACTAAAGACATAAATTCTTTGGAATTAGTTAAATACAAAGAAGATACTCTTTATTCAGATTTACAGACTCTGCTTGCTATTTCAGAAAAGAAACATTCCGATGCGTTCAAAGGCTTTATCTATGAGCGCATTTCTTTTATCTATAAGTGTTTGAGTGACGACCTGAATTATTATACTTCTCTTGGAAAAGCTGTTTATTATCTTGAAAAAGGCAAAAATTTTCAGACGATGCTGAATCTCTATGCCGATTTAATTGACTATCAGTATCTTCCAAATGGAAATTACGATCTGGCTGAGCAGATTCTTTTAAAAATTGAAGATATTGAACAAAGCGAAGGCATTCAAGAGCCGCGCATGCAGACAACAATTTACCGCATAAAAGGCGATTTAGCTTATTATGAAAAAAATTATGAGCATGCGGCGCAGATGTATGAAACTTCAGAGCAGATTATAAAAGACAAAGGACATTTAGGCTTTTTCCTTCCTATAGTTATTATTCATAAAGCCAGAAACTTGATTGAGCTTGGCAGATACGATGAGGCAGAATCTGTACTTGAGGTGATTATTCAGAATGAAGGGCAGTTCAATAATACAGATTATTCTTTTGAAGATGTTGTAAGCAAGCTTATGGCAATTCCGCTTTATCAGGCAGAATGCTGTCTTTATGCGCATAATCAGAATTATGACAAGCTCAAATTCTGTATTGAAGAACTGATTGACCATGCTTACAAACATTCGTTTGAGAGAATGGCGCTTACAACTTTACAGAAGGTCGCTGCTGAATACGATTTGTCGCCTGAGATGAGCGGCGTTGTTCAGAAAAAAATCGAAAGTCTTTATTCGGTTATCTATATTAAAGACTCAAAAACATATACTGAGCTTTGCAATTCGCAGATTAATTCTACGGTTTTATCACTTCAAGAAGATGAATTTATGAGGCTTGAAAAACAAAGCAATATTGTTCTGATTTTTTCGCTCACCGCTTTGTGTATTGTTCTGGCTTTGCTTTATGTGCAGATAAAACGCAGAAGCTATATGGATGAATTAACAGGCATTTATAATAGAAGATATTTGACAAAAAAATTGGCGCTGAACGAAAAGCGGCATATACCTTATTCGGTTTTAATGCTTGATATTGATGATTTTAAAGTTATTAATGACACTTACGGGCATGATGCCGGTGATATTGTATTGCAGACTATCGGTGAAATATTGAACTACAGATGTAGAGAAAAAACTATAGAGGCTTTCAGGTACGGTGGAGAAGAATTTGCTCTGCTTATATATGCCGGCGAGCTTCTTTCACCGCTGGCAATAGCTGAAAATATACGCCATGAAATAGTTGCGCAAAAATGGCAGTTCGATGAAACTATTACTGTTTCAATTGGCGTTGCAGATAAAACAAATACAGAAAAAGACATGTCAATAATTAAGCAGGCTGATATTTTTCTGTATTATGCAAAAAAACACGGCAAAAACCAAGTTTGCAGTGGCATAAATGGAGAATAAAAATGGAAAACGAAAATAAGGCTTATTATTACAGACTTGATATTTACAGGCTCATTTTTACAATTTTTGTAGTTACATTGCATTTTGAACACTTTTATAAGACGTTACCAAAGATTTATCATTTATCTTGCAGTTTGTACAGAGCTGTAGATTTTTTCTTTTTATTAAGCGGTTTCTTATTGTATAAATCGTTTCGAAGTCAGCGTTATACAAATTCTTTGGATTTTACTTTTGCAAAGGCAAAACGCCTGCTGCCCATAAATTTTGTTGTTATAATATTTACTTGCTTTTTCATGCATTTTACTCTAATAAAGAACCTTACAGACTTTTTTAACCTGATGAAAGGTTTTATACAGCATACGATAAGTGCATTACCGAATATTTTGTTTCTTCAGGAATTTATTCCCGTTTTTGAGAATTTTTGCGGCGGTGATTATTTTGCACCTCTGTGGTATATATCTGCTATGATGGTCTGCTGTTTTATCTGGTTCTGGTATTTGGCAGCTGCACATCAAAAATATGGTGAAAACTTTAAGGCTTATGGCTTATGTCTTGTGGTTTCAATTATTATTTTTGCGTTTGTCTTTAATGAATATGGACATATTAACATTGCACAAGGTTTTGTACCAAAGATTAATATTCCGGCAGGCTTTTTAAGAGGCCTTGCTGACATGGGGCTTGGTATTTTCTGTGCGAATTTTTCTATCAAGGTGAATAACAAAAAGCTTTTAGTTCTTCTTAAAATTTTGTTTCCTGTTTTATTGTTTGTTCTAATTCTTTATGCTGCAGAAACTACAATTGATTTTGTTTTTATTATTTTGTGTGCTTTTGCTCTTATATTTGAATTTTCAATTGAGGAAACTCCGTGCAAACTGGTACAGAGTTTATGTAGATTTGCGGGCAAAGCTTCTATCCCAATATATTTTTCACACGCTTTCGTTTTAATTATTGTTTTTACGCCGGTAATTCAAAAGTGGGAGTCTTTGTCTTCAAATTTCCTGTTAGATATGCTTGTCAGAACAGCTCTTGTTGCTGCGGTTTCGTTCATCTTTTATTGGCTTGCCAAGCTGTTTGAAAAACCGTTTAACAGATTTTGTTCGTGCTTTGTATCAAAGGATTTTTCGGCAGGCGGTTTTTGAAAATGCAAATTACACTTGAGCCAAAAATCTCGTTGAAAGAATACCAGATGCTGCGTGGTACCACAGTCTGGGCAAAACTGACAGACAGGCAGGTGAAAAAGCTTTTGAAACATTCTGCTTTTAAAGTCCGCGCAAAAGCTGACGGCAAAACAGTCGGTATGGCGCGTATAATTTTTGATTACGGCTATACTGCTTATGTTTCAGATGTAATTGTCCTGCCTGAATTTCAGGGAAACGGAATCGGAAAGCTGATGATGGAGCATCTTATAGCGGAAGTCAGAGCAGCCGCTGAACCAGGCGGTTTTCTGAATATAGTCTTGCAGGCAGCGCCCGGCAAATCTGCATTTTACGAAAAATTCGGCTTTACAAAACGCACCGAAGAAACAGGCTGGGGCATGTGCCTTAGATTCAATTCATGAAAAGCTCTGTATAGGGTTTGCAGAGGGCAAGACCAAGCGAAGCAATTTTCATGTTATTTTCTGCCAGTGCTTCGTCCTCAAAAAGCCGCAGAGCTTCTTCAAAGCCTTTTTTGAACTGAATGTGATTCAGCTTAACCGCAAGAGCCACATGCGGGCACCAATTGCATGGCAGATAATTGCGGTTTCCGCCTGCTTTAAAATAAGGCAGAAACATTTCATGCAAAATTAAATTCAATTCTTTAAAGTATGTAGCAGCTTCTTCAGCCGGATAAAGGAAAATGACCTTGTTATAAAAACTATTTACTCCGGCAAAGCTGAAAGCAGTGCCGGAAACAGCGGCTTTGTCTGCAAATTCAGTGAATGCTTTTTTCAGTAGCGGCAAATCATTTTCGCCAGCATGAAACATTCCAAGCGTAATATGCGGCGGTACAGAATGCTGTGTCATGTAGTCATTGTTTGTTGCAAGCGCTATACGTTCAGCAGCGTGCCGGAGCTGTGCGGCAGAAGCGCCGTCAAAATAGAGACTGACTGAATATGTTGAAAAAGCCGAAGTATGTTTATCCATTTTGTTTGTTTTTAGCCAGCAGATCTTGAACTTTATCAAGGATTGTGATGTCTGCCGGAAGCCATTTTACTGAATGCAGTGTTCCGCCGGTAAGCCAGGCGGCATTTTCGTGTTCCAAAAGCTCAAGGTTTCCGCTGATGATTCTGCATTCAAAACACTGCATTGAAAGATGAAAAGCGGGATAGTCATATTCAATTGTACCGATATGCTCTCCGACATGGATTTCTGTGGCAAGTTCCTCGCGGATTTCCCTTTGAAGTGCAGTTTGCGGCGACTCACCTGGTTCAATCTTGCCGCCTGGAAATTCCCACCAGCCCTTGTATTCGCCGTAACCGCGCTGTGTCGCAAAAACTGAGCGGACGCCTTCAGGTGTGGTTCGAAAAATTACAGCTGCAACTACAGAAATAGTTTTCATGAGCAAAGCCTTTTACATTTACAAGTCTTTATGTTACAGATAACTGCGTACAAAGCATTATACAACTCTTTTGCTGACCTTGACCATAGAAGTGCATTGCGGTAGTATTTGCATACTTCCATGGGGAGTAGCAAGCGTTTGATACGTAACAGGTAGTAATATGGATTTTAACTGCATTTTCTTTATCAACAGCGTTCTGCTTGGTGCAGGTCTTGCAATGGATGCTTTTTCTGTTTCAATGGCAAACGGACTAAACGAATTTGACATGAAAAATAAGCGCATGTGTCTGATTGCCGGCACCTTTGCATTTTTTCAGTTTATAATGCCACTTGCCGGCTGGTTCTGCGTTCACACAATCGTTGAGTATTTCAACAAATTCAGCAGATTTATTCCATGGATTGCGCTTTTTCTTTTGCTTTATATAGGCGGAAAAATGATTTATGAGGCGGTTTTTCAAAAGAATGATGATGAACAGAATCTTGAAAATATCCGTCTGGGATTTGCCACATTGCTTTTGCAGGGTGTAGCAACTTCTATTGATGCGCTTTCTGTAGGTTTCACAATCGCAGATTATGATTTTTTACATGCCCTTACAGCATCGCTTATAATTGCTGTTGTAACATTCGCAATCTGCTTTGCGGGCTTGCATATTGGCAAAAAAGCCGGAAATCATCTGAGCTCAAAAGCTGGTATTCTCGGCGGCATAATCCTCGTCGGAATCGGCATAGAAATCTTTGTAAAAGGCGTATTCTGTTAAAACTCTTGAAAGCATGATATAATGCAGACTGGAGGTGAGCTTATGGAATACAAAATAAACTTTTCATGGGACGATGAAGCTGGAGTTTGGATTGCCCAGAGCGATGATATTCCTGGGCTTGTGCTTGAGGGCGGTTCTCTTGATGCATTGATAGAACGTGTCCGTTTTGCCGCTCCAGAACTTATTGAATTGAACAAGAGTCCGGCGATTAATTCATTTTATTTTAGTGTAGAACGCCATGAAAAGGTTCTCGCATAAATTTTACAGTAGATTCAAAAATCAAATCACGCCATACCGCTAATGCAATTATGAAGCAAAGCGGTATTGACTGGCATTTCTAAATTAAGTGAATTATTTGTGCTGTACTGCTAGTGCATTAAGCCGCCGTGGTAATAGCACTCGTAGACTTTGATGTCGTTGCAGTAGATTTCTTCATAGCCCTGAAACCATTCAAAGCTGCCGCTCACCGAAGTCTTATAAATGTATTCGCCTGACTGATAAAACTCAGGACCGCGGTACGGCATTTTTTTGTCGGCGGCGCGCAGGGCTTCTTTTAAGAAGTTGCCGCTGAATTTTCCGTCTAAAACCCGCCCAAGATAGTTCATCGCGTAAACAGCCTTGCCGTCTTTCCAGACAGCTTCTTCGCCTGCAAACTGTTCGCCGCCGACGTAAGTGTCGTGGTAGACAAAATTACCGCGCTCATAGCGGAAATCATGTGAATCAAGTCTTGTTGATTTAGTTTCATTTGCAAAGGCGGCATAAGTGTTTACATTTGCCTCAAGTCTGAAATCTATTATTTCGCTTATGTCTGTCTTAGCTTCGATCTCTGGCGAAACCGCGCAGTTCTGGTCTTTAACAAGATAGTCAATTGTCACGTTCATCAGATTGCTTATCTGAATAAGGTTTGAAATATCCGGATAAGACTGACCCGATTCCCATTTTGCAACCGCCGCCCGCGAGATATTCAGCCTGTCGGCAAACTCTTCCTGTGTAAGTCCTTTATTCTTTCTCAAAATCTGAAGTTTCTCACAAAAAAACATAGTTTCTCCTGTCTGTTCAAGTTTACTTAAGCATAGCGTCAAAAATCTTAAATTGCCATCAACCGCGCGTAACGATATTGTTACTTTTAGTATAACACAGTATTATGTCTTTTAGCGGAATGTCCAAGAAGTACTGTCATGCTGAATTTATTTCAGCATCTACACTATATACGGCGTAAAGATTCCGAAACAAGTTCGGAATGACACTAGACTTTAGACTTCTTGGACATCCTCGATTCAGTTGTCATATTGGGGTAAAAAATGAAAATTGTCATTTTAGCAGGTGGAATAAGTACCGAACGTGATGTTTCTTTGTCGTCAGGCTGCCAGATTTACAAGGCGCTTAAGGCAAACGGACACTCTGTAATTCTTCTTGATATTTTTTTAGGGTATGAAGGCGATGCCGCCAAAGCTTTTGAGAGCGGACGCGACTGGGCGGCAGAGATTGCGCCTGTAAAAGAAACCGCGCCTGACATTGCAAAGCTTAAGGCTTCAAGAAAAGGCGATCCGAGAGTGCTTTTTGGGCCTAACGTACTTGAGATTTGCGGACAGGCAGACATTGTTTTTATGGCTCTGCATGGCGACAGCGGCGAAAACGGCAAGGTTCAGGCTGCGCTTGATTTGTTCGGTATAAAATATACCGGCACAGACGCGCTTAGTTCTGCAATTGCAATGGATAAATCTGTCGCAAAGCAGCTTTTTGCCGCAAACGGCATAAACACTCCCAAAAGTATTCTGCTTAAAAGCAAGGCCGACATTCAGCCAGTAAAGCTGCCCTGCGTTGTAAAAGTCTGCAACGGCGGCTCTAGCATAGGCGTGTATATTGCCAAGACCGAAGAAGAATATAAAACCGCGCTTGATAACGCCTTTAAATATGAAAGCAAAGTGCTTGTTGAAGAATTTGTAAAAGGCCGCGAGTTTACAGACGGTGTAATTGAAGGCGTCGCTCTGCCAATCGTCCAGATTGAACCTAAGCAGGGCTTCTACGACTACAAGAACAAATACCAGGCGGGCAGCACAATCGAGACCTGCCCTGCTAAAATTGACAAAAACCTTGAAGAAAAGATAAAAGCCGCTGCTGTCAAAGTTTTTCACACTTTGGGCATAAAGACTTACGCAAGAATAGACTTTATTGTTGATGATAACGGCAATATTTTCTGTCTTGAAGCCAACACGCTGCCCGGCATGACACCGACTTCTCTTGTTCCGCAGGAAGCCGCCGCAATTGGCAAGTCTTTTGCCGACCTCTGCGAATGGATAATCGAAGTGTCTCTTAGAAAGTACAAATAGAGAATAATACAGGTGTTTATAGATTGCCGGATCAAGTCCGGCAATGACGCTTGAGTTCAGAAGAATTTGCTCAGTCTTTTCTGCACGTAATTTATGCTGGCTAAATATTCGTTGTCGGTTGAAAGGTGCTCGATAATCATGGGCATGGCGGGGCTTTCTTTGGTTGCAAGACTGGCAAAAAGTTCAAGGTCAAGCGTGCCTTTGCCGCATGCACATTCTTCAAGCTGAAAGGTGTATTCTTCTTTTAGGCGAATGTCTTTCAGGTGACAACTGCAAATATTGCCTTTCAGTTTGCTGAAACATTCCTCTAAGAATTTGTCGTTAAAGAAATAACGCTCCGTCGAAGTAATCATGTTTACGACATCAAGATGTGCGCCAAATTCTTTGCGGTCAACGTCTTTTATAAGCCGCAAATACTCGTCGGGGCTGCTTGGAATCATCCATGGCATAGATTCAATGCTGAATTTGGTGTGTGCAGGTTTCGCGCTGTCTATTATGCGCTGAATCATCTCTACAGCCATCTGCCAAAGCTCTGCGCTGAAATTTTCTCTGTAGCCGCCGTCCCAGCGCGGGCCATAAGGCGTGCCGACAACATTTACGCAGCACGCCGCTCCGATTTTGTCAGCCATTTTAAGCTGTCTGATTGCATAATCAATCCATTTTTCGCGCTCTGCCATGTCGGCGGCAAGCGTATTGCGCCAAATTCCGACTTCGGCAATTTTAAGCGCGTTCTTTTCGGCGGCTTCTTTGTAGCGCATAATAAGCTTTTCGTCCGCAGTGCAGTCAACCGGAAAAACAACAGCTTTTAGGCCAAGCGCCCTGTGTTTTTCAGCCCATTCTTCAGGCGTCTTATGCTTTAAAGGTGAAGAAATGCCAAGATACATGATGCCCTCCTTAAAAACCCTTTCAGAATGTTCTGCGGTGAATGACGCTTGAATCCATTTTTGCAAGCGATGCTATTCCAGTGCGGGACATTACGCCTGCAAGCTCGGCGTTCATTTCCATTATACGCGCCGCTGTAGCGTCTGCGCCTTTTTTCAAGAATGGCATCAAGTGTCTGCCCACAGAAACCGCCGCCGCGCCAAGCGCAAGGCATTTATAGGCGTCCATGCCTGATTCAATGCCGCAGTCAACAAAAACTGGAATATCTTTTCCGACTACTTGCTTAATTTCGCCAAGAACCATGAGCGGCGGCACAGCATAGCTTATCATTCCATGATGATGAGAAACCACAATGCCAGCCGCCCCGGCTTTAAGGCATTTTTCTGCGTCTTTTGCGCTCAGGACGCCTTTCACAATAAAAGGAACTTTTGCCGCCTGAACAAAGTCTTTAAGCTCTTCCGCCGTCTTTGCCTTCATCGGAAGTCCTAGAACATTGTCGTAGCCGCCTTTGCCGTCAAAAGAGTGGTCAATATCCATTCCGACAGCAAAACAGCCTGCCTTAACGGCATGTTCAATTTTGCGGAAAACTTCGTTATTGTCTTTATGGGGCTTTATTATTTTGATTGTGCGTGCTTTTGTGGCAGTAATCTCTTCAAGCTCTTTGTCCTCGCCCATGCCGACCCAGTGAACGGCGTTCGCCTTTTTTGCGGCTTCTGCATAGATGACCATTCCGTTTTTTGCAGTATTGTCAAGGTGAGAGAGGGCAGCGGTCATAATCGGAGTGTCAAAAACTTCGCCGAAAAGCTCAAATTTGGTAGACGGAAGCGCCGAATCAATGTAGCGCGTTTCAAGCAGCAGCGAATCGAAAAAATCGCGGGTAATCTTGTCAGAATTTGCTGTGTATTCCATTTTGTCTAGCTCCTTTCCCATGGGTACTTCATCTGCCAGTCTGCTCTAAGTGAATCCATTATGTCGCAGAGGTTTCTTGATTTTTGCCATGTGTGAACCGGCGATTCCGTCTTGCCTTCAAGAATGCACTCTGTAGCATGAATAAGCTCGTACTCGTAGCCGTTTGTCTTGAACGGAACGGCGATTTTGGCGGCTTTTTTATTGCTGTTGCCTGAATCGCCTGTGTAAAGGTGAAGCTCCGCATACTGCGTCATAAAAAAGTTTTTGACAGTTATAAAGCCCTTTGTGCCAAAAATGATTGCGTCGTGCGTGTCACTTCCAGACGGCATATCTGCTGCACTCTGAAAAGCAGCCGTAACACCGTTATCAAACGTGAGGTTTACGCTGTTCCAGACGTCTACGCCGTTAAGCAGCCTTACGTTAGAGCTGTGCGCCGTTATTTTTGCAAAACCGTTCAGCATCATCGAAAAATAAATGTTGTATATGCCGAGATCAAGCAGTGCACCGCCTGCAAGTTCTGGGGCATAAAGCCTGTTTTTGGGGTCATACGGAATGCGGTTGCAGAAGCGCGAGTCGATGTGCTTCAATTCACCGATTTTTCCGCCCTGAATTGTGCCGTTAATTTCAGCAAGTGTCGGATTGAACGCCGTCCACATGGCTTCCATAAAAAAGCGGCTGTTTTTCTCTGCCGCGGTTATCATGTCTTCAAGCTGGGCAACCGAACAGCCTGCCGGTTTTTCGCAAAGCACATGCTTGCCGGCGTTAAGGCATTGCATAACAGAGTCATGGTGAAATGCGTGCGGATTGGCTATGTAAACCGCGTCAACGTCTTTGTCGTCAAGCAGCTCTTCGTAAGAGCCGAATGCTTTCTCAAAGTTATACTGAGAGGCAAAGCTTTTGGCGCGCTCAAAGTTTCGGCTTGCAACGGCATAAGTGCGCACTTTTTTGCCGCCCGCCATTTTTTTCGCGCCGTTCATCGCTGCCGCCATGCTGTTTGCAATAGTTCCAGGTGCTAAAATCGCCCAGTTGATGTAGTCTTTCATACGCACAAGTATAAAGCACAATTCTCATAAAAGAAATACTATGGTATAATGAATTACGGAGGTTGCAAAATGTATATCAAAGACGGAATCTGCTATGCAGGCGAATTAATTCCAGAAATTGAAGTTTCTTCTATAAAAATTCTTGATGATGGAATGATGCTTGTTGATTTTTCAACAGGTGAAACACGCCTTTTTGATGTAACTTCATTGCTTGATAAGGGCAGTGCATTTGCGCCTCTTGCAGATGAGATAAACCGCCGTACTGCAAAAGTTACTCATGGTTTTGTATCATGGCTTGACGGCTCAATAGACATTGCACCAGAAACTCTTTATGAAGAAAGCTATAAATATTCCAAAGAAACATACGCATAGGAGAGACTAATGCCAGAATTGAGCCGCTTTGAAGGAATGGTAATTTATTTGCTGTTTCGCGATAACAAAGAACATAATAAACCTCATGTACATGTCTATTATGGTGAATATAAGGCTGTAATAGGAATTGACGGCGAACTTCTTGCAGGAAAGTTGCCTACCCGTCAGTTAAAAATGATTACAGGCTGGCTTGCGCTCCATGAAGAAGAAGCCTATGCTGCATGGAACCTTGCTGTAAGTGGTGAGCATTTTGAAAAAATTAAACCGTTAAGATAAAGAACAAGTCTTGTCATTCAATTTGCAATGAATTATTTTAGAAGCTCTACATTTTGCTAGATAAATTACCTCAGTCAAGAGCCTGCTTTGTCAGCTTCCGTTCCGCAAATCGGGAACGCACATAGTCGCTTTTTCAATGATAGTTTAATCTGCGTTCCGCTACGAGTTTGCTTTGCAAACTCGACCGTTTTGCAAGATAATTACAAAAACAAAGATTAATCCCAAAGCAAAACGCATCTGCGCAGTCTCTTGTATGTGTACAATCTATGTATGGATAATTTCGTTGACAGCACATTTTCGTGGAATTAAGATTAAAGTGTTTTGATGTTTTGTACTAATAGAAGGTTGCTTTAGATATAAGTACAAACAGATATATCTGAAACAGGAGGAAAATATATGTCTGAATGGAAAGTAAGAACAGTTGTGCCAATAACAGTTACTATGGAAGGAGACAAGGAGAATTATAGATATTGTCTGACAGGAAATGAAGATGCAAAGAATCCTTTAATTGTATTGGGATTGAATCCAAGTACTGCTAATGAAGAAAAACCCGACCCGACTATGAAGAAGGTTGTTTCTTTTATGGAGTTAAACGACTTTGATGGCTTTAAGATGCTAAATCTATATTCTAAAAGAACTCCATATCCAAAAAAATTAAAAAGTATTGGAATTAATCCAAAAGAGCATAAAAAGAACTTGGAAAGTATAAAAAAACATATAGAACTTTTAAATGAACCAACTATTTTGCTTGCTTTTGGTGCAAATATAGTGGAAATTGATGGTTTGGTGGATTGTTTTAAAGAAATAGTTAAAGAATGCAAGGCTTATAATCCTAAATGGCGCTGTCTAGATACAACTAAAGATGGACATCCTAAACATCCTTTATATTTATCAAAAAACTTGAGATTAAGAGAATTTGATGTTGATGAATATCTAAAGAAGCTTTAAAAGTATGGTTTTTCACAAATCGGGGTTATTATTCTGAAACCGCCGAAAACATTATTGCGGTTGGCAAGAAAGCAGAAAAAAGTCTTTCGTCATTTCAAAGTTTTTCTGGTAAAGAAGTTCGGCATCCTGCAAATAATGGCAAAAAAGACTTTATAAAGGGTATGACTGGATTTTTGAAATAATCTATTATAGATTGACTCAAGGGGTGGGGAATGAATGATGTGTTTTTGCCGTTTACATATAAAACGGCACAGATACTACCATGTGCAACAGAATCTGAACTCTCAGAGAAAATAAAAGAATCTGATTTTCTTATAAGCGATGCAAAATGTGTTCATAGAATGGTCGGTGTAAAATACAACCACAAGACAATGAGACGACCGAAAATCACATTTACAGCAATGCGCCATGAAATGATTCTTGCAAAACAGATTGTGTTCAAACTTGGAAAGAAGATTTTCTATGATGGCAACTTTTCTGCATCACTTTTTAAATATAGTGCCGGTGATTGTATAGACAAAAAATATCTTCAACAGCTTGCCGATTATTACAGACAGTTTTGGCATCTATCAGAACCCCTTTGTAAAACTCCCAAAAAGGATATAAATCAGATTGATATTTCAGAAGAAGGTTTTTATATAAATGGCTCTCTTCTTAAACCGCCCTTCAAAATTCAGGCTCTAATAAGAATACTCGGTGAGCCGGACAAAAAGGAGTGGAAACGCGGTGACGGCAAAAAAGTAAAAATTGCCGAATGGCACAAATGGGGTCTTGTGGCTAATACGGATTTCGGCAAGAAAGATGTTGTGTGCATGGTATTTATTTATATGACTAAAGCTCAAAACCGTCCGGGGCTGTTGCCGTTTTCTGGTTCAGTAACAATTTCTAATAGTCCGGTATCTTTTAAAAATACCAATACCTTTTGGATTCATAATGGAAAAGATAATAATATTATTTTAAAGAAAGTCTTTTGTAACATTTCAGAAAACAGTACTGATGAAAATATAGAGGTTTTTGCTGTAACTTTTGCAAAAAAAATGACGCCATTTTGCATAGCAGTTAGAGATAACAATTTTGAAAAAGTCCGTTCACTTATAGCACGTGGCGCGAATGTAAACAGAAGATGCGATTTTGATATGAGCACACCGCTTTTTTTTGCGGCAAACGGAAATCAGATAAAAATGGCAGAACTGCTTCTGGCAAATGGTGCTGATGTAAATGCTGTAAATATGTTTGGGGATACACCTCTGATGGAATGTATAAAATCAGACGGAACAAAAGAAATGATACAACTTTTAATAAATGCCGGTGCAGATACCTCTATAAAAGATAGGTATGGAAAAACAATTTTTGATATAGCAAAAGAAAACGGCATTCAGATTAACTGGTGCTAAGCTCAAATCCAATATCATTTGATATTCTGCCCAAGCCGAAAACATTAACGTCATTATGACGTTCGCCTTTGGCTGTTTTCACAAAACGTCATAATGACGATTGTAGCTTTTGGAGATTTTCAAAAACGTCATGATGACGATTGCCCACTTTGGTAATTTTCACGAATCGTCATGATGACGATTGCTCACTTTGGTAATTTTCACGAATCGTCATGATGACGATTGCTTACTTTGGCATTTTCTCAAATCGTCATGATGACGTTTACTGCTTTTGTTTTCCTAGAACGTAATGATGACGCTCACTATTTTTTCAAAACCCTATAGATTTTGTAACAAGCAGACTGACCGTTAAACTGTTGCGGAAAATTTTGGTGAGGATTTGAAAATGAAAACATTAAAAAAAATCATTTTTTTGACCCTGCTTTAATTCTTGCTACACCCCCTGTTTTATAATTATGAATAGATAAATGCTGGTGTGTCCAGTATGAAACTTTTATTAGGGGATGGCATTATGGATGAACTGATAATTAATAATCTTAATGACAGAGATAAAGTAATAAGAACATTAGCAGATGTTAAATTGACTTGCCATTTAAGGCTTAAGTCTGGTACATGCAAAGGACATGAGTGTGATGATTGTTTCAAATATCAGACATACTGTAGCTGCTTGGAGCAGATGTCTGACTTTGACAAATTACAGATTGATAATATTTATGAATCTGAATATAGCAAGCTGAATATAAGACAATTTTCTACTCCAAAGTCTGAATCAGTTAAACCAAAATCGAAATTAATATCAAAATTAAAAGACTTCGGTAAATATATGAGTCTTTGGTTTGCTCTTTTTGTCTTTATTTATGGAATAATTTCATTTTTTACAAGAGGCGAACCTGCTGTGTTTCATCTATGTATGGTAGGGGTTGTGATTTATTGGCTAGTTGGTTCTTTATGTTTTATCTTTGTGATTCTGGGCTCAGATTGATGCCTTGAAGCCTTTCATATAAAAGGAGTGTATAGAATGAAGAAAAATCTGTTTATATTTGTCCTTTGTCTTGTCTGCATATTCAATGCTGTTTCAGAAGAATCAGTTTTCTTTGACACAATTGAAACAGTTTCAAAGCTGACACGCAAAAATGTGCATGATATTAATTCTGATAACAAGGTAAACTGCATCGATTATACGGTTATGTTCAAATACTACTGGGATAAAAACTGCGAACCTGGTCATTCTATAGATTGTCAAATTATCAGAAATGAAAATCCACAAAATGGATTTCATCATTTATTTGTAAGAGTAAGAGAAAACTCAAGAGCTGCATGGATTTATATTGAGCCGCAAGCCAAATATCCAGATATGGAAATGACTAAATATTGGGGTATGAGATACGAATCGCAATATGACATATATAATGAAACATATATATGGAAAAATGACTATCTGGAGTAGGGCTATTGTCTTTTCTAATCGTCATCATGACGATTGTCACTTTTGCTTTTTCACAAAACGTCATTATGACGATTGCCCGCTTTGGTATTTTCACAAAACGTCATGATGACGTTTACTCATTTTGCATTTTCAAATCGTCACGATGACGTTTACTGCTTTTGGTCATTTAGAAAATCATTTATAAGCTTATGAAAAACAAAAGTGTCTGCGTAGTCGGATTTTGTGACGCGAATTACATGAGCACCGACGGTGCGAATCTAATTCGTGGAACAAAATACGACGGGAGCAGACATGTGGTTTTGCTTTAAGTTCTGTAACATGACTTCATTACAAAAAGAAAAATTACTAGATTATCGCAAGTCTAGATTAGGATGCTTATATAAAATTTCTTCATTATTTTCATTTCTTAGTTTTTTCTTTTTTAAAAGGACTGTCCAACGGGTTTGTCTTTCTGCATAATCTGTTTTGTTTTCTGGAAAAAATGATTTGCAGAAATATTTGTCATTATTTCCTTTTGACAGAAAAACAAAGAGGTTTGTATTTTTTACTGTGTTTTTCATTAAAAAATCTGCTTCAATGACAGAAAAAGTCTGTAATGCAGGATTATAACGGAATATCGTATCATTGCTGTCAAAAATCTTCTCAAGCAAGGGAAGATATTCAATTCTTTTTTTGATAAATTTATAATCTATAGAGGATTCTATATATTCAGGTGTAATTATATTTGATTTAAGACGGTCAAAAATAACTTCCGCAGAAAAAGCAAGACGTGGTAAATCATTTAAATGCTGTAATCCTGCAAGATGAAAAAAATGCATTTTTTGAAATTCTACTGTAAGATTAATGGATTTGTTTTTTCTACCAAGTACAAATTCGTATTCTATATCAAGCATTTTCTGAAAAGAATTAACAGCATTTGTAATGTCAGACAAAAACAGCTCCTTAAAAAACAAAAGCTCCGCGCCATTCGCAGAGCTTTACTCCGTTTTCTTTCAGCTTTCGCCTAGTTCAGATGAGGTCTACGGAAAACCCTTCAGAGACTGGCAGTATACTGTTTCTGAACACAATAGAACTGCTTTTGCGTCTAACAGACACTCAAGTTGCCTGTCGCCTTGAATGGCAAGGACTTACTGACTAAAATATAAAGCATGTGTATCAATAAATCAAGTTCAAAATCAGGCTTTTCTTTTTATAAGAACTAACCAACGAGTTTATTTTTTTGCAAAATCTTTTTGGAATAAGGGTAGGCTTTTTCAGGTTCGCTTCCTTCAGAAACACAGGTGTTAATATAATCATCAACGGCAGAATGGAAATCAGACACAAGCTCCGCAGCGTTTGTGCCTTCGTAAGAGATAAGAGAACGGATTCCCTGTACCTTGCCGTAAAAAATCTCATCTTCCGGCGAAAATTCAACACTTCCGATATAACCTTTGTATTCCATTATATTTCTCATATTAAACCCTCTTGTTTTAATTCTGCAACTGATTTTAGTTGCGTAACTGTCGTTCGTTCCTGCCGGGTAATTTTCTATTTCTCGATTTTCCAGTCTATAAGCTCGACGCCTTCAGAAAGAATAAGGTACAGGTCGTGGCTGCCTTTCATGTTTTTGGGCAGCTTGAGCTTTGCTTCGGTTTTGCCTTTTTTGCCTAACTTTGCCTCGCTGATTACAGTTCCGCTGCCGCCAAAATTGTCAAGCTGAACTTTCACAGTGCCGCTTTTTATAGGGGAATAAGACAGACAGATTTTAGATGCGCCGCCGCTAAAGTCTGCGCCTTTAATGCAGATATATGCGCTTTTTTTGGTTGCAACAGCCGTCTGTCTGCTTGAAATTGCCACGTTTCTTATTGCGGCAAATGTTGCGGCAGGTACAGTTTCATACGGATTGAAAGAGCCTGCCTGTGTGACGCCCTCTTTTGTCATTTTCTGGTTCGGTAGGCTTCCGTCGTCATTCACCTTAAATTCATTGATGAACACATTTCTGTAGCCGCCTTTTTTCAAGCCGAAACCTTTTTCTAAAGTCTGTGTGTGATAGGCTATGTACCATTTTTCATTAAACTCAAAAATCCAGTGGTGGTTGTTTCCCCATGCGCCGAAAACTGTGCCCGGGTTTTCTAGCGTGTAGCCTTTATATTCGTACGGTCCGAGCGGATTTTCCGATGTCATGTAGCCGATAACCGCGATTGGCATTTTGTCTGGGTCTTTTGAATCTTTTCTGTCCTGCCAGTTTGTGCAGTATGTGTAATAGTAAGTTCCGTTTATTTTATTTATGCCTGAATCTTCGAATAAGAAGGGCGGGTCTAGTGTGACTGGCTCGCCTTTAATGCCTGTCATATCGTCTGTTAAGGCGGCTGCACGCGCGTTTTTCGGGTGCTCGTATTTGTCAGGGTCGTGGCCGCCGCCAAAGAAGATATAGCCGTTTCCGTCGTCGTCAACCATTATGGCAGGGTCAAAAAGCCAGTTGATTGTGGCGCAGTTCGGTGTTTCACGCGAAATTAAAGCTTTGCCGATTGGGTCTGTGAACGGACCTAGCGGAGAATCTGCTGTGAGCACGCCGATTCCGTTTGCGCTGTCTGCAAAATAAAGAAAGAACTTGTCCTTTCCGCCGATTTTTTTATATGCAATTGCCGGTGCCCAGGAGTTGCTTGCCCATTTAGCCGCACCGTTTCCGCCGTTTTTGCCTGCAACCGCAATTTCTCCGCAGTCAGTCCAGTTTACTAAATCTTTTGAGCTGAATACATTAAGGCTTGTAATTTTATTGTAGCCGTTATCTTCTATTCCTCTTGTAAATTCGAGCTGCTGCATGTCGTTTGTGGCATAAATGTACACTGTTCCGCCGTAAATCAGAACAGCAGGGTCTGCGCTGCATTTGTGCGTTACAATAGGGTTGTTCTCATTCGGCATTTTGAATGCATTTTTAGCCATAAGTTTCTGCATTTCTGAAAGATTGCCAGCTTTAAGTGAATTGAAACCGAACATTAGAAGAAATCCTCCGAAGATTAGCTTTGCATTTTTCATATAGAAACGCTTACCATTTTTTACATTATTTTTCAAGGCTTGCTTTATTTGTCTGTTGCATTTAATATCAGTCTGTCATAAAAATTTATCAGGAAACAGAATGTCGAAACTTCTTTTTGCACCGATGGCGACGCTTTCGCATGAAGCAATGCGGCGGATTATTGAACATTATTCGCCCTCTGCCTGCGGTGAATATTATACAGAAATGATTCAGGCTACCACGTTTATCGGCGGCGGTAAATTTGAACAGTTTTACGTCCGTCCGGGGCCATGTCCAGAGCGTGTGGTGTGGCAGCTTACTTGCGGAAAAGCCGAGCCGATGGCAGAAGCTGCAAAAATCATCAGCGGATATGGCGGCATAGGCATTGACATAAACATGGGTTGCTGCGCGCCAGAAATTGTGCGGCAGGGCGCAGGTATTGCGTGGATGCTTAAAGAAAGGGCTGAAACTCAGGCAATGCTTGCTCTTGTGCGCAAGGCTGTGCCAGAGAATATGCGCCTCAGTGTAAAAATGCGGCTCGGTGACGAAGACTATAAACTCGATGAATTGTGTACCTTTACAGACATGCTTGTTTCAGAGGGCGTGTCGCAGATTGTGCTTCATCCGCGCACCAGAAAGGCTAAGTTCAAGCGGCCGCCGCACTGGAGCGACGCAGAAGCTTTATTTGAATATGTGGCAAAGAAATACGGCAGCTCAATCTGCCTGTGCATAAACGGCGATATAGCTGATTTTCAGTCTTTATGCAGTGTGCAGAAAGCTGTGCCGCTTGCTCAGGGCTTTATGATTGGGCGTGCGGCGGTACAGAAGCCCTGGCTTTTTGGCGATATTGCAGCGCGGCTTGCAGAAAAGGCTTGTGACGCAGGGCAGATTGACAGCCTTGAAGTTGTCAGCCTGTTTATCGAAAATCTTATGGAGTGCCAGCCCGAAGAATTCTGGCTTTCGCGTGCGCAGCGCTTCTTTTCGTATTTTTGCAAGAATTTCAGCTTTGCAAATTATCTTTTTACGCAGGTGAATAACGCAAAAGACTTGCCCAGCATGAAGCATGAATTTGAATCTTATTTTGAGAAAATGCCCGGCGAGCGTTTCTTAAAGCACAGTTTGTAGCAATGCGCTTGTGCGGCACTTGCACCAGCCGCGCAAATAAAGCTAAAATACTTTTATGGATTTATTTGACCAGCAGAGAAGCAGATCGCATGAGCCTTTGGCAGCGAGGATGAGGCCGCGCAATTTAGACGAATTCATCGGACAGGATCATATTGTCGGCAAAGGCAGGCTGCTCAGGCGTGCTATTATGGCTGATCAGCTTACTTCGGTAATCTTTTACGGGCCGCCCGGAACAGGCAAAACCACTTTGGCACGCGTCATCGCAAATCATACAAAGAGCAATTTTCTCACACTGAACGCTGTGCTTGCCGGTGTTCAGAATATTCGCGATTCAATTAAGGCGGCTGACGAGCAGTACAGGCTTTACGGCAGGCGTACAATTCTTTTTGTAGACGAAGTTCACCGCTGGAACAAGAGCCAGCAGGACGCGCTTCTGCCCTGGGTTGAAAACGGCACAATAATTCTTGTTGGTGCTACAACAGAAAATCCGTTTTTTGAAGTGAATAAGGCGCTCGTCAGCAGAAGCCGCGTTTTTCAGCTCAAACCGCTGACAAATGACGATCTTTTGAAAGCTGCTGACGCCGCGCTTAAAGACAGGGAACGCGGCTACGGCCGCTGGCAGGTTCAGTTTGAAGAAGGCGCTCTCGAACATCTGGTTGAAACTGCAAACGGCGACGCGCGCAGTCTTTTGAACGCGCTTGAGCTTGCCGTTGAAACTACGCCAGATGAATGGAATCCCGAAGCCGTTCCATGCGTTCCGCCCGAAAATTCGGTGATTTACATAAGCAAAGAAACTGCCGAAGAGAGCATTCAGCGCAAGGTTGTGCTTTACGACCGCGACGGCGACTATCACTACGACATAATCAGTGCTTTTATCAAGAGTTTGCGCGGGCGCGACCCCGATGCCGCGCTATATTGGATGGCGCGCATGATGAGCGCAGGCGAAGATCCGCACTTTATTTTCAGACGTATGCTCATTTCAGCATGTGAGGACACTGGGCTTGCCGACCCGAATGCAATCGGCGTGGTTGAGTCTTGTGCCGCCGCTTTTGACCGAATCGGCTTGCCAGAAGGTCAGTACATGCTTACACAGGCTGCGCTTTATCTTGCCACTGCACCTAAGTCTAACAGTGCAATGGCTTATTTTGATGCGCATAAAGCAGTTATGGCAGAAGACGCCGAAGTACCGAACCATCTGCGCGATTCAAGCCGGGATGCAGAGGGCTTCGGTCATGGAGCCGGTTACCTTTATCCTCATGCCTACCGCGACCATTGGGTTGCACAGCAGTATCTGCCTGACAGCCTTGACGGGCGCGTTTTCTATAACCCTAGTGACCAGGGCTACGAAAAGACAATCCGCGCAGATGTGCTTTCAAGGCGCGAGCTTCAGATTGCAGCTTTAATCGAGGACGCGCAGTCTGAAAATGATGAGATGGTCAACCCGATTGGTGACTGGTGGCATGCGGAACGGCTTAAGCATGGCACAGACAAAACTGGCGAAAATCTCTCGTTTACGCCGGAAAACAAAAAGCTTGCGCAGTGGCAGAAACGCACAGACGAGGGCAGGGCAGAAAGCCTTCTTGAGCTGCGCAACAGTCTGCTTGATTCTGTGCAGATTCTGCGCCACAGCCGCTGTCTTGTGCTTGGTGCTGACGACGGTCTGTTTGTCTGGGAAACTTTGCGCCGCTGTCCTGAAGGCTTTACAGGCGGTTTGTGCAGAACCGAAAAAGGCTTGCAGATTCTAAGTCAATATGCTTCAACTCTTGCTGAAATTGACAGGCCTGTTCTCGGCACAAAATTCTCAAGTTTTGGCGACGTGGCTTTCGATTTTGTGTTTGCAAAAGATCCGTTCTCGTCTAAAGATTCTATGATTCAGTTTCTTGAAACATGGAAAGAGCGCATAATCGGTGCAAAGCCGCTGGAAGAGGCTGGTATTGCGGCAGAGCAGCTTCCGTCTTTTTCGGAAAACTGCATTTTATGCTTTGCACAGAAGATTCCGCAAAAATCAGAGCATTTTGCGGATGCACTGTTAAGGCATCTTGAAAAAACGCGCCGCATCGATGCAGAGCTTAAGTCTGTGCTTCTCGCATTTGATGCTGCAGAAGAAGCTTTTTTTACGCAGAAAGAGCATCCGCTTTTTAGCTGGAACGAGACGGCTGTCTTAGAAGAGGCAGAAAAGCTTGGCTTCAGTGCAAGCGGCTTCAGCAAGACAATCATTTCAAAGCGGCTTGTGTCGCAAGACGATGTTTCGCTTTGGTTTTCAGAAAACTCCGAATACGGCCGCTTCTTGAAAGAAAGGCTTGAAACTCAAATTTATGAGAAAGTGCATGAGCTTGCGGAATCAATCGCAATAAAAAGAATCCCTCTCGAATGGAATCAGACGGCAGGCTTTTTTTCGCTTGCAAAGAAAAGCTGACAGCCGCAAGTTTTAGCTTGTCAGTAGCTGTCAGCATGATGAATGAAATCAATTTATAAGGAGATTCTTGTTTTATGGAAAAGCTATGCCTTTAAGGCTTGCAGCGCGAGCAGGGTTTGTAGCCTTTCTCGATTGCCTCCTTTTCGTCTATTGGAATTACGTCCTTTGTTCTGCTCAACGAAGCGCAGCTCTGTGTGTGGTATTTTGTGCCTGACGCAGTTACATAGACTGTCTTTGTTGCTGCTTGTGCACAAAGCACCGCTGAAATGATTAAGACAAGCAAAGCTATAATTGCCAGCTTTTTAGGTTTGAAATTCATACGAACCTCTCAAAACTTTGTTCAATTAAAAACCAGATTCAATGCAACGCACCGAACGCAGAAGTTTCTGCTGTATTTTCAATTGCTTTAATATGAATATCTAAAAAAAGTTTAAAATTTTGTGTGTTTTTGAAAAAAAATTAAAAATTTTTTCATGGCTTGAAAATGTGGGGCTGTTAGAGTTATTATCCTTATAAAATAAAAGCAGAGGTATTTTATGAATTTTATCTTTTTAGGACCACCGGGAGCAGGAAAAGGAACTTTGGCAAAACAGGCTGCACAAGTTTACGGCATTCCTCATATTTCGACAGGCGATATTTTCCGCGAGAATATCAAAAACCAGACAGAACTTGGCAAAAAAGTTGACGCTATTATTAAGTCGGGCGGCTTGGTAAGCGACGATATTACATGCGAACTTGTAAAAGACCGTCTTTCAAAGCCAGATACAAAGAACGGCTATATCCTTGACGGTTTTCCAAGAACAATTCCGCAGGCAGAAGCACTTGAAACATTTGCTAAAATTGATGCAGCCGTAAACTTTGACATTGCTGATGAAGCTGTTGTTGAAAGACTTGGCGGCCGCGTATGCTGCAAAGACTGCGGTCAGATGTTCCATGTAAAGTTTAACCCGCCAAAACAGGCAGGAAAATGCGACAAATGCGGCGGTGAGTTGTACACACGCGATGACGACAAGACTGAATCAATTCAGAACCGTCTCGTAGTTTACAGAAAATCTACAGCTCCGCTTATTGATTTCTACAAAAACAAAGGCAACCTCGTTGACATAGACGCTCGTCCTGCCCCGGAAGCAATTCTTGCTGAATTCGAGAAGAAATTCCCGAAGAAATAATTGAGCCGGTAAAAAAATAAAAAAGCCTTGCTATGAGTTTTCTAGATTCATAACAAGGCTTTTTTTCTTTAAATGATGTCCGACTTTATCAGAAGATTAATCCACGTTCCATGCATCATTCGGGTAATATGCCCAAAGACCGTATCTGTTTTTATCAGCAGTTGTGACTCCGGCATAAATTGCACCTGTCGGTAATGTCCAGAATGCACCTTCGATAATCCCCATACCGGCAAGCTGCTCGCCGTTAGCATGTGGATTGGCTTTTACAACCTTTGTATCATCCAATGCAACACGATAATATCCCTTTGTTGTAGATACAAGTAAAAATTGTTTTTGCTCGCCACTGACTGTTTCTTCATAATAGGCAAGACCTGTGATTTTACCATGTTTTTTCTCTGAAAGAGGACCGTCACCAGAAGTTTGTTCCAAATTAATTGTACGGCCGCCGTTTACACCTGTGATAGTGAATTTTCCAGTATTAGATTTGTTGAACGATGAACCATTGCCGGTTAATTCAACATACCATGCTCTTTGATTATCATAATCTGATGTAGAAATAAATGATTGAAATAAAGAAGAAGATCCACCAACTTTAACAGCACTTGCCGCATCAGAACCTTTTGATGTTGGTGCAGCTGTCCCATTCAGCTTGTATGTAGTACCACCTACATCTGAATTACCACTGTATACAGTTGCAAAAGCTTCTCTTCCACCGTTATATGATTTGTTATCAAAGATTGTCATAACGTTTTTTAAAGTGCTTATAGTACCGCTAGAAGGTCCATAAAGGACTACTACCTGTACGTCAGAATAATTGTAAGAGTCTTGATTTGTTGATGTAACTTCTGTAGAGGGTTTATATGTCAGAACATAAAGATTATTGTCATCAGAAGCTAAAAGACCTATTGCACCGTCATATTGGGTGGATACCTGTGACCAACCTCTTCCTGCTCCTTTTCCTTTTGTGAAAATCGTATGTCCGTTTGTAATATACAGATTGCCGTTATAATAAGCCATGGAAGTTATTGCCCATGAAGCTGTTTTTTTTCCAAGTTTAACTTCACCTTCAATTGCTTTAAAAATAGCTCCACCTGATGCACCGCCGCCACAACTTGAAAACAAAATGCCGGCTAATGCCAAAATGGAAAACAGTATAAAATACTTTTGCTTTTTCATAATCCTTTCCTTTAAAAATGATATCTTATGCTTAATCCTGCTTCGACTGTTGTACCGAAGCGGTTATTCTCCGGGTGTCCTATGTAGTATTGTGGCATCAGGTATGCACCAAGTGTAACGCCGATAGACCACTCTGAATTTGTCCTATAGAAAAAACCAATTTCAGGCTTTGCAATTGGACCAAAATAAAACCTTGTTAAGTAAGACTGTAAAGTAACACCTGCAGAAAGCGAAATAGGAATCTCATATCGTCCGACTGCGAGGTTTATTGAGCCTTTTGCCATCATAGGAACATTATAAAATACATTACTGCCTCTTGTTCTGTGGTAATTAAAGTTAATGTTGCCGCCAATAGAAAAAAGCGAGTCGATAAAAAAGTTGTAGCCTAATTGGATGTTACCACCCCAGTTCAAATTATATGGTGTAAGCGCATAGTTTCCGGCAAGACCAACATGTATGTTCTGATCGCCGTATGAGTTAAGCGTAAAATCTGTTACATTGAGGTTTGTAGCTTTGTCTTCGTCCTCTGTTTCACCCCAGTCTTCGTCTGCGTCACCCCAGTCGTCTTCTGTTTCAGGCGTTTCAAAAGTATTGGCTTGAGAATTATTATTTTCAAAGCCGAAAGAACCGCCGGATTTAGTCCAGTCATCATTGCCAATATTGAAAGTTTGAGAATAAACCAGAATAGAAGCAAAAAAAGCTATAAAGCAAAAACTAAAAAAACGTTTCATAAATCCTCTTGTCGCGAATAATTCCAGACAAACATAAGCGTGTTTTCAGGCTCTGCAAATTTATAAAAATGTATGGATAAAAATGCAGAAAACCAGTACACTAAATTGTACCAAATACGGTAGCTGTTATTAATATAGCGTATTTCACATTTTGTTGTCTATGGAATCACTTGTAAAACTATCTATTTTAACAGTTATTCTATTTGTACGGTTACACTTTGAGCAAAGTTTGAAAAAATAAATGAAATTATTATAGTTAAAATCAGGAGTTTTTATGAGCGCAGTGATTATTGATGGCTTTCAGATTGCAGCAGATGTACGGCATCAGGTTGCAGAAAAAACAGCGGAACTTGTTAAAAAAGGCATTCACCCGTGTCTGGCTGTTATTCTTGTCGGCGAAAACCCGGCAAGCGTTTCTTATGTAACAGGCAAAGAAAAAGCTCTCGCCGAAGTCGGCATGAAAGACCGCTCGATAAGGCTGCCGGAATCTACTTCAGAAGAGGAACTTTTAAAAATAATTGATGAGCTTAATGCCGACCCGTCTGTTCATGGCATTCTCGTTCAGATGCCTCTGCCGAAGCACATTGACGAAGACAAAGTTATTATGGCAATAAAGCCTGAAAAGGACGTTGACGGCTTTCATCCTGTAAACGTCGGAAACCTTGTAATAGGCCGCAAAGCTTTTCTTCCTTGCACACCGCATGGAATTATCGTTCTGCTTGAGACAATGGGCATAAAGACAGACGGCGCACACGCTGTAGTCGTCGGCCGCTCTAACATTGTAGGCAAGCCTGTTTCGCTGCTGCTTGCACGCCGCGAGACAAACGCAACCGTAACAATCTGTCACACAGGTACAAAAGACCTGCCATCAATTACACGTCAGGCAGATATTCTTGTCGCGGCTGTCGGTAAACCTAAAGTAATTACCGCCGACATGATAAAGCCTGGCGCGGCTGTCATTGATGTCGGCGTAAACCGCATTCCTGACGCAACAAAGAAGAGCGGCTTCCGTCTTGTTGGTGACGTTGATTTTGAAAATGCAAAAGAAGTAGCTTCATATATTACGCCGGTGCCGAAAGGAGTAGGCCCGATGACTATTGCAATGCTTATGCAGAATGTTCTTGAAGCCGCGCAGAATGTGGCAGAATCAAAATGATTGACATTCAGAAGCAGAAAGACGACAGAGAAATCCCTTTGATGAAGGTCGGCGTCAAAAATTTGCAGTATCCTGTGCATATTCTTGACCGCAAAAACCATACGCAGACCACTTCGGCAACAGTTGACCTCTATGTAAATTTGCCAAAGCATTTTAAGGGAACTCACATGAGCCGCTTCGTTACGGTTTTTCACAAATACCATGAAAATCTGTCGATGCGGCATTTTCTGCTTATGCTTGAAGAAATACGCACAACATTAGATGCTGCCGAAGCTTTCGGTACGCTGAAATTTCCGTTTTATTTAGAGAAAAAAGCGCCTGTAACAGGGCAGTGCGGTATGATGGCGTATGAATGTATTTACGAAGGAACAGCAAGACAGGGCGGCAAAGACGGTGCAAAAAAAACAGACTTTTTTGTAAGCATCAGTGTGCCTGTAACAACGCTCTGCCCATGCTCAAAAGCGATAAGCCGGAATGGAGCACACAACCAGCGCGGCATTGTTACAGTCAAAGTGCAGAACACCGCATTTTTCTGGATTGAAGACATAATCGAGCTTGTCGAATCTTGCGCGTCATGCGCCTTGTATTCGGTTTTGAAGCGCGAGGACGAGAAATATGTAACCGAACACGCGTATGAAAATCCGCGCTTTGTTGAAGATCTTGTGCGCGAAGTGTACATCGGCTTGCGCGATTTTGCTTCCGGCGACAAGCCTCATGCGGAAAAGCCGTTCAGTTGGTTCAGCGTTGAAGCTGAAAATTTTGAGAGCATACACAATCATAACGCTTATGCCTACACTGAATATAATGAGGAATCTTAATGACATATTTTTTTGAAACATACGGCTGTCAGATGAACAAGGCAGAATCTGCTTCTTTAGAGCAGCTGCTTTTGGCGCGCGGCTGGACCGCCTCTGAATACGCTGAAACTGCTGACCTTGTGATTATCAACACCTGCTCTGTAAGAGCAACTGCCGAAACGAGAATCCATGGCAGACTCGGCTGGTATTCGGCACTGAAGAAAGAGCGCAACGGAATTCAGCCTGCTTCTAATCACCGCGAGGCAAGACCATGCGAAGTGCCTGTAAAAAAGCTTACGCTTGTTGTTACAGGCTGTATGGCAGAGCGGCTTAAAGATTCGCTTAAAAGAGATTTTCCTGTTGTAGATTATGTTGTCGGCACTTTTAAAAAGCAGCATTTTCAGGACATTATAGACGCTGTTGAGCAGAACAGGGAGCTTGTGAATCTTGAAGAAGACGCAGTCTATTCATTTGCGCCGCTGTCTTATGAGCCGGGCGCGTTTCAGGCTTTTGTGCCTATCATGCATGGCTGCAACAATTTCTGCTCTTACTGCATTGTGCCTTATGTGCGCGGTAGAGAAATCTCGCGCCCTGCTGATGAAATCTTAAAAGAAATTGACATGCTCAGTGCCAAAAACGTAAAAGAAGTTACGCTTCTCGGTCAGAACGTAAATTCTTATAGATTTGAAGAAACTTTATCGGACGGCACTGTTCATCTTGTTGATTTCCCTGAGCTGCTTGAACGCATAGCCGTTCATATTCGCGAGACCAAATCTTCGATAGGCTGGGTGCGCTTTATGTCAAGCCACCCGAAAGACCTGTCTGACAGGCTTATTGATATAATTGCCAAAGAGCGCGTCTTGTGCCGCCATATTCACCTGCCTGTGCAGAACGGTTCAACTGCTGTGCTTAAGGCGATGAACCGCAAATATACGCGCGAACAATATCTTGAGCTTGTCGATAAAATCAGAAAGCGCATCCCGGATGTTTCGCTTTCTACAGACATTCTTGTCGGTTTCCCCGGCGAGACTGAAGAAGACTTTGAGCAGACTGTTTCGCTTATGCAGCAGGTGCGCTACGAAGCCGCATATATGTATTACTACAACCCTCGCGAGGGCACTGTCGCTTTCAGCATGAAAAATCAGATTCCAATGGAAGAGAAAAAACGCCGCGTAGCAAAGATAATCGAAGTGCAGCTTGGCATTACAAAAGAACAGCTTGAGCAGAGAATCGGTGAGAAGGTGCTTGTGCTTGTTGAAGCTGAAAGCCGCGGCGACAGTTCAGAGCTTTTGGGCAGAACAGAACGCGATGAGCGTGTCGTATTCAAAGGTGACAAATCTCTGATAGGCAGTTTTGTCAATGTTTCGCTAGATGAATTGAACGGAAATACATTCAGGGGTAAACTTATAGACACTGATGAAAAACAATAGAAATGTTCAAGGTGGTGTGTTATGAAATTGTTTCAGAAAAAAGCAGAAAATGAAGCTGAAAAAAAATTGGAAGACGCTGTAAATACTGATTTGCCTGAAGAAAAGCCTGCAAAGGCAAAAGTTCAGCAAAAAGGAGCGATAAAAATGCCATGGCGCTTAATTAAGCTTGTTTTGATTTTGTTGTTCGCAATAGTTTTTGCCGCTGTAAACATTGATAACCGCTGCGGCGTTTCTCTGGTTTTTGTTACTTTTCAGAATGTACCTGTCTTTGTAACGATGTTTGTCTCTTTTTGCGTGGGTATTCTTTTTGTTCTGCCTTTCACGATTGGCAGAGATTCTGCTGTTAAAAAAGCGCAGGAAGCTGCTGCAGAGATTGAGGCGCTGAAAGCCCAAAAAGCAATGTGGCTTAGACAGAAAAAAATGCCGAAAAACAAACGAGAGAAGAAGTCTTTCTTTTGGGGCAGGGCAAAAAAAATAGATGCCGTGCCAGAAAAGCCTGAGACTGATGAAAACAAATCTAAAGAAAATATTGTGGAAGACTGAAAATATGGAAAAACAGGTTTTGCACAAAAAGTGCCGCTCTAAAATTACAGTCTGTATGCTGCTTTTTATGCTTGTCTCAAAGTTTAGTTTTGCAGATACTTCGCAGATTATTACAAATGCTGTTAAGACAGGCACTGTTGAGAGCGCAATAAGCTATATTAAGAGCTCCTTGCCCGGTGTTCAGAGCGTTGACGAGCAGAAAGCTGTCATGCTCTTTTTGGGACAGCTTCAGCAGCAGGCAGCTCTTTATAAAGAAGCGTATGAATCTTATTCGGTTGTAATTGCACTTGATAAGACTGTGCCGAATGTTGATGTGCGGCTTGATGCGGCGGTGTGTATTCTTGCTGTCGGCGAGACTGCAACCGCAGAAAGCGTGCTTGATTCTGTTCTTGCAATTGAAAGCGAAGATGCGTCCGGGGCTAAGGCAAAGCTGCTCGCCGTCTGGTGCGGCATTTTAAAAGCTTCTTCAGAAGAAGAGCTTGAAACACCTATCGGGCATTTAAAAAACTTTCTCGATGATCCTGTTATGAAATGCGAAAAGCCTTCTGTGCTGTTCTCGTTGTGGTGGCTTACCGGCGACCCTGCTTATGCACAGAAGCTTGAGACTGATTATGCCTCAACGCCGGAAGCAGCCTGTGCCAACGGCAGGGCAGAAGTTATGCCTGCACCGTATTTTTACTTTATTCCGCGCATGAATTCAGGCTTTGACGCAAAAAAGGCCGCCGAGCGCTATGTAAACAAAAACGCTGTTGCCGCCGCAAAAAAAGCGGAAAATCAGAAAGTGGTGTGGCAGCAGGTCGGTCTCTTCAAAGATGAAAATAACGCTGAAAACTGCATTAAGCGCTTGATTGAGGCTGGGTTTAAGCCAGAAGTCTTAAAACAGACAAAGCCGAGCGGCAATAATTACACCGCTGTTGTCGTAAGAGAAACCGACGGCTCTGTGGCTCAGGCTTTGCGCAATGCCGGTTTTGAGTGCTATCCTGTGTTTGAAGACTAACGGGTTTGCGATTGGGCTGGTTCTACGGAATCAGCTTGTGCGGCAAACCCTGCCAGTTTGTGCTTTGCACAAACTGGTAAACGGTGCACAGTTCGCACTCAAAAGGCTTTGGACAAACCTTGCAAGCTTTGCGGTGCTGTCCTGTCATTGTCGGGTGTGACCCGACAATCTTTGAAAGTTTATTGGCCGGCGGCGGGGATTACGCGTTCAAGTTTGATTACAGGGGCGGCAATATTTGTGTATCCGTCTGTGGTAATTGAAACAGGTGTAAGCGTCAGCGTCTCGCGGATTTCTGTGCCGTTCTGTGTTGTTGCAAATCCCGGCAGATAATATCCATGCAGAAATTTCTCCTCGCTAAAAGCCTTGAACTGAAGCAGCGTTGTGCCTTTTATTCTAAGTGAAGTTACCGCGCCGTTTGCTGTCCATGATTCATTTGTTGCGGTATACTGTCCGTTTTTTATGGTAACAGACGCGTTTGTGTTCGTTGTCCATATATGGCTGCTTGATTCAATTCTCTTTAGTATTTCTGAATCAAAGCCATTTTGCTGACTGTTGAGCGACTGAAGGCTGATTTTCTTATAAGTGCCGTCCCACAGTGTTTCTTGGGTTATTGCCATTTTAACTTCGTCATTTACTTTTACCTTGATTTCGTCTATGTCGTTCAAAGATACGTCAAAGCGGCGGACAAGGCTTGTAACTGAATTATTCACCATTGAAAGGTTTGCACCGCTGCGCCTTAGCGAAGTTGTATTCCAGTGGTAAATTTCCTGTGTTTTATCAGCAGAAAAGATGATTTCCCTTTTTTCCGCATTAAAAAAGACATAGCGCAGGTTTGAATCGTCTGCTGAAGATTTATACCAAAGCCCGTCCAAAAATCTTTCAAAAGTCTGTGGCGTTCCGTCCTGAATTTTTAGAAGCTCGGCGGCAGCAATTTTTTTGCCTGCTACGCGGTTCTCTGAAACTTTCATATATTTTTTTGCAAATCTGTCCCAGTCATACATTGTCTGAATCTGGTCGAGCGAATCTTTGCCTTTTGAGGTATCGGAACTATAAACCCATATAGGAAAACTTTCGCCCTGTGTCTGCGAGAATGAATACGGGTCGCTTCTTTGCAGCTGCTGAATAAAGATGGTTGCGTCCGCTTCAAATTCGGCAATCGGTGTGTATTTGAATTTTTTGCTTTCCAAATCTGGCAAAAAGACCTTGAGAACAGTTTCTTCTTTTTCGTTTAAGCCTGTGTATGTAAGGGCGTTTATGTGGTCGCCTGTCATATCCAGAACTGAAAATGAAAATGTATTGGTCTGTGTAATTTCAGTTTCAATTTCGCTTGTGCGCTCGTATATCTTTTTTTTAGGATTGTATATACCCGTAACCAGATAAATTGACGGTGAATTGTTCTTTCTTATGCTGATAATCTGGTCATCGAACGCGTCATTATTCATGTCTATAGAAAGTGCATTCAAAAGGGTTTCGCCCGGCTGAAGTTCAATCAGCGATGTCTGAAGCTCCGCCTCTGTTTCATCAACGATAATTTCTTCTGTTTCAGAAACTGTCTGCTGTACGTTGGGCTTTACAATTTTTGCCCGTATTGTCTTATATTCAGGTTCTTTCGGTCTTTTATAAGTGTAGACGGAAAAAACAACAATTGCTAAAGCTGTTATTACAAAAAAAATGGTTGTAAATCGTTTCATTGGCAAGATGATAACAGTTTTTCGCTTAATTCTTCAAGCCATTTTCTTGTCGGGCTGTTGACATTCAAGCTTGTCTTTTCATAAAATAGCTAATTATGACAGCTAATGAATTGCGTTCAAAATACATCGCTTTTTTTAAAAGTAAAGGACACGCTGAAATTTCCGGCAAATCTCTGATTCCGGAAAATGATCCTTCAGTTTTGTTTACAACTGCGGGTATGCATCCTTTAGTTCCTTATCTGCTTGGTGAAAAACACCCTGCCGGCACACGTCTTACAGATTATCAGAAATGTGTTCGTACCGGCGATATTGACGAGGTTGGCGATCCTTCTCATTTGACTTGTTTTGAAATGCTCGGCAACTGGTCTTTGGGCGATTACTTCAAAAAAGAGTCAATTGCTTTTTCTTACGAATTTCTTACATCGAAAGACTGGCTTGCACTTGATCCGCGCAAAATATCAGTAACTGTATTTGCCGGTGATGCTAATGCACCGCGTGATGAAGACGCCGCTTCTTATTGGAAAGAGAACGGCATGCCTGAAGATAAAATCGCTTATCTTCCTGCAAGCGACAACTGGTGGGCAGCAGGTCCGACTGGTCCATGCGGCCCAGATACAGAGATTTTCTACTGGGTTGGCGAAGGTCTGCCACCTGTAGGCTCTAACAAAGGCACAGACCCAGAAAACTGGATGGAAATCTGGAACAACGTATTTATGCAGTTTAACCGCATTGACGAGAACACCCTTGTTCCGCTTCCTAAGCAGAATGTTGATACTGGAATGGGTCTTGAGCGTACAAACTGTATTCTTCAGGGCAAAAATTCTGTTTATCTTACAGAAGTTTTTGAACCAATTATTAATACAATCGAAAAACTTTCGAACTATACTTATGGCACAGATGCTGAAAAAGACAAGAGCGTCCGCATTATTGCCGACCATTCACGTTCTGCTGTATTCATTCTTGGTGACCAGAAAGGCGTTTCACCGAGTAATGTGGGTGCAGGCTATGTTCTGCGCCGCCTTATCAGACGTGCTGTCCGTCATGGTATGAAGCTCGGCATTGACCGCGCCTTTTTGGCAGAAATTGCTGAAGCTGTTGTTGAAAATTTCAAATGTGCTTATCCCGAACTTGAAGAAAACAAAGAAAAGGTTTTCAAAGAGCTTACAGCAGAAGAAAACAAATTCCGCGATACTTTGAAGAAGGGTGAAGCTGAATTCCAGAAACTTCTGCCTAATCTTATGAAAAATCCTAAGAAAGAGATTTCCGGCAAAGTTGCTTTCCGTCTTTATGATACTTTCGGTTTTCCTCTGGAACTTACACAGGAACTTGGAGCAGAAAACGGCTTTACAGTTGATGTAGAGGGTTTTAAAGAAGCAGAAAGAAAGCATCAGGAACTTTCAAGAACTCAGAGTGCAGGCACATTCAAGGGCGGTCTTGCAGAGCGTTCTGAGATTACGACAAAGTATCATACAGCTACGCACCTTCTTCAGGCTGCGCTGCGTCAGGTGCTCGGCCCGCATGTTGCACAGAAAGGCTCTAACATTACAGAAGAGCGCATGCGCTTCGATTTTTCTCATCCTGCTCCAATGACAAAAGAAGAGATAAAACAGGTAGAAAATATCGTAAATGAGCAGATAAAACGTAACCTTCCGGTCAAAATGGAGATTATGAGTTTAGATGATGCTAAAAAGAGCGGTGCAACTGCTCTCTTTGGTGAAAAATACGAATCGAATGTAAAGGTTTATACAATCGGTGATTTTTCAAAAGAGGTCTGTGGCGGTCCTCATGTTGAAAATACCGGAACCCTCGGTACATTCGTTATTACGAAGGAACAGTCTTCTTCAGCGGGTGTCCGCAGAATTAAGGCTGTTTTGAAATAAAGCGTACTTGCAGTTTGCAGGTTATTAAAAAAATGAAAATAAAAGTTTCAGATTTTTTTGTAACTTTTGTTTTCTTGTTTTGTTATTTTTAAAGCAATCTTGCACTATTTATCGTAAGTCTGCTTTTTATTGAAGAATAAAGAGGTTTTTTCATGAAAAGAAATATTTTGTTTTTTGTTTTTCTTGTTGCAACAGCAGGTGCTGTTTTCGCACAGAACAATTTGCAGGCACTGGCAACAATTAAAGTAAACAAATCTGAAACAATTACACTTGGTCAGTTGAAAGCGCGTGTTGATGTTTACCAGAAACAGTCTGGTCTTAGTAGTTTTACACTTGACCAGAAAAAAGAAATTCTTGATACAATGATTGATGAACGTCTAGTTGTTCAGAAAGCAATAAAGAGCGGAGTCACTGTTACAGATTCTGAGCTTGATCAGTATTTTACTGGGATGCTTTCAAATATGGCTGGTAGAGAAGTTACTGAAAAAGAATTCGGTGAATTGGTTCAGTCAGAATTATCAAAATCATTTGACCAGTACATGAAAGAACAGATGGGAATGACTGTTAATGAGTACAAGGCTTTTTTGAAGAATCAGCTTATTGCACAGCGTTATGTTGTATCTCTCAAGCAGAAAGAGATTGAAGGTGCTACAGTTTCTGATGCTGAAGTTCGTAATGCGTATGAAATCAATAAATCAGCATTTGTTCAGAGTGATACGATGAAGCTTTTTGTTGTAGTTGTTCCAAAAAAAGGAGACCCTTCTGCTGCAAAAGCTTTATGTACTTCTTTATATAATGATTATAAAGCTAAGAAACTGACTACAGATTCTATGACAAAACAGATGGAATCTTCTAAAAAATTCACTTGTGCTCCGTTTTATATAAGTAAAATTCCTTCTGCAGCTGCACAGCTTGGAATTGATTATGCTACATTATTAGACATGTTCAAGAATTCAAAGGGCTTTGTTTCTGAAGTTTCTGAGAATGAAACAGATTATCAGTTCTATATAATTCTTGATAAATATGATGCTAAAATGTTGACTTTGAGTGATCCTGTAACACCTGGTCAGGCTGTAACAATTTATGAGTATGTAAAAGGAAATCTTATTGAAGAAAAACGGAATATGATTTTCCAGAATGCTCTTGCAGATGTTACAAAAGAGCTTAGAGTTCCGGCAAACTACAAAATGGAAAAAACCGGCGCAGCTCTTGATAAGTTACTTACCTGGTAGGGAGTTTCTGTGGCCAGAAGAAAAAGCCGTATAATTGCATTTCAGGCATTGTATTCGTGGGATGTGAATAACATCCCTCTTGAAGAACTGCTTGAATTTGCATGGGTTGATGAGCAGACGCAGGCAAAGCTTGGAGATGATAATCTTTCATTCTCGCGTATGCTCATCAGTGGAACTATTGAGAATATTGAAAAAGTAGATGAGACTATCAAGTCTCATCTTACTAATTGGGATTTTTCCCGCTTGAATAAGGTTGATCTGGCAGTCTTGCGGATAAGCGTTTACCCGCTGATTTTTCAGCAGGATATGCCGTCAACCATAATTATTGATGAAGCTGTTGATATATCAAAGGAATACGGTTCAGATGATTCCTTTAAATTTATAAATGCTATTTTAGACAGCATAAAAAAATCCTGCCGAACTGCATAAGGAAAATTATGAAAAGCAGATTTTGCCTCAATAATAAAAAAAAGACTCTCTGTTTTCAGGCGGGTCTTTTTTTTGTTTTATTCATTAGTATTTGTCTTTTGTGCTTAACCGGCTGTAAAAAACAGTCGGCTAACTTTTCATTTGCAACATCAATGGATAATGTGGATTCTTTAATATCTTTGGGGCAGATGAAAGAAGCGAATGATTTGCTCAAAGAAGCTTCAAGCGTAGCATCTGAACCTAACGAATGGTTTGCGATTTACAAGCGTTATCTGCGTACCGGCAATACAAAAGAAGCCGGAAAGCTTATGAAGAAGGCTTATAAGAAATGTCCGAATAATGCAGAAGTTGCTGCGGTTTATGCACATCATCTTATTCAAGAAAAAAACTATGACGAAGCACTTAAAGTTGCCTCAAGACTTGAGAAAACTCCATACGGTTCAATTTTAAGTGAACTGCGGTTAAAAAAAGCAAAAGCAGAAAATAACTATTTGAAGAGAGAATTTGTTCAGAGTTTTTGCGATGCAGCTTATGCGACAGGCAACGACCAGTATTTGCGCAACGCGGCTGTAATTGAAGCGTACAACGGTTTTATTCAGGAAGCACTTGCGCTGCACCCTTACGGCGAAACAAACTATAACGAAGACAAACTTTTCTGGGCGTTAATCTCTTATGACGCAGGCAATTTTACGCAGACATATATTGATTTGTCGTCAATGGAACCTTCTGCCGAAGTAATGATTCTGAAGGCTGATGCCGCGCTTTATCTTGACGAGCAGAAACCGGCTTTTGAATACTGGAAAGAATCGCTGAAATACGATCCCGGCATTTCGCCTGTGCCTTATTATAACTTGGCACACTATGCTGATTTGAACGGCATGCAGGCAGAGCGCGGCGAGTTTCTGATTCTGCTTATTAAATACTTTCCGGATTATGTGCCCGGTCTTGCCGCTTATGGAAATTACGCCTATGACATTACGCACCGCGAACAAGAGGACGCGATAACTTCTGCTGTAAGAAATGCAGGCTTTAAATCTTTGAGCATGGAGCAGAAAGATGCCGCGCCTGTTGTTCCTGTTGAGGACGCGCTTGCCCGCATGGAAGAGCTGATTGCTACAACCGGCGATGAGGCAATAACAGTAGAACGTGCAAAATTGCAGTGGAAAAACACAGAAAAATCAAACGACGAAAAGCTTGTTGATGTTTGGTTTCTGCTTGAAAAATACCCTGAAAACGAAAATTTAAAGCATTATGCAGTATGGCTTCTTTGTAAATTAAAGCGCTATGAAGAAGCTCAGTCATTGTTCAACAAATTTCTGGCACACAAATATGGCAGTGATATCTCTAAAGTGAATGCTGATTCATTGTCTGCTCTGGAATGTGAATATGCAGCATATCTTTCTGCGATTAATGTGCCAAATGAACTCACGCCGGATTACAAACAGTCTGTGCGCCTGTACGAAAATCTGGTAAAGCATAATACAAAAAGTGTTCCTGTGCTGATGAATTATGGCTTGATAAAATATTCTGAGTCTCACTTACAGGATGCTTTTGAATTATACAATAAAGCTTTGCGGCTTACTTCTGATGAGATTATAAAGGCAGAAATTCAATACAGAATGGGCTGCGTCTATGCATCTCAAAAAGATATGAAAAACGCCTTGATGTGTCTGTCTTATTGTTTGCAGTTGAATCCTGAACATGCAAAAGCCCGCCTGCTGTACAAGAGGCTTGAAGGCTTAGCAAATTAAGAACCTTATAAAAAAAGGACTTAGCAGCTTTGCCAAGTCCTTTTTTTATGCTGATAAACCTTAGTCAATTACAGCAATAATATCTGCTGCTTTCAAAATAAGATGGTCTTCGCCGTCAATTTTGATTGATGTGCCTGCGTATTTGTCATACATAACGCGCTCACCGGCTTTTACCTTGATTTTTTCTTTGTCATCGCCTACAGCAATAACAACAGCAGTCTGTGTTTTTTCCTGTGCTGTATCTGGAATGATGATGCCGCTTGCGGTCTTAGATTCAGTTTTTTCAGTTTTTACCAATACGCGGTCTGCTAATGGTCTGACTTTCATATATCCTCCGAGTAAAATACAATTTTTGGACGTTATATCCTTTACATTAAATATACGAATTTTGCCGTCCTATCGTCAAGGAAAAAAAGTTAATCAGCTTCAAAAAAGCGGCCGTTTGTGGTAGACTGAAAAACATGAATGATTTTGTCCATCTCCACGTCCATTCCGATTATTCGCTGCTTGACGGCGCTTCTAAAATAACAACATTGATTGACCGCGCCAAAGAATTGGGCATGACAGCCCTTGCTCTGACCGACCACGGCAATATGTTCGGTTCTCTGCGCTTTGAGCAGGCCTGCCATAAAGCAGGCATCAATCCGCTTGTCGGCTGCGAATTCTATGTTGCGCCGGGAAGCAGACACGAGCAGAAAGGCTCTGAAGATGGAAACCGCTATTATCACCTGATTTTAATTGCAAAAAATGTGGAAGGCTACAAAAACCTCTGTATGCTGACGAGCCGCGCCTTTACAGAGGGAATGTACTATAAGCCGAGAATTGACCTTGATCTTCTCAAAAAGTACAATGGCGGACTTGTCTGCCTTTCAGCCTGTCTTGCAGGTCAGCTTCCGCAGCTTTTGCTTGCTGGCAAACGGAAAGAAGCTGAAGAGCTCGTCTTGACATATAGAGAAATTTTCGGTGCTGAAAACTATTACATAGAGTTGCAGGATCATGGAATTCCAGATCAGCGCAGGGTTGCGCCAATGCTGATTGATGTGGCGCGGACGCTCGGCGTTCCGATGGTCGTTACAAACGATATACACTATGCGCGCCCGGACGATGCCGCCGCACAGGATATTCTGCTCTGTGTAGGACGAAAAAAGCTTAGAAGCGAGCCGCATGGTGCAGAAGCTTACGCCGGCGGTCAGTTCTACATGAAAAGCGGCGACGAGATGGCGCAGCTTTTCCCCGATTACCCGGAGATGATTACAAACACAAAGCGCATCGCCGACATGTGCGATCTCACGATTCCGCAGTACAAGACGCAGCAGTTAAAAGACTGTCTGCCTGTTTACGAGATTCCGAAAGAGTTTGCGACACAGGATTTGTATGTGCTTCATCTTGTTGAGACAGGCTTGCGGAAGCGCTATAAGGTGATTACAAAGGAAATTGTTGACCGCGCTTCTTACGAGCTTGGCATTATTTTTCAGATGGGCTTTTCGGGCTATTTCCTTATAGTATGGGATTTTATCAACTGGTCAAAGACGCATGGAATACCAATCGGCCCAGGCCGCGGTTCTGGTGCAGGCTCTCTTGTAGCTTATGCCATGACGATTACCGACATTGACCCTTTCAGGTTTAAATTGATTTTTGAGCGCTTCTTGAACCCGGAGCGCGTCAGTATGCCTGATTTTGACGTTGATATGTGTTTCGAAGGACGGCAGGACGTTATCGCCTACACGCGCGAAAAGTACGGCGACCCGCAGGTTGGGCACATCGTAACATTCGGTACACTGAAAGCAAAAGCTGTTATAGCCGATGTCGGACGCGCTTTAGGAATTCCGCTGGCTGAGGTGAACATGCTCAAAAAGGGTGTGCCTGAAGGAATGAAGGTACATTTGAAAGATGCATTTGCAGACCCTAATGAGGATCATCCCGATTTTGGTCAGCTAAAGCCTTACAGAGATGACCCGCGCTACAAAGAGCTTTTTGACCTCTGCTTCAAGCTTGAGGACGTAAACCGCAATACTTCGCTTCATGCTTCGGGCATTGTAATCGGCAGAAGCGAACTGCCGGAATGGGCACCTGTCTACAAAGACTCAAAGACCGGCAAAGTCGCGGTTCAGTACACAATGGACATAATTGAGCCGTGCGGCCTTGTAAAGATGGACTATTTGGGACTCAAGACGCTCACGCTCATCAAATATGCCGAGCGCATTATACGCAAGCGCCCTGGATTTGAAAATTTTAAGACAGATGAAGTTTCAGAAGAAGACGAAAAAACATTTGATTTGTTCTGCCGCGGTGATACCGTTGCAGTCTTTCAGTTTGAAAGCCCCGGAATGCAGAAGATTCTCCGCGAGGCACAGCCGCGCTGCATAGAAGATGTTGTCGCCTTGAACGCGCTTTACCGCCCGGGTCCTATGGACTATATTCCGAAGTACATTGAAGGTAAGCGGAATCCTGCTACAATTACGTACCCGGACCCATGTCTTGAGGATATCTTGAAAGAAACATACGGCGTTATGGTTTATCAGGAACAGGTAATGCAGGTTGCACAGCGCATTGCAGGCTTTTCGCTCGGCGGTGCTGACATGCTCCGCCGTGCTATGGGAAAGAAGAAACTCGATGTTCTTATGCAGAAAAAAGAAGAGTTTATTCAGGGTGCAATAAAGAACGGCTTTACGGCGGAACATGCTGGTGAAATTTTCGAAATAATGGTTCCGTTCGCCGGTTACGGTTTTAACAAGAGCCATGCGGCGGCATATTCTGTTGTTGCGTACCGTACAGCTTATCTTAAGGCGCATTTTCCGGCTGAATTTATTGCCGCCAACTTGACCAACGAAATTACGAGCACAGACAAGCTGCCTGAATATATCGCCGAAGGCCGTTCTATGGGCATTGCCATAGACTCGCCTGACGTAAACCGTTCAGACAAGGTTTTTGATGTTGTTGACGGACGCATCGTTTACGGTCTGCTTGGTATAAAGGGGCTTGGAGATGCAGCAGCCGACTTAATTGTAGAAGAGCGCACTAAAAACGGGTCTTACAAGAGCTTTATGGATTTTCTTGACCGCGTTGACTTGCATACCGTAAACAAAAAAGCAATAGAAGTAATGATAAAGACCGGCTGTTTTGACAAGGTTGATACAATTCCGCGCTCAATGCTTCTGCTTAATATGGAGCAGGCTATGACCTATGCCGACCAGAAAAAAGAAGATACTCGCTACGGTCAGGTAAGTCTTTTTGAAGATGCAGGCGAAAAAGAATATGCTGATTTTGTGTTTCAGCAGGCGGAAGAATGGACTTTGCAGGAAAAACTTGCAATTGAAAAAGAGCTCATCGGTTTTTATATTTCAGGTCATCCGCTTGATGAGTACCGCAGCATAATTGAAAAAGCAGAGACTATAAACATTGCAGAGCCGTCACGTGCCCAGAAAGGCAAAACCTATACAATAGTCGGAATGCTTAAAAGCATAAAGACATTTACCACCAAAAAGGGCAGTCTGATGGCGTTCTGTCAGTTTGAGGACATAAACGGCACAATTGATCTGACTTTCTTTCAAAGAACATGGGAAAAATATAATTCCGTCCTTAAAATTGACGGAGTTTTCGGTTTTAAGGGAAAAGTTGACTTATCAAGAGAGACGCCTTCTTTTTTGGTAGACGAGGTTGTTGACCCAAAAGATTTGCAGGAGCGCGCCATAAAAGAAATTCATATTAAGCTTGAAAACGGCATAAAGACCGAGCGGGATATTATGCCGCTTAAGAATTATCTTTTTGAGCAGGAAGGTAATTGCGCGGTTTATTTCCATCTTGAATACGGCAGCAAAAAATATGTTGTTATGGCAAACCAGCAGCTTACAGTTCCTTCAAATAATGAATTTCTTGAAGGCATAAAGAATATTTCTTTTGTTGAAAGCGTATGGAAAGAATAATGGATTTAATCTAAAATATGGCTGCAAAAAAATCTGCCACGCTGATGATTTTTTAGTATAATTATAGAAGAGCCGGTTATCACTCAAGGCATTAAAAAATACGAGGTTTTTGTATGTTTATTAATATTTTAAACTATCTGTCAGTGATTATTTCATTTTATACATTGATTTTGTTTATCAGAATTATCTTGACATGGATTCCTTCATTGGAATATTCAAAATTCGGCAAAATATTGGCTGAAATTTGCGATCCTTATCTGAATCTTTTTAAGAAAATCCGTATTCTTAGAACCGGCCCTTTGGATTTTACACCGATTCTTGCAATAGGAGTGCTTGTAATTATTTCTTCGGTTTTGCAGGGCATTGTAAGCACCCGCAGATTTTCTGTCGGCATAATACTTGCAGAGATAATCAGATTGTGTTGGTCTGTAATTCATGCTGTGCTGATTGTACTTATTATTGTTGTTTTTGTGCGGCTTATTGTAAGTGTCATCAACAGAGACACATCTCCAATCTGGAGCCAGATTGACAAAATGATTTCGCCTGTTGCCTACAGGCTGACAAACATGGTTTTCCCGAAAAAATTCGTAAAATATCAGACTGTTCTTATAGTGACACTTGTGGCTCTTATTTTGTCTCACATTCTGATTGAGATAATTTTAATGGGAGTTATTGCCAACTTTTTTTTGAAACTCCCGTTTTGACAGACTGAAAATGTTATATGAAGCTGCGTGAAATATCCGTTCCTGTTACCTCGCTTCATGGGGTAGGCGAATCAACTGCAAAGCTTTTCTCTCATCTGAACATTTTCACTGTCGGTGATTTGCTAAGCTATTGGCCGCGCAGCTTTGACGACCGAACCAAATATGTTCCGCTTAAGGATTTTCAGCATGGCAAGGTGAATACTGTAGCAAAAGTTGTTGCCCACGAATGGTTCGGCTATGGCAACATGCGGACGCTGAAAGTGATAATCGAAGATTTTTCTGCGCGTGCCGAGCTTGTCTGCTTTAACAGACCGTTTCTTGAAAAATCACTTGCTGTAGGTTTTTCTGTGCGCGTTAACGGCTCTTTCAGTATGCGCTACGGCAATATTCAGTCTTCTGCATTTGAGGCTGAGTCTATACCGTCAGAAACGGCTCTTGAGCTAGAGGCCGATTTTGCTAAAACCAAGTCAACGCAAAAATATTCTGATTATTTCAGCTCAAAAAAGATTCTTGCCGTTTATCCGCTGACGGCGGGCTTGAGCCAGACAGCCATAAGAAAGGCGGTCGCACGCGCCATAAAAGAATACGCTAAAGGCATTTCAGACGAAATTCCAGAGGAAATAATCGCAAAGCACAAGCTTATGCACAAGGCAGAGTGCATTACGGCTATGCATATACCGAAGACAATGCAGGAAGCTGAACGTGCCAGAATCACGCTGATTTTTGAAGAGCTTTATCAGTTTCAGATTCAGATTGGAATGCGCTCTTTGGCGCACCGCGGAAAACTGCCTGATGATTCAATTTTTGCGTCATCTTCATCTATTTTAGAAGAAGCCGCGCTTTCAAGAGAAAACACAAATGGCGCGCCGGATTCTGATTCTGCAAAAGCGATTATAGAGGCATGTTTCTTAGACGGGCTTTCTCCGCGCCAGAAAAAAGTGCTTGAGTCTTTGCTGTTTGAGCTTACAATAGACCAGAAAAAAGTTATAGCCGAGATGAACGCCGATATTGACCGCTCTTACGACTTAAAAAAGCCGTACGCTATGGCGCGTCTGCTTCAAGGTGATGTAGGCTCGGGCAAGACGCTTGTGGCTTTTTTTGCATGTCTCAGAGTCATAGATTACGGCGGACAGTGCGCTATGCTTGCGCCGACTGAGCTTCTTGCAAGGCAGCACGCCGAAAATGCCGCAAAGCTTTTGCAGAACGCCGGAGTTTCACTTGCATTTCTTACAGGCAACATAAAGGCTGCCGGGCGCAATCTGCTTTTGACAGAACTTAAAAACGGAAATATTCAGCTTGTTATTGGAACACACGCGCTTTTTTCGCATAACGTGCAGTACAAAGACTTGCGGCTTGCTGTAATAGACGAACAGCACCGCTTCGGCGTTTTGCAGCGAAATGCGATTCTTGAAAAAGGGCGGCGCGCGGCAGATACAGCAGAAACAGGCTATATAACGCCAAATCTTCTGATGATGTCTGCAACGCCGATTCCACAGACACTTGCATTGTCCGTTTTCGGCGACCTGGATATTTCTGTGATAAAGTCTATGCCGTCAGGGCGCCTGCCGATAAAGACACATCTGACAAAGCAGGGCAGCGAAGAAAACGTTTACCGCTATGTACGTGCAGAGCTGCAACAGGGCAGACAGGCTTATTTTGTCTATCCGCTAATTGAGCAGGGTGACACAGACGAAGACCGCGGCAACAGCTTAAAGTCTGCCGAGCAGATGTATGAATTTTTGTCTAAAAAGATTTTCCCGGAATATAAGATTGCGCTTATTCATTCCAAAATCGAAGAAAACGAACAGCGCGAAATAATGTCGCAGTTTAACCAGAATAAGATTCAGATTCTGGTCGCGACAAGCGTTGTAGAAGTCGGTGTTGATGTGCCTAATGCCACCTGCATGGTAATTGAACACGCTGAAAGATTCGGGCTTGCCGCATTGCATCAGCTCCGCGGGCGTGTAGGACGGAGCAGCCTTCAGTCTCACTGCTTTTTGATTTATTCAGAAAAACTTACAGAAGACGGAAAATCAAGGCTTAAGGCGCTTTTTGAAAGTAATGACGGCTTTTTTATTGCGGAAGAAGACTTGCGCTTGCGCGGACCTGGCGAAGTGCTCGGTGTGCAGCAGTCCGGCTATCTTACGCTGTCTATTGCTGACCCTGTCCGCGATGAAGCCATAATGAATGTGGCAAGAACCGAGGCATTTGAATACATAAGACGCACTCACCCCGGCGCATAGTCTGCGCTCTAAACGCACAAAAAAAAGGCGGAAAAGCATGCAGCCTTCCGCCTTTCAGGATACTCTATAAAGTTTTAAGCCATGTAGCCTTCTAGTCTTATTCTTCTGTTGTATTGGCGCATGTGCATAAATGCGCTCTTTTCAATCTGGCGTACGCGCTCTTTTGTAATGTTCATCAATTTGCCGACAGACTGCAAAGAAAGCTCTTCTTTGTTGTCAAAGCCGAAACGGTAGCGGAGAATTTCTGCTTCGCGCGGAGGCAGCGTAGACAATGTTTTCTGAACATCAGTCTTGAGATTTTCCTGAATTGCCTGTTCCTCAAGCGGAACCTGTCTTTCGTCCATAATTGCATCACCGACTGTTTTGTCAGTATCTTCATGAGAAGCTGTGCTGTTAGAAATTGGCGCATCAAATGAGATAAAGTCATTTGAAATAACCATAATCTCGCGCACATGGTCTTTCGGCATTCCAGTAATTGAAGAAATAGCTTCGATTTCTTCTTCTGTTGTCATGCCCTTGTTGAATGTAGCGCGGATGCTTTCGATGTCGCGGATTTCTTGGATTTTATTTGCAGGCAGTCTGATTGTTCTGCCTTTTTCTTCGATGGCTTTAAGCATTGCGCGGCGAACCCACCAGACTGCATAAGACAAAAATCTGAAACCCTTGTCCGGGTTAAAATGCTCCACTGCCTCAATAAGACCGAGGTTGCCTTCGCTGATCAAGTCCTCAAGGTCAAGACCAAGATTCTGATATTGCTTGGCAAGTTTTACTACAAATCTAAGATTTGAAGTTACAAGTTTATCTTTAGCTGCTTTATTTCCATTAAGAGCTTTTTTTGCAAGCTCAGTTTCTTCTTCTTTAGACAAAAGCGGAATCCGGCTGATTTCTGAAAAATAAGAACCCATTAAACTGTCGGCCTTTGTATACTGTTTATCAAGCATTGTCTTTCCTCCAAAGGTCTGCACCTTTGTGATTGATTTTGTTTTCATAATTCTTATAGCAAATAGCGTGCCAATTTTTAGAAAAATTCAGCAAAACATAAAAAATAAATAAAAGTATGCAATATAAGAAAATAACAAAAAACTGAAATTTCACTTCCGCGTTAAAATTATTCAAATTGTGTCAAAATGAAACGCCGTCTTTTTCAGACTGAAAAAATGTGTTTTTTTGATACAAATGCGGATTGCTTTAAATAAGTAATAGCTGCAAAAGAAAAAAAAATTAAAAAAAAACGAAAAAAAATACACTTTCAGGTACAAAAAAAATGAAATCAGCATAGATAGTATATGCGGAATTGCTGCTTGATATTAAAGTTTTTCCATTAGAAGCTCTTCGGTTGTTGAATTAGGTTTTGGGTTGTCGGCAAACAGCAATTTCCAAAAGGCACAGAATAATCCATGTGCGGGTTATTCTGTGCTTTTCTAAAAAATTTTGGAGGCTGTTTTGAGAAAAATCAACGCTGCTGTATTAATTGTTTGTCTTGTTTTAAGTTTTTGTGCCTGTTCCGGCTCGCCCTCAGGTGTTAGTGTTTTAACGGGAGATTTTGACACACCTGTTCTGCAAACTTTGAAATGCGAAAGTTCAAGGTGCATATCTTTGGTGTTTTCAGAGAATGTTACAGGCACTTCTCTTGAAGTAGGTAAGGCTGAGAATATGCAGATAGAAAATGCGCTTATGTGTTCTTTGAGCGAAAAAATCGATGCTGAATATTCTGTAAACAATTCAAAGGAACTTGAAATCCGGTTTTTGATTCCGACACAGACCGGCTGCACTTATATAGTGCGCGGAACTGTAAAAGACGCAAACAATAATTCGCTTACTTTTGCTTCTCTGTTTACGGGCTACAATGACAACGTGCCTGAACTTATTTTGAGTGAAGTTCAGACAAAATATTCCAACCCGAAAGCTGAATTTGTGGAAGTTTATGCAAAAACCGGCGGAAACCTTTCGGGCGTGTGCATTTTCTCGGCAAAAGACGGCGCAAAAGGGCGTTATACTTTTCCGTCTGTAGAAGTTAGCGCAGGCGAGTATATAGTTGTGCATTTTAGAAACACAGAAGCAGGCATTGTAAATGAGACCGGTGCAGAGCTGAACCTTTCAGGCGGAGCGTATTCAAGCAGTTCAAGGGATTTGTGGCTTGAAAACACAGGCGCAAGAATCGGCGACAAAACAGATGTTATTCTTCTTGAAAAAACAGCGGACGGCGAAGTTATAGACGCTGTTGCTTTTGCAGAATCTTCGCTTGAGGACTGGCCAAAAGAGATTTATAAAGAGACTTTGGAACGTGCTGTAAAAGCAGGCTTGTGGCCGGGTTCTTCTATAAAAGATGCCGCTATTGGAGACAAACTTTCTGCAACAAGAACAATCTCGCGGCAGAACAATTCTGTGCCGGCTGACAAAGATACATGGCTTGTAACGGCTACAAATACAGCGTCGCCCGGTATGCCGAATTCAGACAAAATCTAGCGCAGGCGGCGCTTCTAGTAAAGCTTTGGCGGAAGCGGTGCAAAGCCTTCTCCTGATTTGACTCTTGAAACATAGTCCTGAACCGTTTCAAGTTTTTCCTCAAAGGCTACACCGCCAAGACAATGCAGATTGTTTACGTTGTGCATATCAGAACCGCTTGTGCCCGGAAGTCTGTGCAGGGCGGCATATTCCAGCGCTTCATCGTTTTCAGATGGCGCGTTTGCCGCGTTATAGACTTCCACAGCATGAACATCATCAGGATAAAGATTTATTGATTTTATGTAGCTTCTTTTTCTGTATGGATGGGCCTGAACGACCAAGCCGCCCGCATTGTCAATCAGCTTAAAAAGCTGTGAATGAGACAGGCGCATTATCTCAGGGTGGGCAATAAGCCATTGCTTTGTTATGCCGTAAATCAGATATTCGTCGCCTGAAAAATTGTATTCAAAACCAAAAAAAACTGAAAAATCTGAACCTTCGGCTTCTTCTTTTGCATGTTCATAACCAAGGCAGAAAGCTTCAACTTTATCTTTCCAGCAAAGGTCGTCATTTATGGCGCAGTTTCCGTTAAAAAAATGGTCTGTAACAAATATGCCCGAATACCCGATTTTTTTGTAAGCTCTGACAGCTTCTGCGCCTGTTGTTACGCCGCATGCGCTGCCTTCTGATGTATGTAAATGTGTTTCATAAATGTATTGTTTCATAGAAGTATGTTGAATAATACAAAAAAAATTGAGTTAGTTCAATTGAGGTCTGTACCTTTTGAAGCTAACTCAATTTTCAAAGACTTAGCGCAGCTTTATGATTTTTTAGAAGTCTTTTTGGAAGCTGCTTTTTTTGCTGTCTGTGTGTTTTCTGGTTCAGGCTCTTTGTCTTTAAGCATTTTAACCGAAGCACCTTCTTCTGTTTCAAGCTGTGTGCGTTTGCCGATGATTACTTCACGCGCGGCGTGTGCGGCTGCAATCTGCTCTGCAATAACAGAAGCATTCTCTTCAAGGTTTGCAATCTGGTCGCGGATTTCTTCTGCGCTTTTTTCCAGCGAGGCAATCTTTTTGTCTGCGTCAGACAAAGCGGTGTTAAGCTGCATTATGTCTATGCGTCTGTTTATTGAAACAAGTTCGGTGCGCTCTTTTTCAATTGAAGCAATCTCTTCTGCGCCGATGCCTTCACATTCAAGAATTTTCTCGCCGTCTTTTGTGCAGTAGCGGCTTACATAAGAGCGGCCTGCTGTGCGGCAAAGCTCGTCCTGGTTAAGCTCAATCTGGCTTATTTCTGAATTAATCTGCGCAATACGTTTTTTGCCTGAAAATTCAGAAGCTTCAAGCTGAACAAGTGACTGTTTTGTTACTTCTGCGTCGTCGGCGTTTTCAAGAAGCTGATTTTTTATGCCGTCAAGTTCCTTGTATTCTTCAAGGCAGGCTTCAAAAGCATTCTGAACTTCAGATGAAACATTAGTACCGCTCAAAGCGTTTTCGCCTGTTTCAACAACAGTGCGTGCACCGGAAATAAAAACCTGCTCTTTTTTGCGCTGCTGAACCATTGCAGAATTTCTTAAAGAAGAAAGCTTAAACTGCATTGCAAGTTTCTGCAAAAAAGACGCTGTTTCAAGCGAGGTTTCGATTTCTTTTACTTTCTGGTTATAGCCGTCCTCTAAAGACTCTAAGCGCTCGGCTTCTGCAAAATGAATTTTGAATTCTTCAGGCAGAGAATCATTCCGGTTTTTGTAGAGAATCCTTCCGAGTTCCAATAATTTTGCATTTATCAATTCTTCTTTTGAAGACAAACTTGTTTGAAGATTGCGTGCTTTTGTCTCCAGTTCTTTCTGTTTATTTACAAGATCTTCTATTTCAGCAATATTCCGTAAAAGCTGCTGTTTTGTTCCTGCCGCGGCGGCATAATCTACTGAAAGCTGCTGTTCAACCATCGGTGCTGAAGCTTGGAGCACTTGGCGACCCACAGAAATTTCAAGCTGATCAATATGAGAGAGCAAAGACTTTTTCTTTGATTCCAAAGCTGATACTGTTTTTCCCTGTGTGTTCATTTTGTTCCTCCATAATAAACAACTATAAGGCGTTTTTTTTGAGCTTGCAAGTGTGGACTTTTCAATTTTCCTGTTATTTCATACTATGAATTTGTCTATAAAATTTTAAATCGTCAAGGTTGTTTTTTATTCAGTATTTTGGCATGTCTGTTACGCTGATTGTCTTAAAGCTTATTTTCCACTATTATAATCAAAAATAAGATTGCAGGGCTCTGACAGGCAGCAGCAGTGCAATTAAGCTACAGAGGTTTTTATGAAAACAAATGCTTTAAAAGGCATGAAAGATATTTTACCGGCAGAACAGAAACTGCGGGATTACGTTCAGGGCAAGATTCTTGAAACTTATAGAGCAAGCGGCTTTGAGCGCATTTCTACGCCGATGCTTGAAGATGCGGAAAATCTTGACAAGAGCGACGGCGGCGACAATCTTAATTTGATTTTCAAAGTGCTTAAGCGCGGCGACAAACTGGACGCTGCCCTTGCCGCAACTCCAGTTGATGAAAAGGCTCTTTCTGACATGGGCCTCCGCTATGATTTGACGCTTCCGCTTTCACGCTTTTTTGCGGCAAACCGCAACGAGCTTCAGTTTCCGTTCAAGGTAATTCAGACAGACCGCGTTTTCCGCGCAGAGCGTCCGCAGAAGGGCAGAAGCCGCGAGTTTGTTCAGTGCGATATTGATATTCTCGGCGACAGCTCTTGCAATGCCGAAGTTGAGCTTATTGACGTTACAGCCCGCGCGCTTTTGAACATAGGCTTTGAGGATTTCACAATCAACATCAATGACCGCCGCATTTTGCGCAATATGCTTGAGAACATGGGCTTTGCGCCTGACTCTCTCGACTCAGTCTGCATCACTTTTGACAAGATGGACAAAATCGGTGCAGCCGGGATCGAAGCCGAGCTCCGCGAAAAGCAGATGCCGGAAGGTGCAGTTAAATCTCTGGTAGATTTTATCGCAAAAAGCGATGCTGCAAACGGCGGCGCAAAAATCACGCTTGATGAAGTTGCTTCAAAATGTGCAGATGCTTCAATTGCTGACGACCTTAAATACATTATTTCTACTGTAGAAAAGGTTGCCGCCGGAAAATACAAGATTTCTTATACACCGAATCTTGTCCGCGGTCAGGGCTATTACACAGGCGTTGTTTTTGAAATTGCAAGTCCTAAGTTCTCCGGCGCGGTTGGCGGCGGCGGACGCTATGACAATATGATTGGCAAATTTATTGGCCAGCAGATTCCTGCGGTTGGCTTTTCAATCGGTTTTGAGCGCATTTGTTCTATTCTTCTTGATTCGGGCTATAAGATTCCGGGCGAGAAAGAAAAATGTGCACTGCTTTATGATGATGCGGTCGAATTCCCTGTTGTACTTGCTGAAGCTGAAAAGCTCCGCGCTGAGTTCAGCGTTGCTATAATTAAAAAGGCAAAGAAGCCCGGTCCTCAGTATGACATGCTTGAAAAGCAGGGCTATACAAAATTTGCAACATTCAAAGACGGCACAGTCAGCATAAAGTAAGACTGCCCGGTACATGCCGGATTAGTTCAGTTCATTTTGAGCTGTCCGGCAAACCGGTTTTGTACAATTAAAAAACATTTCCGCGTCGAAAATCAAAAGTTTCTTGACAACTCAAAGAATTCAAACTTATCATTTCAGTATTGGGATTATGTAAAAAAGCCTGCGCTTTGGTCTCAAAAATAAAAATCATAAATTGCCAAGAGAGGGGTTTTCATGGATTTTACAACGGAAATGGTACGAAATGTTGCTATCGCTGGTCATGGTCAGACAGGAAAGACAACTTTGTTTGAACAGCTGCTCTTTGTTGGTGGTGTAATCGCAAAGCCGGAAACAGTTGTTTCGGGCAAAACTGTAAGTGATTATACCCCGGAAGAAATTGAGCACAAAATTTCTATATATTCATCTCTTGCTCATGTTACATGGAAAGATATAAACATAAACTTTTGGGATACACCGGGTTCGTCAGACTTTGTAGGCGAAGTTATTTCGGCATTCAGGTCTAGCGAAATGGCGCTTGTGCTTGTTGACGGCCGTTCAAGCGCCCAGATTGAGACAATCAAATTGTGGCGCGACCTCGACAGACGTTCTAAGCCCCGTATGGTTTTTATCAACCGCTGTGATGACGAGCGCACTGACGTTGCCGCTGTTACTAAAGACATACACGACAAATTCAATGTACAGACTTGTCCGCTTACAATTCCGATGAACAGCGGTGCCGGTTTTGCCGGAGTTATCGATGTTCTGAAAGGCAAGGCTTATCCGCTTGCTGCTGACGGAACACTCGAAAAAGCTGTTGAAATCCCTGCTGAATTTAAAGAAGCTTATGAGTCTGCACGCGGTATTCTTGCCGGTGCTGCGGCTGAAGGTGACGATGACCTGCTTATCAAATTTATTGATGACGGCGAACTTACAGACGAAGAAATTGTAAAAGGCTTAAAGATTGCCTTTGAGAACAACCGCATTGTTCCGATTTTCTGCGGTGACAGCATTAAAAATTCAGGTTTGACCGCTGTTTTCGATTTTATCACTGAAATTGCGCCGTCTCCTGCCGGAAGACTTGAAACTGCAAAGAACGCCGACGGTTCAGATGCAACTGTAAAAATTGCGGGAGACCTTCCGCTTTCAGCTCTTGTCGTCAAGACTTCAAGCGACCAGTTCTCGGGACGCCTTTCTTATATCAAGATTGTTACAGGCTCTCTGGCTTCTGATACTGAAATCTTCAATGTCAACGAAGGACGCAAAGAAAAAATCGGAAAGATTTTCCGCTGCATAGGAAAGAAGCTTGAAGAAGTAAAGACTTTGAATGCCGGTGACATCGGTATTGCAACAAAATTGAGCATTACAAAGACGAGCGACACTCTTGCCGCTTCGGCAGATGCCTTGAAGTTTAACCGCTTGAGACACCCTGAGCCTGTATACTCAATGGCTGTTTCTGCAAACGACAAAAAAGAAGAAGACAAGATGAGCGAATTCCTTGCGCGCTATGCTGAGGAAGACAGAACTTTGTCTTATAAGTACAATGCCGAAACAAAGCAGAACGTGCTTTCTGGCATGGGTGAGCTTCACATTTCTATTCTGCTTAAAAAGGTTCAGGCTCAGACCAAGATTAACATTCAGACTGCTGTTCCGCGCATTGCTTACCGCGAGACAATTCAGCGCAAGGCACAGGCTGAATATACGCATAAAAAGCAGTCTGGCGGTCATGGTCAGTATGCGCGCGTTGTTCTTTCTATAGAAAGCCTGCCGCGCGGCGAGAATTACAAGTTTACCAACGCTGTTTTCGGCGGTGCTATTTCTAAGGGCTATATTCCGGGTGTTGAGAAGGGCGTACACGAAGCAATGGAATGCGGCGTTCTTGCAGGTTATCCTGTTGTAGATGTTGCGGTTACTGTTCTCGACGGAAAGGAACACCCTGTAGATTCTTCTGAAATGGCGTTCAAGATTGCTTCGCGCAACGCTTTCAAAGACGCTATGCGCAATGCAGGCCCGATTCTGCTTGAGCCTATAATGAACATCACTGTTTTGGTCGAGTCAAAATATTTGGGCGACATCATGTCTGATATGTCGGGCAAGCGCGGCAGAATTTTGGGTCAGACCCCGATTGGCGGCGGCATCGAAGAAATCCGCGCACAGGCACCGCAGGCTGAGTTGCTGAAATACGCGATTGACCTCCGTTCATTGACAAGCGGTACTGGCAGCTTTGAAACTTCATTCGACCATTATGATCCTATATCTGGTAAGATTGCTGACGAAGTCATCAAGGCTTCTAAAGAATTTATCAATATGAATCAGTCTGAAGATTAATTTTTCAGCTGCTGATTTATGGCTGACACTGAATAATCCGGCAGCGGATTGTTCAGTGTTTTTTTATCTTTCTTCATTTTATTGAATTTTTTACCGATAAATTAGAGAAATCTTTTTACATGGAGTAAACATTTTACTGTTTTTTCTGTGTGTAGGGTTGAAAATTTACTGTCCTGTGATATACTATAGGACAAATACATCGGCAATAATGCCGGAATCTTGTGGAGACTGAAATGAAAAAAATATTACCCAAGGTACTTGCAGTTCTGTTGATAGCTGCACTGGTTTCATGTGCATCTGGAAAGAAATCAACTGCAAAAGAAGAAGAACCGTTGAATGTTAAGACACAGGACAATAAGAAAGCTATTGCCCATGATGCAGACGCTCCTGTTATTGAACCGGAAGAAAATGTTGATGTTTCACCAACTTATATTGATTCCGGCGTTGAAAAAATCAATGAACCTGGAATGATGGTTGTTGATGAGACAAAAGGCTTGAGTGATTCTCTGACAACTGCTGACAAAGAGGTTCAGCTTCATCAAGTTGATCCAAATGAGGGTGCTAACGAAGCAAAAATCAATGCAGAAGTTGACAAATGGCGCAAAACTCATAAAGCAATTCTTGACAAAGATGTAAACTCAATCACTTCAAGCGATTTGAGCGCAATCCAGAAAGCAATAAGCGATTATAACAACCTGAGTTCAGGTGCTAAATCAAAATTGCAGAAAGAATACAAAGATTTGCAGAACAAGCTTGCTAAGGCAAAAGCACTTGCAGAAGAAGAAGCTAAGAAAGCCGCAGACGAAAAGTCAAAAGCAGCCGCTGAAGCAAAGGCTAAAGCTGATAAAGATGCCAAGAAAGCTGCTGACGACAGAGCTAAGGCAGAAGCAGAAGCTAAAAAAGCTTCTGACGCAAAAGTTGATGCAGAAGTTGCAAAATGGAAGCAGGCACACAACGCAATTCTTTCAAAGAATGCTAATTCTGTAACAGCTAATGACTTGCCGGCTATCCAGAAGGCAATCAACGATTATAACAATTTGAGCTCTGCAGCAAAGAACAAGCTTCAGAAAGAATACAAAGATTTGCAGAACAAGCTTTCTAAAGCAAAAGCTGATGAAGATGCAAAAGTTAATGCTGAAGTTGAAAAATGGAAGCAGACACACAATGCAATTCTTTCAAAGAATGCTAACTCTATTACAGCTGATGATTTGTCAGCTATCCAGAAGGCAATCAACGATTATAACGGTTTGAGTGCTGCTGCTAAGAACAAGCTTCAGAAAGAATACAAAGATTTGCAGAACAAGCTTGCTAAGGCAAAATCTGGTGATTCAAAAGCTAAAGACGCAGGAAATACTCTTTCTGTTTCAGATAATGGCAATTCTTCAAAGATTGCAACAAATACACAGCCTCGCGGACACATTGTTCTTGACAATGCACAGTACTATACAGTACGCCGCGGCGACTGCCTGATTTTCATTGCAAAGCGTTTCTACGGCACAGAAAAGGGTAACTACTTCCCATTCATCATCGCCGGAACTGAAGAAAAGATTGAAGATCCAGATGAAATTGAAGTTGGTCAGAAGTTGACAATTCCTGATTTGAAAGCTGCTGTTTCAACAGAAGAATCTAAGAATTATGTTAAACAGACTTTCTATGATGTAGCTGACAAATATGAAGCTAAGGGAAAACCTGGCATGGCTGCTCAGCTTAGAGCAATTGCTGCTGGACTTTAATTGTTAATCTGACATTATTTTAACTGAATTTAAAAGGGATGTTCCTTAAAAGGGCATCCCTTTTTTTAAAATCCACAAATCTTATAAAGATAGGAGTCGATTATGAGTACACCGCATAACAACGCAAAACCTGGTGATATTGCTGAGGCTGTTTTGTTGCCGGGCGATCCAAAAAGGGCAGAGTACATAGCCAAAACTTATCTTGAGAATCCTGTATGCTACAATCAGGTTCGCGGTATGCTTGGCTTTACTGGAACATATAAAGGCAAAAGAGTTTCTGTACAGGGCACTGGAATGGGGCAGCCTTCGCTCTCTATTTATGTTACAGAGCTGTTCCGTTTCTATAATGTGCAGAAAGCTATACGCGTCGGTACATGCGGCTCTGTCAACAAAGATACGCCGGTTAGAAGCGTTATTCTTGCTACGGCCGCATCAACAGATTCTGCGATTAATACACGCCGCTTCAATGGAATGCATTTTGCGCCTGCTGCTGATTTTGAACTTCTTAAGAGCGCTTATGATGTAGCAAAATCAAAAGATGTGATTTGCAAAGTTGGAACTGTTGTTTCATCTGATATTTTTTATGATGATGCACAGACTTGGAAGCTGTGGGCTGAATATGGCGTTTTAGGCATAGAAATGGAAGCAGCAGAGCTTTATACGCTGGCAGCAAAATACGGAAGAAAAGCTCTGGCTGTTTTAACAGTTTCTGACAATATTGCAACAGGCGAGGAAACAAACGCTGAAGAGCGTCAGACTTCGTTTAACACAATGATGGAAATAGCATTGGAAGCGGCAATTGCATAGGAACTTTTCCGATTTTACATTGTAGAAAAAATAGAGAAATTGCAGATATTTTGAAAAAAGCTCTTGATTTTTTTTTTGATGTATGTAATATTATAGATAACCAGCTGGGGTATGGGCTATCTCTCTCCGGCCTGTGCCTCAGTCTTGGTTGTTTTCCTATCAGCAATTTTTCTAATTGACAAATCATTTCAAGCAGAATTACAATTCCATTTAATTCATTCTTTTTTCATTGAATAATTTAAAAAGGGGCAGTTATGAAACCTACACTTTTAGTATTGGCAGCAGGAATGGGCAGCCGTTATGGCGGCGTAAAACAGATAGATGCAGTCGGATTGCATGGCGAGACACTTCTCGATTTTGCGACTTATGACGCTATGCGGAGCGGCTTTGGAAAAGTTGTGTACATTATTCGGCGCGACATTGAAAAGGACTTTAGAGAGCGGCTTTTTGACAGAGTAGCCCGCAATTTTGATGCAGAATATGTTTTTCAGGAACCGACAAAATGTTTTACTGAAGAGCAGATAAAGAAACAGGTTGAGCGGAAAAAACCTTGGGGAACAATTCATGCTGTTCTCTGTGCTGAAGAAAAAATCAAGACACCTTTTGCCGTTATAAATGCTGATGATTACTACGGCAGACAGGGCTTTGAAACTTTAGGAAGCTATCTTAAAGATTTGGATAATACTGACAGCAGACACGCTATGGTCAGCTTTATCTTGAAAAATACAATGAGCCTTAACGGAACAGTTTCCCGCGGTGTCTGCAATATAAAAGACGGACAGCTTGTTTCGATGAAAGAGCATACCAAGATAGGCTTTAAAGACAATAAAGTTATAAGCCAGCTTGAAGACGGTGAGATTGAGCTTACCGGCAATGAATCTGTTTCTATGAATTTGTTCGGTTTTACGCCGAAAGCTTTCGAAGGTTTCCACGTATATTGGGATGATTTTGTCAAAAATAACGTCTCAAGCGAAAAAGCCGAAGCTCTGCTGCCTGAAGCTGCAAGTCTGATTGTTACAAAGGGCTGGGGTTCTATAAAGGTTTTCACATCTACCGAAAAATGGTTCGGCATGACATACCCTGAAGACCGCGCTGTTGTAAAGTCGGAAATAGCCAAAAAGATAGAGCAGAACTATTATCCAGACAAACTTTGGGAAAAATAATCCCGTATATGCCCTGCACATTTAGCTTAGTATAAGTGCAGGGCAGATTTTGACTCGGAATTGACATATAAAACCCAAAATGTTAAAATCTCTTTCAATGCAGAAAATTTGAGCCGTATTTTATTAATGTTCAAATGATTGCATAGAAGTTGTTAAAAATTAAGGAAGATGACGTATGAGCTCAAATACAAGCCCAAAAACAGAAAGCCCTAAGCACCGCAAGAGCAATTTTATCACAATCGGATCAATAATCATTTTGATTTTGTCTGCAATTGCTTTTGTTTTTTTACCGGGTATGTTCGGCAGAAGCCAGAAAGAACCGGAGCCTTTAGGATATTTCAGAAAAGAGCCAATTAAAGCAAATGATGAAGTTTTTCTTCAGTTGCTTGAAGAGCAGATTAATCAGGATAAACAGCAGGGCATTGATGACAATGATCCGGGAAATTATCTTTCTGCTTTGTATGAGGCTTTTTCTTCAACAATCGTGTTTAAATCATTCTCTTATGAAGTTGAAAAATCTGGTTATAAAGTTCCTGAATCAGCCATCAGCCGCTTTATTATAAGCAGCATTACACAAAGAAAAGGCTCTTATTCACCAAAAGACTATAATCAGTTGAGCAATTCCGACAAACTGGAATTGAGAAAATCAGCTTTGAGAGCTTTAACTTACAGTCAGTATTCAAATGACTTTTTGGGTGCTCACCCATACGGCTACCCGACAGAACACAGTCTGTTCGGTCTTAAAAGCTCATCTGCTGAAATGCCGTTCATATTCAATATGAACAATCCTGAAAAATCTTTTGAAATTGCAGCTTTTTCTATGAGCGAATATCCAAAAGAAGAAATTGTTAAATTTGCTAATGAACATTCATCTCTTTTCACAACTTTGAATTTTGAAATTATTACAGTTGATTCAAAATCAGAAGCAGAAAAAATCGCCAAGAGAATCTCGAATAATGAGATTACTTTTGAAGATGCAGTTGCTGAATATTCAAATAAAAACTTCAGCGATTCAAACGGTGTTCTTGCAAATAACAAAGTTTATAAATTAAAGAACCTGCTCTCTGAAGAAGATTTTGATAACGTCCTGAAACTTGGTGTTGACAGCGTAAGTGATGTTGTTGCAACTGGTGCTTTCTATTCAATTCTTAAGTGCTCTGATACAGCTAAAAATGCAGATTTTGATAATATCGAGACTTTGGACTCAGTTTATTCATATATAACTACTGAAGAACCAAAAGTTATCGAAGATTATTTCACAGCAAAAGCCCGCAGTTTTGCTGCTGATGCTGCTGTTACAAGCTTTGATGCAGCCTGTGCAAAATACGGTATAGTAAAACAGACTCCGGCTGCATTTCCTTTGAACTATGGTTCAAATAATTTGCTCAACCCTGTTGATTCTGATACTGCTGTTCTTGCCGGTGCATCTACAAATGAGAATTTCTTGAAAACAGCATTCTCTCTTAAGCTTAATGAGATTTCAGCTCCTGTAATGCTGAAAAATAATGTTCTTGTTCTTAAGCTTGTTGGGGAAAGCAGCATTGAAGATGAGCTGCGTACTTCTATGGCATTCTTCTATCCGATTAATGCACAGCGTTTTGACACTATTTCAATCACCAACTTCTTTACAGGTGCTGATTATGTTAAGAACGATGTCGTTTCGGCTTATCTTTCATCGTTAGAATAAGACTTTTGGAAAATAATATTAATAATGAAGAACCTTGTCTTGTGCCAGCCTCAGGACAAGGTTTTTCTGTTTTTTACCGCAACAGATATTTATATTCTCGCTATAACCCGGAAGCAGCTTCTGTTAGAACAGTTGAGTCTTATACTGTTTTGCCTCAGACCCTTGTTCTTGTTTTTTCGCCGCTGTTGGGTTACGGGCTTAAAGAATTAATAGAGCGTCTGCCGCAAGACTGCTCGATGATATTGATAGAAGCTGACGAGGCTTTGTTCAAATTTTCAAATGAGCATATTCAAAAACTGATAAAAGACAAACCGAATATCTACAATATTTGCATTTCAAGCGGCAGCGCGCTGTTTTCGCTGTTTGCACAAAAGCTTTTACCTTCGTTTTCTAATTTCAAGCGTTGCCTGCCAATTGAGCTTTCGGGAGGTGCACAGCTTTACCGCCAGTTTTATCATTCTTTGACCGCGCTTATTGATAACGCGATTAACCAGTTCTGGCGCAACCGCATTACGCTTGTAAAGCTCGGCAGGCTTTACGCAAGAAATATTTTCAAAAATCTTGGAAAACTGCCGTTTTCTTCAGACTTGAAAAGCAATTCAGTTTCTAAGCCTATTGTTGTCTGCGGTTCAGGGCTGTCTTTGGAGAGCGCTGCCGCCTTCTTGCAGAGAAATTCCGACGACTGCTTCGTAATTGCCGTTGACAATGCGCTGATGCCTTTATTGTCTAACGGAATATTTCCAGATGCGATTATTGCCGTTGAAAGCCAGCTTGCGGTAGAAAAATCTTATATTGGCAGTGCCGGCACAAAAATTGCGATAATCGCAGACTTAACTTCAAGACCGCATGTGCTTAATATGACCGGCGGTGACATATCATTCTTTATTTCTGAATACGAGCAGTGCAATTATCTTGAGCGCATAAAGAATGTTCTTGGATGCAAAGTGATTCCGCCTCTGGGGTCGGTCGGTTTGGCGGCAACAGAAATTGCTTTATTTTTAAGAAAAGACGAAAACGTTCCAATATTCATTTGTGGCCTTGATTTCAGTTTTAAGCCTTGCAAGACGCATTGTAAAGAATCGCCGAGCCACAGAACTTTGCTGAATGAGTGCAGCCGCCTTTCTCCGCTGCTGTGTGGTGACGCGTCTTTCGGTATAAACAGCTATTTCTTTGCCGGCAAAGACGGAAAGCCCGGCATTACAACGCCTTCTTTGTCAAATTACGGCAGAACTTTTGCCGCCAGATACGGCAGAGTTCCAAATTTATTTGATATTTCAAGTGAAGGTATGGAATTGAACCTTGAGCGGAGGGACTTAAGTTCCGCAGAAGAGATTATACAGAACCGCTCTGAAAGCGCTGCCTCAAATTCTCATGTTTTGCAAAAAAATACAGAAACTGGAAAAAATGTAAGGCAGTTTTTGTTAGACGAGCTTGAATCGCTTGAAAAGCTTAAATTCCGCATGATTAACGGAGTTGAGCTGGACGAAATTGTGCCGAGCCTTAAGCAGCGCGAGTATCTTTACCTTCATTTTCCGGACGGATACAAAGAGCCGAGCCTTGAAAAAAGCTTTTTGAACAGGGTTAGGGCAGAAATTGATTTTTTCATTAAGGATATTCAGTTTTCGCTTGCAACAATTGATGAAGCTTCGCTATAAATATTACTATAAATACTAAATAGAATGAATTTTTAGGAGATTGTATGTTTGTAACTTGTCTTGATTTGGAAGGTGTTCTTGTACCGGAAATCTGGATTGCTTTTGCCGAAGCTTCGGGAATTCCTGAATTGCGCAGAACAACCCGCGATGAACCTGATTATGATAAACTGATGAAGTGGAGAATTGCGCTTTTAAAAGAACGCGGATTGGGCTTAAAGGAAATTCAAAAAACAATTGAAAAAATTGAGCCGCTTGAAGGCGCAAAAGCTTTTCTTGACGAACTGCGTTCTATAAGCCAGGTTATAATTCTTTCAGATACATTCACAGAATTTGCAGCCCCGCTTATGAAAAAGCTTGGTATGCCTACAATTTTCTGCAACAACCTGACAGTTGACGCCAATGGAATGATTACCGGCTACAATCTGCGCCAGTCAAACGGAAAATACCATGCGGTAAAAGCCCTTCAGTCTATCGGCTTTAAGACAATTGCCGCAGGCGATTCTTTCAATGACCTTGAGATGATTAAAAACTCTCAGGCTGGTTTCTTATTCAGACCGCCAAAGCATATTCAGGACGAATATTCTCATATCAAGGCATTTACAGAGTATTCAGATTTTCTTGCTGCAATTAAGGCTGTAATTGAAGCTGAACGCTAAAACGCTTTACGGCAAATCAGTTGTAAATTAAATCTTCTGCCTGTTTTATCAGGCTGGAGATTATCACGCAATAAAGCTGGCTTTTCTGTTCTTCTGCATATTCGTGAAACTTTTTGCGGCTGAAATCAATCAGCAGTTTATTTTTCTTGTCTGCAACAAATTGCTCATATTTTTGGTATTCTGCTGCATTTATTGGTGATAATTGCTGAAGCAGATATACTGAAAGAGCTGAAACGACAGGGTCTTTAAATGCAAAAATTGACTGCCCAAGTTCAGTTATTGTTGCTGAAAACTCTTTTTCAAGATAAAATGTAAAGGCGTGGTACCATTTAACCCAGTCTGTTTTTGCAACGGCAGGGTCTGCTTCTTCCAGAACAGAGCGGGCTTCAGCCGGTTTTGTGAGCAGAACGTATGAACTTGCAAAACGGAGAAGATTCTTTTGGTATGCTTTATGGTTTTCAGCTTTTACGAAAGCGCATAAATCAATTATTTCTTCCGTTCTGCCGGTGAGCAGCAGCGAATCGCATAAAAGTTGCACAGAACGTGCAGAAATTCGTTTTTGGGTGTATATTTTATTATGAAGATAAGCAGCGAGACCTTTCCAGTTTTCTTCTTCAAGATATTTCAGCGGTTTCCTGTTTATGATAAATATGCAGTTGATTGCTATTGTAATGACAAGCAGTGCAATGATAAAAATATTGTTTGTCATGGCAATTTCTGTGTATAAATCATCTGATAATGTAAGCTTTGGCGTAAAAAAAAGCAAAAGTAAAGCTGCAATCAGGACGATATTAAAGGTAATATATAGGAATTTGATTTTCATGACGGCTCCTTTTTGTGAGTTAATCTTAAGATGTCAGAAGAATCAGGTCAACAGGGGAATATATGAATTCGTTTAACGTAACAGAATTATCAAAAGAATCGGTCTTTACTAAAGAATTGTTGCTCGATGATACTTTTTTGTTATTAACTCCGCAGACACCTTTTAATGATAAACTTAAGCAGTCACTTTTGAATTGGGAATTCAGACAGGTTTGTTCCGAAGGTGAATTGGGAAAAACAGCACCAGCCGAGATGCCAAAGCCTGCAACATCATCAGCTTCTGTTGATGCAGCTATCGAAGAAACCTTTATGGAAACTGAAGTTGAAGAGCAGGGCGAAGAAAATAAAGATGGTTCTGTAATGGAACGTGCTCTTAAGCGTGTAGAAAACGTAAAAGAAGAAAATACAAGTATTGATAAGAACCACATGGTTCTTGTTCAGATTGTCTATGAAGAATACATAAAATATATCGAAGAAGTTTATACAAAATTCACAACACACAAAAAATTGGATTACGAAGCAATACATGCTCAATTAAAAGATTTTTGTGTATTCATAAATGAGCAGCGCCGTTATATTTTGCGCCTTCAGCCTGAAAATCAGGTAAACAGCAAAACATATCTTTTGAACCATGCTATGCGTTCAACAATTTTTGCTATTGCAATTGCTTTGCAGCTCCGTATGCCGTTTGCAAAGCAGGTAGACCTTGCTGTTGCCTGTATCCTGCATGAAATCGGTATGCTGAAACTTCCGCCGCAGATTTACGTAACGAATAAGCCTTTGTCTTTGGCAGACAGAAACAGCATGTATACACATCCGATTTTGTCTTATAACATTCTCAAAAATTATAACTTCCCGCTGAGTATTCAGCTTGGTGCATTGGAGCACCATGAAAAGCAGAACGGCACAGGCTATCCAAGAAAACTTACCGGCGAAAAGATTTCGCTTTTTGCAAAGATTATTTCTGTAGCCTGTTCTTTTGAAGCTATTACTGCTCCGCGTCTGCATAAAGTTCAGCAAAGTTCTTACGAAGCAATGGTTGAGCTTTTAAAGAACAACGGACTCCAGTTTGATGAAAATGTTATCAAGGCACTTTTGTTTGCTGTTTCGCTTTATCCAATCGGTGCTTATGTTTTCCTACATAATGGAAAAATCGGACAGGTTGTTGATGTCAATCCGCTGAACCCAAAACTGCCGATTATTCAGATTTTGGGTGAAAAAGATGAACATGGAGATCCTGTAACAATGCCTGTCGGAAACGATCTTAAGATTGTCCGTACATTAAGCCGTCAAGAAGTATTGGATTTACAGAAATCGCTTTCATAATTTGAATTATTTTCACAGAACCCTAAAATATTTTAGAAGTCTGCTGTTAAATACGGCAGACTTTTTTTATCTGAACCCGCCGCTCTCCTGAATGAGTTGAAACTATAAAAAAGCCTGTTAAAAACCCTGGAACTTGCAGTTATTTCCAGAGATAATAATTGTGCAAAGATCTTAAAAAGCCGAAAGTTCCGGCTGTTAAAAGAATTACGCCTGAAATAAAGAAAGCCGGATTGTCTGTCTCTTGAAGAATTATAAGTCCGGTTGAAAGCAAAAGGAAAAAAATTGCAGTCTGCTTGTATTCATGCACTTCATTCTTTTTAGCTGTTATCAAAAAACTTACAGAAGTTGTTATTGCAAACAAAAAGCGGATAATGAGAAACAGCGTGTAGTATGCTGTCGGAATAACCCAAGTTGAATAAATCGTAAGCGAATTAACCGGAATTGAGCACGCCGTAAGCACAGCCAGTGCCGTAAGACCAAATCTTGAGCTTGAATCCTGCATCTCGTTCTTTGTGCTCGAAAGTGCAGCTCCGCAAAGCATAATTGAAAAGCCCGTTAAGCGGCAGAAGAATACAAATTTTGAGACAACAATCAGCAGAAAGTAGTTGCCCTGCCAGAGATTGAGCACCGGCAGAAAGAGCCTTGAGGCTTCAACAAGCATATTAATGAGAAAAGTGGTGAAATAGACAATTTCAGGTGCGTGTGTTTTTTCAAAATATTTTATTATCAGCAGAGAGCAGACCGTAATATAGCACAGAATGAAAGTAGGGGCGGCAAGCACAGCCCACTTTGTGTATTGAAACGGCTTTATGTCCGGCAACTGGTTGAAAAATCTCGTCATTTGCGGAAAATCCATGAAAGAACCGTTGAAAAACTGAATTACATAAAGCGCGGTAATTGTAAGAAAAATCACTGCGGAAAAAATTGTGAGCAATCTTATGATTCGGTTGCGTAATGAAAGTGTCATGTTTTAAGAATATCGTGAACTGAAATAACTGTAAAGCGCATTCTTTGATGCACCGAAAATAGTATTGATAAAGTTTTACTTTATTAAAGACAATTGAAAATAGGAGGGGCTATGAAAAAAACAAAATTACTTGTTCTTTTTCTGTCAATTTTCTCTTGTTGTTTATGGGCCGATACAGCGCGGTTTAATGACATGGGTTTTTCTCCCGACGGTTTGCAATATCTGTTTGGTCAGTACGGGGAATTAATTCAGTCAGACGGAAGTACAAAAGGTTATGCTGAATTTTTTGCTGTAGATACAGCGAAAAATGAGTACGTGAAAGACGGCACTTTTAAAACAACAGCATCGGGTAAAACTTCGGGGATAAGCGGCGAAAAGGTTTTTGAGCAGCTTATAACAACAGAAGATTCGTTTATAAGCTCTTACAAAATTCCTGATGAGTCTAACTCTGTTATTCTTTATCAGGTTTGCGGCTCACTCGGTTTGAACGATTATAATGGCTTGGGGCTTCTTACTTCTGATACAATCGGTAAAGATGCAGAATCTTCACCATTGTATAAAGATGTTGTGGAATTCCGCGATTTTGACAACCCTTCAACAAACGAAGTTGAAACTTATAAGGTGAGAATCAACGAACTTGTAGAAGGTAAAGGCCGCAACGCAGAATCAAGCTTTTATTTGGTTGTCGAGCAGAATACTTCAAGTGGAAAAAAACGAAGTTTTTTGGTAGGCAATCCGCAGATTAAGCGGAAAGGTGTTTCAGGCTACCGCTTGAACCGCGTCTTAAGAGACAAAAACGGCAAATCGCTTGTTTTTGTAATCGAAAAACAGGTTGAAGAATCTTATGGTCCTGCCGTCCGCTTTATGGTAGAAACGGTCAGATTACCAATCTAAAAACTCCTTGTTTCTAGCTGACTGAATCCCCTGCACAGGCTTGCAGGGGATTTTCTTTTTAAAGCTGCCCTAAAATCTTTTAGTTTGCAGCTACTTTTCTGAAAATCTGAAAAGCTTCGTGATTGTCCTCATTTATATAGCGGACATAAACAGTGTCCATATCTAAAGTCTGTTCCTGCCAGATTGATTCAAGCCACAAAGCTTCTGCCGCTTCGTTTATATTGTCTTTTTTAAGGTCACCCTGCACAAAAAAGTATTTGCCAGCCTTTATAGCATAGTCTGCTTTTGCGGTGCTGTCTTTTGGCAGTGCAAACCCGTACTCGATTCCGTCTTTAAGATATTCGTCGAGTGCCGGGCTCATATTGTGCTTTGAAACACCGTTTTTGTAGATTTCGAGCCGTTCATTTTTGTCCGTCTCAATATTTGAATCTGTCGAAAAGTTTAAGTCTTTATAAAGTGTAAGAATTTTAATCGAAAAAGCCATGAGAACAATTTACAGAAACTGCCGCGCTTTGTCAAAACCCGCCTTCAAGCAGGCCAAAACCGAGATAAAGCAGAACCAGAATTACTAGAAAAATCACGTTATAGAATGAGAAAGTCGGAAGAAACGGCTCTTTTTCATCTTGAGGGATATTTGAGTTCTGATAAAGCTTGTAAGAGATAACGCTTGCGAGCGAAGCAATAATTGTACCCAAGCCGCCGATGTTGACACCGGCGAGAAGGGCTTTTGCGTTTTCAGTAAAACTTGAAAGCAGAAGCGCGGCCGGCACGTTGCTGATAATCTGGCTTAAGCCAAGCCCTGCAAAAAAAGTGCCGCTTTCTGTGTTCAATATGCTCTTAAAAACCTGCTGCACTGCTTCAATTGAAGACACATTCGACGTAAAAATGAAAAATCCTGTAAACGTTAAAAGCAGTGTGTAATCCACTTTTAAGAGCAGCTTTCTGTTAAAGATTAAAACAGCGACAAGCGTAACCGCAAAGCTTATCAAGTAATGTATTACATGAAACACCGAAAGCAGGTTGACTATCAGAAGAATGAGATAAACGTAAACGGAAAAGCCTTTTTCAACGCCGGCTGGTCCTAAAGTTGAAACAATATTGATTTTTGCAGTCTTAACATCTTTGGTTGCTGCCATAAGAAAGCCGAAAAGCAGAAAAAATGACGGAATGCCGATTTTCAGTGTAGTCAGGAAAAAGTCGGCGTTGGTCATTTTGTAGAACGAATAAATAAAAAGATTCTGCGGATTGCCCATCGGCGTCATGCACGAGCCGAGGTTTGCAGCCAAAGTCTCAAATACGATAAGCTTGAGCGGCTTTATATTTGCGTGGCTGCACACTATAAGCGTAATCGGTACAAAAGTAAGCAGCGCAACATCGTTTGTGACGATTGCGGCGCAGAAAAACACAAGCGTGCATAATATTAAATAAATCGAGCGGACAGTTTTGCATTTGCGCAGAAGGTTCTGCGAGAGCGAATCAAGCACGTTTATACTTTTGAAGGCGGCAATTACGGTCATCAGGCAGAATAAAAGCGAAAGCACCCTGAAATCAATTGAGCCGATAATGTCTTTTGCGGCAGGTCTGCAAAAAAAGCACGAAACAATTCCGCAAGTCAGTGCTGCCGAAAGCACAACGTCTTTTTTCAGCGCGGCAAAAATTCTTTTTAGAAATGTATTCATACTTCTCCGTTATAATGAAGTGACGCCATTTTAGCAAGCCGGAAATGCTGAAACAAACAGGCTTTCAGCTTGTGTAAAAACGATTAACAGTGTACTATTTCAGCGAAAAGTGGAGGATTAGTATGAAAAAATTGTTGCCAGGTGAAGAAATACAAGCTGCAATTGTGCAGATTTCAGATGATACAATTTTTCTTGATTTAAATTCAAAAAGTGAAGGTGTTCTGAATGCCGCCGAACTCAAAGATGAGAACGGAAACCTTTCTGTAGAAGAAGGCGATATAATCAAGGCGTATTTTCTTGATGATAACAACGGCGAAATGCGGTTTACCACCAAAATCGCTTCAAACAATGCGGACAAGACTATAATTGAAAATGCCTATAAAAACGGCATTCCTGTTGAGGGAAAAGTCGAAAAAGAAATTAAGGGCGGCTACGAAGTAAAAATCGGAAATATCCGCGCATTCTGTCCGTTTTCACAAATGGGCGGCCGCCGAAAAGAAGAAAACGAGACTTTTGAAGGCAAAACATTAACTTTCAAAATTACAGAATACAAGAATGACGGCAAGAATGTTTTGGTTTCTAACCGCGCTGTATTAGAGGCCGCAAGACTTTCTCAAATGGAAACTTTGAAATCGAAACTGACGGTCGGCGTGACTGTAAGCGGCAAAGTGCTTTCGCTTCATCCGTTTGGTGCTTTTGTTGATGTTCAGGGTTTTCAGGCTTTGCTGCCTGTTTCAGAAATCTCAAGAGGGCGTGTCGAAAATATTGCTGATGTTCTTGAAGCAGGGCAGGAAATTACAGCTTCTGTTATCAAGACAGACTGGGAGCACGAGAAAGTAACATTGAGCATGAAAGCTCTGCTTGCAGATCCATGGGATACTGTTTCTGAAAGATACAAGCCTGAGCAGAAAGTCAGCGGCAGCGTTGCAAGAATTGCAGATTTCGGAATCTTTGTTAATATCGAGGACGGAATCGATGGTCTTGTGCATATTTCTACTATTGAAAAAGCAAAAGCAAACACCAATTTGAGAAAGCTTTTCAGGGTTGGCGACAAATTTGATGCTCAGATTATTTCAATTGATTCAGCAAACCGCCGTATCTCGCTTGCTCCGGCTTCATCTGTCAAGCAGGACGATGATTCTGAAGAATATTTGAAGAATCAAGATGATTCGGGCGAAACATACAATCCGTTCGCAGCTCTGCTTAAAAAGAAATAGTTCTTTTATCCTGTTTCTTCTGAACCGGAACTATATAGTTCCGGTTTTTTTATATGCACTATTCAGCAGACAATTAGGTTATTCGAAGATACAGAATTTTAGAGATTTTGTGCATAAAAATAATTTATGTCATTTTGTACAAAGACTTTAAAAGATTAATTTTGATATTTTACAAGATTAATAATACAAAATTTCATATTATTACATAATATGAGCTTTATTATTTATCGATAATACGGTATAATATTCTAATATAATGTTATTAGTGTAGTTGAAACACTTCAAGGGTACCGTTGTGAAAAAAATGTTTGCTTTTTTTGCCTTATGTTTTATTGCCTTATGTGCAGTTTCTGCTCAAAGTGCAGACATAATCGGTGATATAGTAAAAGAAGAAAAAACAACTTGGAAAAGTTTGACATACTTGGCTTATTATTCTGATGATGACAATGTTGATAAAACAATTTCACTGAATGATGCTTTTGAATATTTTTCCAATGCTGGTATTGTTCCTTTCGGTATTACCCCTGATACATTGCTGCGCTATGATGATATGAGTTTGTTTTTGATGAAAGCTTTTGATATTAAGGCAACAAGCATTTTATATTATTGTTTTGGTTCAAGACATTATGCTTTCAGACAGATGAAATATTTTGGTATTATAAAGCCGGATGCCTTTCCCGGAGATAAAATGACCGGTTCGTTTTTTGTAACTATTATGGGAAAATTTTCATCAACTTTTCCAAATGCAAAATTGATTTATAAAGGAGCTTACTGATGAAACATCTTGCTGTTTGTTCAAGACTCCGCCTTTGTATTTGTTTATTTTTGTTGTGTTTTGCACTTGCACCGCTTTTTTCAATGGATTTGAATGTGAATTATGGTGCTGATTTGTCAGCCAAATTTGCAGTTTCTGACTGGTTTTCTTATGAATACAAATTGTCTCCATGGATTGATTTTCGTTTCGCTGACGGCTGGAGATTTACAGTTCAGGGCAGTGCATATTACCGCTTAAACCCAAAAGTGCCGCATTGCCGCCCCTTTGTTGATCTTGAATTGTTCCGTATTCAGATAAGAAAGTTTCCGTTCTGTCATGGCTTTGTTAATTATGAGTTCGGACGGATTAAGATAAAAGATACGCACGAAATGATTATGAATGAATCTGCAGATGGTGTTGCAATTCATGTAAACATTCCGGGTATAGTTATGGATGTAACTGCAACTTACATAGGCTTTCAGTCTTATTATACTTCAACAAGTATGCTTTCGTATGATGACTTTTACAACGCGTCTGTTCTGCCTGAGCCGTATTATGGTCTTGCCGCAAAGCGTGCTATTTTTCAGTGGTCAACGCTTTTCCCAGAGTTTGGCGGAAACCGTATAGATCTTTTTGGTGATATGGTAGCCCAGCTTGATTTGCGCCGTGTTATTAATGAAAGTAAGCTTACAAAGAAAAAAAAGGATATAAAAGAGCTTGTTGACTCTGTATATATGGCAACAGGTATAAATGGACCATTCCTTAAAACAACAAGATTGTATTATGATTTAGGTATAGTTGGAGAAGCTATTTCAAGACAGACTGCTAAAAAATCAGAGACTTATATGGCTGGTTATTTGAATGCCGGTATGTCATGGTTTTTGATGCGCAACATGCAGCTTGCAACTCGTTTACAGTATGGTACTCCAAACAATGATGAGGGTATGTCTGAATATAGACCGATAACCTATAAAAATGCCGGTATTTTTTACGAAGGAGGTTTTGCAGATCTTGTAAAACCTGAGCTGTCGTTTAAGTGGAAGCCTTCTTCTCAAGTTTCTTTCACTACTTCTTTGTCCGGATTTATCCGTCCTCGAAGAAAAGACGAGTTGAAGAATATAAAAACACGCCGCGAGAAGTTTGAGAAAATTTACACTTATACAGAATTTTCAGTGGGCGGTATGTTTGTTATCGCAAATGATGTCCGCATTGGTGCTGATATAATGTATGGAGTAAACAGCATCAAAAAGAATAGAATGTTTGATTACTCTGTTCAGCTCAAATTAAATGTAGGGCTGTAATTTGAACTGTATCAAATCTAAAGAGCCTTCTCTATCGCTTAGGGCATAGAGTAAGGCTTTTTTTGTTTCTGATAATATCGGGGCTGAAAAATGGCAGGCAAAACAAATTTTGATAAAATCAATGAATATTATCAGGAAAATTTTGACAGTGTATTTGCACGTACAGAAAAGGCATTATCTGGAAACCGCGAAAACAATTATAAAATTTTAGGCTGGGAAAGCAGAGACGCTCAATATAAAAGATTTTCGATACTTGCGAAAAACATAAATTTGAATAACAAAAAACTGCTTGATGTAGGTTCCGGGCTTGGCGATTTATATCATTTTTTAACGCAAGGGCTGCATTGGTCTGTTGACTATGTGGGGACAGACATTTTACCGAATATGGTGAAAATGGCAGAGGCACAGGCTGAACAAATAAAATTACCGTCTGGTTTAAACGCAGTATGCAGATTCATTAATACTGATATTTTTGATGCAAATTCAGAAAATTTGAAAAATGACAAATTTGATGTACTATATACATCAGGTATCTTCAACTTGAATTTAGGAAACAATAAAACATTTTTGAAATCATCCTTTGAGAGATTTGCTGTGATTGCTGATGAGTATTTTGTATGCTCTCTGCTAAGTGATGCATCGAAAAACAAGGAAGATGCATATTATTACTATAATTCTGAGATTATTGAAAAATCGATGATTGGTGTAAAGAAAATGTATCCGTCTTCAGACTATACAATAGTTGACGGATATCTTCCAAATGACATGACTGTTATCTGGAAAAAATGCAGGTGAGTTTATGCAATATCTTTTTCTGATTGTATTTGTGATATTAAGCTTTATTCATTTGGCCAATTGCTACCAAGGCAAAGATTCTCTTAGGACACATACCAAAGGTTTTTTGCTGCCGTTCCTTATAATCTATTATTTACTTTTGTGTTCCGTCCATTCAATAAATTTTAGCAGCATACTTTTGCTGGCACTTTTAACAAGCTGGATTGGCGATGTAATGCTTTTGCGCTCAAAATTATATTATTTCATTATTGGCGGAATAAGTTTTTTGACAGCGCATTTGTGTTTTATTCCTTTGTATTGTTCTTATATCGATTGGTTCTCTGTTCCAGCAGTCTTTTTGATTGTAGCAGGAATTATTTATGCATCATGTGCGTATACTGTTTTTCACGTTTTGAACAAAGCTTTGCCTCAGCCTTTTTTCTACGGAGTTTTAGTTTATCTGTTGATAAACGGTGCGATGAACGTTTTCGCATGGGCATTTGTTTTTTCAGAACGGAATATGGGCGGATTATTCGTTGTAACAGGATCTGTTTTGTTTTTCTGTTCTGACATTGTTTTGTTTTTGGTTCGTTTTCATCAAAAGGGCAATGTATTTAAAGGGCATTTTATTATTATGCTGACTTATATTTTGGCAGAGTTTTTGATAACGCAGGGCTATTTTACCTGCCAGCTTTCTGCTGCTATTGAATAGCAAAATAAACGCAACCGGTGCAGAGCCTTCATTATGATAATTAATACTGGACTAAGAACAGATATTCCGGCTTTTTTTGCGGATTGGTTTATTAACAGAATAAAAGCCGGCTATGTTTGTGTCAGAAATCCGTACAACCGGAACCAAGTAACAGAATATCTGCTGAATCCTGATGTAGTGGATTTGCTCGTGTTTTGTTCAAAAAATCCGATTCCGCTGATTACGCTATTAAAAAGCAACGATGTGCTGCATCCTTTTAGGCAGTTCTGGTTTGTTACAATAACGCCTTATGAAAGTGAAATAGAACCGAATGTGCCGGACAAGCAGCTTGTTATTGAGAGCTTTAAGGAATTGTCCTGCAAACTTGGTATAAACAGTGTCTGCTGGCGTTATGACCCGATTTTTGTAAATGAAAAATATACTGTTGATTTTCATATAAATGCCTTTAGAAAAATGTCAGAGCAACTGTCTGGTTTCACAGAAACCTGCGTCATAAGTTTTATTGACCTGTACAAAAAAGTTCAGAAAAACTTTAGCAGTGCAACTGAAGTTTCCACAACCGAACAAGAAATTATCTGCAAAGAATTTGTAAAAATCGGAAAGCGGTATAATATTAATGTGAAAACTTGCGGTGAGTCTCCTTCGCTTGCTGAATTTGGTGCAGATGTTTCTGGGTGTATGACTAAAGAGGTCTTTGAAAAAGCCGCCGGATGCAGGCTGGATATTCCCAAAATGAGGCAGAACCGGAAAGAATGTGCCTGCATTTTAACCGCTGATATTGGGGAATACAATACGTGCAGCCATTTCTGCAAGTATTGTTATGCCAATTATGACCGGCAGAGTGTTATCCGCAACAATATGTTCCATGATAAAAACTCTGCTTTTTTGATAGGAACATCAGAACCTCAAGATATAATTACACAGGCAAAGCAAAAAAGCTGGAAACTTTTGCAAAAAGAATTGTGGTAAAAGTTTTGTAGATACATAAAATAAGGGTTTTTCCCGTAGCTTTAATAAATTTGTTTTTTTATGTTGATTTTCTAGAAACGGCATGTTACTTTTTATAGAGGTTAATCGATAAACTATGATTACTTTAAAAGAACTTGCCGACAGATGCGGTGTTTCTACTGCAACAGTTTCAAATGCTATAAACGGCAAGTCTAATATTTCAGAGACTACAAAACAGCGCATACTTCAGATGATAAAAGAAACCGGCTATAAACCGAATTTTATGGCGCGGACTCTAAGAGTGAATTCCAAGCGCACAATCGGGTTAATCATTGAAGAGCTTGCCGCTTTCAGTTCTGCCCCAATAATTGAAGGCATAATGCGTTATTTTGAAGAGCAGAAATACGAGACGATTCTTTACAATATGCGCGTCTATTCAAACCCAAATTGGATGAATGACGAAGATTTTGTGCAGACCTGCGTAAATAATGCTGTAGAGGAACTGCTTTCAAAGCAGGTAAATGGAATAATTCACGTTGCAGAACATTCGCGTAAACTGAAATATTACAATGAGGCTCTGCCTGTGCCTGTCGTTATAAGCTACGCATACCCTGACGAGCGTAAGCTTCCCTATGTTTCAATTGACGATGATTCGAGTACGGCAAAAATGGCTGAATACATTTTGTCTAAGGGACACAAAAAAATTGCGATGATTTGCGGCTCAAAAGACAATCTTCATGCAGAGAAGCGCTGCAATAGTTTTAAGCGCGTCTTAAAAAAGCATGGCGTTCCGCTTGACGGGGATTTGTGCGTTTATGCCAACTGGACAAGAGAAACCGGCAAAGCCGCTGCCGCAAAAGTGCTGAAAAAAGGCGTGACCGCTGTATTCTGCCACAACGACTTTATTGCAGCCGGGGTTTATGATTATCTCTACGAGCAAAATATGCAGCCCGGAAAAGATTTGCTTGTAACAGGCTTTGATGCTCATGTTATTTCGTCTTATCTTCATCCGGCAATTACAACGATGAAGCTGCCGCTCCTTGAAATCGGGGAAAAATCAGCGGAGCTTATGGATAATCTGCTTAAAAACGATGCAACCTGCACAGAAGGCTTTGAAATTCCCTGTGAGCTTATCGCAAGATAAAAGCAGATTGAAGCATGTGTAGAATAGAATGTACACATATTCTTTGAGTAAGAAAATGTATTTTGGAAAAATTATATGAAAAAGATAGCCCTCGTTTTAATGCTTATATGTTTTGGTTTTTCTCTTTTTGCAGAAGATTCAAATGAATTTAGTATGTTTCCAAATTTGAACTTTTCTATCGATACAGATGATACAAATGAATTTAGAATGTTTCCAGATTTGGACTGTCCTGTTGTTTCAGATGCTTCAAATGAATTGCTTAAATCGTGGAACAAACTTTCTGACGATGAAAGTGGTTTTGTGCATTGTCAGAACCATTTATAAAGGAGCATTCTCTTTCCGTTGCTACTTTAAATCCAGAAGAAAATGTATCAGACAATTCAAAATCAGCTTCAATATTAAAAGCCGTGTGGAATCTTCATTCAAAAGACGATGTATTAGATTTTGTTGAAAAATATCGCTTGAATCACTTGGGCGAGAATGTAGCTATCAATGAAGCGAAGGCAAGGCTTAGCCGGAATTCTAAGCTTTCGATTAATGAGATTGCTGTAAAGGAATGTCTGGACAGTGTTTCTCTGGCAAAATTGTATTTTACTAAAGAAACACAAGATGTGTTGGGTGAATACGGACTTTTGGCATGGGATTATGGACATGTTCTGGCAGCATTAAGATTGTGCATTGCTGCAGACTTGCTTTCTGAAGAAGAAGCCCTTAACCTTGCCAAGCCGTTTATCGATGAACTTATAAATGATTATGCTTCTTGGGAAGATTATGCTTCGCATTATGCATTCGGAGATGTTGTAAATTCATTTACGCATGGGCGGTTTGACGATATGAAACGTATTGTCAGACAGGCACAGAAATATGATATAGAAGATGAAACAGGTACTGAACTTACATTCCATTATATGAAATTTCCCGGAAAAAAAGTGAATAATAACCGTATACTGACTTATGAAAATGCTGTTTTCAACCCTTCGCTGACGGTGTATAAATGGATATTGCTTGTAATTCATAATACAGACGATTCAGTTGAGCCTTTTGAAGATTTTTTTTCGTTAAACGGATTTGTAAAAAGAAATTTAAAAATTCCAGCAACTGTAAGCACATGGCTTGAATATAAACTATTGAAATCAATTATTCCAATGGCCATATCTTATGCAGTAGGAACATTTTCAGATGATGATAAATCCATGCAAAGATTTTCAAAAAAATTGCTTAGATATTATAGAACAGCAAGAGTTGCTTTTGAAAAAGCAGAGGTAAAAAACGATTTTTACTACGATTTTTATAAGGGTTATGCACTGGTCGCTTATGAAGCAGATGATGCAAAGACATTAGATTTTGCAGTTTCATTCTTAGATGAAGAAAAGTGTCAGAATTTTGATTTTCAAGAATTATTCTGCGCAAATTATACAAATAATGCGAAGAAAAGTGCTTCTAAAAAGAACTATGAAGAAGCTTACAGGTTTGCAAAAAAAGCATTGTCTTATATTGAAAAAATGAAGGCTTTGCCTGAAAAACCAGAAAATCCGACAATAAACATTGATAGTTATGAAAAAGACCTGAATCAAATGATTTCAGAATATAAGTCACATCTTCCGATGAGAAAATCCAGAGATTAGTTTTTCCTCAATAGTTTTTTTAAAAACGAATAGCCGCTTGCATTAGTTAGACCATAAATGCAAGTAGCCGGAGTTAGTTCTTTAGCGGAGATATTTACTGGTTTTAGCAGTCTTTACTTCCTGTACGTCTCTTTCAGGCCGAGATAAGACGGTTTCATTTCAAATTCATTCGGATAAATCACAATCTTTTCGAGGACGAAATTAGGCGTAATGGCATAAACTTTAAGCGTGTTCAATCCCTTGTTGCAGTCAAACCAGGCTGATTTTACGCGTATGTTGTTTGTAACGTCTGTGCCCCATGGCTGCTGGTCGTCGCCGACAGCAAAATCTTTATCAACGATGTCAATCAGAACCTTTTTGCCGTTTACGTCTGCGCCAAACTTAAAGTAATTGTCTTTTGTAGCCGGATTAGACGGGTTCATGTAAAAGTCAAAGCGGTAAATGCCTTCGTTTTCAAGCGCAAATTTGTAGGTCAGGCTCGGCGACTTTTTGAGACTTTCTGAAAAGTACGAAGTTACAGGATAGACTTTCATGCCGTCTTTCATTTTGCCGTAGTCTTTAAGCAGCTCAAAGCCTGCAACTTCGCCGTCTTTGCTGATGCCGTCCGCCGCTTCAAAAAAGCTTGCGCTTTCAATTGAAATATAGTCTGTTGTCTGAATAAAAGTGCCTGTTTCGGCGTCTGCGTTTAAAAGCTCAGCGTTTACGTTTATGCAGATTTCAACATTGCCTGCGGAATTGTCTGCGCCGGTAAGCTTTAAGACTGTATGCTTTCCCGAGGCTTTTTCGAGAAGAGCGCGGTCAATCTCGACGGCGATTTTTTTCACGTCATCAGATTTTACCGTACCTTCCGGTTCGGCGATTTTAAGCCATTCTGCGTATCCGTAGAATTTGTAATCTACATCATCTGTTGAGCCGCTTGCAATGTTTATGAATGTTTTGCTGCAATTCGGGTCTTTAAATGCGTCTATTTTCAGTGTTTTTTTGCTCCATGGCAGTCCGCTTGTTGTTGTGCCGTCGCCTTCAACCCAGACTATAAGCCGCTTTTTTCTTGCGCCGTCTGTGGTCATGTAAAGCGGGTATTTGTTTTCTTCTTCGTTCCAGCCTGAAAAGCCGAAATGCTCGCTCCAGCCCATGGCGTGCCATTTGCCGACGTTCTGTGCGTCAATTTCGGCTACGAGCTTTTTGTCTTCTTCAAGGCATTGTCTGATTTTCTCGACATAAGTGTTTGCAGCCATTGCGCCATGCTCTGCAAGCCAGTGGTTTTTCCCGCATAAAAGCTGCATCTTAAGCACGTTCATGTTGCCAAAAGCCGGAACGTAAACCTGCGCAAAAAAGCAGTTCTGTGCGCTTTGTGGCAGTTCAGCTTTGAGTTTTCTGCACTTTCCGATGATTGCTTCGGCGGCGGCAAGCGTTTCATCGCTTTCACCAAAGTTTACGGCGTGATAAGTGCCGCTTTTAAGGCTTTCGGTTCTGCGCCTGTGCGCAAGCTTTGTGTAGCCGTTTATTATGCTGCATATTTCGGTTTTCTGCTCTTCTGAAACAGACGGAAAATTGAAAGCAACCCATTCGGCTGTATATTTTTCAGCCGTATACTCAAGTCTTGAATATTTTTTGTAGTCGTATGCGAGGTCAAGAAAAAAGTTGAGCGGAAACTCGTTTGTCATAATATCGCCGACATTTACAATCCAAAGTTCCCTGATGCCGAACTCGTAGGCGGTTGTCATCTGCTCTTTGATTTTGGCAAGGTGTGTGGTGTTGAACCATTCGTAGCTATAAGGCCAGCCATGATAGTCAAAATGGTAGTACATGCCGTAGCCGCCATTGTGCTTGCGCATCTTTTTGGTAGGCAGCGTGCGCAGGTTTCCATGATTGTCGTCGCAGAGCATTAGCGTAACACCCTCGAGTTCTTCGCTGTTGATAAGCCCCTTTGTTTTTTTGTCGCCGTAAAAATAAGGCTCAACCTCTTTGTAAAGCGCAAGCATCCGCGGCACTTTCTGAATGTCGCTGTTCACATGCTGTTTTATAAGATTGTTCTGTGTTTTAAGAACGTCGCGCAAAAGGTCAATATTGTCTTTCAAAGTTGCGTTCTTCATAATTGCGGTGTCAGCTTCGCCGCGCATACCGACTGTAATTACATTTTCGAATTTGCCGTTACGCTTAAGCCCGTCTTTCCAGAATTTTGTAATGCCCTCCGGGTTTGT
>JAGAAX010000057.1 GCA_017614995.1 Spirochaetaceae bacterium
GCCGTTTCAATTATTCTTCTTTCGTATATTCTTTGATACCCGTTTTCCTGTCTTATATTTAAGAATTTTCTCATTTCCCCACCTGGGAAAATTCTATCCTTTTTCTTAGATTTTAAAAAGTGTCTTAAGTTGATGATGTTAAGCGCGTTATCGCGCGGTTTTGCACCATGCAACGCGACCGTTAGCCGTTTTCAGTTACAGTGTCGTGCCCCTAAAAAATCTGTTGCTTAAAAGTAATAAAAAAAGTACTATGAACCATGAAAAACTTAACAAAAGCCGACATTCTTAAATATGTCAAAGAAAACGATATCAGATTCATAAGACTTCAGTTTACTGATATTCTTGGAACGCTTAAGAACGTTGCCATTACAGCAACTCAACTTGAAAAAGCTTTAAACAACGAATGTATGTTTGACGGTTCTTCAATCGAAGGCTTTGTCCGCATTGAAGAATCTGACATGAAGCTTTACCCCGACTTGAACAGCTTTGTTCAGTTTCCATGGCGCATCGCACCGGACACAGTTGCACGCCTTATCTGCGACGTTTACAAGCACGACGGCACACCTTTTGACGGTTCGCCGCGCCAGGTTCTTAAAAATGTTTTGGACAACGCCGCAAAAGACGGCTTTACTTTCAATGTCGGCCCGGAATGTGAGTTTTTCTTATTCCGCAAAGACGACGACGGAAAACCAACCTTGAAAACATTCGATTCAGCCGGTTACTTCGACATGGGGCCAGTTGACCCGGGCGAAGACGTACGCCGCGACATTGTTCTTACACTTGAAAAGATGGGCTTTGAAATTGAAGCTTCGCACCACGAGTGTGCGCGCGGCCAGCATGAAATTGACTTTAAATACGGCGATGCCTTGACGACAGCCGACCGCGTAATGACATTCAAACTTGCGGTTAAGACAATTGCAAACAATCACGGTCTGCACGCAACGTTTATGCCAAAGCCGATTTTCGGCATCGCGGGCAGCGGTATGCACCTTAATCTTTCAATGTCTAAAGACGGCGTAAACGTCTTTTATGATGAAAAAGACAAAATCGGTTTGAGCAAAACCGCATACAGCTTCATCGCCGGCATAATGGAGCATATAAAAGGCATTACAGCTATTACAAATCCGCTTGTAAACTCATATAAGCGCCTTGTGCCGGAATTTGAAGCACCTGTATACATTGCATGGTCTGCACAAAACAGAAGCCCGCTTATCAGAGTTCCTGCTGCACGCGGCAAAGGTACAAGAATTGAGCTCCGCTCGGCTGATCCAAGTGCAAACCCTTATCTTGCTTTGGCTGTAACAATTGCAGCCGGTCTTGACGGTGTAAGACGCGGTCTTGTTCCGCCGCCTGCTGTAGACGGCAACATCTACTCAATGACTGCTGCACAGAGAAAGAAGCACCACATCGGCTCTCTGCCCGCCTCGCTTGAAGAAGCACTTGATGAATTGCAGAAGGACAAGTTTGTCTGCAATGTTCTCGGTCCGCATGTTCTTGAAAAATACGTTGAAGCCAAAAAGCTTGAATGGCTTGAATACAAGACCCGCGTAAGTCAGTGGGAAATCGACCGCTACCTTTCAAAATACTGACACACTCCCTGCGCAAACTCTTGCATACATAGAACAGCTTGCGCAGGGTAAATTTTATCTGATATAACTCCATATTTTGTAACTCATTGGTAAATTGTTTTTTATTCTTTTATAAGAGAAACTTATTTATGTGCCGAAAATATTTATATATTTTTACTTGAACACATAAGTTTAGGAGAAGACTATGAAAAAACTATTCACATTGGCAGTAATTCTTTGCATTTGCTTGCTGCCATTAACCGCACAAGTCAAATTGTACAAAGAAAACAGTACAAGACCTTATAAAATGCAGAATACTGCAGAAAGCCGCATTGTAACATGGCTTGAAGATGCTGAAATTGAAGTAATTCCAGCCGGCCAGTTCGCCGTTATTGAAGGCAGCTTCAAAGACGGTGCTTTTATCAAAGGCCGCGACGTTGCATTGCATGGCTACACAATGTGCAAATACGAAGTAACACAGGAATTGTATCAGCTTGTAACAGGAACAAACCCTAGCTTTTTCAAAGTTGACGCTCCAAACGGAGAAGACAAAATGAAACGCCCGGTTGAAAATGTTTCATGGTACGATGCAATTATTTTCTGCAACCAGCTTACATGCCTTGTTATGGATGAAAGAGACTGTGTTTACACAATTTCAAATATCAAAAAAGAAAACGGACAAATCAGAAGTGCTGATGTTCAGATTGACCTCAAGAAACCGGGTTTCAGACTTCCAACAGAAGCTGAATGGGAATTTGCTGCTAGAGGCGGAACACGCGGCGGCTGGGAATATGAATATTCTGGTGCAAAACGTATTCAGGATGTTGCTTTCTGGCAGCCAAGCAGCGGCGGCGTAACACATGAAGTCGGTAAAAAAGAAGCAAATGTTCTCGGCATGTATGACATGAGCGGTAACGTAAGTGAATGGTGCAATGACTGGTGGGTAGACGGAAAAGTTCCGAAAGGTTCGGCTGATGACCCAATCGGTCCAGAAAAAGGTGACAGAAAAATCATAAGAGGCGGTGCTTATGATTCAGTTGCACAGAAATACTGTTATGTAACTTACAGAGGTCATTTAATGCCTTTCTACCAGTACAACTATCAAGGCTTCCGTATCTGCCGTTCAGTTCTTGAATAGAAACTAAATGAAGCTACAAAGGCTGTCTGCACTAATCAGGCAGCCTTTTTTTATATTTTTCAACCTTATCACAGATAAGCACTTTTCTTTTTTTGAATTTTCACCGATAATGTCAATATGGATAGTAATGAAAATTTCTCCAAACAAATCATAGAAGCTGTTGAAGCAAAGGCAGCTTGGTTTGATTCTTCCGAATTACCAAAATTACTCGAAGCATTCCGTAACACAAAAGGTTACGTTACAAATTTTGTCAGCATATTAACCCGCAAAGGATTTATACAAGACGATCCTTATAAACATGAAAAAAAGATTTCTTCAGTCGGTCCGATAGACGACAGCCCTTTTTTGGAAACAGAGCGTGCAACAGCCATAGGCACAAGACTTTCTGATTATGACAATATGCTTGATTTTATCTGTAGTTATGTGAAATTCACAGTTGACGGATTGCAGATGGAAACAATTAAAAAGCTTCTCGCTTTCAATAATTCTATTCCATGGGGTTCTTTATCTAATACTTCGCCTAAACAGATTTCCAAAGCATTAAGCGAAATTATAAACAGCGTAAAAAACAGCACAGACACAATGTCTATAAGTATGTTGAACGACATATTGTCTTTGCTCTCAAAAGAATATTCTACTATTAATGACTATCTCAAAAATATTGCCGATTTTCAGCGTGAAAATTATAAAGCTCTAGTCCGCAAAAACATCATTGAACTTGATGATTTTGATAAAGAGCAGGCAAAATCTTCAACTTCCAATGCTATTGCCATGATAAGAAAGTTTTTCCCGCAGACAATGGGCAAAAAGCCTTTTTATAACGAGCTTATCACAGAATTGGTTGCCGAAGAATTCGGACCTAATGCAGAAGCACTTTCGCTTAAACTGCTTTCAAAGCTTGAAATCAAAACAAATACAGCAAAACAAAAAGTTTCAAGCGCACCTGACGCACACGAAATGATTATGGAAGCTGTAAGAATTCTTGGAAGCACAAGCTCTCAATTTGAGGTTATCAAGCAGAAGCTTATTGAGAATAAGACAACGCTTGATAATCAGCAGAACAGCTTCTTACATCAGCTTAAGGCTGCTATCAGAAAAGCTTTCGGTTTAAAAGAAAAGCCGACTGAATACAAGCTCACAGTAACTGAAACTGTAACACACACAACAAGAACTGAGATTGTCCGTATTCAGGAATTTATAGCTGACATTGATAAACGTTCAAGAGTATATTCAGCAATATCTCTTAGAAAAAACGCCGGTTACATGAAACTGGATCAGCTTCCAGACACGAAAATCCTTGAATTTGTAAACAAGCAGTTATCAGAATGCCAGAAAATTCTTGTACTTCTGCCTTCACTTGATACATATTTTAAAGCAAGTGCTTCCGCTATGAACGGTTCAAAGATTCGCGGCATTAAGATTGAAATTTCAGCTTTAAAAGGCATTCTGCACAAAGCAAATCAGCAGAAAGCAGATTTTGCAGCCATTGCCGAAGAAAAAGCACAGTTGCAGAAACTTGGATTTAGGAATGCTTAACAATTTTTCTATAAAAAAATCTATCTCATTAGTTGTCCTTTCGTTTTTTGCTGTTTTTTTGTTTGCATCAAAAGATTCATCATTTGATCCTGAAATTCAGCGTGAATTTGTTATAATTACTTCTACACACAATTATAATTTGAATCCGCAGACCTCCACTTATTCAGTTGAAGCGCAGCTTTTTTCAGGCTTGTACGAAGGGCTTTTCTCTTATAACCCCTACACGCTTGAGCCTGAATGTGGCATCGCAGAATCTTTTAAGATTTCAAGGAACAAACTGACTTGGACTTTTACCATAAAACAGAACGCAAAATTCAGCAACGGCGAACCGATTACAGCACATACAATTAAAGATGCATGGCTAAGACTTTTAAATCCTGCATTAAACGCACCGTTTGCATCACTTCTTGACTGCGTTAAGGGCGTTGAAGCCTACCGCACAGGCAAAAACACAGACGAATCGCAGCTTGGTATTATTGTAAAAGACGATTATACGCTCATTATTAAGCTTAATTCGCCGTCAGAACACCTCAGCAAGATTCTCTGCCACCACGCGTTTTCAATTACAAGCCCGGAACCGGGTGTCTACAGCGGTGCTTTTTGTCTTGCTGAACACGACGATCAGCACATTCTTATGACCAAAAATGAAAATTATTGGGATGCAGCAAATGTTGCCCTTCCTTCAATAAGATTCATTCTTTCAGATAAAGAAGAAGAAAATACCCATCAGTTCAATATTGGAAATGCAGACTGGATAACAGACTATGTTGACATAAACAATATCTACAATATGTCGGATATTGTTTATTCTTCTCTGTTCAGCACAGACTATCTCTTTTTTAAGGCTGAAAACACGCCGTTCAACAACCCTGATATAAGAACCGCTTTGCTTTCTGCAATTCCGGCTGAAGAAATAAGAAAAGACAGATTTTTGAAGGCTACTTCACTTGTGCTTCAGCTCCGCGGCTATCCTGAAATTTTCGGTGTACCGGAAGAAGACATTGAATCTGCGCAGTATCTTTTGAAAAATGCAGGCTATGACGGCGAGAAGAACAAGCTGAGCATTACAATGTGTTTTACAGACGATGAACCCTCAAAAAGAAGGGCAGAAATTCTGCATGATGCATGGGAAGCAATCGGTGTAGAAACTAATGTGATTTTTAAACCAGGTTATGACTATTTGTCAGCAATCAACACTGAAAAAGCTGATTTATTCAATTATATCTGGATTGGTGACTTTGCAGACCCGCTTGCATTTCTTGAGCTTTTCAGAAGCACTTCTTCGCTGAACGTAACAGGCTGGAAAAACAGCCAGTATGATTCGCTGCTTGAAGAAGCCGCCAAAATTACTGACGCTGTTAAACGCTACGAAAAGCTCGCTGAAGCTGAGCAGCTTCTGCTTGACAACGGCGTAATCTACCCTATTTCGCGCACATTAAGCGTAAACATTATCGACTTTGACATAGTTAAGGGCTGGTTTGACAATGCGCTCGACATTCATCCGCTGAAGTATCTGAAATTTGTCAGACCAGACCCGCGCACAAATGTCGTAAAACTGGCATATTAATCTTTTTTGCTTAGCAGGCAGACAGCTTCGGCTTCTATAGACACGCCCATGCCCACATCGCCGAGCTTTTCGCCTGTCTTTGCTTTTACAAAAACCTGCGACGGCTCTATCTCCAAAATTCCGGCTATTGATTCGCGCACAGCCTGTCTATAGGGCAAAAATTTTGGTTTTTCAAGCTTAATAACGCAGTCAATATTCTCGATTGACCAGCCTTCATTTTTTACAAGCTTGTAGGCATTCTTAAGCAGCTCCTTTGAGTCAGCGTTCTTCCATTTATCGTCAGAAGGCGGATAAAGCTCGCCAATGTCGCTTATGGCAGCAGCACCGAGCAGCGAGTCTGTAATTGCATGAAGCAGCACATCACCGTCTGAATGACCATGCTCGCCTTTCTCAAATGGAATATGAACACCGCCGAGAATGAGTTTTCTGCCTTCAACAAGCCTATGCAAATCTGTTCCAAGTCCAACCCGAATCATTGTCTGCTTCCTGTTATTAAATCTTCTTTATAGGTTATCTTTTTATTTGTAGTCTCACCGTAAGAAATGTACACATCGCCGCAATACTGTCCCCAAATTTCGGTATCGTCGGTGTACACTCTGCCGTCAGCCGCAGCTTTTTTGTGTGCTTCAAGCAGTGGTGCAAACTGAAACGCCTGCGGCGTCTGTACTGCATAAATTGTGCTCCGCTCAAGATGTGCGACAATTTTTCCGTTTTCATCAACCTGCTTCTGTGTATCAACAGCAGGAACGCCTGGAACTGCCGCACCAGATTTTTCAAGGCTGCTTATCACATCATCTATAATCTTCTTAGAAACAAAAGGGCGCGCTCCGTCATGAATCAGCACAGCATCGGGTAAGTTTCCGCCAGAAAGCTCCTTCACACATTTCAGCCCTTCAAATACCGAAGACTGGCGAGTATTTCCGCCGGTACAAAAAGAAAAATTAATTGACTGTATTTCATTATTCAACAGAGATTTACCAAGAGGCAGATAACTTAGTGCTTTTTCTGCCTCTCTTTGCTGATTTTCTGGAATTGTAATTACAATTGTTGAAAAATAACCTGTCTCTAAAAACGTTTCAAGAGACCTGCCTAAAACAGTTCCTTTAGAAAGGTCATTTTCAACAATTGGAAGATATTCTTTTTTTATATTTTTTCCAAATCTGGTTGAAGAACCGGCAGCCGTAATAATCAAAGCAATTCTTTGATTATTCTTCCATATCTTCATCATCTTCTTCATCAACTTCGTCTGATTCATCAACTGCATCTTCATCTTCATCGTCAATGAAGTCATCGTCATCATCAGGATCATGAAGCTTTGAAGAATTGCGCTTAGCATCCAAAGCAGCACCAAGCGGCTCAAGCTTTGAGTGTAAAAGCTGCTCAACTTCTTTCGGTGTCTTATTCAAAGCAAATGAGATTTCATCTTCGAGAAGCTTTTTTGCCGAATCATAAAGCTTGCGCTCAAGAATCGGAAGTTCCTTAATCTTGCTTCTGTGATACAAAGAGCGCACAATTGAAGCAATATCATTCACAGTGCCTTTTTTCAAAAGGTCAAGATTCATCTGATAACGAAGCTTCCAGTCAGAAGGAATAGGCTCAAATTCTTCAGAGATAAGCTCCAAAGCTTTCAACGCCTCTTCTTCAGATACAATGGCTCTAATACCCAAATCATTAACTTTATCAACTGGAACCATAATTGTCATATCAGACACTTCAAGGTAAATGACGTAATATGTTAATAAATTGTCTTTGAATTTTTTTTCAGTGATGTCTACTATTTTGCCAACGCCCTGGCTTGGATAAACAATCTTCTGATTTATTTCATACATCTGATTTTCGCTCATGCCAAAATTATACCACAAAATAAGATATGGGTCAAAGGATTGAATCAAAATCCCCTAAAAAAAGAAAACCTCTGAAAAGTGTTACCTTTTCAGAGGTCGTGTTCATAACCCACCCTGTTTATTTGAACACATTAATAATTTTAATCATTATTTAACGCCGGTATTCAACTCAAGAATCAGCTCAACTTCACCGCGCGAAATGTGCATTCGTGATGCAATTTCATCAACACCCCAGCCTGACTTAGCAAGCTTGACGACTGTATCGCGCTGTGCGATAGACGGTGCACCCTCTTCGCCTCTCGGCTTAGAAACACCGCCGCGCTGCGGTTCTGCCTTAACAAGATTTTCATACATCTTAACATGCTCTTGAGCTTCTTTAGTTACCTCATTAATACGGGTTTCTGTTCTTGCAAGCCATTCACGCGCTTTCTGCATTTCATTGATTCGTGTTTCAGTGTCTTTCAGAATAACGTCAAGAGAAGCAAGGCGTTCTACAGCTTCGTTTACGCGTGTATTGCCGTCAAGCAGCTTGTCAACCGACTTCTTGATATCAGCAACCTGTTCCGGCAGTTTCTTTGCTTCAAGGTCGCAGGCAGCAATACGCTTTTCAATCTGCTGTAAGTTTTCAAATGAACGGTCAATGCTTGCCATTGTCTGCTCAAGCACATCGTTCTTCTTTTCAAGTCTGTCGTATCTACCGGCAATATCAGTAACAGAATCCTGATATCGTCTGATTTCAAGCTGAAGTTCCTGCAAATCGTCGTTTGAGTTGCGGAGTTCTGCAATTTTCTGCTCCATGTTTGTAGACATCGTAAGCAGTGTGTTGAAATCGCCTTCAATAACTTCAATGCGCTTCTTTTCAGCACCAAACTTGTTGAGCTTCTGAGAAACTTCGTCTTCCATGCGTTTGATTTTGAGGAATTCCTGCTCAAGGTCATTGGCAACCTGGCGGAACGACTCAACGCGGGTAATTTCAGTCTTAAGAGCTTCAAGCTTGCTTTCAAGGTCGTTCTTAAGCTCGTCAGCCTTATCAAAAAGCTGAGTCTGCTGAACAAAACCTTTCAAGCGCTTGTCAACATCATCCATTGTAAGGTTGATTGCGTTTGCATCTGTCTGCATCTTAAGCCGCATCTTTTCCTGTGTAGCTTCGGTCTGGTCTCTGATTTCCTGTGCCTGTGCTTTGAGGTCGCGCATCTTCTGGTCTGCTTCCATGTTCTGCTCACGGATTTTCTGTGCAGTTTCTTCAAGCATAGTCTCGTAAGATTTCTTGAATCCTGCCATCATCTCGTTTGCACGTGTATCAAAACCTGCAACAGAGCGTTCCATCTGAGAGCGCAAATCTTCAAGCTCGTTTGCTATGCGGTCTTTTTCTTCTCTAGCTTTTGCTGTGTAATTTTCAATATCGGCGCTGAACGAACTGCCGACCTGCTCAATCTTATCTTTTGATGAATTCTCAAGATTTGCAATCTTCTCATCAAAAGCTTCTTTGTATTCAGCAAACTGGGCAGAAAGTCTGTCGCGCCATGTCTCAAAGTCTGTCTTAACAGATTCAAGTGAAGCTTCAGTTCTTTCGCGCGTTGAATCAACGTCTGTAAAGATTGTCTTAATCTGTGCAGTCAAATCGCGGCGCTGGTTGCCAAGCTGTTCCTGAATCTCGGCTGAATGTGTATCGAGTACAGCTTTGATATGCTCGTTAGAAGAAACTTTTGCTTCTTCAAGCGCAGCCTGTGACTGGTCAACAAAGTTTTTGATATTCGCTTCGTATTCTGCAAGCTTGTCCTGGAATGTGCCGTCAAGCCCCTGAAGCTGTGCTTCAAAGCGTCCTGTCTGGTCTTTGAACCTATCAGAGAATTCAGCAAGACGGAGTTTCAAATCTTCAGCATACTGAAGCTCAATCTTGTGGCGGTCATCTTCAGAAGCGGCTGCAAGTGCATTGAGCTTTTCCTCCATAGAGTCTGTCCACTTGCCGATTTCAACGTCAACAAACTCGCCTTTTTTGTTCAAATCATTGAAGAAGTCATCTTCAAATACCTTGAGTTTTTCAGAAACATTTGTAGTTGCCTGTGCCTTAAGGTTGTTGAGCTCTGCCTCAAGATCCTGCAAGCCCTGCGAAATATCTGCTGTGCCCTGCTGAACAGCCTTTTCAAATGTTGACTGCTTTTCCTGCTGTTCGCGGCTGAATGTCTCAAATTCGCCTGCAATATCAGACTTAATCTTTTCCATACTCTCGCGGAGTTGACCTTCAAGGAAGTTAATATCCTCAGAGTATTTGTCAAACGACTTGAAGCGGTACATAACGTCAGACTGATAAGCTTCAAAACGTGTTGCAATTTCGTTAAGCAGTGTGGTGTTCTTTGTCTCAAGGTCTGAAGAAACGCGCTCATAAGAATTGTTCATCTCGCGTTCGATGCTTGAAATATGGTCATGCAGAGCGTTCTCGATTTCCTGAATCTTCTCATCGGCTGTGCCCTGAAGCTTAGCCTCAACATTGCCGAAGTTTGTCTGAAGTTCCAAAGTCTTTGCAGAGAATTCGCCGTTCATGTCTTCGAGAGCGGCTGCAACCTGCTTGATGTTCTGCTTAATATCCTCTTTGAAAGTTGCAATCTTATGTTCAGTCTCGTTGAATGAAGACTCAATACGCATGTCGTTGCTGTCAAGGCGCGAATTAAACTCTTCAATACGTTCAACAGTAGTACGCTCAAATTCAGCAACCCTGTTGTCGAGCATCTGCAATGTGTCTTGGAACTTAGAAGAAATGTTCTGCATATCAGTGCGTACAGACTCTTCGTAAGCACCCATTTCCAAGCCGAGCTGGTTTCTGAATTTCTTGGCAAAATCCTGAATTTCGTTTATCTGAGCTTCTATAGACTTACGGATCGAAACGTTCTTGTCTTCAACAGCGGCAATATATTCGTCTTTGCGGCGATTAGACTGTTCCTGAAGCTGCTTGAAAACAGCGTCCTCAAGAACTGTTGCCTTTTTATTTGCCGCATCAAAAGAAGCCTGAATCTTCTGGTCAACTTCATTCAAAAGCAGAACACATTTCTGTGTATATGCATCATACTGCTGACCGATTGTTGCAGCGCGGTTGTTATATTCTTCAAGAAGAGAAGTTTCAATTTTTTGAAGCTGCTCCTGATTCTGCTGTGAAAATTTATCAGTTACTCCCTGAATTGAACCGTCAAGCTGAAGCAGCTTATCCTGTATTTCTTTGATTTTCTTAAAAGTGCTGTCAAAATGTTTTGATTGAGCAGAAAGATGCTGAAGATTTTCTTCTGCGCGGCCTGTCTTGTCAATTAAGTCTTTTATAATTGAATCATAGCCGTCAATTCTGGTTTCAACTTCAGAAAGCGCATTAATCCGGTCTTCTATTTCTTTAGCCCGGACAGCAAAATTTTTATCAAAATTTTGAAGACTTTTTACAGTGGCAATAGCCTGTTGTTCCTTTGTGTCTAGATCTATTGCCGCATTTTGCAGAGACTGATTTCTGCCCTCAAAATAAGCATCGAGATCTTCCTTGAGCTTATCACTGAAACGTTTTACCTTATCAATCGACTTATTGTTTGCATCCATCTGCCGAAAAATAAGAACCATCGCAACGCACAAAGCCAGCGTTATGACATGACCAATCATCGAACCCCACCCGATTTTTATTCTATTTATTGTTTAAATGCAAAAGTGCACTATTATTCTAACACAATATTTTTCAATTGGCGATAGTTTTTAAAAGAAATATCTGAATACTGACCGCCTTTCATGCCTAAAATCCGCTTCCACAAAGGCAAAATGTACGCAGTTTGCATTCCAGCTTGTTTAGCGCCATAGATATCCGCGTGTAAATTATTGCCCACATAAAGAATCTGTTCAGGCTTTATGTCTAATTCTCTTGCAAGAAGACCAAAAGCATATTTTGACGGTTTCAGAGCACCAACCGCTTCTGAACCCAAAACTGCCGAACACAAAGGTGCAAGTCCCCATACATCGCCCTTCTGTTCCGGCGGAAAATCCGACAAAATAGCTAATTTTAATCCGGCATTCTGAAAAGCTTCAAAAGCTTCTCTTGTATACGGAAAAGGTTTTATCTTCTTAAAGAACTTAACAAGCCCCTTGTAGACTATTGTATCAATTTTAGCGCGTGCCTCCTCAACAGAGATGTGCATGTTTTTCGCCAGCAGACGTGCCTGATATTCATAAAAATCAGGGAGCGGTGCTGTCTTGTGCAAAACTTTTCTTACCTTATTATATTGCAGAAAGAAAGGAAGATGACGCAAAAAATACGGAAAAACACGTATATAAAGACGCCAGTTTGCGTAGAGAGTACCGTCTATGTCAAATGCTACAGCTTCAATTGATATGTCCACTGTTAATTTATACTACAAAGATGCGCTGCTGTCTATTAAAAAAATTACAATGCAAAAAAAAACTGCATAAAACTTAAGATTTTATGCAGTTTTCTTCAATTATAATGAATTATTCAACGTTTTAGCGTCATGCAATCTTAAAGCGGCTGGAAACGGTCGCTTGATTTTACGCGGCACAGATAAATATAAGAGCCTTTGTTTTCTTCGACAAATTCTTCAAAAGAAGTTTCAACGCCGCTTTCAAAGACTTCTATATGACAGATACCTGCCTGATCAAAATACGGCAGAAAAACAACATCATGATGGAATGTCCAGGTTTCAGGCTCATCTTCAGTCTTGCACTTGCAGGTTTTAACAGCACCAAGATAAAGCATGTCAGGTTCTGTTGCCGCAAGAACATAAAGCAGCGGTTTAAGCAAATTGATTTCGTAGCCTGTTTTCGGCACAAAACCAACATTGCGCACAGTTCCGTCCGGCGACTTTAAGCCCGCAAAAGGATTAACCTGAACATCAACACCGAGAGTGCCGGCAGGAAATTCTTTGTCGCGTTCTGCACAGACAGCAGCTGTAGAAAGGTTTCTGATCCAGTCATAAGAGCGGAACATTTCTTCTTCTTCAGCCTGTGCTTTGTAAAGCGTGCCTTCCAATTCGATTGTGGGCTGTTTTAAGGCTTCAATTTTTGTTGCACTGCCGGACAGCGCAATTGTAATTCCGTCTACTACCCATTTTGTAAAGCCACTGCAATTGATACCGATTTTTCCAGGTGTTCCGCTTCTTGCCTCACCGGTAGAAATGTACACAGGATTTTCGAACTCATCATAAGCAGCATCTTCAATATATTCAAACTGCGGAAGCTTGCGGCGGATTTTTTCGACCATTTTATTGTTGTTTACATAATTGCGGTAATCCGTCTTTACATAATTCCAAGGTACAGTTTCTTTTGTAAGGTTGAACAGTTCGCTGAATGAAAGTTTTAATACATCGTCAAACGGAATTCCGAGCGGAACACCGCGGCATGCATATGCACCGTGAATAATCAAATCAACTTCAGACTTTGGCTTTTTAGGCTGATTGTCAGGTCTTAAGCATACATAAACACGGCTGTCATATTGAAAATAAACATTAACTCTTAAGATTTTACCGGAATAATAATCGCGGTAAACAATCCAGGCTCCGGGAGCTTTTCCCAAAAAGTCATAGCTGCCTTCACGCGGTGCAAAAACTATAGCAACTTCAGAGCCTTCTCTTTCTGCACGTATCTGAAACACCTGTCCAAAATCAGTCTGGACATTTTCACATTCTCTATCGATAACTGCAGAAATTGGGGCTGTGAGCCATGGTTCCATAGCCTGGTCACGGACAGCCGACGAATCAGGGATAGACAAAATTCCTCTTGTCGCAAATAAAGATCCCGCTGAAATAAGAATAAATACAATTCCACAGAAAAAAGTTTTGGTTTTCATCATAATATTATCGGCAGAGTTTCAAAATTTCCACAAGGGTTCAGATAAATTAATCTGAAAAGCCAAAACATATTGCAAAAAAGCAAGAGTCTATTTTTTCAAAAGAGTCTTCTTCAATACAGGAAGTGCATTTTGTCTTGTTGCCTCAAGAGGCCAGTGACCTGTATCCTTATCGTAGATAAATTTGAAGTTCTTGTATCCGAGTTCTTTGAGTTTTGCCTCAAATGACTTAATAATTGCTGGTGGATGAATAATATCTTTCTCACCACAACCAGAAAGAATAAATACATTCTCAAACTTCTCAGGAAAATTACATGGCGAATACAGTCTTGCAAATGTTAAAATCTGCTGTTTTGACATAATATTAGGCAATCCCCACTTATCATGGAATGAACAGTCAAAAACAGCTGACACTTTGCTAAAATCTGTAATTCCACAGTCAGAAATGATTGCAGCCGGCTGATAAGCCCCATGAGCAACATAGGAAAATGCACTATCAGCACCTTGCGAATATCCCTGTAGAGCAAATCTGGTGGCATCCGCATCTTCAACAGTATTGTAGTATTCTATAATGTGGTCAATATAACGGACTGTTTCTGCAATTATTGTCATAAAATCTAAAGGCCCAACATCACTGCTTCCGCATGACGGTGAATCCAGCGTAATAACACGAATGCCGGCGTTTGCATAGTCATTGAATGAAACTCTTCCAGAGCCTTTCTGCTCCGCAGCAGCCTGTTCAACAAGAAAAAATTTTCTGGAATTATGAGCAGGATGCAAATAGATTAAAAGAGGCTTTTTCTTACCGTCATTCTTGTACACATCATAAATATGAATTCCGTCTATGTTATAAGCTTTGACTGTAAGAGCCTTATATTTAGAAACTGCATTTTGGACATCTTCTGGGACTGCCTCTTCTTCTACAGAACCGGTAAAAGGGCGGATTGTGGTTAAAAACGGCTGTCCGAGCTGGTCTTCAGCAGTGTATTTGTCCAGTATACGCTGCCCTTCTTCGTTTTCCGCACCGAAAACCGGCATAATAAACGCAAGGCACAGTAAAAAACTGAGAAAAACTATTATGCATTTCTTTGATTTCATAGCACATTTCCTTTTCAACATAAAGTCATAGCAGAATTGTAACATGGAGTTTTTGGAGTTGTCAAAAACTGTTAAGCTTTTACTTGCAGTTGATTTTACAGATTCGGTCTTATTCTAAGTTTTTATGCTGAAATTGCCTTTTTGGCTTTTCATAACCGGCAAAAAACGGTACACTGCTACAAGTGCATTTTAAACAAAATGTCTGCCTGTCGAAAAAAACGGTTTAAACTTTAAACCGTAAGAATATATACCTAAAGAGATACTATGAATTTTACAGAACTATCACTGGACGCAAGCCTTTTGAACGGCATTGCTGACGCAGGATACGAGACCTGCACACCTGTTCAGGAACAGGTGCTCTCCGGCGCGATGAAAGGCGCCGACCTTTATGTACAATCCCAGACGGGAACAGGAAAAACTGCCGCTTATTTAATCAACATTTTTCAGCAGTTATTGACAAACGCCGAAATGAAAGGGAAAAAAGCGCTCATCATGGTGCCGACAAGAGAACTTGCCGTACAAGTTGAAGAAGAAGCAAAAGTTCTCGGACATTATACCGGCTTAAAAGCAGCAAGCTTTTACGGCGGTGTCGGCTATGAACAGCAGAAAAGCAAGCTCGAAAAAGGCGTAGACATTCTGATTGGAACACCCGGCCGCGTAATCGATTTGCAGGAAAGCGGCTCGATGGACTTGAGCAATGTGGCTTTTCTTGTTGTTGACGAAGCTGACCGCATGTTTGACATGGGCTTTTACCCAGATTTGCGCACGCTTATTAAGGTGCTGCCCGGCACAGACGCGCGGCAGACAATGCTTTTCAGCGCAACACTGAATACTTACGTCAAAAACCTTGCATGGGAATACACCGACGACGCACAGGAAATTACAATTGAATGTGAGCATATTACCGTAAGCGAGATTGACCAGCTTCTCTACCATGTTTCAAGCGATGAAAAAATCAAGCTTTTGTGCGGCATTCTCTCAAGGGAAAAACCGGAAAGCGTAATAATTTTCTGCAACACAAAGAGAACCGTCGAAGTTGTGGCAAAACGGCTTCAGTACAACGGCTTTGAGACAGAATTCATCATCGGCGATTTGCCGCAGTCAAAACGGCTTCAGATTATCGACTCTTTTAAGAAAGGCTCTCTCAAGTGCCTTGTTGCAACAGACATTGCGGCGCGCGGCATTGACGTAGACAACCTTGCAATGGTTGTAAACTTTGACCTGCCTAACGAAGCTGAAAACTATGTTCACCGCATCGGGCGCACCGCGCGCGCAGGCAAGAGCGGCAAAGCTTATACATTCTGCAGCGAGCAGGACGTTTACAGCCTTCCTGCTATTGAACGCTATATTGAAATGCAGATTCCGTCTGAAGTTGCAGACGCAAGCCTTATGGCAGAAGACAAAAGCGCCGGAATCTACATTAAGACAGCCAACTACTACGAAGACGAGCACGACTCAAGAGGACGCGGCCGCGGCAGACGCGGCGAACGTAACGAAAGAGACGGAAGACGCGGAGACAGACGCCGCGACGGCGCAAAACGCTACGGCTCTAAAGGCGACTACAAGCGCGGTGACTTCAAAGGCAGAAACAAAAAACAGGGCGACGCAGACTTTAGAAAAGAGGCTGAAGAACTTTCAGGACTCAGCTTTGAAGAGCGCATGAAAGTCTACAAGCAGAAATACGCCGGAAGCGCAAACACTACACCGGCTGCTACAGAGCACACAGGCGAAAAGAACAGAAGCTACCAGAAAGGCGGCAACAGCGGCAAGAAACGCTACAACGGCAAAGGCGCGAAACGCCAGAATCAGTCTTATAATAGAAGAAATGATTCTGCAAAACCTGCCGCAGGCTATAACAAGCGCGGCGCACAGAAGCCAGAGCAGGCAAAACCTGCCAAACAGGGACTTTTTGCCAAAATCAAGGGCTTCTTCAGCAAAAAATAAAGGAGCTGGACAAAGTGTCATTCCGAACTTGTTTCGGAATCTCAATAGTATATCTATTGTAGATGCTGAACCAAGTTCAGCATGACAATGCTTCGGCAACATCTAATAAAGGAACATAATTTGATTACAGTTAGCGACGTAAGTCTTAAATTCAGCGAAAAACCACTTTTTAAGGACGTAAACCTTAAATTTACACATGGAAACTGTTACGGAATAATCGGTGCAAACGGCGCCGGAAAATCTACATTTTTGAAGCTTCTTTCTGGCGAGCTTGAGCACGATTCAGGACAGATTACGATTACACCGGGCGAGCGCATGGCAGTCTTAAAGCAAGACCACTTTGCCTATGACGCCTACTCTGTCAAAGACACAGTGCTTATGGGTTTTCCAAAGCTCTACGAATGTCAGAAGGAAAAAGACGCAATCTACGAAAAGCCGGATTTTTCAGAAGAAGACGGAATAAGAGCAAGCGAGCTCGAGGGCGAATATTCTGAACTTGGCGGCTGGGAAGCCGAAAACCAGATTGAGCAGATGCTTTCGGGACTTGGACTAGAAGAAGAGTACCATGACCGCATGATGAGCGAGCTTGACGAAAGCCAGAAAGTCCGCGTGCTTCTTGCACAGGCACTTTTCGGCACGCCGGAGATTCTGATTCTTGACGAACCGACGAACGGTCTTGACCTTGAGTCAATCAACTGGCTTGAAGAATTTCTGATTGATTTTCCGAATACAGTAATTGTAGTAAGCCACGACCGCCACTTTTTGAACAGCGTTTGTACCTGCATCTGCGATATTGACTACGGCAAGATTACATCCTTCAGCGGAAACTACGACTTCTGGTATCAGATGAGCCAGATTATGCAGCGTCAGGCAAAAGACCAAGCTAAAAAGCGCGAAGAAAAGATGAAAGACCTGCGCGAGTTTATCCAGAGATTTGCTTCTAACGCCGCAAAAAGCCGTCAGGCAACAAGCCGCAAAAAGATTTATGACAAACTTGCGCTTGAGGAGCTTCAGGTAACAAGCAGAAAATTCCCTTATGTGAATTTTAAGCCGGACAGAGAGCCGGGCAACAATATTCTCCGCGTAGAGAAACTGAACTATAACAACGAAGGCATTCAGCTTTTGAAAGATTTTTCTCTTACGGTAAACCGCGGCGAGAAAATCGCGTTCGTCGGCGTAGAGCACAAGTCTAAGTCTGCGTTCTTTGACATTATAACCGACACAATCAAGCCGGATTCTGGCGAAGTCTACTGGGGTCAGACAATCACATGGTCTTACATCGGCATTGACAACAGTTCATTCTTCAAGAACGACATGAACATAACTGAATGGCTCCGCCAGTTCTCAAAGGAACAGGACGAAGCTTTTGTGCGCGGCTTCTTAGGACGTATGCTTTTTAGCGGAGACGAATCACTGAAACCTGTAAAAGTCTTGAGCGGTGGTGAAAAAGTGCGCTGTATGCTTGCCAAGATGATGCTCAGCGGCGCAAATGTGCTTATTCTTGACGAACCGACAAACCACCTTGACCTTGAAGCAATTGAAAGCTTGAACCAGGCTCTCGTTGATTTTCCGGGCATCGTGCTTTTCAACAGCCACGACCACGAGTTTATAAGCTCAATTGCGACCCGCATTGTAGAGATTACGCCAAACGGCGTCATTGACCGCATGATGGACTTTGACGACTACCTCAAAGACGAACACATTAAGGCTATGAGGGAAGAATATTACAAAGGTACAGATAAGAAGATTAAATTCTAAAATAGATGAGGCTGACTACTTGATAGTCAGCCTTTTTTGTAAAGTCTAATCGTAGTTTAAGCTGAAACAGACATTATTTTTTGTCTGACATGCCGAATTCCTGCCACAATGACTGTGGAATTGTCAGCTTTACGCGCTTTTTGGCATCTTTCAGCGCATCGTCAAGTTCTTTTGCCTGTTTATCAAGCTCAGCAGTACATGTCTTAAGCTCTGCCTTGAGCTTTTCCTGCTGCGTGTCCAGCTCCCTTATTTTATTGAGCTGTGCTTCCATTGCAGCCGCCTTTTCCTCGCCAAGACTTACCCCGGCAAGCTCGTCCTCGTGTGACCTGATGCCAGCAACCATCAGCCGTGCATCGCTCAATCTTTGTGCAAATGATTTTGCCATTTTCAATCCCTCTCTTTTACATTGAAAAATTTCTAATTAAAGAATAAGGCATGAACGGCGTTTTTGCAAGATTAAATAGTTGGAAATATAACGAATATACTCATTTTTTGGCGGAATATGCCCATTCCGTGACAGAATCACCTCATTCTGTCATGGAAGAACCCCCTTCGTGACGGAATGAGCACATTCCGTGACAGAATCACTATATTCTGTCACGGAAGAACCCCATTCACTGACAGAATCAATCCATTCTGTCACGGAAAAGCCCCATTCTTGACAGAATGAACCCATTCCATGACAGAACACACCCATTCCGTCACGGAAAAACCCCATTCCTTGACGAACTTAGTCCATTCCATGATGATTTTGGTTCATTCCATAATCACCCGAACTTGATAAGCATTTCTGCTTACCCATTTTTCATGCCGGAAACAGGCTTTTTGTTTTTACTGCCTTTTGGACGTGGTATAACTAAATCACCTTAAAAATTTTCAGAATTACAACAAGGACTATACCGTTTATAATTCCCTGTGTCAGTGCTTTCAAAATGAAATAAAGCACATCTTCTTTTTTTGTTGACATAAAAGCCCCCTTGAGGCTAAGATATGAATACACACAGACGGAAGTCCTAAAACCGCCGCCTGTGTTCCCCGTCAGCCTGTAATCTTAGCGATTAACAAGGCTACAAGGATTTGGATAACACCTGCGATTAGTAGAAGCGATACTTCTCGCAGGTATTTTTTTATCCATTTCTTCATATCTTACCCCCTTTAACAAAGATTTGCACTGGAGCAACGCTCCTGATAATTATAATATACATTATTAGCCTGAAATTCGAGTTTTCATGCTAAACGGATTCTAAAATAATTTTTATAGTAATCCAGGTTCCTGTTTAGCATGAAAGCAACAATACTGTAAAAAAAATGTCTGAACATTCCGGCAGTAGACCTTGCTTTATGA
>JAGAAX010000058.1 GCA_017614995.1 Spirochaetaceae bacterium
AACCGGCTGGGGCATATAACTAAGCAGGGAAATTCACTCTTAAGGTCACTGCTTGTTCAGGCTGCATGGTCGTGTGTGCGCTCGAAAAACGGAGGGGCTTTGAAAGATAAATATAATTATATGTCGGCAATTCGTGGTATTGGAAAAGGCAAATCCATAGTCACAATTGCCAGAAAAATGGGAGAGCTTCTTTATACTCTTTTGAAAAATAATCAGAGCTATGAACCTAAAAAATTCATTCCATCAGATGGACGAATTTCAAAAATTGCAGAAGAAGCTTTAGGTGCGTGAATAAGAGGGCTGGGAATAAAATTAATCTAACTTGCTCTTGACAAAAAACATAGGAGAAACTCCCTTTGTAAATTACACAATCCTCTTTATTCATAGAGATATTGTATCACAAAAGTGTCACGCGGTCAAATTTGTTATTTTAATCTAATTAATCAACTTTGTGACAGACTTTGACCAAATCTTTGAGAAGCTCTTTTAAGTATCTGGTTTGCGGAGAGGAAAGTTGTCTGATATATGTCTCAATCTCATTTACATCGGTAATGGAATTATTTACACATGTACTGAAAAAATCGGCAGGCGAAATCTGTAAAAAGTCGCAGATGTTAAGAAAAGATGCTATAGAAGTTGAAGTTTTTCCTGTTTCAAGCTTATTGATATATGATTCGTTCTGACCAAGCTCAATGCTCATTTCTCTTGCAGAAATGCCGCGCTCGTTCCTTAAAAATCTAAGTCTGTCACGAAAAAAATCTTCAGTCATTAAATCCTCTTAAACTTTTTACTGAATCTTTCTATGACATGATAAACCATAAAAAACTTGATTTATTGCTTTATATACTATATTCTTTATTATATATTGCTTAAATTGCTTTACTTTGTATTTTGATAGCTCTAAAAGCTATAAACATTGTATGCAATGTTCACTGAAAATTATCTACTCTGCAAAAGAAGCATTACAGGGTGTGAAAAAAAAATAACGGAGAATACCGAATATGAAAAAAAATTTTATAGCAATAATTATTATTTTTCTGTCATTTTTTGCTTTTTATAATTGCACTAACAAACAAAAAAATGATACACCGGGCGTCAAAGTCGGCAAAAAAGTATACAAAGAAGTATCCGTAAACAATGAAACTGTTAATAAACGATTGCGTGTTTCTAGTATCTCTGAATACGACGAAAAAGGAAACGAGATTCATTACAAAAACAGCAACGGCGATGAAAGATGGACTGAATACGACAACAATGGAAATAAGATTCGTTACAAAACAAGCGGCTACGGTGGCGGCAGTCAAGAAACAGAATACGACAGCAAGGGGAATGCGATTCATACCAAAATCAGCAACGGCAAAGACTATGAATTTGAAACGTGGAATGAATACGACAACAATGGAAATTTGATTCATTACAAAACCAGCGAAGGCAATGAAGCATGGGTTGTATGCGAATACGACAATAATGGTAATTTGATTCATTCTAAAGACATCAAGGGCAATGAATTTTGGCATGAATACGACAGCAAGGGGAATGCGATTCATACCAAAATCAGCAACGGCAAAGACTATGAATTTGAACAGTGGTACGAATACGACAGCAATGGACATGAAATTTATTCCAAAGACAGCGAAGGTATTGAGAGCTGGACTGAATACGACAGCAATGGAAATAAAATTCATTCCAAATATAGCAACGGCAATGAAACATGGACTGAATACGACGAAAAAGGAAACGAGATTCATTACAAAAACAGCAACGGCAAGGAAACATGGACTGAATACGACGATCAGGGAAATATGATTCATATCAAAGACAGCGAAGGCAATGAATGGGGTGTACGCGAATACGACGATAATGGTAATTTGATTTATTCTAAAAACTTCGGTGGCGATGAATTTTGGTATGAATACGACAGCAAGGGAAATTTGATATATTCAAAATCTAAATGGAAAGCGGTCAGCACAGTTCCAGAAGAAACATGGTACGAATACGACAACAATGGAAACAAAATTCTTCACTCCAAAGACAGCGAAGGCAAGGAAGAGTGGTATGAATACGACAGCAATGGACATGAAATTTATTCCAAAGACAGCAAAGGTATTGAGAGCTGGACTGAATACGACAGCAATGGAAATAAAATTCATTCCAAAGAAAATAATGGTATTGAATTATGGTATGAATATACTTTCTGGGAAAATGGTAATAAAAAAAGCAGCGTTATCTACGAGCACATAAACTTGTTAAAAATGGTAATAAGATTTGTCGCGTCATCTACGAGTCCCCATACAGGAGAAATAAAAATTAGATATGAAAAGATTTGTCTTAATAATTATAATTATTTCACTGGCTTTTGTTGCTTGCAGTACAGGAAGTAAATCGCCCCTGAAAATGCAGAATGCCAATGTTGGCGAAAAAGTATACAAAGAAGTATCTGTAAATGGTGAAACTATTTCAAAATGGTTGATTGTTTCTAGTGTTACCGAATACGACAATAAGGGAAATAAGATTCATTACAAAGACACTACCGGCTATAAAGAGCAGTGGGAATATGATATTAACGGTAATAATATTCATTACAAAGACACCACCGGCTATGAAAAATGGATGGAATATGACAGTAAAGGAAATATGATATATTCAAAAAACAGTAACAACGATGAATGGTGGAATGAATATGACACTAAAGGTAATATGATTCATTCAAAAATAAGTAATGGCATTGAATTCTGGTTTGAATATGAATATGACAATAAAGGTAATGAAATCAGTATAAAAGACAACTTTGGCTCTCAAAAATGGCTGGAATACGATAGTCAGGGTAATAAAATTCATGAAAAAGACAACTACGGCTATGAAGTATGGTATGAATACGACAGCAAGGGAAATATGATTCATTACAAAAGAAGTGGAAGTACCGAAGAATGGTACGAATACACTTTCTGGAAAGACGGCACTAAAAAAAGCTGTGTTGTTTATAGGACAGAGTAGACTATACTTTTCAAACTGTGTATTTCAAAAATCATCGATGTTACCGAACGGTAAAAAAGACTGACAAATCGGCTTTATCTCACTAGATTTTCCCTATCGGGAATGTTATATTGTTGTTATGAAGATTTTGTCCGTTGATTCAATATCAAAACTCGTAAGACAACGCCGTATTGATTTGGGACTTACACAGGCAGAAACTGCTGCAATGTGTAATGTAGGCATACGATTTTTCTCTGAACTTGAAAATGGAAAAACAACGCTGCAAATCGGAAAAGTTTTGCATTGCTTTGAAATGCTTGGAATAAATCTACATGCTGTAAACCGCGAGAACGATTCAGAGGCATAAAATGACACTTGATGTTTATTTTGGGAACAAACTTGCCGGTTTTTTGCAATCTACAGACAACCGTGGTGTTGTTTTTTATTATGAAGAAAAATACATCGCAGATAAAAATGCAGTTCCGCTTTCTGCTTCACTTCCTCTTAGAAAAGAAGAATTCAGCCAAATAGAAGCTATTCCTTTTTTTTCAGGTCTTTTGCCTGAAGAAGCTTCCCGTAAAAAAATTGCGGATTTTCTTCATATTTCAGAAACAAGCACATTCAAACTGCTTGAGGCTTTGGGCGGAGAATGTGCTGGTCTTATAACAATCACAGCAAGCGGAAATCCAGACTTGCCAAAAGATACTTATTATTTCAATTCTGACAATTATGAGCTGCTTGACGAAAATCGTTTGGCAGACTTTATAAAAAAAATGGACTTGCGTCCTCTTATGAAAGCTGATGACAAACTCCGACTTTCGCTTGCAGGAGCCCAAGAAAAGCTTGCGCTTGCCAAAATCGACAGCAAATGGTATTTGCCTTTGAACGGTGCACCGTCTACGCATATTCTGAAACCAACACGAAAAGGTTCTCTTTCTTCTCTTGCAATGAACGAATACATTTGCATGAAACTTGCAGCTAATCTTGGTTTGCCTGCACCGGACGTTGATTTAATTAATATTGCAGACAGAGACGTTTTTGTAGTTGAGCGTTACGACAGAATAAAAAATAAAAGTTCAATCCAGCGGCTTCATCAGGAAGATTTTTGTCAGGCTATGGGGCTTATGAATACTTCAAAATATCAAAGCGACGGCGGTCCCGGAATTTTTGATATTTTTTCAGTCATAAAATCAAACTGCTCTGTACCAGCCCTAGAAATTCAAAAATTTTTGAAATATATCGTTTTTAATTATTTAATCGGTAACTGTGACAGCCACGGAAAGAATTATTCAATACTTTACAGAAATAGAACAGTAGAACTAGCCCCTTTATATGATTCTGTTTCTACCTTGATTTATTCTGAACTTACAGAAAAACTTTCTATGAAAATCGGCAGTCATTATGAAATTCGAAAAGTTTCAAAATCAGATTTTTATAATCTTGCCCAATCTTTAAATATAAAACCGTTTGTAATTTCCAAATTATTCGAAGAATTCAAAAGAAACAGCTGCAAAGCGTTTGATGAATTAAAAAACGACCCCAAAATTTCAAAAGAAGTTTTGGAAAAGATTATTTCTGTTTTTCAAGATTTGTGTATACACTTTTAATTCTTTTTATGTAATTGTTGATTATAACCACATTGTTTACAAAATTGTTGAAGAAAATGGGAAAAAACATGTTGAGATTCTGCAATGTGGACATCATTATGATAACTAACTGCCTTTTTCGAGTATTTAATATTCGGTCTTTACCGATATCTTTATACCGATCAACAAAAATAACAAGCAAAAAATATTTCCGATTGCCTATGTTAAAAAGTAGCTAGAAACAAAAACAAGCATGAATCTTAAATGTTTGATATAATTTGATATAATACGAAACAATAGGTGCATTATGGAATACAAAATAAACTTTTCATGGGATGATGAAGCAGGGGGTTGGATTGCACAGAGTGATGATATTCCTATTTCAGCTTAAGGTTAGAGTAAAAAACTCATAATAACATTGCCATGTAATATGGAATAGTAATTCTGTTATCAGTAATACCAACATTGTTTTCAGAAAGCTTGTAGCAGACATCTACATCATACTGAGGGTTCTTCAGAACTGTATTTGCTGATTTTGTGTTTCCAGTTGTAGCTTTAACTTCGATAAGGGAGATTTCATTCTTTACCTTAGAAACAAAATCAATTTCAAGGCCGGAATCTTTATGGAAGTAATACAGTTTTCTGTCCTGTTTAGAAAAACAATCGGCTATGATATTTTCAAAGATTGCGCCTTTGTAAAATCCTAAATCACCGGAAAGAATTTTTGCTGCACTGTCGCGGTCAAGCATAGAAATAAAAAGACCCGAATCCTGCATGTAAATCTTAAAGACATTATCAATCTTATTTCCTTCAAGTGGATCAGAAATGCTTGTAAGATTGTAGCACAGATTTATGATTCCAAAATCACAGAGCCATTGAATTGCAGGAAGATAGTTTTCAGAACGTCCTTTTTTTTCAAGGCTGGAGAAAACGAACTTCTTATTTTCTTTTGCAAGCTGAGCAGGAATAGATTCAAATACTCTGTTTATTCTTCCAAGAAGGGCAAGGTCAATTTCCTCGTTTTCATTTTCATCAAGATGCTTACCAAAGTCATCCCTGTATTCTTCAATAATATCATGCTGTTCCTGCCAGACAATATTCATATCATTTGTTGAAATAAATCTGTCAACGATGTACGGAAGCCCGCCAACGCAGATGTATTCCTTAAAGTATCTGAGCATTGCTGTATGTGTGGCTTCACTTACAGGAGTTTTGTTTTCATAACATTCACGAAGATAATTAATTACATCTTCGCCAATTCCTTTAGCCCAAAGGAACTCTTCAAAGTCCATTGGTTTCATGTAAAGTATGCGCTCAAAGCCAGTTGGAACACCTTTACTTTTTTTCTTGTTATAACCTTTAATTCCAAGAAGGGAACCTGTTGCGATTATGTCAAAGCGGCCGTCTTCGCAGAAAGGTTTTATACTTGAACGTGCATTTGCACATTCCTGAATCTCATCAAAAATGATTACTGTGTTGCCTGGTTCAAAATGAGAGCCAGGAATAATGGCAGAAAGGTCTATAATCATTCTATCTACATTCAGGTCTGCATCAAAAATCTTTTTTGCGTTTTCATTTTCCTTAAAGTTTACATATACGATGTTTTTATAGTTTGCTTTTGCAAATTCACATACACTGCAGGTCTTTCCAATCTGGCGAAGGCCTTTTACAACAAGAGCTTTCTTTTTTCCGCCTGTATTTTTCCAAGCTTCAAATTCAGACATAATTTTTCTTTTGAACATAAAAAACCTCGTATTTCCAGTACGTCGCACTTTTTCAATGGAGTTTTTATCACTTTACTGCACTTTTTCAAGCGACTTTTCACTTAAAGAATACACTTTTTCAAACGACTTTTTCAAGACAACACCGCGCCTTTTGTGCTATAGTTTAGGCATGAACCGCAATTCTGAGACAGAGGCTACAGTGCTTGCGTTAAAGCAGATTGGCGAGCAGAACAGGCTTGTTACGCTTTTTACGCCAAAAGACGGCGTGATTACGGCTGTGCTTTACGGCGGGCCAAAAAGCAAGCTTAGGGCGATGGTGTCGCCGTATCACAGGGGAAGAATCTGGCTTTACACAGACACTGTGCGGAAATCATGCAAAATTTCAGACTTTGACGTTCAGAATTTCCGCCCGGGAATAAGAGAAAGTCTTTTTAAGACTTGGGCGGCTTCACTATGTTCAGAACTTATAATTAAGACTTATGCGCAGGGCGAAAGCACTTACAAGCTTGTGCAAGGCTTTCTTGACGGACTTGATATTGCGCAGGAACAGCAGGCAAAGCTCGGGCTGCTGCGCTTTTTATGGCGCTATCAGTGCGAGCTTGGGCTTCAATATAATACGGCGACATGCATTCAGTGCGGTGCGCTCTTGAGCGGCTTTAAGAGTGAAGAACAGGCTGTGCCTCTGCAAAGCGGCGGCGGCTTTCTCTGCCCCGACTGCTGCAAAAACGCCGGAAAAGACACCGTTCTTATGAATTCAATTTCAATCGAAGGCATTTTATATCTTCAGGCAATTGAAAACGCCACACCACAGGAAGTGCGCCTGCTCAAAATATCGCAGGACACATTCAGCAGTTTGCAGGGCTTTTTATTTGAGCGCACAAACAAGACAACAGAGAACCGCCTTAAAACCCTTGAAACTTCAAGCCTGATATTCAGATAGATTCCGGTTAAAATTGCTTTTTTTAGTAATATCCATTATAGTTTAATTCATGAAAATTTGGGAAAAGAAAGAAGTAGCGAGAGAGGTCGTCAAAGAAATACACGACCGCTACAATTGCGATACATTGACCGCCGCAATTCTTGCAAGACGCGGAATTACAAGCGGAAACGATATACTTTATTACCTTGAAGACGATGCACGCTATCTGCACAGCCCTTTCTGTTTTGCCGCAATGGAAGATGCCGTAGACAGAGTGCTTGACGCCGCAGAAGAAGGCGAAAAAGTGCTTATCTTCGGCGACAGAGACGCTGACGGAATTACAAGTACCACAATACTTTATGAAGTCTTAAAAGAAATGAAAATCGACGTCCGCTGGCGCATACCGACCGGCGACGACCCGTATGGACTTACGGTTGAGGCTGTAGACGAATTTGCCGCCGATTACGGCACTTTAATCATTACAGTTGACTGCGGAATTGCAAACAATGCTGAAATTGCCCATGCGGCAGAGCTCGGCATCGATGTAATCGTACTTGATCACCACAATCCGCAGGAAGAGCTGCCATCGCCTGCAATTATAATTAATCCGAAAGTGCCTTCGTGCAGCTACCCTTTTGACGGACTTTCGGGCTGCGGCGTTGCTTACAAATTTATAAGCGCGCTGCGCTTTGCAAAAAACGAGCTTTACAAGCAGCAGATTTGTCTTTTGAACGTAAGACCTGTAAATGACGCTTATGTAATAGAAGCCGTCAAAATCATCAACTGCTGCGAGACAGAGCGCATAACAGAGACTGTCGTTTCTGGGCTTGTTTCAATAACACAGACAAGACTTCTGCCCTTTCTTCAGGGTCAGCAGATTTTTGTCTGGGACGCGCCTCTTCAGAAAAAGCTGCTTTCAAAGGTTTTCGGCAACGGCGTTGAATTCAACATGCTCGACATACGCCCTGAAATTGCAAAAATAATTCCAAGTGTGGCAAACTTAAGCCTGCTGCGGCTTGCCCCAATGTCTAAAATTGCCAAATTTTCTGAAAAAGAAGCAACCGAGCTTGATGGCTTTTTCAATATTTTTGTCACGTTTGTTCACAAAAAAATCGCGCTATATTCGCCAAGAGACGAACAGGACTTGCAGCTTGTGGCTTTGTCAACTCTTGCAGACTTAATGCCGCTCAAAAACGAAAACCGCATTCTCGTGCGGCTTGGGCTTAGCGCAATGAACAAAGGCAAAATCCGCTACGGCTTGTCTGAACTTTTTGCAAGACAGAACATGCTCGGCAAGCACATCTGCACAACAGACCTTGCCTGGAACATTACGCCGGTCTTAAATGCAGGCGGAAGGCTCGGCCACCCGGAAACCGGAGTGGAGCTTTTTCTTGAGCAGGATCCGCTTAAGCGCGGTGAAATTGCCGACAAGATGATTCAGTACAACAAAGAGCGCAAGCAGCTTGGGCTTGACGCATGGCCTATTGTCGAAAAAGCGGCGTATGAATCTCTTGAGAATTTCAGCGGCAATCTTGCTGTTGCCGTTGACGAGCATGTGCACCGCGGCGTAACCGGCATTCTTGCGACAAAGCTTGTTCAGCATTTTAAAATACCTTCAATTGTCATTGCTTTTCTTGACGAGAACAATGCGGTTGGCTCTATACGCTCAACCCGCGGCTACGATGTTTCTTCGCTTCTTGAGCAGTGCGCGGAGCATCTGACAAACCATGGCGGCCACACTTATGCCGCCGGTTTCAGTCTTGAACGCGCTAAACTTCCCGCTTTTTTGGAATCTCTCAAGCATATTGCCAGTGCAATTGAATTTACGCAGGACGCTGACGAAGAAATCCTAGATATTGACGCGGAGCTTCCGCATAATTATATGACACCGGATTTGCTCAATCTTATTGACCGCTTTGAACCTTATGGTGAAGCTAACGCCGGGCTGTGCTTTATGGCGAAAAAGCTTAAAATTCTTGGGGCGGACATTATGGGCAAAGTTGAGGCAAAACACCTTAAACTTACGCTCGGTGCAGGCGCGCATAAATGGCCTGCGCTCTACTGGAATGCTGCCGATAAGCTTAAGAATGAATTTGACATAGGCGACAGCGTCGATGCTGTTTTTTCAGTAGGAAGAAACTGCTTTAACGGCACAGAAACAGCCCAGCTTGTTATTACAGACCTGCACAAGTCTAACTGAATTTAGGAGTTTTTCATGTTTAAGTTTTATAAAAAATCTTTGGCTTTGCTTTTTATTTTCAGCCTTTCATTCTGTGTTTTTGCGGAAGATTTAGTCTGCAAGACTAAGAACGGCTCTCTTTATATAAGCTACACTGCTTCTGCACGTCAAGGCGACATATTTTCAATTAAGCTTATTGCTAAAAAAGAGCCGCGCGCCAATGCTTTGTGCAAGGTCTCTGACGCAAAAGCTTCTATTGTGCGCGTGGGCTACACAAAAAGCCCTGCATCAGGCGACTGCTACGCATTAAAAGACAAGACTGACACTTACTTGTGCCTGCTTCCTATAGATTCAATGCTTAAGCCGGGCGATTTTAACCTTAAGGTTTCGGGCAACTTTGACGGAGTAGACTTCTCAAAAGAATATCCTGTTTCGGTTTTGGAAAAAGACTTTTTAAGCGAAACTATAGAGCTGAATGCGTCTAATACGGCAATTAAGACTAACACTTCAGAGAAGCGTATGGCTCAGATTGACAAGCTCAATAAGATTCTGTTTTCCGTAAATAAAGACGCACAATATGCTGCCGGAACTTTTAAGCCGCCTGTTACATCAACACGCCGCACCGCTTTTTTTGGCGACCGCCGCGTTTATGCTTATTCAAACGGCAAAAACTCAACCAGCGCGCATTACGGCCACGATTACGGCGTTCCGACCGGCACTGTTGTTTCAGCGTGTGCCGACGGCAAAGTTGTAATGGCAGAAGACCGAATCTCTACCGGCTGGTCTGTAGTTATCGAGCACATGCCGGGCTTATATTCGCTTTATTATCACATGAGCAAGCTTGAGGTTGAAGTGGGTCAGTCTGTAAAACAGGGCGAAAGGCTCGGTCTTTCCGGCTCAACTGGTCTTGCCACAGGGCCTCACCTTCACTGGGAAGTGCGTCTTTTAGGCGTGGCAATTGACCCGGACTTTTTTGTAGCAAATAAGCTGTACTAAGCAGATAAAGCACCTGACACGCGAACTGCTCACATAGCAGACAATGAGCAGTTTGCATGATCTGCATTTTATAGCTTAATCTACTCTCCGAGATAGACCTCATAAGGTTCTTTCTCGATAATATTTTCTTGAGAATCTCTTTGAAAAATTTCATAGACTTCGCCATTTTCTAAAAAAACAAAGTTCTGAACCGTATCTACATCAAGATTCAATTGCAATCTGCAAGTTCCATCTATAAGCACAAATGAAATGCTACGGCTATCCACAGATTCTATGAACATATTATATCTAGTTTCATCATCATCAAGCCTTGCTCTTATATCTGTTTCAGTAAAATACGGCATCTGCTTTAATTGCTCTATATCACTTGGAAATGATGAATTACGCATATAATAAGTGCTCAAGTACAGTCCTATTACATACAGTTCATGTTTGCCTGTTATAATCTTTGCAAACAAAGGATTTGTTACCAAAAATATAATCAGAATTACAATTGCAATTTTTTTCATGCGTACTCTCCTTTTTTGGCTTGGTCTAATCAGGCAGAATCGTTATGTTGCCGTCTGTGCTGATGTAGATTGCGGAAATTCTGCCCATAGGGACAGACGTGAGGCGGACGGTTCTGATGTTTATGTATTTCTTATAGAATGGCAGTTTAGAGGCTGAAAAGGCAAATGTGCAGAGCCTGTGTATTTTTTTGATTTCTTCGGGGTCTTCGCCAAAAATCGAATATATAGTGCAAATGTCGTGATGCATATAATATCTTTTAAGCTGAACGCCTTCTTCAGAATAATCTGAATAAAGCCGCAATGGAAGCTGAAGAACGGTCTTGCCGAAGCGCACTGTGGCAAAATCAACGTAGAGCGCGCCGCCGTTCCAAGAACGCTCAATAGAGGCTATTTCTCTTGCATTGCGGTCATAAAGCGAAAAATGACAGCTTACTGTTCCGGGGCTTGAGCCGTAAACCAAATATCTTGCAGGCTTTATTGCAGGAAGCTGCCCCAAATCTTCTGCGGCGGCTTTGCATGAAAAAAACTGATAGCTGTATGCAAAACCCGCGCCGAGCATAACCGAAATAAAGAGAAAAGCTGCAAATATCAAGGCGGTTTTTACATAAGAATTCATCCGTTTACCATAGCAAGAAAGGCTTCTTCGTCGATAATCGCAATTCCATAAGACGCCGCCTTTTGATTCTTTGAAGAGCCGGAAGTCGTATCGTTTGTCACAAGATAGGTCAAATCTTTTGTAACAGAAGACTTGCATGAACCGCCGTTGTCTTTTACAAGCGCTTCTGCCTGCGCCCTCTTCATTGAATGAAGCTCGCCTGTAAAGCAGAAAGACTTGCCTGCAAGTTTCTGGCTTGCTTTTTGCGCAGTCTGAATTGTTATAGTGCCGCTTTCAACAAGAGAAAGCATTTCTTCTTTGTTTTCGGCAAGACCGCTTACTAGCGTGTGCGCCGTAATAAGTGCAAAACCAAAAACAGCGGCAATCTGCTCTTCTGTTGCATTCAAGAATGAATCTAATGTGTCAAAGCCAGCCGCAACAAGCTTTTCAACCATTGTTGCGCCGATTCCTTCAATGTCAAAGCCGGCAATAAAGGTTTCAAGGCTCATGCTGCGGCTTTTTTCAATTGCGGCAAGAACCTTCTTTGCACCAAGAGACTCTTTTTCTTTTTCGCGGCTTTCTTCATTGAGAAAATGCTTTACAAGCACCTGCTCATTAAGTTTGTACAAATCTGAAATTGACTTTACATCGCCGCTTTCAAAAAGGCTTCTTATAAGCGTAAAACCTATATCTCTTATTTTTGCAGAATCAATCCATTTTTCAAGCTGATGAAGCACACGCTTGGCGCACTGCTTATTCGGGCAGTAAAGCCTTGTGCCCTCGTTTACAAGCTTTGAACCGCAAGTTCCGCAAGTTTCGGGCAGCTTTACCGGCGTTGTTGAAGCAAACAGCATACCGTCTTCTGCTTTTTGCGGAACAACCGACTCAATCTTTGGAATTATCTCGCCGCGTTTGGTAACAACCACATGGCTTCCGATTTCAACGCCGAGCTCTTTCATCGTATTCGGGTTTGCAAGGCTTGCCCGCGAAACTTTTGTGCCTGCAAGCTCTACTGTGTCAAATTCTGCAACAGGCGTGTAAGTCGCGCCGTTCTCGTTCCAGATTACGCGACGGAGAATTGACACAGCTTCTTCAAGATTGAACTTAAACGCAATCTGCTTGTCAGGGCGGTTGCGGCGTGCGTCTTCCATGTCAATCTGTCTGTTTTTTATTACAAGACCGTCAATGTCAAACGGCAGTGTCTTTCTAAGCTCCATCACTTCGGCGCGGTAATCTATTACCTCTTTTGCGTTTTTGCAAATCTTTACAGGCACAGTCTGAAAACCGGCTTTTTTAAGCCACGCCATTTTTTCAAGCTCGTCGCCAAAAGGCGCGGCACTTCCGCCAAAGTCTGTAAAAAACGCGTCATAGCAGATAATCTCAAGATATTCAGAGCCTTCGCCGTCCTTGCGCTTCATTAGTCCGTTGGCGGCATTGCGGCAGTTTGCTTTATCAGAAAAATACTGCTTATGCACGTCATGGCTCATGATTACTTCGCCGCGCACACCGCCTGTATATGCTCCGTCAAGCTCTTTTACAAGACCTTTCATCTTGAGCACATTCTTTGTAATGTCGTCGCCTATTGTGCCGTCACCGCGCGTAACAGCTTTTAAGAACCGGCCGTTCTCATACTGAAGCTCAAGGCTCGCGCCGTCAAGCTTGTACTCAACAAGATATTCTTCATATTTGTGTTTGTCTGCCCATTCAGTGAACTGCTCCGCGTCAGCGGCTTTTTCCTGGCTGCCCATCGGAATCAAGTGACGGGCTTTTTCAAAGATGCCGCCTGAAACAATCTGGTCAGACGTGTCAGAGCCGATTTTCTGAAGCAGCGGATGTTTCGGCGACAAAAGTTTAAGCTCGTCCCACAGCGCGTCAAATTCCGCGTCAGAGATTTCAGCCTCACCTGTATAATAAGACTTCTGATATTTTTCAATGAGTTCAGCAAGCTCGTTTATCCGTTTTGTGTCTGCCATATTACTCCGCTTTTTCAAATATTAGTTCGCGTATTTCGCGCTCGGCAGAAAGCCCTTTCTGCTCAAAACGCGTTTCAGGCCGCCATTCCTGATGCGGCGCATAAGACTCGTAGCGGTTTACAAGCCCTTCTGTCAGCGAAAGCTCTTCAAGGGCAAATTCCGCATAAGGCACCCAGTCTGTCGCCATGTAGATATAGCCGCCGGGAGCAAGCTTTGAGGCAAGCAGGTTTGTTCTAGGTCTTTGCATAAGGCGGCGTTTGTGGTGCTTCTTTTTTGGCCATGGATCAGGAAAAAAAACATGAAACGCCGCAACTGAATTGTCCGGCAGCATTGTCTCAAGCACTTCTATTGCGTCATGCTGAATTATATAAAGGTTGTGCAAGTCTTTATTGCGAATCTCGCCGAGCAGTTTGCCCACGCCCGGTGTATGAACCTCAATGCCGAGGTAATTCTTATCAGGATTTTGTTCCGCGATGATTGCGGTTGCCTTGCCCATACCGAAGCCAATTTCAACAATTACTGGATTTGTATTGTCAAAAACGTCTATAAAGTTAAGCTTAGTCTGCATATAAGGAATGCACCAGTGCCCGGACAATTCATCATAATCACGCTGCTGGGCTTCTGTCATGCGTCCCTGACGGAGCACAAAAGTTTTGATTGCTCGGTGAACAGGCTGTTGACTTTCTTCCATAGTTTTCCTTAAAAGAATAAATCCTTTTATTTTTTTTGAGTTTTTCCGGCTAAAGCAAGCGGAGGCGAAAGAACGGCAAATGACTTGTCTTTTGCAAACCACAAAGTTCTGGCTGTTACCGCATTCTGTATGGTCTTTGCATACCCGTTTATGTCAGGAACATCAGCTTGCAGCGTGCAATTAAGCAGCGTACCGTCCTTATCATAGAACACTATATACTGTTGCGAAACTTTTTGATAGTCCTCTGCATTTAAAAAGGACTTGTAATCAAGTGTCAAAAGCTTTTTAGGATAAGACAAATTGAAGGTTCGCTCTACTGTCTGCGAGTCAGCATTTACAGCAGTCAGCTTTATTCTTCCGTTTGGCAGAATTAACCTGCCCGGCACGCACAAAGCCGAAGAGCCTGCCCACTTTCCGTTAGAAGAATAAACATACTGAAAGTCGGTAACTGTCCAGGTGAAACCGCCCGTTTCTGAATTAATCTGCAAAAGCTTAAGATAGCCCGGCTCTGTAGAAGTTCTTACATAAGCCCCAAGATGAAACGAAGGGCTTCCGCTTTCCGTCCCATAAGAGAAAACCGGGCAGACTATAGAGTTGACAATTTCCAGCTTGCTCTGTGTGCAGGAAACCATGCACAGCACACACGCACACAAAACATATATGGAATTACGCATTTAGAAGTTAAAGCTCAACGTAATAACAGTCAAATCGTTTGTAGAAAACTGATTAACGATAGAATCAAATTTTACGTTTACTTTCTGACAGGCTTCGCTCAAATAAGAAAGATAATACAAACCAAGACTTGTATCGTCCTGACCTGTAGCATCGCTGTTATAGAAATCTATAAGTGACTTATCTTTTGAAGCAGCTACTTTTGTCTTGTCTACGTTCTGCTTGATTTCGTCGTAGACATCTTCTTTGTTGTAAAGCGTAATCTGAAGACGGTTCTGCATACCGATAGAGTTAGACGAACCGCCGCCGAAACGCCATGAAATAGAAACAAATTCGTGTTTACGGGTTATTTCGCTGATAATCTTCTTTCTGATTTCAGGGTCATAAATCGCGGTAGTTTCGTCCATAATGCCACGGTACATAACCTTAGCTTCTTTTCTAAAGTTGTTGTTCTCGCTGTTAATGGCAAGTTCCATCAACATGAGCGCAATGTATTCTGCAATCTGGCTCTTTTCCATAAAGTCCTGCAATGCAGGCTGAACAATTTTCTGAATAATCGCAAAATCATCGCCTTTAAAGAAGCGCAGAATCAGATACCACGAATAAAGGCTCAAGTTGTCAAGATATTTCTCTGAAAGAAGCAGGTACACATTCTTTTCTTCGATTGTAATGTCCTTGCGTGCCATAATCTTGGCGCGTACCGGCTTTAAGAGTTCTTCTTTTGCTGTCTGATACTGTTTTTCCATTACGAGCATTTTGGCACGCAATGTAGCGATAGGCATTTCAGTCTTAGAATCGAACATGTGAGAAGGATTCAGTCTGTTATATTTTTTAATTACTTCTGTTTCAAAGATTTGGCTTAGAACAAGCTTGTCCATCTGCTTGTACAAAACGCCATAAACAGTCAGCTTAGACAAGTCAAGAATATCCTGCCTTGAAGAAGAAAATTCCGGCATAGATATTTCGAGCTGCTTGATATAATCTGCAAGAAACATACGCTGCAAAATTGACGGTGAAATTGTAGATGTTTCAATACCGAATTCTTCAGTATTATCAGCTAAACGCATTCGCTTCAGCTTGGTTCTTTTGTTGATAAACTGACTTGAACCTTCCTGTGTAAAAATAATGCGTAAAGGTAAAGATAAAGTAGCTTTTTTTGACGCTGCAGACATTTGAAATCCTAAAATATTATTTTTATAAGCGGCAGAAATAACATATTGCCTTAATTATTGCCTAAAGTAATAATACACCATTTTCTCCATTTTGAAAACAAGTTTTTAATAATTTTGATTGTATTGAAAGTAGTTTCACATTTTGATATGTTTTAAATATGCTTATGACACAATTCAAACGGCTGTTATTCTGTTTTATTGTTTCTTTTATCCTTTTTAATTCCAGCATATTTCCTCAAATGAGAACCTCTCACATAGACTCAGACAGCATATACAGTTTTTTTGAAACAAAAGGCATAAAGCCAGAAATTCTTCCGAATAAATCCAAAAACACAGTTTTTCCATACAACATAATTCTTGATTTTCCAAATAAAGAGGCGCTTCTCTCACCGGATTCTGAAAACGGGAAAGAGAGCAAAACATTGATAATTGCGGCAGCACAGGAAGACATTCCGCTGTTTTTAGACGAACTTTCTTCATACGTGGAATATCTGAAAAGTGCCCCGCTCCCAATTAACGTGAAAATAGTGCTTACCGCAGGCGATACTTCGGCAGTAAGACAGCCCGGCGCATTGCAGACACAAACTCTAGAAGGAACAAACGTGTTTCTTGCAAGTCTTGATTCATCAAAGCAGTACACTGCACTTCTTTTGAACATAAGAAACATAATGATGACAAGAACCAGAAACATTCTGGTTACGCCCGGCATTCCGTATAAAGCAGCACCTTCATGGCTGCTTGAATCAATAATTGAGTCCTGCAAAAAAAAGGATATTCCGCTTAAAGTTGACGGACTTTTCATTTCATTTTACCGCGCAGGCTTAATACAGGCAAACCCCAAACTCGAGGCATATTTCAACGAAAACATACCGGCTGTTCTTATAGAAAGCTCATCTACAGACATTTTTGACGCGCTTCCGGCTCTTACACAGTCTATATCTGAATCTGCCCAAAAAGAATGGGATTATCACTACAGTATGATTACAGCCGGAGAAAAGACCGTCTTTATTCCTGAAATTGTTCTTTTAATTATTCTGCTTGTAACAACCGCCGCTACTTTATTATATTTGTGTATTTTTTCGCTCTTTTTAAGAAAAAACATTATGACGCACATAAGTGCAATGAAAAAATCATGGTATCTTCTGCCATTGATGATTGTCATTACATGGCTTTTGTTCTATGCGGCACAGCTTCTTGCAAAGCAATTATACCCAAACTGGTTCTTTCATCTTTTTGCGGCAAGCATTCTGAAAGCTTCGCTTGCATTTCTGCTCTTTGCTATTCTGGCTTTATTCCACAGGCTGATTCCGCTGCCTACAAATGATTTTGCTTATGCGTGGCTTCTGGTAATAATCTGTCTGGCAAATCTTTTCATTTTTTCGTCTTTCGACCTTTCGCTGCTTTTGATTTTTGATACTGAGCTGATAATATCTTTGATTTTCTTGAAAATTAAGCATATCTTTCCGATGCTCATAATCGGTTTAATAATGGTTCTTCCGATTGCGTTTATTGCATTTGCAATTTTTACCATGCCGAGACAGAACATTCTTTACAGATTTTTTAATGCATCGCTGGCTGAAAACGCACTGACTGCATTTTTGATTCTTCCTGTTGAATTCACATGGGTACGCATAATTGCAAAGTTCGGCATTTTAGGGAAAAACCTGCGCAACAGGCATTTCCCATATATCATAAGTGTTGCAATATTTTTGACGGCGGCTGTCTCTGCGGTGATTATCTTTCAAAACAACCGCAGTCAGAGGTTTGCATTTTCTTCTCAGACAAGAACCGGATTTCCGCAAACTAACGCTCTTGACTTTAATGTTTCGCGCTCAAAAATCATGAACCGGAACAGAATTGACCTTGAGATAAACTCAAGCGAAATGTTCCTCAAGCTGGATATAAAGGTTTCAGCCGAAAACGGAATTGCAATCTACGATGCGAATTTTCCGTTTCAGGCGTTGAACGGCAACCATGAAGCTTCGTTTATTTTAGGCGATTATCCGCCGAATCCGTTCATCGTTCAGTTTACATGCGAAAGCGGCATTCCAATAACAATTGAAGTAACCGCCTACTTAAAGACGAAAGAATCCGGCACTGTGCAGGAAACAAAGACATTGACAGTTGAGCCAACCGGAGAAAACTGATGTTTCTTCATGTAGACCTTGACGCATTTTTTGCGTCTGTCGAGCAGCTTGATTTTCCGCAATACAGAGGCAAGCCCGTAATAGTCGGCGGCGACCCGGATTCGCGCCGTAGTATTGTCTCAACCTGCTCGTATGAGGCACGTAAATTCGGCGTACACTCGGCAATGAGCGCGGCACAGGCAAAGCTTCTCTGCCCGGACGGCATCTTTTTGAGGGTGCGCATGAGCCGCTACCACGAAAAATCGAAAGAAGTTATGAGCATTTTTGACGAGTTTTCACCCGATGTTCAACAGATGTCAATCGATGAAGCTTTTATCGACTTAACCGGAACGGAGCGGCTTTTCGGGCCGCCTGAAAAAACGGCGGTGAGGCTAAAAGACGAGGTAAAAAAACGCACAGGGCTTACTGTCTCTGTCGGGCTTGCGTCAAACAAATATGTTGCAAAAGTCGCTTCCGGGATTTCAAAGCCGGACGGTTTCTGCTACGTCAAAAGCGGCGGTGAAGCTGAATTTATGCAGTCGCTTCCTTTAGAAAAACTTTGGGGTGCAGGGCCTAAAACATTGAGCAGGCTGCGCGATTCGGGCTTTTTTTCTATAAGGGAAATTGCGAACGTCTCAGAAGAAGCGCTTCAAAAAGTGTTCGGCAATTCGGGCGGTACATTTCTCTTTAATGCAAGTCATGGGCTTGCGGCAGAGACTTTTAACACAGAAACCAAGAACCACTCAATAAGCGCGGAGCACACCTACCCCTACGATTTGACCGACCCATACATTATAGAAACCGCATTAATGCAGCTCTGCGAAGAAGTGCGCTACAGAACAGAGACAGAAGGCTTTTACAGCAAGACGGTTCACTTGAAAATACGCTACGGAGATTTTTCCACAACTGGAATTCAAAAAACCTTTCAGTCTGATGTAGACACTTTTGATTTTCTTTTTAAGGCGGTTAAAGAGCTTTTTTATTCAAAATGGCATCAAGGCTACGGAATAAGGCTGCTCGGCGTGTGTATGCAGAACTGCTCAAAAACGCCCGACACACAGGGCGAGCTTTTCGATTTTGGCAGCGACAACCTTCGCAAGCTTGAAAAGACAATTATAAGCCACAACTCAAAAAAGAATGTGCCGAAGATTCAGAAAGCGCGCCTGCTTCCGCAGGCACTGCCCAAAACCGATGAATGAGCAGCTTTAGTCCAATAAAAAAGGGAATGTCTAAAATAGATTCCGTACTTTTTTAGCGAAAATCGGTTATTGAGCGGAGTCGAAATAACCGATTTTATTGTGGCTTCGACTACGCTCAGCCACCGCGCAATCTGCTAATATTTTATGTCATTGCCGTGCTTGACACGGCAATCTGCTGATTATCTGATTTTGAAGTAATATCTGTCGATGTACAAAATTCTGTTGTTCGCCTTTTTCCACAATGTGCTTGAAGGGTATCTGTCAACAAGCACCTGATAAGACTCTCTTGATGTGCGGATATTTCTGAAAGGCGCATTCGGCGACTCGTAGAGCTGACCTTTTAAGTACCAGCCCTCGTCTAATTGAGAAGTAGCCTTTTCAAAGAAGAGATCCAGCATAGAAAGAGATTCTTCATATTTTTTGGTTTCGTACGCCTTTTTTGCAGCTTCCAAAAGCTGTTCTGCCGAATAATCGTTTATGTTGGCAGGCAGAGACGGAATGCTGGCAGATGCAGTTTCTTTTTTCTCCTGAACTTTGGCAGAAGGCGAAGATTCGTCAATCTGAATTGTTCTGTTTACAGTCTTTTCAGCCTGTGTCTTCTGTACAGCAACAGTCTGCTCAGGCTCAATCTGCGGCAGCTCTTCGTAAAACAAATCAGGCTGTTCCACAGTCTCTTCTTTGCCGGCAGAATCTGTCTGCATAGTTTTTGCATAATCGCTCTGAGAATTTGTGTTGCGTCTTGCAGTGTATTTTCTCTGGTTAGGCGGAACAATCTCGCTGTAAAGCGGTGCAGTCTGGTGCTCGTTGCCCTTGTACTGCTGCGGCAATACTACAACTTCAAGAAAATCGTCTATATAAGTGCCTGTAAGCACGTCCTGCTTATAAAAGTGAAGAACGGCTGTTCCAGACTGAATTGCCCTCAAAGTAAAGCATGTATCAGCGTTGTCAAGCTCGCGGTTGGCAAAGCTTATCAAATTCTGCGACTCATCAACCTCGCCAAGATAAACCCAGCCTGCACCCGGATAGGCAACATCAAGATACTGGTTTACAAGCACTCTAACAGAGCGCGACGGCGTTTTATCAAGCGTTTCTATTGTATAAGGCGCATCTTCAATGGCAGGTGTCACTTTTGCGGCATCAATTGCAGCCTGACGCTCAAGTGCCTCGCGTCTTGCGGCAGCTTCTGCAAGAATGCGCTCTTCTTCAGCTTTTTTTGCTTCTTCTCTGCGCTTCTGCTCTGCCTCTTCTTTGCGTTTGCGCTCGGCTTCGTCACGAGCAAGTTTTGCGGCTTTTTCTTCTTTTTCTTTAGCGCGCTTTGCTTCGGCTTCTGCCTTTTCTTTAGCCTTGCGTTCGTCCTCAGCTTTTTTTGCAGCGGCGCGTTCAGCTTCTCTGCGCTCGGCTTCAGCCTTGCGTGCGGCGGCAGCTTTTGCCTTGCGCTCTTCTTCAGCCTGTCTTGCAGCCTGACGCTCGGCTTCTCTCTGCTCTGCCTTTGCCTTTTTTTCAGCTTCGGCAACAGCCTTCTTGCGTTCTTCTTCTAGTTTTTGAGCCGCAATTTTGTCAGCCTTTTCTTTTTCTTCCTGAGCTTTTTTAGCTTCTGCGGCTTTTGCAGCCTGCTCTTCAGCAGCTTTTTTAGCGGCTAAGCGTTCAGCTTCTCTGCGCTCGGCTTCCTGCTTTTCAATAAGCTCTCTCTGCTCTCTTGCAGCCTTTGTTTCAGGCGTTTCTCCATGAACTTCTTCATAAGCCGCAATTTCTTCAGGCTCCTGCGGATCAGGAACGGCAAAATCCGAGTCGGTCTTCAACCAGTCATCGCTCTTTTCGGCAGGCTGTGTCTCGGTCTTTGTGCTTACAGGCTCATCCGAAGTTATTTGAGCTGTTTCTGATGTTCCCTGCGGCAAAGAAATTTTGCTTGTCTTACATGAAACGATTAACAACGCTATAACAGCAGTTAAAATCAATACTTTTTTCATGGAGCAACTCCTAAAATATCAGAGATTATTGTATTGTTAGCTTCTTCAATTTCTACAATCATCGAGTCATCGGGCGCTACAAACCATCTATCAACATCTTCTTTAGTCCATGCGTCCTTCTGTTCTCTATAATACTGAAAAGAATCGCTTATTCCGGGTTCTTTCGGCATTATAAGCGGTTCTTCAAGCGGGGGAATTATATTTTCAAGCTTATTAGTTTTTGGCTTTGATGAAACCGAAAGTATAACTGAAAGTAACAGCATGACAACAACAAAACCGCAGATACTTCCACAAAGCGTCAGCATTTGCGGCTTGTGATTTTGAGAAAATTCCTTAAGATTTCCATGACCGATTGCAAAAGACAAATCGGAGAAGAAATTCTTAACATCATCAAAAACAGTCAGTATACTCTTCATAATTTATACTTCCTCTTTTTTTCTTTTCGGCGGGTGCGGCGGAATATATACATTTTCTTCAGGCGGAACATCTTCTTCTATAAAAGGTTCAGCTTCCGCATCCTGAATAATATTCACCGTACCGGCTTCATTCTCAAGCTTAATGGCAACAGCCTTTGTAACGCCGGATTCTTCCATTGTTATACCGAGCAAAGTGCCTGCGCCGGTAACTGTCTTTTTGTTATGCGTAATTACAATGTACTGGCTGACATTTGCAAATTCGCGCAATGTCTGCACAAAGCGGATAACATTGTGCTCGTCAAGCGCGGCATCAATCTCGTCAAGCAGACAGAACGGGCTTGGGCGCACCATGTACGTTGCAAACAGCAGGGCTACAGCCGTCATTGTCTTTTCACCGCCGGAACGGAGCGCAATATTCTCAAGCTTCTTTCCTGGCGGCTGCGCCAGAATGTCGATGCCAGACTCAAGCACATTCTGAGGATCTATCAGGCGGAGTTCCGCACGTCCACCACCGAATAGACGGCGGAACATATTGTGGAAATTCTTCTTGATAGTGTTGTATGTAGCCAGAAACAATTCTGTAGCTTCTGCCCTTATTTCCTCTGTAATTCTATTTAAATCATCGCGCGCTTTTTGCAAATCTGCAAGCTGATTATTCAAAAAATCATAGCGTTCTTTTGCGTCGGCGAATTCTTCAACAGCCATAAAGTTGACGCTGCCAAGCTCTTTTAAGTGCTGCTTTGCGCTGCTGAGTTTTTCGCGCAAATCTGCCGCCGGAGCAAGTATAGTATACATGCGCTCCTCAAATTCCATTAAATCGCGTGCATGATTTTCGCGGAAATTTTCTTTTATGTTCTGAATCTTTGTGTCGGCAGTTGCAACTTCAAGCGAAATCTTCTCAAACTGAACCTGAACTTTTGAAAGTTCTTCAGTCTTTTTCTTAAGTTCCATCTGACGGCTTGAAACGTCTGAACTTCTGTTCTTTCTGTCGTTTTCGAGCGCGTCAATCTGCTTTACAAGGCTCTGTCCTTTATGCTCAATTGAAGCCATCTCGCTTTCAATGTCGCAGACCTGCTCGGTTATGTCCTCAAGCCGTTTCTGCTCGTTGAACAGATCGTTCTCAATATTGTGCAGTTCAGACTGCTTTGCGGTAAGCTCGCGCCTGATAAGTTTAAGCTGGTCTTCTGCAGCCTGAACCTGAGCATTCATTTCAGCCTGATTTATGCGCAGATTTTCAAGCGTTTTTCTGTATTCGGCAACTTTCTTAACAAGGTCAGAATTTTCAGAATGAAGAGAAGTAATTGCCTCGCGTTTTTGCTGAACCTTGTTTTTGTTTTCTGTAATCTTTTGATCCACATGCCGCTTTTTAGTGATAATACCTTCAGGCGACAAAAACTCATCGATGAATTCAGGCGAAGTCTTTGCCCAAGCGTCAACTGCTTCAGAAAGCTTTTCTGTCAGTTTTTCAGTTTCTTCAAAAGCGGCAACCGCATTGTCTGCAAATTTTTTGATGTCTTCCGCAGAATGGTCTTTAATTGAAGCAAAGTCGCTGAAAATGTTCTTTCTGCCCTGCGCCAGAACCTTAAGCTGACTTACAAGATTGTTTACCTTGTTTTTTGCCTCTTCGTGAGCAGAAGACGAATAACCTGCGTCTTTAAGCTTTAAGTCAAGTTCTGTAACAATGTCCTCAGTAACAGATTCAAGCTCCTGCTCAAGCTTAAGCCGTTCAGCGTCAAATTCTGTAATCTCATTCTCATATCTTGCGGCAGTATTGTCGTTTTCAGTTATGCGTGCTTCTGCATTTGTAATGTTTTCTTCAAATGAAACAATGTTCTGCCGGCTTTCTTCAAGGCGCTTTGTCCTGTCGTGGACAACAGCTTCCTGCTCGTCAACGTCTTCCTGCAAAGAGTCAATCTGGCTTTCCATTGAAGATTTTCTGCTTTCAAGCACGCTCAAATTGTGCTTTGATTCGTTCTGCCTTTCTACAAGAACTTTTACAAGCTTTTCTTTTTCGTTCTTCTCAATCTGCAAAGCCAATGCTTCTCTATTCAGGTCGTTAATCGAATTCTGCATTTCATTGACTTCGTCCATGTGCTCTTCAAGAAGGGCGTTTATGTCTTCAATCTGTGTGCGGATGTCATTTCTTTTTGCTGTTAATGTTTCAAGCTCTTTCTTGTAGCGGTCGCTGTCCTGCGTAACATTTTTTAAATTTATAAGCTGAATATCAAGCTCATAAGAGAATATTTCATCTTTTAACTGGCGGTACTTTGTCGTTTTTTCAGCCTGAACTTTTAAACTCTCGTAAGAGCGCTTTACTTCGCCTAAAATGCCCTCAATCTGGCGCATATTTTCTTCGGTGCGCTCAAGCTTGTGTTCTGCCTCGGCTCTCTTTACCTTGAATCTGGTAATTCCGGCAGCTTCTTCAAAAAGATAGCGGCGGTCTTCAGGCTTAGACGACAAAACCTGGTCGATTTTGCCCTGCTCCATTACTGAATACGCAGCCTTGCCGACACCTGTATCCCAGAAAAGCTCCTGCACTTCTTTCAGGCGTGCGGGCACATTATTGATAAAATATTCGCCTTCGCCTGAACGGTAAAGACGTCTTTTTATGGTTATTTCGCTTACATCAAGCGGCAGCAGGTTCTTTTCATTTGAAATTGTGAGTGATACTTCGGCGACATTCAATGCAGGGCGTTTTTCTGTGCCGTTAAAGATGATATCTTCTCTTTTTTCGGCGCGCATACTTTTGGCAGACTGCTCGCCCAAAACCCATTTTATAGCGTCAACAACATTAGATTTTCCACATCCGTTTGGGCCTAATAAGGCAGTTATACCGTCTGCAAACTCAAAATGAGTTTTATCTGCAAAAGATTTAAATCCAAATATATCAAGATACTTTAAAAACACAACAAACCCTAATATTTACTTAATGTACACGTATTTAACATTATAACCTTTTTTTCTGCTTACATCAACCCAGCAAAGAAGCTGCCGTACCGGTTGGCAGTCTCTTAATTTGACCTGCTAAATAAAGAGGAACATTTATCATGTTTTCCTGCTTTTTATACTCAAGAGTAGAAAATCTGATGGCAATTTCCGGATTATTTTCCCTTCTGAATCTTTTAAAACTTGCAGACGTTACGTTTCCACCAGCTTTGCACTCTACAGGAATAATCTGCATTCCGTTCTGCAATAAAAAATCAACTTCATAATTTCTGACTGGAGAATAATAATGAGGAGCTGCATCAAAAAGGGTACGGAGCTGCTGTACAGTGTAATTTTCTGTAAGAGCTCCTTTGAATTGAAAATCCTTGTTCAGAATAATTGCTTCATTTGTTACTTCGGCAGCACATTTTGCAAGCCCTACATCAAAATAAAACAGCTTAAAGCTTGATAAATCTTCAAAGGCTTTAAGCGGATGTTCCGGCTTTGTTACATCATAAATGCGAATCACCAGCCCTGCACTTACAAGCCATTCTATTGCTTCTTCAAATTCTCTTGCCCGAGCCCCCTTCTTTACACAACCATAAATAAATTTTTCGTTTTCTTTAGAAAGCTGGCTTACAAGACTTCTGAAAACAAGAAGAATTCTTCCTGCATTGATTTTTCCGCTGTGTTTAGAAATATCATTTTCATACAGCTCTAACAGTTCTTTTTGCAGTTTAAGGACTATTCCTGTATTTTTTTCTGTCATCCATGAATAAACACAAGAAGGCATTCCGCCAATAATGAGATAATTTCTGTATTGCTCAATCAACTTATCATGCTGAATCTTTAATATTTCTTCTGGTGGCGTTTCAATCATGTATTTATAAAGGCCTGGTGCCAAAGCATTTAAAAATTCTTCAAAATCCATTGGATAAATATTTAAAAGGTTTACTTTTCCAACAGGAAAACTCATTGGCTGAGCCAGAAGCGTTCCCAATAAACTGCCGGCTGCAATGACATGATATTGATTTGCTTCTTCATTAAAATACTTCAGCGTATTAAGTGCTTCCGGACATTCCTGTATTTCATCAAAAACAATTAAATGCTCTTCTGGAAGTATTTTATCTTCTCTAATTGAACCTAAATTTTCAATAATTCTGTAAGGGTCTTTATTTACCTTAAAAATTTCGTGAAGGGACTCTTCTTTATCAAAAGAAAAATAGAATGTTTTTTTATAATATTCTTTACCAAATTCTTTCATAAGCCAGGTTTTTCCAACCTGTCTTGCCCCTTTTAGTATCAAGGGTTTTCTTCCTGATGAGACTTTCCATTCTTTTAATTCGTCTAATGCTTTACGGTACATATTGTCTAATTTATTCTAACACAGATTACACATTTTTACACTAATTATTTCGAATAAATTACACATTTTTGTAAATAAAACTGTTAGAATTTCACAAGTTTGCAAGGAAAATTAGTCATTTTTACACATTTTCGCATAAACAATCTCCCAATGTGTTTTATATCAAGCTTCCTCGGCTTCAATTCGTCGCTCCGCTCCTCATTTCCGGCTACCACCACTGCGGGCTCAAACGCTGCCCACAATGCTGGCTTTATTTTCTCAAAAAGCAAATGACGAGCAAGTAAGAATCAACTTGCCATCAACTTAAATCTTAATTATCAATCCATATCTAGTGTTGTTTTTAGTCGAATTTCTTGAAAACGACACTAGATAGTTATAATCACTATTTGCAAGCAAGTTACTAGCAAGTTAGAATCAACTTGCCATCAACTTAAATCATGCCCAAACTGGTATATAACTCATATATCTTGGAGCTGTATCTTTATCGAAAGGTTTTATCAGATTTTCTTTTATGGCTTCTGATATTAGCCTTGAAATTGCTGCTTTATTTTTTTCTTCTATGTGCATTCGGCTTCTAAGCGACAAATTTGTCATTCTTTCACCCATTACATACTTTATACATGCATGAAGATAGCAAGACCACAATTTTTCTTCATGTGGAATATGAGCATACGGCATTTCGGAGAACATAATTATTTTTGTGTTTTCCTCATAAAGCACAATTTTTGGTGCCGGAAGCTGCTTTAACTCACATTCAATTACAATTCTGTCCCAGCCAGAACCAAGTTCCTCACACATTTTTAAACGGCGCATTAAAGACGAAAGTGCTTCATTTCTTGACTTGGGCGGATTATCAATAAATCTGTTAATATCCACCAGAGGTATTCCAGGATTGGTAACTTCTATTCGTGATTGAAATATTTCTACCAATGGACTTGAACCTGGAATTGTAAAGTCCTGATGAATCAGAGCATTTGCAATAATTTCACGAAGGGCTATCATAGGGTATTTTGTTATAGTCTTGCGGACTGTTTCAGTAATCACTTCTTCAGATGGCAGCAAAGCTTCTAAAAATCCCATTAAGCCTTCAAAGCCTACTGCATAACCTTTGGTTCCATTATACTCTTTTAGAATCTTTAGCTTTGTATCGTCTTCATATTGAACTACACGAATTGCCTTTCTTGCAACAGAAGGAAAATCATTTATTCTTTTTGCAAACAGAATTGCTCCAAGATTTGTGATTGAATAAAGACCGTTATCCTGTTTTCTGACAATATCATCTTCAAGAATGTAGTGGAGAATACCATCTTGATTTGTTGGAACTGGGATATTCTCTAAATCAAAGTAACAGCCGAAATCCAGATATTGAAAGATATCACTTTTCTGTAAATCAGATTTCGCCTCAATCTTTTCAAAATTATTCAGACGTAGTTTATCCCAGAGTTGTGCTTCCATGGAAGGATAATCTTTTAGTGGTTTTGTATAAGAACCAATTCTTATATATGCTTCTTTTTTAGAAGTAACAGGCTGACCGATAGCTTTTTGAATGATTAGGATGACAAGCTTTTTCGCGTCAATTTCTACATCATAAAAATCAAAGTCTGCATTTTTAGAAACCGTATTTTTTAGCCAACTACCAATTTCTTGATTTTTTACTATCTTTGAAAAACGGTTATAGTTTGTCCCTAAAATTTCATGCGTTTCATTATGAATGCCCCAGACCATATATGCCTGATTCTTTCCTCTGTAAGTTGCAGAGTTTGCAAGCGCACTGATATCAGAGGCAATCATTTCAGGATCTAAATTATTATGCTTAAATTCAACGCATTCTGTTTCATTGGGAAGTTTTATAAGTTCTTTTATTAACAGTTCTAGATTTTGCATATTGTTTTTCCATCCTCAATATATTTTCCTTGTATAATTTTTCAATATTACAAGTCTTGTTTCGTCTGCCGTATTTGTCGGTTACGAAAACAATGTCGTGAAGGTCAGCAGTCTGAATCATCTTTTATATCTTTCTTGTACTTTAATACAGCTATTAATTTATTCCGAATCAAATCCGTACTTGGTGTGATATCTGTCTGTTCTATCAGTCGTGGGTGTGCACAATCATTTCTTAATTTATTAATATTATTAAAATTTTCTAAGAAACCAAGTGTAAAGAATACATCATCAAAAGAGTTTCTTAGGTAAGTCTTATAATCATTTATCACCTGATGTTTACAATCTTTCTCAAGTGTCAATTCCAAAATAAACTTCATCTTACCAATTTCAAGTTTCCATCTATCCGGTTTATTCTTATTTTTCTTACAAAATTTCAAAAACTCAATAAATATATTTACCGTAGTCTCTTCTGGAGTTAAAGCTGAATTATCTGTGACTTCAATTTTTGAAGGAATTTCATAATCATTTTTGATAACAAAATCTGCGTAGTCTTTGAACATCTTCATAAATAGTTCTCGTTCAAAGCTCTTACAGTATTCAATTAAGACTGGAGCCATATCGGCTTTAGAAGAAAGACCTAGTTGTTCTGCCAATAAAATTCCAGTAGGAATAAAACTTTGAGATTCAATTTCTAGCTTATTCCAATATGGATTTATCCATTCCTTCGCTGCTTCCTGATATGATTCATAATCGTAGTTTCGTTGAATAATTGTTTTATGTATCTTATCTAAAACAGTTTCAATATCTTCTTCTGTGTTAGCATTAAGTCCCATGGTTTCCTGTATAGAATGAATATCATCCACAAGTCTTTTCATCTCTTCTTTCATTCGGTTTATATCACCAGGTCCAGCTACAATTTCAGAATATTCAATTGAATTTTTCAACTCAGCAATCTGTTCTCTTATTACATAGGCATCTTTGGGAATTCGTTCAAAATTTTTGTCGAACCAAACTGTTTCAACATTTGTTTTTGCTGAAATCCAATTAATACCATAATTATTACAAAAACGAGAAAAACAACCATCAATTTCAAAAGGACAGAATACTAGAGCATTCTCTTCAAAAAAGAGTTCCGCTAATCTGTTTAAAACTAAATCTGATAAAAATCCTGTAGTTTGTATGTTCTTCCAGATATTTGAAACAGGAACTTTAGATTCATTCCAATAGACTTTTTGATACCATTTTTTATTTTTAAGGACTAGACGATTATCTGAAAATAATTCACATCTCTTTTCAAGACTATATCTCCAAACCTTACCAGATTCTGGTGTAATACCCATCCATTCTGCTTTATCGTGTCCCACTCGCTCAGGCATAGTCATTGGTATTAATCTATAATAATCAATCTCATCTTTTTCTATATAAGAATCTTTTGGTGCTAACTCAAATAAAGGCTTTAGTTCATAGTCTGGATTACTCGAACAAAAATACAAATAATCGATATTGTTTTTTGTTATTGCTCTAGTAGGTCTTTCAAGTGTAATTTCATAAACAAAAGGAAAAAGCTGATCCAAAAGAAGTTTGTAATTACAGTCTTTCATTCCATTACTAGGAACAAGGATAGAACCTGCTTTACTATCTTTTAAGATTCTTTTTGTATTTTCAAAAACCTTTTTTATATATTCAATATATTCCTGGCTCTGTTCTTGTTCATTCTGATTACTAAGAAAATCAAAACGTGTATTGTACGGAGGATTAATAAAGATGAAATCAAAGGACTTATCTCTCTGTAGTTCCATAAGTTTGAGGTTATCAATATTTTTGTACAATACATTTCTCATTCCCAAATCACTCCTCTACTATAAGTAAATCAATCTGAAGCATTTCTTCTAGACCTTTTCTCTGAATATTTTTAGTTTGTCGTATATCCATATTTCTTTTCGCGAATTTGGAAAGCAGTATTTCCTCCTTCAAGAATTTCACAAATATGTTCTCTTATACCCTTAGACAATAATATTGTTTCACAATTTTTGTCTTCAAAAGTATCCTCTATACTATTTCCATAGTATTCAAATTTTAGGTTATCCTGATTTTTATTATCTAATCCGTTTTGATTAGCAACAATAACAAGTTCTGCATCAGCACCAACAACCACATTTGGATTGTGTGTAGCAAGAATTATTTGTCTGTTTTTTTTCTGCTTTCGTAGATATTCAACTAACTTATCATAGATTGCTCTGTTATCGAGGTCATCTTCTGGCTGGTCTATAATAATAGGACACTTACTATCATCAAAATCAAGAAGTAATCTCAATGCAATAAAAGCTTTTTTTCCTTCTGACATTGTCTCAAAGCTGTCTCCATCAAATGTTACATCATAAGACAATTTATAATAATTATTTGAAAATAGATTTATTAAAGTTTGTCTGAGGTCTTTCTTCAATGGCAGTTTTCCATTTACTATACCGTCAAATATTTCTTTTACCCACTTTAATCTTTCTTCTGAGTTTTTATCTTCGAAAGTATCATATTTTTTTACACTTTTTTCTTTCCTGTTCAAAGCTTCAAGTGCATTTTCAAAGAAATCCTTATACAAAAAAGTTGACTTAGTTTTTATTTCTACTTCATCTTTTTGAATTGATAAAAAATCTGCTAATATTTGGGTGTTTGTACTATATTTCTCAAATAATTTCCAAAGGTTTTCAATGCAATTCTTCTTTGCACTATTTAATTCTCTTATTTCTTGTTCGAGTTTTTCTATTTTGTATTTTTTTTCTTTTTCTTCCTTAAGAGTCTTTTCTTTATTAGATAATTGTTCATTACTAGTCTGAAAAGATTCCCCTCTTTTGTATAAATCAGAATTAGTAATATCGCTTAACTTATCTGTAGTTGCTTTGCTTTCTTGATTTTTTAATTCGATTTGATTAGTAACGAATGCTTTCCATTTTTCTTTTGTTTCAGTTTTTAATGATTCATAGAATTGAGTTATTTGTTCTTTTGTTGATGATGAAAAACTTGAAAGTAAAGAATCTATCGAAACAAATAGTTCTGTGTCCATAGCGATATTTAATTGGTCGACATCAGATCTTAATAACCTGACTTTTTGTTCTTCTTTTACTACTTGTTCCTTGTTTCTCTTATACTTTTTATCTTCATCTTCAGTTAAATATCCAACTATAGACTTCTTTATGCTATCTATTTCGTTTTGTATTTTTTCAATTTCAATGATAATACCAGCCTTATTACCTATATCCGCGATTTGATTATTTTTTTCATCAATCTGATTTTGAAGCTCTGTATAATCATTAATTTTTGTATTTATTTCTGTTCTATTAGCTCCCATAACAGAATCGTATTTCTGTAGTTCTGGAGATTTATCGGTATCTTTTTTAATTATATCTTGAACTAATTCATTTATACCTGAAATACCATATTCGTCAGGACGCACTCTTTCACTAATAGATGATTGAGAATAATAAATAATTTTTCTTGTTTTGGTTGTATTATCACGCCAAGTTACTGTGGCATCCTTATTTATTTTTTTTACAAGAGAATTATATTTCTCATTATAGGAAGTATCTTCTTTTGCATTTAATGTTTTATCTATAGTTGTTGCTAAACAACCAAGTAAAATTGATTTTCCGGAAGAACGTCCTCCAATAATAGTATTTAGATTTTGATTAAAAATAATCTTCTGGTTTCCCATTACTGAATTATTAAATTCAATGGAATCGATTATCTGATAATCATTCTTTGGTTCTGGTTTGTCTGATTGGACCCTTACTCTATCATCTGGTTCATAAATAATTTGTTTTAAACCTTCAAATGTTAGATTAGATTTTATCCAACAATTTTGCCTTACTTCATAATTCTTTATATCATGATTATCAGAACAGATTATAATTGGAAGCTTTTTCCCGATTGATTTTTCTATGGCAGGATTGACATATTTCTTATAATCATTAACATCCTTTTCTTTTGCAACTTCAAATACATCAACAATTCCTGCAATATCATTTTTTTGTGCATCACCCTGCGGAATAGTATGTGGGATAGTTTCCATAGAATTACTCTTATGTCCGGCATGTATAGTTACAATTCCACCCAATTCATGTATTAATTTAACTGTGTCTGGCAAAACGCAATAAACTTCATTTTCTTTTTTGTGTTCTCCCTGAATTTTACTTATATTTGTTTTCGCTTGTAATTGTGACCAAATATACTCTAGATTTCCCTCTGGAGAAAAAATTCCAATAATATGTATTGGTTCGCTACCTCTTGCATCTGATAAAATTTCAATTCCTGGAAAAACAACCATATCTTTTTCTTTTGTAATTTTTTGAATAGACCTAATTCTTTCGATATCAATAATATGATGGTCTGTTATAGCTATGGCAGATATATTATTGTCTGCTAATTTATTGATAAATTCTTCGTTTGATACAGTTTTATCTTTATAATCATAAGATGAAGGTGTATGTATATGTAAATCCCATTTTCTCCATTCAGAACCACGTGTACTTTTATTATTCATTTTTAAGCTCCATTTTTTATGCATTATTTTTTATTTATTTTGTTTAAATTTACCCTTC
>JAGAAX010000006.1 GCA_017614995.1 Spirochaetaceae bacterium
CTGCACATCGCTGATGACAGTCTTGATTTCCTTGATGCTGTCGATGATAGTGTCAGACAGACGGCGTATTTCCGTAGCAACGATATGGAAGTTCTTGCCAGCTTCGCCGGAACTGGCAGCTTCAAGCTCTGCGTTGAAGGCGATGATTTTGGTCTGATCGGCGACAGTGTTGATGATGCTAACGATGTCCCAGATGCCGTCTACCTTTGTATTCAGCTCCTTGATGCCGTTTATCGTGAGCGTGTTCATGTTTCGGATTTCCTGCAAATCACGGACATTGCTCTGCAAAGCTTCGGTGCCCGAACGTACGGCTTCGGTAATACTCTTGATTGCTTCGCGGATTTCTTTCTCGTGATCTTGGTTGGCAAGGTGCATGACATAGTGGTGACAGTTCTCACGGCGGTTAAGTCCATTGAAAATAGCGACAGCCATCTGCCTGCAGCCGCTATAACCGCAGGCACAGCAGTCGTATAAATCTGCCTTAGACTGCTTTCCCATGCTGATGTAAATCTGCTGAAGCTCGTCTTCGCTTGGAATCTTGATGAATCTCTGCATTGTTGCGCTGCGGTCATTGTACTTGCGCTCGTAAATGCCGGGCTTCCAGTAATTGCTGATTGTCTTATCCAGCTTTTTAAGAGCAAATTTGCTTATCTTGCTGCCTGTGGTTTTCCACTGTTTTTCTCTTTCCTGTGCGCGGTTTTCAACGAGTGCTTCAAGTTCGTCAAGCGGCATGTCGTTAGGCGTTGTTCCGCCGCCTCTGTTGCAGCCTTTCTCGCAGTTCAGACAGTCAACAAGCTGATAGTATGGCTTGCCGCCAGAAGAAATCATCCGGTCTAAGCCTTCAAGATATTCAAATACGGCAGGCTGACCTTCAATTTTGCGGGTCTTTGATGAAATACCTGGAACAAAGCGTTCTGCCGTGCGCATAAGACCGCCCGGCGTTGAATATAATACCGCACGTTCGGCAGGCGGGTTATCGTAATCAACCTTGGAAAAATTGGAAAGGTCTATGTTCCTCTCTTTGAATAATAGGTCAAGATTCCGCATTGTAACGTTATAGTCGCCACGTCCGTTCTCATCGAACTCGCGTCTCTTGGCAAAACAGGGCGAAATTACCGCTATCTTGCAGTTTTTGTATTTGGGGTAAAAATGACGGATACATTCGATTGTATGCGCCATCGGGCTGTCTGCCTTGGCAAGATATTCAATGAGCTGCGGCTGATAAATCTCTATAAAGCTGACAAGTGCCGGGCATGGCTGCGATATCATAACCGGCGGGTTCTCGCTCTTTATCTGTTCTACATAGCTTTTTGTAGTCAGTTCAGCACCAAAAGCTACATCAAAAACAGCCTTAACTCCAATGGATTTGAGCCAGCCGTTCAGTTCAAGAACTTTTCCTTTAAAGTTTACGGCAACAGCAGGTGCAACAACAGCCACCATCGAAGTGCCAGCCTTAAGGTCGTGCAAGAATGTTTCCGTATCGTCTATGCCGGTTCTTGCGCCATGTACACAGGCATCAATGCATGTGCCGCAGCCGATGCAGAGGTCGTGGTTGACAGATACATGGTCTCCTGATCCGTCGTTGCACAGCTTGACAGGACAGACGCTGATACAGCGGTGGCAGTTACAGCATTTTTCCGGATCAACATAAATTACCGGGCGAAGGTGTTCCGCATTGGAATATTCATTCATAAAGATACCTGTTACCTAAAAAATGGCAGCTCCCAAAAGCCGCATTTGAAATTATACCATGCTTTCTGAGAATTATGGAAAAATATTTTGGGCAGGGCTTTATTAGGAAAAGACTGAATAATTCGCAAAGCTTTACAAAGCGCGGTTTATCACTTAAGCTGATTTTATGAAGAAGCTAATTTGTCTGATTTTTGCATTTTTGATTTCTGCAGCGGTTTTTGCGGAAGCTCCGGCTTCGGCAGAAGATTATACGCTCAACTATTTTAAGAAACTGAACAAAACGCAGGAAAAACTCACCTATATGCACAAAAAAAGCTCGCTTGCCAAAGTTGGAACAGAAACGGTAAACGGCGGCATTTCGGGCACGCTTTTTTATGACGTAAAAATCAAAGGCTTGGGCGCGGTTGTAACGCTCCGGTACACAAACTATTGCGACGAAGAAGGCTGGATTTACAACGGCGAGATAATTACACACTCTAACATGGCGCAGAACGGCAAATTTTCGGGCACAATCAAAGTGTCGGGCATTTCGCCGGCAGAAGTCTGCTACGACAATGTTATTATGCAGAAAGGCAGCCCGGCTGACGGCTTTTATCTCTTGACCCAGCCCGACACGCCCCCTGCAAAAATGAATTACAAGCTTTATCTCGAATCAACAGAATAGCGCCAAATTAAGAATTAAACTGGTCAACTTGCGTTCCAATCTCAATAATAGATTTTTCCATAACAGAGGAAATTTCTGTAAGAGAAGCACCCATCTGCTCGATGCGGTTTGCGCCATGCGACATCTCGCTCATGCTCTGGTGCATTTTCTCGGTTTCATTCTGCAAAATGCCCATCTCGTCAACAATTACGCGGCTGCCCTCGGTCATATTCTGCGAGGCGTCGCGGACTTCTGCCGTACTGGTGTTCAAATTGCGGAGCGCGCCTGTTATCTGGACTGAACCTTCCTGCTGCTCTGTCATGGCGGCTTTTATCTGCTGTACGAGAGAGTCTGTCATGCGGATTTCGCCCGCAAGGCTTGTGTAGCCCTGCACGCCCTGCTGTGTGGCAATAACAACAGTGTTTATAGCTTCCTGAATGTGCTTGAGCTGCTCGCCGATTGTCTTTGACTGTCTGGTTGAAGTCTCTGAAAGCTTCCGGATTTCGTCTGCAACAACTGCAAAGCCTTTACCCGCTTCGCCTGCATGGGCAGCCTCAATTGCGGCGTTCATCGCAAGCAGGTTTGTCTGCGCGGCAATGTTTGCAATGGCTGTATTCGCGTCATTCAAAAGCTTAGACTGGTTCTCAATTTCCGCAATCTGCTCCTTCAACTTAGCCTGTGTAGCCGCACCGTTTTCTGCGTCTTGGGCAAGTGTACCGAAAGACGACGCCATTTTGTCGACAGAGCGGTTTACCTCGCTTATATTGCCGATCATCTGCTCGACGGCACTTGAAGCTTCCTGCACGACCTTTGACTGCGTGCCGACAAGATTTTCAAGCGAATGTATGCTGTCTATAATGTTGTGGATTGTCTTTGCGGTCTGCTCAACGCTCGAATTCTGTGTGGCGATGTTGCCCTCAAGCCCGCTTATGCTGCCGGTAATCTGCGAGATTGCGGCGGAAGCTTCCTGTGTACCGGTTTTAAGTGATTCACCTGCTTGTGTAAGCGACAGCTTTGAGTGCTTCATGCTGTTTATTGTATTCTGAAGCCGCTCCGAGAATGTGTTGAAGCCTTCAGCAAGAAGCGAAGCTTCAGTTGTAAAGTAGTTTCTGTATTTTTTAGAAAAATCGCCGTTTGCAATATATGTACAGCCGTTTGCAAGTTCTCTAAAGTTTCGGGATACGCGCTTTGCAAGCAGAATATCTACCACAATCATTGCCAGAACAATTCCAAAAAGAATTATATAAACCAGGCGGATAATTCTAATATATACACCGGAAAAATCAGAAACAGGGCCTTCGACAACAATGTACCAGCTTGTATTTTTAACAGGATGAATACCGTAAAACCTATTGTTTTCTATAAATGATTTGGCTGTTCCGTCCATATAAGAAGAACTTGTAAATTTGCTGAAAGAAACTTCGTCAAAATAGTTTTTGTTCATAATCGCAGAAAAATCATCGTTTGTAAGATACAATCCTTCGTTATTGATGATGTTAATTCTGCTGTCTTCAGAAAGCTTTATGTTTTTTACTGCGGAACTAAGCGATTCAAGGTAAAGATCGGCAGCAACAACGCCTGCGAGGCTGCCATCATTATTATATGCCGCACACGAAATGGTGATGCACAAAGTTCCTTCCATTGCATCAACATACGGCTCGCCGTAAGTAACTTTGCCATGTGTTTTGACCGCATCTTTCCACCAGTCGCGTGTAGACGGAATCCAGTCAGGTTCAGGCTGCCAGTCTGCTCCATCTATGAAAAAACCGCCTTCTTCATAGCGCGAAATTACCGTTGCATAATAAATATCATTGTTATCACGCCCAAAATAATCTGTTGCCTTATGAATGACACCATCAAGAACAGATTCAGATGCCGATGAAGACGCAGCAGTCGCAATGGTATTTACCGATACTTCATACGGCGTAAAAATTGCAGAAACCTGCTCATTGAGTGTTTCCATTGCCTGGTTTACAGAACTGATTGCTGATTTTTTAAGAATATCGCCTGTCAAAAATGTGAATGAGACACAAAGAAAGAGCGTCGAAACCAGCATTATTCCGATTGTGCCGATTACAAGTTCTGAGCTAAGCGAAAGATGTTTCTTCATCTTGATTTTCTCCTAAAGGCATAGGAAGCCATAAATAGATATAAAAATATTTTATACCCACTTTATTTTTTCATCAATTAATTTTTGTCATTAAACTAATAAAAAGATATTCGAGCCCGAATATGACAGTCTGCTAAAATCATCAGCAAACTATGATAATCGGTCATTGAGCGAAGTCGAAATGACCGATTTGTCAATTTTAAACTAAAAACTTCTGCTTATTGTGGCTTCGACTACGCGGTTGGTGAGCGCAGCCGAACCACAGCCACCGCAATTCTGCAAACCGAACCTACAAAAGCTCTTTGATTTTAGCTTTCATCAGCTCGTAGTTTTCTCTTTTATGCGGAAACGAGCAGTTGATGCACGACTTTACGCCTTTTTCGGTGTAATAGAAGTTTCCGCCGCAGTTTTTGCCCAAGGCATAGAGCGGACAATAGCAGAATAGGCAGTTGAAATTTTCTTCAGAAAGGCCGTCTGTGTCTTTGTGGCAGGGGAACATCTCGCACATTCTGTTCTGAAAAAACTTGTAGTGTGCGCCTTTTTGTGCTTTGCGGTTCTTTACAATTACCACAGTCATGTAACCTGAATCAGCATCAAACGAGGCAAGGTCGCGGCAGATTTTTTCGTTTTCTAAGCCGCAGTTTGATACGGCATAAAACTCAAAGTCTATATTGTTTTCAGTTTTCTGCTTTAAAAGAAACTGCTTGAGCTCTGCAAGGCGGCTGCCGGACTTCATAAAAATGAGCGTGCCTTCTAAGTCAAAAGCTTTTTCCATTGAATATGAGCCTGGAATTATGTGAATAGGCTCGTCCGGTTCGGCAAGCGTTATGCCAAGCCTTGCTGCCGCGGCGCAAAAAGACGTAACGCCGCTCACAATTTCCATTTTAAAGCCCTTCTGTTCAACAAAAGCCGAAATATGCATAAACGTGGAATAAACCGCCGGGTCGCCGACTGTGAGAAAAGCCACATCGAGATTCTGCTCAAGATATCCGCAGATTGTGCCGGCGGCAGCTTGTTTTGCCGCAAGCACAGCAGAAGAATCTTTTGTCATGGGAAAATCAAGAAAAACGCATTTCTTTTGTGATTTTTTCGCGGCGAGACTGTCCAAAAGCTTTTCTGCAATGCCGTAAGCCATGCACTTTTCTTTGTCTTTGTTCGGAAAGACTATTACATCACATTCGCGGATTTTCCGTTCAGCTTTTAAGCTCATAAGTTCGCTTTCGCCCGGTCCTACGCCGACACCAAACAATGTACCAGCCATACTCATTCCCCTTTTCCGGCTGAAGCGCACGCCGCCAGAAATCTTTGCGCAAATTCAGGATTTGAAAGAAAATAAAGGTGCGGAAAGCCCCACCAGTGATTTTCACCACAATGCACACAATCCCATTTTACGCCGGAAGGCTTTACGGCTGTGCAGCCGCTGCCGTTGTCTGTGCTGTCAAAATAATGGAATTCGTGCCCTTTTATTGCCGTGCCCGGCTCAAGAAAGCCCGGCTGTTTTCCGCTTATTGAAACATAGCCGAAACGCACAAGCTTATTTTTAAAAGTGCATGTGCCTTTTACCGCGCCTGCCATGCTGTGCAGTTTTCCGTCCTCTGTCTGCAAGAATTCGTGCAGATACATAAAGCCGCCGCATTCTGCAATTGAAGGCATGCCTGCATTTATTGCGGCAAGCACCGCTTCTTTCATGCTTTGATTTGCGGCAAGTTTTTCGGCAAAAAGCTCAGGGTAGCCGCCGCCCAGAATCAGCCCGGAAATTTCAGGCGGAAGCTTTCTGTCTCTCAAAGGCGAAAACTCAACGATTTCTGCGCCGAACTTTTCGAGCAGCTTTATATTGTCGTCGTAATAAAAACAGAAAGCTTCGTCACGCGCCAAAGCTATGCGCAAAGGTGTTTTGAGCTTGGGCTTTTCAGGCTTTGGCAGCAGATTTTCTAGCGGCACATAAGCGGCGGCTTGGGCTTCTTCTGCAATTTTCTCGATGCGCTTTATGTCCACAGTCTTTATAAGCTCGGTTGAAGCTTTTTGCACCATTGCCTTTATGCCGCTTATCTCGTCGGGCAGCTTAAGCCCGAGGTAACGGCTTTCAATTTTTATAGACTTTTGTACAGGGAAAAAGCCTAAGACCTGCACAGCAAGTTCGCTTTCAATTACAGGCTTTATCTGGCTGTAAAAAGACTCGCTCATGTTGTTCAGAATTACGCCTTTTATAAGGTGCATTTTGTCGAGCGAAAGGAAACCCGCAATTTCGGCGAGCAGAGACCTGCCCATTCCTTTTGAGTCAACAACCAGAATTACAGGCGCGCCGAGCACAGACGCAAGATGATACGCTGAAGCCTCATCTGTTGCGCCGATGCCGTCATACAAGCCCATTACGCCTTCGATTATCGAAATGTCACTTGTGTTGTCCGAAAAAAACAGCGACTTTACAAGCTTTTCGTCTGCAAAAAACAAGTCTAAGTTTTTAGACGGAATGCCGAGCACCTTTTTGTGGAACATAGGGTCAATGTAGTCAGGCCCGCACTTAAAAGCCGAAACCTTTTTGCCTGCTTCTGCAAATGCGTTCATCAGTGCAATCGAAATCAAGGTTTTGCCGCTGCCGCTTTTCGGCGCGCTCAACAAAATCCGGGGTATTTTCAGTGTTTCCATGTTCATAGCTTCTTAAACGTGAAAGAAAAGACAAAAACAGGATTGTTCGCAAAAAGCAGATGGTGGCTTCCGGCTTTTTTTGCCTTTGCAACAGAAACCTGAACAGTTTCATCATCTGTAACAGCAAAATCTTTTAGAGCCGCCTGCATCGCGCCAATTGTTTCAAGACTCACCGCCGTCATTACGACTCGCATTTCAGGGTTCAGCTTATAAAGTGCAGCCAAAATCTCTTTCAGCTTTCCGTCTGTTCCGCCTATAAATGCGTGAGTTGCTGGCGCAAATCCGTTCAAAGCATCTGGTGCGGCAGCGTGAATAAGCTCAACATTTTCAGTCTTAAATTTTATGCAGTTCTGCTTTATAAGCTCAACCGCCGCGGCATTTTGCTCAACCGCAAAAACTTTGATTTTATCTGAAAGACGCGCCGCCTCAACCGCGACAGAACCAGTGCCGCTTCCAATGTCGAGCAGACACGAATCCGCGCAAAGTTTCAGCTTGCACAGCACAATCATTCGGATTTCTTCTTTTGTCATGGGCACATCGCCGCGGATAAATTCGTCATCGTGAATGCATGGCGTCAAAATTTTTTCGCTCAATCTATCTTTCCTTTTTGCTTGGAACAAGAAAGCCTGAGTACAAGCCTTTCTGCGTTATCTCAAGGCAGCCTTCAAGACTTAAACTGTAGAGTTTTTCGTCAGCATAAGAAAGCTGATAACCTAATTGTACTATGTAATCTGAAATTTTTGGGTCATTCTTTTTTAAAAGAATTAGCTCACGCGCGATGCTCTGTACATCTTCTGCGCCCGACGTGATAAAGAACACAAGTGCCCCGGAACAAACCGCACCGCGCAGGCTTTCAAGCCAGCATTCTTTTGCAACGCCATGCGTGCTGATGATTCTTGCATTCTGCCAGCTTAAATTGAATTTAGCCGCCAAATACGAAAGCGACGGAATGCCGGGCAGAATGCGCACATCTCCAAAGCCGGAAACCTTAAGCTCTGCATACAAGTTCGCCGCGCCGCTGTAAAAGCCGGTGTCGCCCGAAAAAAGCACAACGGCATTGTACGCGCCGCTCTCTTCGGCTTCAATCTGGCTCAAAACCGGAACAATGTCTTTCGCCATATAATACGGAAACTTCTTTGCGCCGGTTGTGACGCTTTCAAGCATCCTTGAAGCACCAAAAGCATAATCTGCATTCAAAAGTGCATTATGCACTTCAACAGTTTCATTTTCAGGGCTGCCCATGCCGATTCCGGCTAAAATTATGCTTAATCTGCATGTTGTTTTGAGTTTTAGCGCGAAATCTGCTTCAAGAGCGTCTGCAAGCTGTCTTATAGAATTTACGGTCTTATAATTTTCGGGCGCATCACAGCCGGGCTGTTCTGCCGGTTTTCTGATAATAAAGCATTTTATGCCTTTTTTGCGGCATGCAGCTATTTTGGTGTCCTCGCCGCCGGTTTTGCCGCTTTCTTTTGTGACAAGTACCGAAACATGAAAATCTTCGATTTGGGTTTCGTTCATTTTTTGAGAGAACGGCCCCTGCATTGCAATTATCTGTCTGCCTTCAAGCCCTACTTCGTGGCAGAGCCTTACGCTTTCAACAGCAGGAAGCACACGCACAACAAGCCGCTTCTTCAATTCTTCGGTCTGGCAGAAAACAGGCAGGTCTTTTGAGCCGGTTGTCAGCAGAATTGTGCCGTCTGTGCTTTTAAGCCTTTCGGCACATTCTTCTGCGGAATAAAAAAACGTGCAGAAGCTGTCTGCGCCGTCTGTTTTGCGCTCAAAACGGTAAAGCGGCATCTCAACGCTGTTTTCTTTCATGCAGTGCATTATGTTTTTTGAAACTTCCGTAGCAAAAGGATGCGTTGCATCTATAACCGCGGAATAATCTTCTTTGGCAAGCACTTCTTTCATTGCCGGTTCAGAAAGTCTGCCTGTTTTCACATGGACAAATTCAGATTCGGCAAGAACTTCTTCGCCGTATTCTGTAGCAACGCAGACATCGCTCGCAATCTGATTTTCTGCAAGAAATTGAGCCGTAAGCCGCCCTTCTGTAGTTCCGCCGAAAACAAGGATTTTCTTCATATTGAATACCCGCGCTTTGTGATAAGCCTGTCACCGCAGATAAAGCTTTGCGAATTGCCGATGAACACAGTGGTGAACATGTCAGCCTGCTTTTCTGCAAGTTCGCCGAGAGTACAGACAGAGACGGCTGTGTTTTCTCTTCCGATGTTTTTGACATAGCCGCAAGCCCGCCCCGGAGAAGCACCTGCGCCAAGCATTACGGCACAGGCTTTTTTGAGATAGCCGTTCCGTACATGGCTTGAAGGGTTGTAGAGCGCGATAGCAAAATCGCCCTGAATTGCGCAAACAAGCCGCTTTTCGATTGTCTCCCATGGAGTAAGGCGGTCGCTCAAGCTGATAACGCAATAGTCGTGGTTGAGCGGCGCACCAAGAAGCGAAGCACCGCTGTTTGCCGCGGTTACGCCTGCAATCACGCAAAGCTCCACGTCAGCAAAGGCAGGTTCAGCAAGTTTCAGTTCAAACATAAGAGAAGCAAGCCCATAAACTCCGGCATCGCCGCTGCAAACAAGCGCGGTCTTGCTGCCTTTTAGCGCATAATCAAAGCAGAGCCTGCACCGCTCAACTTCGCGCGTCATAGGCGTTGAGACAAATTCTTTGCCAGAAAAATAAGGCTTTAGAAGCTCTACATAAACTTGATAGCCCACAATCACATTGCACTGCTGCAAAATCTGGTGCGCCTCAAGCGTCATGTTTTCAAGTCTGCCCGGGCCGGTTCCCACTATGCAAATTGTGCTTTTCATTTCAGATGCCCCCCCCAGTCTGCAATTAGCGGCTTGCGCTCTGCCACTGCCAGCGTCATACCGTCTTGCGCCGTCTTTGCAAGCACAAGCCCTGCACCAGCACCGGCGCACAAAACGGCTGCTCTTTCGCAGACATTTGAAACGCCTGTCGTTTTTTCAACAAATTCTGACTCTGAAAAACTGCCTTGAGCAAGCTTTAATTCTTCAGTAGAAAACGTAACAAACGGCAGATGATAATATTGCGCCAAAGTCATAAGCCCAATCTCGTTCTGCTTCAAGTCTATGCTTGAAACCGCATACAACAATTCAGTTTTATTAAAATTGGCTTCTAAAAAAGTGCGCAAGTCCTCAAAACTCTTGCCCTTTTTGCAGCCTATGCCCGCACAATAAAGACGCGGCACAAGAAGCAGCGTACAGTCTTTTTCTTTTAATTGAACGCTTCGCGGCAAATCAATTAAGATATCTGCATAAGCCGGTTTAGTTTTTTCCATTATAAGAGACAGGCATTCCGGCACATTTTTGTCTTTTATGCAAATTTCTGGATTAACCCAAACTGTAAGTTTTTCATTTTTAAGCACTTTCGCCGATATCTGCTTTATTCCGTCTTTATTTACGATTTTAAGACCGTTGTTTTTGGCAAAAACATCAACAGCAAATTTCTGCTCAACATCTGTAGCCGTTGTAACAACATTCCGGGCGTTAATACGGCTTGAAATCAAAGCGGCAAGCTCGTTTGCACCGCCCACGTGCCCCGAAAGCAGCGGAATCACAAACTGGCCTTTTTCGTCCATTACAAGAACAGGGCTGTCCTCAAGCTTGCTGCTCACAAAATCCGCGATAGTACGCACCGCAATACCGGCCGCCCCGATGAACAGCAGCGGCAGATGCCTGTCAAAAGCAAATTTTGCCCAGTCTTTTAAGTTTTCGTCTGCATTGCGGACGAGCCACGTAATTTCGGGCATTTTGCTTTTAAGGCGGCTCAAGAGAAGCTTTCCATTTTCTGTAAAAAAACAGGCACAGACTATCATATATCCGCTTTATCCTTTTTGGGTTTTCTGAACTCTGTTTCAAAATCTGCCGCATAAAGGCGCGACTTTGCATAATGCGAATGGGCTATTGCGTCACCGACCAGAATGACGGCGGTTTCCTTAATTCCGTTTGCTTCTGCGACCTCGGGCAAAGTCTTTACCGTACAGACAAAAGCCTTTTCGTCCTGCCACGTTGCCTTATAGACAATGGCAGCCGGTGTTTCGGGTTTGTAGCCGCCAGCAATAAGCCGCGCCGAAAGCTCTGCAATCATGCCGGTGCTAAGGTACACAGCCATCGAGGCGTTGTGCTTTGCAAAGCTTTCTATGCTCTCAGCTTGCGGCACCGGGGTTTTGCCGGCGAGCCTTGTAATAATCAGCGACTGCGAAACCTCAGGCAGCGTAAACTCTATATTCAGCCTTGAAGCCGCTCCGAAACAAGCGCTTACACCCGGCACAACTTCATAGCTTATGCCCCAAGCTTCAAGATTATCCATCTGCTCGCGGATTGCACCGTAAAGGCTCGGCTCGCCTGAGTGAAGCCGCACAGTGAGAAGCTTTTCTGATTCAGCCTGTCTTATTATTGCGGTTACTTCCTCTAAAGTTAAAAGCGCGCTGTCATAAGTCTTACATTCAGGCTTTGCAGCTTCAAGTAGTTCAGTATTTATAAGCGAGCCTGCATAAATGATTACGTCCGCTTTCTCTAAAAGCCTTAAGCCTCGCACCGTTATCAAGTCTGGCGCGCCGCAGCCTGCACCGACAAAATAGACCATCAGTTCTCTCCTTTTTTGCACTGTTCAAGCATAGCTTTTGCGTTGGCGCTTTCTGCGAGCAGCCCGAACTGGTTGCAGTAAATCATACAGGCGGTTTCTATCTTTCCGCCGCCGCGCTTATCCAAAAAGAACATGACTTTTTCCATTATATAATTCATTGAAGCTTCAAGCCTGCCCTCATTTTTTATGTGAACAAGCGCCTCTTCTGTTGTAACACAATCCAAAACAGATTTAACCGCGTCCAGACTGCACCCAACTTTTACGGCGGCAGCGGCGAGCAGCTCCATGCGGCAGTCGCCCTCTTTTGAATGTGTGTTCATCATTCCGCCGGAAATTTTTACAAGTTTGCCGATATGCCCTGTAAGCAGAATGCCCTTAAAGCCAAGCTCCACCGCCATGTCGATTGTATTTCCGATAAAGTTGGAGCATTTCACACTCTTATCAAGGTCGTAGCCGTAAGTCTGCTTCATAAAGTCCTGCCCGTAATTGCCGGGCGTAACAGCAACAGACGTAAAACCGAGCGCCTTCTTCTGGTTCAGCTCGACGCGGATTGTGTCAATTAAAGCCTGACTGCTCATCGGCTCTACAATGCCGCTTGTGCCCAAAATGGAAATGCCGCCCGTAATGCCGAGCCGCGGATTGAACGTCTTTTGCGCAAGCTGCTCACCTTCAGGCACAGACACCTCGACAAGAATTCCGCCGTTATAGTCGCAGATATTGCAGACTTCCGCCACTTCGCGTTCAATCATCTCGCGCGGAACGCGGTTTATCGCGGCATTTCCGACCGGCTGATCAAGTCCGGGCTTTGTTACAGTGCCAACACCTTTTCCGCCCTTAATTTCGATATAAAGCTTTTTGTCCTTGTTTTCAGGCAGGAAACTTACAGTTGAAACAATATGCGCGCCGGTCGTTATATCCGGGTCGTCGCCGCCGTCTTTTATTACAGCACAAGACACCGAATTTTCCGCGCGTACAATATCGACAATCTCTGCATCAAAGACTATGCCTTTCGGCGTCTCGATTTTTATTCCGCGCTTTATTCTGCCGGTCAGCAGCATGTACGCTGCCGCCTTAGCACCGGCGGCAGCACAGCTTCCTGTCGTAAAACCAAACCTCATCTTGATTCCTTAAGCCCATAAAGCAAGGCATTGCAGATTGCAGCGGCTATTGTGCTGCCGCCTTTTCTTCCGCTGTTAATGATAAACGGCACTTTACAGGAATTCAAGAAAAGTTCTTTTGCAGCTTCAACATTTACAAAGCCGACCGGCACGCCGATGACAAAAAGCGGTGTAAAAATGCCTTTTTCCATCATCTCGTAAAGCGAAATTAAAGCCGTCGGCGCGTTGCCGATTGCAAAAATCACAGGCTTGCCGAGTTTTGCGGCGCGTTCCATGCTTACAGCCGCGCGTGTAAGTCCGCGTTCTTTGGCTTCTTCCGCAACGTCCTCATCAGCCATAAAACAGTGAATATTGCCGCCGAAAGCTTCCAGAGCTTTTTTGTTGATTCCGGCTTTAGCCATATTTGTGTCTGTCACAATGTCCGCGCCTTCAAGCAGCAGCTTCCGCGCAATTTCTACCGCATCAGGCGAATATTTCATCGTAGACGCATAATCAAAATCTGCACTCGCATGAATGACGCGCATAGTTACAGCTTTTTCGCTTTCCGGCAAGACAATATTTTTTGATTTGAGTTCAGCTTCAATTATCTCGAAACTCCGCTTTTCTATTTCAGAAGGAATAACGTACTCAATCATAAGACACTTCCTTTATGGCTTCAATCAACAACCTCGCCGCAGAGCGACGAGGTATGTTGTTCTTAATAAGTAATTGCACTCGGCTTTGATACCCTGTGTTTCGACGCAGAGCGTCGGGGTATCAAACCCTCGGCACGAATCAACAGCTGATTATAATACAACATCAATGATTTTTTAATAGCGGAAATTTCGGGGAAACTGAATAAGAGTATAAATCATATAAAACCGATGAAAGTGATTTTTTATGTTTATTAACTAAAAATATGATATAATACTTTTGAGGAGGTGTTGAAATGAGCGCGAAAGAATTACGAAATTTTGAAAATCAATTAGAACTTCTCTCTTATACAGAACAGCTTGCAATTCTTGAATTTCTTGCGAAACTATTACAGAAACATCCAGAAAAAAACGCGGATAAAAACATAAACTTTGAAGTTGAAAAAATCAATGCTGTCCTTGAAAAAATTCCTGATTCAGAACAATTGGAATATTGTGATGTAGGAATAGAATCTGTAAGGGAGGCTTTGAAAAATGACTCGTGGTGAAATTTGGTGGGTTGATTTTGGTATTCCCCTTGGAAGTGAAGTAGGTTTTAAAAGACCTGTAATAATCCTTCAAAACAATATATTAAATGAAAGTAATTTAAAAACTACAGTTGTTTTACCACTTACCACAAACACACTTTACGCTGATATTCCGAATAACATTCTGCTTGCAAAAGAAGTCACAGGGCTTCCAAAAGATTCAGTAACTCAACCACATTTACTTGTTCATGTTGATAAAAGACGCCTTTCTGAAAAGGTTAAAAAATTAGATTCATCTGTTTTAGATAAAATAATGCAGGGTGTTATTGCAACAATTGAATAATAATAATCTGGAACTATTATAAACTTTGAATGGGAATGGTAGTCAGCCAGTCCCAGAACGAATGAAACTATGTTTTGTATTAATTGACTTCGGCATCAGAAGCTAGCAGATTAAGTTTTGCTTCGATTTTATCAAGTCTTGAATTCAAGACTCTCATCTGTGATTGAATGAATTGTTCCAATAAAAGAGCCGTTGCGTTAGCCTGCTCATAGTTGACTTCATGCTCATATCCGCCAAAAAGCATAGCAGGAGATACTTCGAGAACTTCAGCAATTTTGCCAATAAGAGGTGCGGATGCAAACTGTGTACCAGTTTCGATTATGGACATGTGCTTTTGAGAGATTTGCAGTTTTATGGAAAGCTGTTCTTGTGTCAGCCCTGCCTTTTTTCTGTATTTCTGAACATTTTTTCCGAACAGTTTTGGGATGAATGATTCTCCATTATCTGTGTGCATAATTCCATTATCTATGCAGAATTCATTTCGTAAACTTGTATTACGGTAATAATTATCCCTTATATGGTAATATATTTTGTTGCTTCTTGATATTTTAGATGTTATTATATTACTTAATAGGTCGTAAAATCCATTTTTACATAGGAGAAATCTGAATGAAAAAGAATTATATCTTGTATATGTGCACTCTCTTGATGATGGCGGTTATGCCTTTATATGCGGCATCAATGAATGGAAAAGTCCGAAGCATCAATAAGGATATTTCTGAAAAGGTTTTTGTTCAGCCGGAAGAATATCTGCCGTCTGTAGTACAGGCACTTACTTCTGGTATATCGGGAACATCTGAACGTGTCAAAGTTCTTCATGACTGGATATGCGACAACATAGCTTATGACACAGATATATTCAAAAAGAACAATAACATTAAAAAGCAGGATTATGTCACCGTCCTTAAGAAGAAAAAGGCGGTTTGCGCTGGTTATACAAACCTTATGAACGAGATGTGCCGTCTTGCAGGAATAGAATCAATCGGCATTTCGGGCTATTCTAAAGGCTTTGGTTATACTGGAAACATAAAGAAAGGACAGAAACCTGATCATGCATGGAATGCTGTTCATATTGGCAATAAATGGCAGCTAATTGATGTGACATGGGATGCTGGTTTTTGTGATTGGGCGCATTTTGTAAAACATTACAGCACTGACTGGCTTTATCTTACGCCCGAACAGTTCATATTCTCGCACCTGCCGGAAGACGAGCAGTATCAGTATTTAAAAGAACCTATAAGCGTAAAAGAATTTGTAGAACAGCCTTATGTTAATGGAAAATTCTTTGTACATGGGCTTGCATTTACAAAGGATATGCCATGCTACAACAATATTATAGAAGAATGTGCTTCGTGGGATTTTCTTGTAAAAGATTCAAATATTCTTGTAGATACCGATTTGACTACATCTACTGGAAATTTCATTACAAACTCATGTTGGGCAGACAGAGTTTCTGGAAAAGTAACTGCAAGTTTTGATGTACCTGATTCTAGTGAATACAAGGCAAGACTTTTAAGCCGCCGCAAAGGCGAAATTGTAAATCCTGTTTTTATGTCAATCGGCGAATGGGAAGGTTCGGTATTACCTTGCGCTATGGGGCTTGTGCAGGAAAAGAAAATCACAGAGAAAGAATATGAATTTCTTGAAGCTTCTTATAAGAAGGTGCAGGAAAACGGACGGTATTACATCCTTGAAGATTTGTTTGATTTGCAGAGAAACAATGCTGTTACCAAAATTCTTAAGCTCTTAAACAAGAACACAGCAAACTATGAAGAAGTGCTTTCTATAAATGTTAAGGCTTCAAAAAACTATAAGGGATATGCTAAAGAGAAAGAATACAAAGCAGGTCGCTTTCCTCTTAAATATATTTCCCATACAGAATGCCTTAATACCAAGCTCATTGAACCAAGGTCGGGTTCTGTCGAAAAAGGAACAAAAGTTCTGTTTTCAATACAGTCAAAAGATTATTCGGGCTTTGCGTTTGTTATAAATAACAAATGGAACATGTTCACTTTTAATTCCTCTACAGGCTGCTACGAACTGGAACTTGATGTGCCTGATGTTGATTCTTTGACACTTATGGGAACAAAGAACAAACGTCAGTATGACGGCATTTTGACTTATGCCGTACGGTAGAGGAAATATGACTAAAGAAGTACAGTTATTGTGAATCTTTTAAAGTATTGACACTTTCACAAATTTCAATTATGATTGTGAATCATGAAAGAAACAAATACTAACACAATAACTATCGGAAAGAATCTTACATCGATTATCTCTTACTTGAACTTGTCAAATAAAATGGCAGCTGATGAAATAGGCATAAGCTACAACACATTGTCTAACATAAAAAATGGCAATTTCCCTATATCAGCTGCAACAATGGAGAAAATCGAAAACTTTCTTACCAAGCATAACCTTGATGTCAATTTATTATATAAGGAAAATATTCCTGTGCGCAATTTTAGACTTAGAATACAAAAAACTCTCTCTGGCAATGAAAAATCAGCACTACGAAATACTGTTGCTAAATTGGAAAAATTATTTGTAACCATTGATACTCTGGAAGATAAAAAGAAGTTTTTTCTTTTTGGCTATTTTGACAGATACGAATTGCCATACGGTAATATTCAGCGTTTTGATGCATCTCAGCGTTTGTATGAATTTATAAAAATTATTTGTGAAAAAACGAGAACGCCTCTTCAATGGGCATCATACTTCCTTAATCCAACCAATAAAGAATTTTGGGGAAATCTATATTTGGGTTTTGGAAAAAGTTTTCCAATCAATTATTCAGTTGAATGTCTTGGCATTCGTATTCATTATATGTCATTTGGAACAGAAAAGGTTGAATCCTGTTCAACCTCTATCATGGATGATGAAGCCAGAACACCTAATGTTCTGTGGGCAAAGCCATCTATAATTATTAATACAGATGCCTGTAATACCGCTGAAAAATGTCTTTTAGCACTAGCAAAAGAACTTTTTCACATGATTTCAGACTATAATGAATATGATTTATTGTCATGCACTGACTTTAAACTGGAATCACCAGAAAGAGATAACAATGCAGAAACTTTTGCAAAAGAGCTTCTTCTACCAGAATCTGCACTAAATGACTATATTAAAAAGCTAAATAAAAGAACACTTTCTGTAAATGATTTGAGCATTATGAAAAATGACTTCAAAGTAGGATATGAGCTTTTGATAGAGCGGTTAAACGAGTTGAATCTTTGCAGCCTTTCACCTGCTGATTATCTTGATGGTTTACATTCATTATATGCTGCTGATAAACCTATATTTCATAATTCAGAGCCAGACCCTGTACCAATGTCGTTCAGAGGTGAAGATTTTTTCGTATGTGCAATACTTGCAGCTTATGAAAAAAACTTACTGACAAAAAGTGAATGTGCTGAATATCTAGATTGTACAGAAGAAGAACTTGATGACAAAAAGAAAGCACATATTTATAGTATAAAAGCAATATTAGACGAGAAGTAAAAGAACTGCATATAGTTTTTGCAATTATATGCATATAACTTGTTTTTATCTGCATATAATCTTATAATTAATATGCAGATAGGAATAGCATCTCCTTATTTTGATTCAAGCACTTCCTTTATGGCTTCAATCAATAGCAGATTATAATACAACATCAATGATTTTTTAATAGCGGTGTTCATGCTAGAAACATTGACACGCACGAAAAGTACATTTCTATTTGCAAGAGCGCAAATAGTGCAATATAATTATTCACAGAGAAGCCGGTTTTTTGGAGACTAAATAGTTTATGGAAGACATGAAAAATGATTGGCGATATACGAATCAAGAGAGATATTTGCACGATATGGTATTCACATTTAAGCAATATGATATTCCTTATCCTGCACATGATCATTGTGAATTTTGCTGGATAAAATTTGGTGCAGGAGGCGAAATTCAGGAAGGATATACAGATGAAACAGAATATCGCTGGATTTGTCCTCAATGTTTTGAAGACTTTAAAGACTTGCTGCTTGGTGAGTGGCATTGTACATTGTCACAGACAAGCGGAACTGAATAGTCCCGCTCTGGTTGGGCAAAAGCATTTTCTGCTATGCATGAAAACAAGGAAGATGTTTTAGAAGAAATTCCAGATTCGGAAATCTAAACCACCGCTGCTATGCTTTCAAGCAGAAGCTGGTTTGCGGCGTGGGTCTTTATGCCGATGCGGTAAAAGCCGCTGCCAAGCCCCGGAAAATCGCTGCAATCTCTAATGAGAATGCCGCAGTTCATTAGCTTTTCGCGAAGCCGGTTCTCTTTTTGCGAATAAAACAAAACAAAGCACGAGTTTGAGCTGAAAACCTCAAAGCCGAGCTTTTCAAGCCCCGCACAAAGAAAGCGGCGCTCTTCTTGTATGAGTTTCCGCGAACATTCTAGATAGCCACCGTCTTGCAAAGCCGCAAGACCTGCACACTGTGCTATCGAAGACACATTCCATTCAGCAAGCTGCATTTCCACTTTTTCAAGAAGCCGCTCATCTGCAGAGAGAAGATAACCAAGCCTCAGCCCGGGCACAGCAAAAGTTTTGGTAAACGCCCGCAGAACCATAACTTCGGGGTACTCAGCCAGCAATGGAATAAATGTGTCTGTCTTTGCATTATCCGATAATTCCATGAAACATTCGTCTATCAAAAGCTTTGTGCCATGCTTTCGGCACAATTCTGCAAGCTGTTCCATTTGGGGCAGCGGCTTCACGCTTCCATCAGGGTTATTCGGGTTAGTCACAATAAAAATGTCAGGGCGCTTTAATTCAAGGCAGTTATCAAGCTCTTCAAGCAGCTTATCATTCAGTTTGAACTGTGTCTGCCAAGAAAGATTGAAAAAACTGAATTCTACGGAGCTTCCCGCGGCTTCAATTAAAGACAAAAAAGCGCGTTTATATCCGACAAAGCACGGTGCAAACATAAGAGCGTGCCTCACTTTTAACGCGCGGAACAGCGCCGGAATAAGTTCAGAAGCTCCGTTTCCAAAAAGAATCTGACTGGCAGAAATTCTCAATTTGTCCGCGAGCGCAAGTTTCAGTTTTTCGCATTTTTGGTCAGGGTACTGCTCAAGAACCTGCATATTTTCAGAAACGGCGCGCCTGATGCTTCCGCTCATTCCAAGAGGGTTTATGCTGACAGAAAAATCAAGCTCAATTTTGTTCCTGTAAATATCGCCGCCATGCATTAGTGCACCCCCGCAAGAATTATCGCAAGCATTATCGCCGCGCAAAGACCTTCGCACACAAAAGACGCTGCAAACATCAGCTTATTGGCGCGCTTTATGTCGGCATTTTCAATTTTTCTGGTTTCGTCACCGATAAACGGCTTATTCTCAATAATTCCGGCATAACTTGCAGGACCGGCGAGCCTTAACCCGAGCGCGCCTGCACAGGCACTTTCAGTCTGTGCAGAATTCGGGCTTTCGTGGTTGAAGCGGTCTCTTTTATAAATGCGCCACGCATTCTTAAAACTGAAGCTTCGCCCCAAAAAGGCACAGGCAAAAATCATCAGCAGGGCACTTATGCGTGAAGGCACAAAATTAGCAGCATCATCTGTTTTTGCGGCAAAAAAACCGAAAGCGATGTAGCGCTCGTTTTTGTAGGCGACCATCGAATCCATTGTGTTTATTGCCTTATACAAAAAGCCCAAGACAGGGCCGCCGAGCGCAGTATACAGCATCGGCGCAATAACTCCGTCTGAAGTATTTTCCGCGACAGTTTCAACCGCCGCTTTTGCGACTTCTTCTGCCGTCAGATTTTCAGTGTCTCTGCCAACAATCATAGAAACAGCTTTGCGGGCTTCTTCTATTGTACCATGCTCAAGCTTTTTATACACTTTCATGCTTTCAACTTTAAGGCACTTTGCCGCAAGAAGCTGATAAGTCATCATTGTTTCAAGAACACAACCCAAAACAGGGTGTACCATATATCCGGCGGCAAGCACCGCAAAAACACAAAGCTCAACGGCTAGGCAGACTAAAAGAACAAGCACAAAACCGCGAAAACGGCTGTGCTTTTTGCCGTAAAGCATTTTTTCCAAAACACTGATTAATTTTCCAATTGCCCTTACCGGGTGCGGAAGCCAATAAGGGTCGCCGAAAGCAAGGTCAAGCAGAAAACCGGCGCAAAAAGCTAAAAGATGATACTTCACCTATAACCTCCTGCAGCCGCTGAAACTCAAGCCGGACGCTGACTTAACAGCCGTACAAACGTAGCCTTCGCCGTTTTTGCACTGCCAGTCGAAATAATTGCCGCCGCAATAAGCTGACAAAATTGCCATAATGCTGCCGCCATGAACCACAAAAGCAATGTTCCGCAGAGGTTCATCTGTGGCGAGCACCAGCCTGTCAAAAGCTGCAACCGTACGGCTGATAAAGCTTTCGCTTGCCTCACCCTCCGGAAAAGGCAGCGTTCCGTTGCTTTCAATCCACTGCTGGTACAAAGCAGTGCCGCTCAATTCGTTGTAGGATTTTCCCTCAAAAATGCCGAAATCTATTTCTTTGAGATTCTCCTCAACAGTCACAGTCTTATCAGGGTAAATAAGCAAAGCTGTTTCAAGGCAACGCTTCATAGGGCTAGAAAAAACTATGTCAACGGAAGGGTACTTGCCGCTCGCCACATTTTCTGCAACAACTTTTCTGCCTGCTTCAGAAAGCGGCTCATCTGTGCGCCCGATATAGCGCTTTTCAGCGTTTCCTAAAGTTTCACCATGGCGTATGAGAATTATTGTCATTTCAATGTCTGTGGAATTCCGCATGAAATTCTCACCACCTTGTCTGCTTTTTGCGCAAGCTTAACCATAAGCCGCCCAGTCAGTTCGCGGTACAGGCGCTCGTCTTTATCCAAAGGCACAATGCCGTTCCCAATTTCATTGCAGATAATTGCAAGGTCAGAAACGCAGCTTAGTGCCTGCATTATTTCAGATTCAGTTTCTTCGGTTTTAAAGCCTTCTGAAAGCATTTTCTTCACAATCAGATGAAAATGGTTAAGCACTTTTACACCAGTTTTGCCGGCGGCGCTTTTAAGGCCGTCTAAATCTTCAAAAACCAGACAAGAAGGGTGCCGGCTTAAAACATAATCAAGTTTTCCCTGTGCATAACCGCCGATATATAATTCCATATTCTTTCCTAAGCCTGAAAAAAGATGCAGCAGACTGAAACAGCCGCAAGCGCCGCAAGTTCTGCAACCGCAACAAAAAAGCCGCACAAATCGCCAGTCACACCGCCAAATTCGCGGCGGCTCATAAAATAAAACCAGACAAACAAAAGCAGAACTGCCGCCAGTGCAGAAACGCCATAAAGCATTTTAAGCGAAGAAGCGAAAAACATAAATATTACAGCGCCTGCAAGCTGAAGAAGCAGACAAATTAAGACGATTTTTTTGTCTTCGTTAGCAGAAGCCGCCGAGAGCATTCCGTCTTTTTTGGCTTTTGGAAAGCATGTAACCGCAATGCCGCTCAACGCGCGCGAAATGAAAAAAAACGATATTACAACAATGACGGCCTCTTTTCCGTTTATTTCAGAGATAAAAGCTAAAGCAAGAAGCGCGTAAACAAGCAGGCTTATAACTGCAAAAGCCCCGATATGCGGGTCTTTCAATATTTCAAGCTTTTTCTCTCGCGGCTGATACGAATGCAAGGCGTCCATTGTGTCCATAAAGCCGTCTACATGAAAACCGCCTGTAACTAAAAGCGGAATAACAAACGCTAAAAGCGCATAAAAAACTGCGTTGACAAAACCGCCTTGAAAGAGGCAGAACAAGCCCCACTCCAAAACCGCAATTACAGCACCGACCCATGGAAAAAAGCAGAGATGATACTTCATGTCATCGCTTGCCCACTCAAATTTTGGCATTGGAATCTTTGAATAAATTGAAAATGCAACATCGATTGATTTTAATATTGTCTTCAAAAGCTTCATTTTATTTTCACCGGAATTCCTGCAACAACTTCAACAACTTCTTCTGCGTGTTCTGCAAGCAGACAATTTACCTTGCCCAATGCCTTTATATACTGCATGGTGCTTTCATCATATATATTTCCGTCTTGAAAAACGGAATTACTCACAACAACAAGCGACTGCGCCGCCTTATCAAGCAGAAGCACATCTTCCGCAACTTTAGAAGCCACTTTGTCCGGGGCTTTAGGCGTTTCAGACTGAAACATTTCATTTGCAACAAGGTTCGACATGCACTCAAGAAGCACAGCCGCATTTTTCCCGCAAATTTCAGCGGCCGCCCTGCCGACATTTTCAGAATATTCCAAAACAGAAAAGCCTTTGCCTTCGCGCAGCTTCTGGTGGCGTGCAATTTTCTGGCGTTCTTCTTCGCCAAAAACCTTCATTGTTGCAATATAATAGCGCGCTGAAGCCTGAAACTTCATTATGCAGTCTTCAGCATATGCAGACTTGCCGCAGCCGCTGCCTCCATAAACAAGCTTCATAAGCCGAACCTCTTGTACTGCCCCACGCCGGAAGCCGAAAACGGCACGCTGTTCTCGTAGACATCAGCAATTGTCTGAAGAATTCCAAGCATTAATACAGCACCGGAACCTTCGCCTAGCGCCATGCCTGCGTCCAGAACAGCGTCAATTTTAAGCTCCTGCATTATGAATTCCGCGGCAGGCTCGCGGCTTTTGTGCGACGGAATCAGAAAATCAATTACGCCTTTTTCAATTCTTTCTGCAACAAGTGCCGAAACAAGGCTTATAACTCCGTCTAAAATGACAGGCACGCCGTATTTTTTTGCGCCAAGAAAAGCGCCCGCCATTCCGGCTATGTCAAAGCCGCCCACAGCAGAAAGCACTTTAAGCGGCTCGCATGAAAACACAGCATATTTTTCCACAGCTTTTTGAATTACGCTTATTTTGCGCCTTAGCCCTTCATCGCTTAAGCCCGCGCCACGCCCCGCAAGCTCCGCTGCGCTTTTGCCGAACAGCAGAGCCGCAACCGCCGCAGAAGTTGTTGTGTTACCTATGCCCATTTCGCCCACGCAAAGAATGTCGTAGCCCTGGCTTTTGCAATCGCGGACGAGGTTCATTCCAATGTTTATGGCTTTTTCAGTTTCAGCCTCTGTCATGGCACTTTCTTTTAAGAAATTGCGCGTGCCTTTACGCACTTTACGGCTTAAAACGCCGGATAGAACGTCATCAGAATCTATGCCTATGTCAACGGCTATAATGTCTGTTGCAGAACGGCGTGCCATTATGCCCACAGCGGTTTTGCCCTGCGCAATATTTTCAGCACAAATCCGCGTGACGCTTTTATCTGACTGGCTTATGCCTTCTTCCACAATTCCGTTGTCGGCGCAAAAAACAAGAACGGCACTTTTCTGAAGTTTGGGGTAAATCGTTTTCTGCACCGCCCCGATTTTGGCAAGAATCGTTTCAAATTTGCCGAGGCTGTCGAGCGGTTTGGCAATTGCGTCCCAGTTCTGCTTTATCTGACGGAAATAACGCCAATATTCGGTTTCTGCCATGCTCATTCTCCGTCAGTCTGCTGAATATGTGAATACGAAAGCATTGAATAAACCGCGTCCATGTTAAGATGAGCGCGCATTGTGTCCGCAAGCAAATCGTATTGCGATTCTTTAAATTTGCGGTAGTCGGTGTTTTCGCTTTTAAGCTGAACGCCCTTATCTTTGGCGGCGGCTTCTGCAACAATAAAAGCTATGCCGTCAGCGTCAAAAAAGCCATGAATATAAGTGCCGTAAACATTGCCGGAGCACGCGCCCGAAGCAAAAGCCTGTGCGTCCCCAATTTCAGTTTTTCCCATGTGGATTTCATAGCCAGAAACATGCTTTTCTGAAAGCCCTGCAAGCTTGCCCGGCACAGCGGCAGTTACAGTTTCAACCTGCTTCCGCGTCTTGTCTTTTTCAAGCGTCGTCTCAATATCAAGCAGCTCCATTCCGCGAATACTGCCGCTTTCTTCTACGCCGAACGGGTCGTGTATCATTTTGCCGAGCATCTGATAACCGCCGCATATTCCAAAAACAAGCCTGTCTTTGGCAAATTTTTTGACGGCTGCTTCCAAGCCGCTCTCTCTAAGCCACTTCAAATCACCGATTGTGTTTTTGCTTCCGGGAATAATGAGCATGTCCATTTTTTCAGCTTCAGAGGCGCTGCCGATGTAATGCACACCAACGCCGTCAATCAGCTCAAAAGCCGAAAAGTCTGTAAAATTCGAGATATGCGGAAGCCGCACAACCCCGATGTTGACAAGCTTCTGCTCTTTGCGCTCAAAGCGACTTGAAAGGCTGTCCTCATCGTCAAGTGAGATGTGCATATAAGGCAGAACGCCGGTAACCGGGATTTTTCCCTTTTCTTCAAGCATCTCGATGCCTGAATCTAAAAGCGATTTATCGCCGCGGAATTTATTGATAATAAGCCCTTTTACGCGCTCTTTTTCAGTTTTCTGCAAAAGCTCAAGCGTGCCCAAAAGCTGGGCAAAAACACCGCCGCGGTCAATGTCGCCGACAAGCAGCACTGGTGCGTCAAGGATTTCCGCAAGCCCCATGTTCACAATGTCGTTTTCGCGCAGATTAATCTCGGCGGGGCTTCCCGCGCCTTCAATTACAATAATATCAGAAGTTTCCTCAAGTTTTTCAAAAGCCTTTATAATGTCGGGCACAAGCTGCTTCTTAAACGCAAAATAATCGCGCGCGCTCATGCTGCCCAAAACTTCGCCGTTCACAATAACCTGCGAGCCTTTGTCAGTCGTCGGCTTGAGCAGAATCGGGTTCATGCAGACTTCGGGCTCGCGCCCGCAAGCTTCTGCCTGCATAACCTGCGCGCGCCCCATTTCAAGCCCTTCTTTTGTAATAAAAGAATTCAGCGCCATGTTCTGCGACTTAAACGGCGCGACACGCCAGCCGTCCTGCTTAAAAATTCTGCACAAGCCCGCAACCACAAGGCTTTTGCCTGCGTTAGACATCGTACCCTGAACCATAATCACTTTTGCAGACGACTTTCTTCTATTTTTAATTGAAGCTACCGCGCGCACGTCTTTTGATGTGTCAGAATTTTCCGGCAGAAGGTGCACAGTGGCATTAGACGGATCAAATTCAGCCTCTTTAATGCCGTAAAGCTTTTGAATAAAAGAACCGGAGAAAATTTCGTCCACAGTTCCAGTCTTTACGACTTTCTCGCCGTCAAGACAGACAACAATGTCCGCGGTCATTTTCACCAAATCAAGCTCGTGTAGCGACATGATTATAGTCTTATTTTTTTTGTGCGCCAGAGTGCGTATAATCTTTAGAAGCTCAAGCTTATAGTGCATATCAAGATACGATGTCGGCTCATCCAAAATTATTATGGCGGTGTTCTGGCAAATTGCGCGCGCAAGCATTACAAGCTGGCGCTGCCCGTCGCTGACTTTGGCAAAATCTTTTTCTGCAAGACTTTCGGCATGCACAAGCTTAAGCGCATCATCTACGGCGCGCCAGTCATCATCAGAGAGAATGCCGAGTCTGCCAGTATGTGGATAACGCCCTGTTGCAACAACTTCGCGGCATGTCATGCTCTCCGGGTGTATGCGCTCAGTCATCACCATTGAGATAATGCCTGCAACATCGCGGTCTTTCAGCGCTGCCATGTCTTTGCCGAGAACAGCAATTGAGCCATGCTGAATTTTAAGCTGGCGCGTGATTGTCTTTAATACTGTAGATTTTCCCGAACCGTTCGGTCCAATCAGCACCATTATTTTGCCCGGTTCAGCTTTGAGATTAATATCTGAAATTAAAAGCTGCCCGTACCCGACAGCGAGATTTGACGTTTCAAGCATTTTTTCTTCCCTGTTTTTTTACCATCATATAAATGACAACTGGAACAAGAAAAAAAGCCGTTACAGTGCTTATGCTGAGTTCCGTCGGTGCAAGAACCGTTCTTGCGACCCCGTCACAGAAAAGCGTAATAACTGCGCCGCCCAAAAAACAGCCCGGAATAATCACAAGCGGCTTTGCTGTGCCAAAAGCGCTCTTTACAAGATGCGGAACGGCAATGCCGACAAAAGAGACAGGCCCTGCAAAAGCCGTTACACAGGCTGAAAGCAGGCTTGAAAGCAGAATAAGCAGCACGCGCAGCAGCCTTATGTTTACGCCCATATTGCGCGCATAATTTTCGCCAAGCTGATAAGCGCCAATCGGTTTAGACAAAAGAAAAACAGCGGCGCAGACACCAAGCACAATCACCGCCATAATTCTAACTTCGTTCCAGTTTGTGCCGGAAAAGCTGCCGAGCGACCAGTTGTGCAGATTGACAATATTCGAGTCGCTCGCAAAAGTCACAAAAAAGTCTGTAAATGCCGAACAGATGTAGCCGACCAAGATTCCGCATACAATGAGCATGGACATGTCGCGCACCTTTTGCGAGATTAGCAGAACAAAGCCTGTCGCGCAAATTGCGCCGGCAAAAGCCGCGACCACAAGCCCAAAAGAATTGAGAATTATTCCATGTTTAAGCAGAAAAATCAGTGTCAGCGCGACAGCAAGCTTTGCACCGGACGAAATGCCGAGTACATAAGGGCCTGCTATCGGGTTGCCGAAAAACGTCTGAAGCAGAAAGCCCGAAACAGACAATGCGCCGCCGAGAAGCAGCGCTGCAAAAAGGCGCGGAAACCGTATGTTCCAGATTACTCTGTAAGCCGCCGCATCAGTTCTATTGCCGCCGATTATCGAAAAGACTTTCGACAGCGGATATGAAACACTTCCAATTGAAATGTTCCAAACCGAAACTGCGGCAAGCAGCAGAATCAATATGATAAAAAGCAGCATGTACTTTTTCACGCGCGGTTTCCTTTTTCGGCTTCTTATTCAAGCTTTGTCAAATAAGTAAGTTTGTCGTCTTTGCCTGTTATAATTTTGTTCAGCTCTGATATTATAGCCGCAGTTTCAGTTGTTTTCTGCAAAAATTCCGGCTCTGTGCAGTAAACTTTGCCGTTTTTAACAGCCTTAAAATCTGAAAAAAGCTCATTTTTGGCAGTTAAATCCGCAATGCTTTCAAGCTTTCCGTCTACAGCCGAATTATAAACCAGCACATCTGCGTCTACAGCCGAAAGATAAAAATCTTCCATTTGAATGTTCATTGTCGAAGAATGTTTTTCATTTTTCAGCGTTTCGCCTTGAGCATAACGGCCGCCGGCAAGCTCAATCATCTTTACGACATAATCCTCGGAAGTGCGCACATTTATTCCGCCGTTTGAATTGACATAAAAAAAGGCAACGCGCACATCAGTCTGTTTGCCGTTAAGCACTTTTTTGATTGACTTGAGCCGGTTCTCAAAAAACGCGTCAGCTTCTTTTTCGCGGTCAAACAAAAGCCCATAAAGCTTTATCCACTCAAGCCTTCCGAGAGGATGCTTCTCGTTGCCTGCATAATCTACCATAACAGGAATGCCGAGCTCCTCAAGCTTTTCTTTTATTTCGGGCTTGTGGTAAATCATTGTGTTCTCAACCGCAAAGTTGCAGCCTTCTGAAACGAGAAGCTCAAAATCCGGCGCACTGTATTTACCGGCGTACAAAAGATTTCCGCTTTTCATAGCTTCTGTGGCTTCGGCAATGTACCACTCTTTTGTGCCTGCAAAGCGGAGCTTTTCCATTATGTTAAGCGCCACCATAAAGTCCATTGAAGCAGTTGAAACTAAATAAGTTTTGTCGAGCGGCTGTTTAAGCACCGTAACGTCGGCCGGAACCTCCGAAGGAATAGAGGCATTCTGCGGAACAAGTAAGAATTTCTCTTTATCAGCGATTGTAATCAGATTATATGCGCCCGCTTTTTTTACACTGTACTGAACCGCATACAAGGGCTTTTTGGTTTCTGCAAATTCAAGCGAGCTGAATGAAACGTTTGCTGACTGGGAAGGATCTTTTTTGGCGCACGCACACAAAAGCAGAATCAGAATAACAAGGAATATCGCTCTAAACTTCATTTTCGTCCTTCTTTTTTGCCAATCAGCGCAAGGTCAAAGCACTGAGAGAAACGCTTACTTTGTGGTCGTACCAAGTACCTTTTTTGCCAATCAGCGCAAGGTCAAATTCTTCGTTCAGATTTTTTACTGGAACATCAAAGGCAAAAACCTTTTCTGAAGAACCGTCACTGTATGTAACGGTTTCTTCAACAGGTTTAAGCCATAAAGCTTCGGCAGAAGGCGCGTCTGCTGCCATTCCCGGAAAAAGATTCAGGATTTTTTTGCCTGAAAGTCTTATGTGAATGGTCATTTTGCCGTTTTTTACGGTAAGAACACCCTTTCCGGCGTCTGCTTCATTAACATGAAACATTGAACTGTCAGTTTTGAATAAAGCCTGATAAACGCCGTCCGCTAATTCAGTTTTTTTTTAAGCTGCGAAACGGCAACAGCTGTGTGGTCTACGTACATTTGCTGAATTGCAGGAATTCTACCGAGACCGGCAATCTGGCAGTCGATTTTTTCAAAAGCACCAGAAGCCTTGAACATGCTCTTCCAAGAATCTTCGTCGTCACCTGCCATGTCGTTGTTTGCGTGGTCGCCTGAAACAACCATAAGCGGACGGAGCACAACTTTTGTGTAGCCTGCGTCTTTTACAGCTTCTATTACATTTTCACAGGCTGTTTCTTCAGGCTCGCCCTCAACTGTGCCGATAAACACATTCTCGTAGCCGAGTTCTTCCATTTGAGAAGCCATCTGGCTGTAGCTGATTTTTGCCGAATGTGAAGTGCCATGACCCATAAATACAAAAGCTGTGCCTTTTTCGGCGGCAGCTTCAAGTGAAGCAAAACCTGCGGTTTTTACGGCTTCTGCTGTAATTGCAACTGCAACATCTTTTTTGTCCTGGTTAATAACAGAAGCGCTGTTACCGACTTTGCCCAAAAGCGGCTCTGCAAATGCAATGTTCTCAAACTTGTCTTTATAGCCGTTTACAGCTTCAACAAGCTCGTCGTATTCTGCGCCGCGCATAAGGTGTGTCGGCTGAATTACAAGGTTCTTTACACCGCATGAAACAGCGCGTTCCAAAGCCTGTTCCATATTGTCGATTTTTTCGTTATCTCTAGCCTGAATGTGGTTGATGATAATCTGTGCTGTAAAAGCGCGGCGCACTGACCAGTCAGGGTTGGCTTTCTGAATGGCTTTTTCAACGCTGCCGATGTCGGCTGCCCGGCTGTCATTAAAAGATGTACCGAAGCTTACAACGAGAATCTCGTTTTCGCCTATTCCGTCCTGATTTAGCGGGTCGTCTTTAGAAGCATCGCCTGTATCACGTCCGAAATAATCCGGGTCGGCGTCCTCGCCTTCAACAAGCTCTTTCTGTGCGTCTGTAAGCGCGTCCCATGCTTTTTTGGCGGCTGCACACTGTGCGTCTGTTTCCGGTGTCCACTTCTGCACATAAATTGCGTCGATTAATGCCGCAACAGCATCGGCTTTTTCTTTGTCTTTTTTGCTGTTGTTACAGCCTGTAAACAGCAGCGAAACAATCATTGAGATTGAGAATAAACGAAACAAGTTCTTCATTTTCAGTTCCTTGAATATTTAAAATAAAAAAGCCCTGACCTGCCGTTGCGGCAGAACAGAGCAATTAGCCAAAGTTTAAAATACGCCCGTAAAATGCGTTTTTATCAGTACGACCAATTACTCGTGATCTGAAAGCAAAAGCTTTCTGTACTATTATAACCGGCAGGTTTCCTGACTTTAAAATCAACGCATTTGCCAAGCCTTCCCAAATCCAAGATTCAGTGACTATTTTATGGCAAATGCTCCTTTATTACAGTGACGAGATCGCACAGGATTTGCACCTGTTTCCCTTTTAACTGCTTCTTGCGTTTATGCAGAGCAGCACCGCTTACTGTTCAATCTGTTTTATAAAAAATACCACTTATTTATGTTAAGTTCAATTATTTTTTGCACAAGTCGGCGAGCGTAACGCCGTCAAAAAAGTCGTTAATCAAGGTGTCAAGCTTTGCCCACATCGGCAGGGTGCGGCAGTTCTCTTTTTTGGGGCATGGTGCTGCACCGCACTCAAGACAGGCAACAGGCGCAAGCGTTCCCTCTGTTACTTTGAGAATTTCGCTCACTTTGTAGTCCTCAGGTTTGCGGTTGAGCTTGTAACCGCCGCCTTTGCCATGCACGCCGTCAACCAGATTGTGCTTTGAAAGCAGGGTCATAATAGCTTCTATGTATTTTTGCGAAATATCCTGCCGGGCAGCAATTTCTTTTAACGGAATGCGCCCGTCTTTTTCGTTTTCTGCCAAGTCTACCATAACACGCAAAGCGTAGCGTCCTTTTGTTGAAACTATCATGTAATCTTCCTTTGTCTGCGCGGCTTGCGCAAGCTGTTACCTAGTAGTTTAATAGATTTTTCGACTTTTGTAAAATGCTGTGAAACAAAAAAAGCTTAATACCGGGGAAAACTCTAACGGTATTAAGCTTTTAAGGAACAGCCGGTCAAAACTTGCTGCATAAACCGGCAGTTCCATGCTGTTTTTGTAAGATTGAAGAGAACCTCTAAAAACTTCAGTTTTTAGAGGTAACTTTGAAAATGCGATGTTGTAAATCGCGCTATTACAGCGATTTACAACTCGCGGGAATCTCTAAAAAGTCACGATAGTGATTTTTTAGAGATTCCATGAATTATTCCAAACAGCAAATCTGGCTTATAAGGAGGCTTTCAGCAAATTTTTTTTACTTTTTTATTTTGCTACGGCATCAAAGGCCTGCTGCAAATCGGCGATAATGTCGTCAACATGTTCTGTTCCGATGCTCAGACGGATTGTACCTTGTGTAATTCCCTGGTCGGCAAGCTCAGCATCACTAAGCTGGCTGTGTGTTGTTGTCGCCGGATGAATTACAAGCGATTTTACGTCTGCAACATTGGCAAGCAGGCTGAATATCTTCAAGTTGTCTATGAATTTCCAGGCTGCTTCTTTTCCACCTTTAATCTCAAACGTAAAGATTGAACCGGCGCCTTTCGGGAAATATTTCTTGTAAAGTGCATGTTCAGGATGATCTTCAAGAGCAGGATGATTAACCTTTTCAACCAGCGGATGATTCTTTAAGAAATCAACAACTTTAAGGGCGTTTTCAACGTGGCGCTCAACGCGGAGACTCAATGTTTCCAAGCCCTGCAAAAGAATGAATGCGTTGAACGGACTTAAAGTTGAGCCTGTATCGCGCAAAAGCACCGCCCTGATTCTTGTTACATAGGCGGCTTTTCCGACAGCTTCTGTAAACTTAACACCATGATAGCTTGGGTCGCCGTCTGAAAGCAGCGGGAATTTTCCGCTTGCCTTCCAGTCGAAGTTGCCGCCGTCTACAATTACACCGCCGAGCGTTGTACCATGACCGCCGAGAAATTTTGTTGCAGAATGAACAACAATGTTTGCGCCGTGCTCAATAGGACGGAACAGATAAGGCGTTCCGAAAGTATTGTCAACAATAAGCGGAACCTGATGCTTATGCGCAATCTTTGCAATTTCATCAAAATCAAGAATATTTGAATTCGGGTTGCCGAGCGTTTCAATGAAAATTGCCTTTGTATTTCTCTGAATGGCTTTTTCAAAATTAGCCGGATTGCTTCCGTCAACAAAAGTTGTATCTACACCGAATTCTGCGAGCGTATGCGCAAGAAGATTGTATGTTCCGCCATAAATTGTCTTTGCGCTTACAATATGGTCACCGGCTTTTGCAAGATTCTGAAAAGCATAAGTGATTGCAGCAGCACCAGAAGCAACCGCAAGACCTGCGACACCGCCCTCAAGAGCGGCAACCCTGTCCTCAAAAACGCCCTGCGTAGAGTTTGTAAGACGGCCGTAAATGTTTCCGGCATCGCTTAAACCAAAGCGGGCTGCCGCATGTGCAGCATTGTGAAATACATAAGCTGCTGTCTGATAAATCGGAACAGCGCGTGAATCTGTGGCAGGGTCAGCTTTTTCCTGACCAACATGCAATTGTAATGTTTCAAAATGAAGTTTCTTAATATCTGACATAATTTACTCCTGTTTTCGTTCAAAATTTGTTAAAAAGTTTATGGTTTAGTTTTTTGCAAAGGGGCAGCAACAGGAGTTCATGCGCCCGAAACGGAAATTGCAGCGTACAAGTTTTTCAAAATAATCTTTCATAATCTGCCCCTTTTGGCTTTTGATTAACAAACCTAGTAAGTTAATAGGTTTTATTTATACGTTATTTATATCGTCTAAAACCTACTATGTCAATAGGTATTTATGAAAAATTTTGATTTTTTTTGAAAATATTTAAAATGACTCAATTTCGAGTTTAAAAAAATTGAACTTTTGCAATGAAAATCGGTCATTGAGCGAAGTCGAAATGACCGATTTTTCAATTTCCATTAATAAAACTTCTGCTTATTGTGGCTTCGACTACGCTCAGCCACCGACTTTATAAAAACTCGACATTTGACCTAAAAAACCGATGTATTAAAACTCTTTTATAAAGGCATCATCTACTTTTTTGAAGCCCATCTTGTTCAGATATTTTTCGTGGTAGTTGGCTTTCTGCTGAAATTCGATTTTTTTGATTCCTTCGTATTTTAAGTCTTCAAAAAGATGGTAGCCGACCGCATAATCGCGGTATTGCGCAACCGTATAATCCAAAAGAACGCAGAGCTTGCCGTCTTCGTCTTGAATTGCGGCAAATAAGCCCACAATCTGATTTTTGCAGAAAATAAGACGCGCGAAATTCGCCTTTTCAATTACATGCACAAAATCTGGAAAAAATAACTGAATATCTTCTTTGTTGTCGTTTATAAAAAAGCGCATACATTCTTCTGAATAAGACGACTTTATAATGCTGAAATTCTCGCGGTGGCGGAAAAGTTTGACAAGATAATAGCAGTTAATCAAAAGCAGGCAGGCGTTCATCAAAACTGTTGGATATGCGTGAATTAAAAAGCCGTACAAAATGCAGACCACCGACCCGCACGAATTTACGACACGCAGCTTTATAACAGAAGCCATCAAAAACGAAATCAAAACCAACGCCGAGCCAATATAGCCGATAATTTCTAAAACAATCTGATTCATAAGTACATTATAGCTCAACCGAAATCTTCTTCAAGAGATTTTTTCCATGACAACAGCCGTATTCTGATTGCGCAACATATTTTGCGTTTTTTGTAAAATCATAAAAATTCTTCCTCAAAAAGTACAGAAAAAAACAAAAAAGCATATATATATACTATATATGAATTACACAGAAAAACAAAAGCGGAGACAGGAAAGCATTCTCTCCAAAATTAAGCAGTTCCGGCTGTTTGACGACGAGTTTATGTCAAAGGTCTTTGAGGACGACATTGAAGCGACAGAATTCTTGCTAAGGATTATCCTGCAGCGTGATGATTTAACCGTCACCGAATCCAAAGGGCAGTTCTCAATCAAGAATTTGCAGGGACGTTCGGTGCGGCTGGACATAAAGGCAAAAGACAAAGAGGGAAAGCTTTACAACATTGAGGTTCAGCGCGCGGACGAAGGCGCAGGTTCTAAAAGAGCCAGATATAACAGCGCAATACTTGACTGCAATAGTCTTATGCCGGGCGAAAGTATCGAAAATTTGCCTGAAACGTACATCATATTTATAACAGAACATGATGTGCTTGGCTGTGGGTTGCCGCTGTACCATATAGAGCGCACCATCAAAGAAAATAACATGACTTTTGACGACAAAGCGCATATAATCTATGTAAACGGCGAATTTACAGACGACAGCGACATCGGCAAATTGATGCACGACTTCTCATGTGCAGACCCCAGCGAAATGAAGTACAAACTTCTTGCCGAAAAAACAGGGCGGTTCAAAAACGATGCAAAAGGAGAAAAACAAATGAGCAAACTTTGGGAAGATTTTTTGAAAGAAGAACGGGAAGACGAACGCGAAGAAATTGCAATGAATATGCTGGAAGACGGCAGTTTTTCTACTATAAAAATTGCCGAACTTACAAAACTTTCAGAAGCCAGAGTGCAGGAACTTGCAGAAGACCTGAAAGCAACTGCGGCTTCCCGTTGATGTTCATTTTCAGCTTGAAACTTACGGTTAAACTATCTATGATAAACTCAAAAGGGAGTTTTATATGAGTTTATCACGTTCAAGCGGCATTCTGCTTCACCCTACTTCTCTGCCATGCACGCCCGGAATCGGCACAATCGGCAGGCAGGCTTTTCGTTTTATAGACTGGCTTAAAAGCGCAAGACAAACGCTCTGGCAGATTCTGCCGCTCGGGCCGACCGGCTACGGAGATTCGCCTTACGCGTCTTTTTCAACTTTTGCGGGCAATCCGCTGATAATAGATCTTGATATTCTTGTTGAGCAGGGCTTTCTGACCCAAGAAGACATTACACCGCCTGAATGGATTTCGCACAGCGGCCACATTGATTTCGGCTCGGTTGTTTACTGGAAAATTCCCTTATTGAAGAAGGCAGCCGAAAATTTTTTGAAGAAAACTCAAAAAAGCAAAAGCCTTTCAAAACGCTTTGAAGCATTTAAAGAAAAACAGAGCTACTGGCTTGATGATTATTCCACATTTATGAGCATAAAGGAATTTTATGACGCAAAGGCGCAGAAAGAAAACCGCTTTGGCGCAATGTGGAGCAATTACTGGCCTAAAGAACTTGCCACTTGCAGCGCAAAGGCTGTTGCAAAATGGCAGCAGGAACACACTGCAGAAATTGAAGGGCACAAAGCTATTCAGTTTTTCTTTTTTGAGCAGTGGACAGCTCTGAAAAAATACGCCAACGACAACGGCATTTCTATAATCGGAGATATTCCGATTTTTGTTGCGCCTGACTCTGCTGATGTTTGGTCAAACCAGAAATTGTTTCAGCTTGATAAAAGCGGTAAAGCCACTGCGGTTGCAGGTGTTCCGCCTGATTATTTCTGCGCTACAGGCCAGCTTTGGGGCAATCCGCTTTATAAATGGAACGAAATGAAGAAAACAGACTATGCATGGTGGATTCAGCGCATAAAAGCAATGCTTTCGCTTGTTGACTATGTGCGCATTGACCATTTCCGCGGATTTGAAGCTTATTGGTCTGTTCCGGCCGGCGAAGAAACTGCTGTAAACGGCAAATGGGTAAAAGGCCCGGACCACGACCTTTTCAACGCAATAAAAGCGCAGCTCGGCAATATTCCGATTATTGCGGAAGATTTGGGCGTTATAACTGACAAAGTTGGTGCGCTCAGAGATGACTTTGACCTTCCGGGAATGAAGGTGCTTCAGTTTGCGTTTGATCTTGGTGAAAAAGAGCGCGGCGGGCTTGTAAACGCATTTTTGCCGCACATGTACAAGCAGAACTGCGTTGTTTACACCGGCACACACGATAATGACACTTTGCAGACATGGCTTGATGAACTTTCGCCTGAAATGAAAGACTTGGTAAAGAAATACTCTGGCGTAGAAGATGACAGAAAGCTTTGCGCAGAATTAATAAGACTTGCAATTGCCTCAACAGCGGCATTCGCGGTTATTCCTATGCAGGATTTGTACAATGTCGGAAAAGAAGGGCGCATGAATGCCCCTGCCACAACCGGCGGACAAAACTGGCAGTGGCGCATGAGCGAAGAGCATTTTTCAGGCGAAAAAGCCGACTGGCTGAAAAACTTGTCGTGCCTGTACGGCAGAAACTTGAAGAAATAAACCCACAGAGTAGATTGCTTCGCCTACGGCTCGCAATTGACGGGATTGCCAGACGAAGGGTGCACAGAGGTGCGCCCTCGCCCAACTAAATTCTTGGAAAAACGGACAAAATATACTAAATTCACCTTGGAAAAACGGACAAAATGTACTAAAATTATCTTGGAAAAACGGACAAGGAGGTACAATCTTGTTGTTTAGAAAAATTTATTCAGAATTAGAAAAGTTTTATTCAGAAAACTCAAGAGAAGCTCTTCTTGTCACAGGCGCGCGCCAGATTGGAAAGTCCTTTGTAATCAGGGAATTCGGAAAATCTCATTTTGAAAACTTTATCGAAATCAATTTTTTAGAAATGCCGCAGGCAATTGAAGCTTTTAATAATGCAAAAGATGCACAGGACATTCTTCTTAGAATCACAGCGCTGACAAATCAGCCTATGCAAAAAGGCAAAACCCTTATCTTTTTTGATGAGATTCAGAAAGTTCCCGAAATTGTTACCGCCATAAAGTTCCTAGTTGAAGAAGGAAGCTACCGCTATGCGCTCAGCGGTTCACTGCTTGGAATTGAACTTAAAGGTGTCCGTTCTGTGCCTGTCGGTTTTATGACAATAAAAGAAATGTACCCTTTAGATTTGGAGGAATTCTTTATTGCCTGCGGAGTTCAGCCGCAAATTCTTGAAACACTCAAGAAGAACTTTGAACAAAAGACACCTGTTGATTCTGTAATTCACGAAAAAATGATGCAGCTTTTCAGGCTTTATATGATTACCGGCGGAATGCCTGCCGTTGTTCAGACTTATATCGATACTAACAATATTCAGAACGTGCTGTCGGTTCAAAAATCAATTCTTCAGATGTACCGCGAAGACATTTCTCAATATGATCCGCAGAATAAACTCTATATCGAAGATATTTTTGATTTGATTCCGGCAGAGCTTAATTCACAGAACAAACGCTTTATTCTAAAAAAGCTGAATGAGAATCTTAAATTCAGCCGCTATGAAGACAGCTTTATCTGGCTTAGAGAAGCTGGCGTTGCACTGCCGGCATATAATGTTGAAGCTCCCGCCATGCCTCTGGAACTGGCGAAGCTGCGCAATCTGTTCAAGCTTTTTTCTAATGACGTCGGGCTGCTTGCAAGCCAATACGCGCAGGGAATTCAGCTTAAAATTCTGAATAATGAAAATGGCATTAATTTTGGTGCAATTTTTGAAAATACTGTTGCACAGGAACTAAAAGCTCATGGCTTTAAGCTTTTTTATTTTAACAGCAAAAAACAGGGTGAACTTGATTTTGTAATCAAGTTAGACGATGAAATTGTTCCAATAGAAGTCAAATCGGGCAAAAATTATGAACGTCACAATGCCTTGAAAAATGTTCTTTCAAATTCTGATTATGATATTAAAAAAGCGTATGTGCTATGTAATGAGAATCTTAAGATTTCCGGCAAAATTACATACCTTCCGATTTATATGACTATGTTCATTCAAAACAGTGTTCTGCCGAACTTTGTATATAAAGTTGATTTGGAAGGTATGTAAGGCTTGGCTGTTACTTTATCACAATATTTCTAAGACAGCATTCTTCGGTCAAATCCTTTTCTCCAAAGTCAAATCTCAAATGTTTGATTCTTTTCCAAGTGAAAAGACCTTCGCCGCTATACCACTTTTGTTCTGCTTCGTTCCACGTGCCGTTGTCTTTCATGTCTTTAAGCGGAATTCTAACCTTATGCCATTTGCCGTCATTAAGATCTTCATTATTTCGGATAGAGTATCCGGCTTGCCATTCATATCCTTGTTTGCCCAAAGAATCATCCAAGCTATCCATAAAATAAACATACAAGTTAAAATTGTTTTGAGTTGTCTTAACTTCAAATTCAAGACAAAGACCTTTGTCAACAAAAGGAGTAAAATCATACACTTTGTTGAACTCAAATGGTAACGGATTGTATTTCTCTGCATTTGGAATTGCAATATACAAGCCTCCGTTGTCGTCAGCCTGATTGTCAAATGTTATAAACTCATTTTTTCTTATGTAAGTTGTCCATGCCGTGCATATTAAATTTTTAGCAAGACCGTTTTTATAGATTGCATACTCTCCGTTGTTATAAGAGGTCTCAAGCCAGTTTCTTGATCTAGGCTTTATGTCAGAAGGCATTTTATAGCCCATCGCTTCTATCAATTCTACATTAACGTCTTCCGGAAAATTTGCAAAACTACTAGGCGTGTTAAAGATTCCAAAGCGGTCTTTATAATCATGGCTCAGACGTATGATGTTGCGCTCGTCCATCCATTTAGCTTTTAACCTGTACCAGTTGACGCGCTCCTCTTTGTCGGCATATTCCATAGAAACGCCCCATTCATTGCACATTAAAGGCAGTCCGTGCTTGTTGGCAAATTTTACGGCATCGTCTAATGGCTTTACAAGAGTCGCTTCGCTTGATTCCTGTTTATAATTCTCCCACCCCCATTTTTCCTCATCAGTAGCGTTTTTAGGAAGTGGCGGCATTTTGCTTTTGTTATATGGAAAAGGAACACCTGTCAGATGCTTAAAATCTGACCAAGGTGCTCCTTGATGTGTAAAAAGCATAGGAGAATAATCATGAAAGTTAAGTATGATGTTGTCATCTTTGTAGTCAGGAAGCTTCAAAAGCTGCACAACAGAGTTCCAGCCTTCCGCTCCAACAATTACTGTATGCTTTGTGTCAATCGTTCTTATAAGTTTTAAGATTCTTCCCTGAATTTTATTCCACTTTGAAACATCTGCCGCAATATTACCGCTTCTCATGTGCGGTTCATTATAAATTTCATATAGAACATATTTACCGGAATCTTTATAACGTTCTGCAATCTGTGGCCAGATTTTTTCAAGCATATTTTCAACATCCGGACGGGTTTTTGAATTTCCGTCACAGTTATTTTGAAAATCAATAATCAAGTACAATTTGAGTTCTGTACACCAGGCGACTGCGTCGTCAATCCTTTTCCACAGCCAGTCCGGAATAATAAAATCAGGGTCGCCTGAACTGAATTCCTCAAACATTATATAAAGGCGTGTAATGTCCGCGCCCAGACTTTTAATATCTTCAAAATCCTGCTTTCCATAGTTAGCCACATCGTAAGGCTGATTTCCCATCAACCAGTTAGAAAGGTTAATGCCTTTGCTGAACGGCAGTGTCTTGTTTATGCGGGGCACTTCCTTTTCTTTTGCCGCAAAAAGGCAGCTTACAGCAACTAATAGCAAAACCAATGCAATAATTTTCTTCATAATAGAATCCTCCTGTTGATTTAAAAACAAAAACCCGCTCAAACGGCAAAATTTGCACAGCCGTTCAAGCGGGTTAATTTAAAATTTAGAGAAAAATCATTTAAAGACTTTACGCCACAACGAGCAACGAGCAACGAGCAATTATAGGTCGCACATTCTGCATGTCAAGTCTTTCGAGAAAAAAAGCTGAATTATTCGTTGCAATGCACAAAGTCATAGCATGATTATAACATGGAGTTTTTGGAGTTGTCAAAAAATGTTGAATCATGCTTGAGGGCGACTCTATTTTTATATCACCGATTATTCGCTTAAACCGAAATGTTGTTGGTTTCGGGCTTTAAGCCGTCTACAAGAAATTCATCGGGCAGCTTTGCGGGGTGCTGGGTTTCGGCGTTGACGCTTGCCCAAGAAACCTGTGCTTCTACGCAGACAGAGCCGTTCTCTTTTTTGATTACCTGCTTGAATGTGCCGGAAACTGCGCCGGTCTTTAGCGGTTCAGTTTCAATTATAAGCTTGTCATCAAGAAATGCAGAAAACTTATAGTAAATGTCGATGTGGGTTACATAAAGGTAATAGCCTGACTCAACGCATTTGTTATAGTCAAAGCCGATTGACCGCATAAATTCAGTGCGGGCATATTCAAGATAATTCAAATAAACTGCATTATTTACGTGACCATAAGAATCACATTCATAAGAGCGGACTCTGTGACAAGCTGTTGTTTTCATTTTTTTCCTGCTGTGTGTAAAATTCTGGAGCTATCTTAAAAGTTTGCAAATTGTCATATTCGGGCTTGACCCGAATATCTTTCTCTGTATTCTTACAGGCGTTTAAAGATTGCCGCGTCAAGCGCGGCAATGACATTTAGTAACTTTAAGACAATTCCAGCTTTAATATTACACATTTAACACATTTTGTCACGAAGTAATTTTAAATTGCGGCGTTTTTTTCTAGCCGTTCAAGACTGAATCTACAAGACGCTTAAAATCGTAGTTTATTTTTACATTAGCAGAAGAATCTTTTTCTTCATGGATACGGTAAACGCCGTTTTCGATGTGAATGTTATCGATTTTGTGCTCAGTCTCTGTAAATGCAGGCGGAGTTTTTGCGTTTGTGCTTTCAACAATGCGGTCTACAATGCCTTTGCGCTCAAACGAGCCGCGCTGTTCCGGCTCTTTGTTTGCAAATGCCGCAAAAAGCTGCGGTGCGCTCTGCAAACTGAATACGCTTGTAATTGTTTCGGTTTCTACTGCCGGCTGAAGCTCCTCAAGAGTTTCGTCATATAAAGATGTGTCCATTTTCTTTTCCTTTTGCTGTTCAACAGCAGATTGGGTGGATTGTATATCGGTCTGGTTATTCCGTCTTGAGTTTTTCAAGTCTAAAGTGTACAAAGCAGGTTTTTGCGGCAGATTAGAGCGGTAGTCGTCACCGCGGTACAAAAGCCCATGCTGCGAAATGTCAGTCAATTCTGTTGAAGGCGCTGTCTGCTGTACAAAACTATGAAGAGCGCTGTGCCCGCCCTGCTTTTCTGCATAAGGCTGATTCTGGGTAATCTTTTCCTTGAAAATTGAAGAAAGGCTGCTTTTTCTTAAAGGCGCGGACTTGATTTCCTGCTGCGGCTGTTCTTTCTTTTCTTCCTGCTGAATCTGCTCTTTTTTCTGCTGCTCTTCAGCAAGAATTGCGTTGCCGGCAGACAGCAGGCCATGCCTTGTTTCAGGCTGTGCGGGTTCGGCATTTTCTAAAATGTCAAAGTCTGCATCAAATTGAGGAATCTCTATTTCAAAGTTTTCATCTATAGTTGTGGCAGTTGTGGCAACAGGCTCATCAGCTTCTGGCTCATCAGTTTCTGGCTCTTCAAGATGCGGCTTAGGCACAGGCTGCGTGTATTCTTCGATAATCTCCTGGCGCTGGTGCATACGCTCGTCAATTGCGCTAAGAAAAGCGGCTGTAGACAACGGCTGTGCAGTTTCGGCTTCTGCTTGGGCTGATTCTGTTGCTTGGGCTTGGGCAAGTTCTGCGTCTGCGCCTTGGGCTGTTTCTGCTCCAGCGGCTTCTGCTTCAACTTCTGCGGTTTCAGGCTGCTCAAACTGCGCTTCTTCAAGCTGCTCTGCAATTTCAGTCTGCATCTGCAATGCAGGCAAAGGCTCTGATAACGGTTCTGCTTCTTCTATTAAGTCAGACATATCAGGCGTGTTGAGCTGTTCAGTCTGTGCGTCTGTATTTTCAAAGCTGTCGTCAAAAAGCGCATCGTCAAACTGCTGGCTGTCGTAATCAAACTGCGGCACTTCTTCGGCTTCTTCAGTTTTTTCACTGTTTTCAGTCTGCAAAGATTCTGCGGCGAGCATCTCAAATACGTCGTCAATCTTTTCAATAAGAGATTCGTCTTTTTTGGGTTCTTCTGCCCTTATGCTGACTTCTGATGCGGCTTCTTCTGCAAGCTTTTTGTCATCTTTTGCATGAAGCGGCATTTCAGCATGTTTTTCGACGGCGTTTTTGGCAATGCAGCAGATAAAGCTTATAAAGAAAATCAGGCTGATTGTTGCAAGCAGAATTATGTTGCTGATTCTCTCCGGCATATACAGAATGTTTTCGCTAAAGACGGTGCTTACATAGCCGTTCTTGTTTTCGGCTGAAACAAGCAGGTATTTTGCTCTTGAGGCAGTTTCTGTGTCTTCAAAAGCAAATATTTTCTGGCTAGAAGTCCATGACGAAACAGCCGCATTTTTGCACACGTTTTCCAGCCCCTCAGGCACAGAAAAAACAAAGCCATGTATTCCGTCTTTTGGCGCGCTCCAAAGAAAGATGCCGCTTTGGGCACTTAACCTGTCTGTCGGAATAAAATAGCGGAGCATTGACGGCGCATTCACATAAAAGGCGATTGTGCCTATAAAAGCCATCTCGTTGTCGTAAAACGGATAAGAGAAAATAAGGCGGTTGCTGTCAGAGTCGTTTAAAATGCGGCTTTTGGTCTCTTCTGAAGCTGCTATGGACTCAAAGGGAATGTCGTTTTTGGGGTAATTTCTATAAGTTGCAGGCTCATCGGCTTTGCGCGCGGCAAAATCCTGCGGAAAAGTGCTGTAATAGATTGTCTTGCCGTTTTCGCCGATTATACGCAGACCTTCAAGCCCCTGCGTTTCTGTAAGCAGACCGGACGCAAGGTTAGCCCTGCTTTTAAGCATGAGTTCGTCCTGCTCTTTTTGGGTAACACTACGGATTTCGGGATTGGCGGCAAAAAGCGTAAAAAGCGCGTCCTGTGTGTCAATGTATTTTCCCACAGTTTCAGAAAGCAGGTCGTTGCGTTCCTCAAGCTGCCTGTAAACCATCGGTTTGTAGAATTTGTTTTCAATAACAGACAGCAGCCCGAAACGGGCAGTCAATGCAAAAGCCGCACATACTAAAGAAGCAATAATAAATGTTATTAAGACTCTTTTACCGCCTGACACGCGCAATTCCCCTTACGTTAGATTTTCGGATAATTCTATACAAACTTAAGGCGCAAATAACTGCACGATTTTCGCTACAAATTAACACATTTAAATTTTTTCTACTTTCAATTATGGCGTTCATCTGTTAAAATAGTTGACATGAAACGGCAATTTTTTCATCTGCGCTTTACAGCATTTCAAAAAGTTCTGCTATATCTCTGCGCCCTTATCTTTATAAGCGCGGTTTTTGTCACCGCCTTTGTTATGACATCTCATCCAGAAAAAATCGGCTCAGGCTTAAGGCGCATTGAGCATGTACCTGAAAATCTTGAAAAAAAATCGGGAAAAACCGTCTACAAGGACATCGGGCAGCTTAGAGCAATTACAGCCGACGTTCCGCCCGTTTCACTGGTTGTAACGCCTTATTTTACGTTTCCTACTGCTGACGGAGAATTCTTCGAGGAGCTTGTGCAGAAAAAGCGCCGCCTCCGCAGCGTGTTTCTCGATTATTTTGCCCTGCACTCAAAAGATGAGCTGACCGACGAAAAAAAGGTCAAGCAGGAGCTGCTTGAAAAGCTTAACGCCGAGCTTATGCTTGGAAAAATCGAAGTCCTCTATTTTGAGGTCTACCAGTTCTTGAATTAGTGGCTGTGCTGATTTACTCTTAAGGAGGGTGGTAATGCCGGTAAAGTTTCATCCACAAATTATTCTCTATGGCGAAAACATAAAGCCGCGCGAATGGAGCTATAATAACCGGAGTGAACTTTGTTTTTTCAGCCAGTCTGACGAAAAAGGCGACTGGGATCAGCGTTTCAGCCGTTACAGAACTTTAGGCCGCGCCGTCATTGACGTTTATCCAGGCAATAATTCCAGAAAAGCAATTTCTGACATAATTCAGTATTACTTAAAGATAACAGAAAAAGGCGAGGACAAGCTCGGAATTGAAAAAAAGGAGTTTATTCTCTTTGTAGAGACTGAAACCAGCCTTCCGAGTGTCAGTTTTGACGCCGCCGACCTTGCCTTGATAAGCAGTCACTTTCCGGAGCTTCAAATCTCATTTGTGCCTGCCTCTGCCCAGACAAACTGAAGCTACTGACGTCAAACTTCAAAGACTTTACGCAACTTTTTATTAAAAACAGTGTCCAATTTTTAGAAGGATAAAGCTATATGAATTCATTTACAGAACCAGCCGCTCAAATTATAGTGGCATTGATTCCAATTGCAGGAATTGTAATAGGCGGAATCGTCATTTTCTTCTATTTGTTGTGGCACCACAGGCAGATAATGTTTCAGCTTAGAAACGGAACTTACACGCCGCAGAGCTTAAACTTGAAAAATTTTGCCCTAATTACAGGGCTTCTGCTCTGCTCGGTAGGACTTGTTCTAAGCGTGCTTTTCTGCATTATAGACGGTATCTCTTATTCTTTGTTGGGCGGGCTGCTTCCGTTGGCCCTTGGTGTCGGTCTCTTAATCTATAACCGCTTGTCTTAACCAGAGTCTGTTTTGTCAATCTTAAGCCGCGTAGCCAATTTTCCCTCTCAAATTGCTGATGCAGTTGAGCTTGCGCTTATTAAAGCCGCAGCTAACGGGGATTCGCGCGCGTTTGCAAAACTTGTAAGCAAATACGAGCGGCGGCTTAGGTTTTTCGGCATGAGATTTTTCAAAAATGACACCGACTGTGACGACTTTGTTCAGGAAGTTTTCATCAAAGTTTTTACAGGTCTGAACACCTTCAAAGGCGATTCGCAGTTTGCCACATGGCTTATGCGCATTGCCTACAACACAGCGGTCAACACCATAAACCGGCGCAAAGAATGTATCTCGTTCCCGGAAAATTTTGAAATTCTAGACACAACCACAGACCCCGAAGAAAAGCACTTAAGGGAAATGACGGCACAAGTAATCAGAGAATCAATCTCCGAACTGCCGGAAAAATTCAGTATGTGCCTGATTTTTTATTTCTACTACGACATGAGCTATAACGAAATCAGCGTAATAACAGACTTGCCTGTAAACACGATTAAATCTCACGTTTTTAGGGCAAAAAAAATATTGAAAGACAAACTTTCAGAACAGCTTGCCTGAAAGGGGGCATAAACATGAAACAAACTGAAAACGGAAAATGCGAAAAATACATGAACCAGTTTTTGATGCTTGATAAACGGCAGGCTCTGCCGCTTGCTTTGAGCATTCATCTTCTCTGCTGCAAAAAGTGCCGCACACAGGTAAGGCTTATGGAGCTTGCCGAAAAAAAGGCTGCCGAGCCTCTGTTTATTCCTGTACCTTTTACAGACGACAAGCTTTTGCGCACAATGAAGACCATTGACCCGGATTTTGATCCGCAGAATATATGCCCTGTAAGCTTTTCAAAGTGGGTTATTGCAGGAATCTGTCTGATTTTAGCTTTTGTAATTTTTGCGCTGATTGATGCTGTGCCGCTTATCTCGGCAGGCATGACTGTAGCGGTCTACACAGTTTTCGGCATAAGCATAACGCTCTACTGCACGCTTTTTATATTCAGCAACCTGGACTTTTTCGTCAAAAAGGTGGAGAACATAAAACCGCTTGCAGAGCATTTAAGCTGAAAACTTAATTCCAGACGTTGGCAGGATTTATCGGAGAACCGTTTTTATAGACTGTAAAGTGAAGGTGCGGGCCTGTACTCTGACCTGTTGAACCGACTTCGCCGAGCTTAGTGGCTGTAGTTACGTGAGCGCCCTTCTTAACCGTAATCTTGCTCATGTGGCCGTACAAAGTCTTGTAGCCTGAATGGTGCGCAACCGTTACATACTTGCCGTAAACATTGTCCCAGCCTGTTGCAATTACAGTTCCGCCAAGAGCGGCATAAATCGGTGTGCCTGTTGGGGCTGCCATATCAATTCCATTGTGGAATGTACGTCTGCCTGTAAACGGATTTACACGCCAGCTGAAGCGAGAAGAAATGTAGTAGCTTCTGTGCAGAGGACGTGTGAACAGGTCGCCGTTAATCTCCTGTCTTGTAATCCAGTCTAATTCAGCATCTGGAACAAAAAGCGTTGTACCTGCGCCAAAAGCAGTGCCAAGCTCTGTCTGGTTTACCTGCGCTACTTTTGCGGCAGAAACCTTGTATTTTTCGGCGATTGATTCCGGCGTTTCTTCTGCTGTTTTTGTTGTGTACACAATTCCAGCCATTGAAGGAATGCGGATATACTGACCGATTTGGATTGTTCTTGACTGTTTAATGTTGTTTACGCTTATAAGTGTGTCCTGCGTAATGTGATTGTTCTCTGCAAGTGTGCTTATCATGTCGCCGGGTTTTATGCGGTAAACCGTATAATAAAGCTCCGGCGCTTCAATGCCCATCTCCGGCTGCGGCGTAACATCTGCGCCGCCCATGCCGTTAAGTCCGGCAGGAGCAGAAACAGTTTCAGCTTCTTTTGTAGTTTTTGCAGCAACTTCGGCAGCCGGTGTTACGGCGGCGGCTTCAGCGTTATCTGTCAAAGAAATTTCTATGGTTTCAGGTTTTGCGTCTACAGCTTCTACTGTATTTTCTGCGACTTCTGTATCTTCTGCGGCAATAATTTCTACAGTTTCAGCCTGTGCAGGCGAAGAAGCCTCCGCGGCATCAGCACCGATTGCAGGTTTTGTCAGTTTTCTAGGCTCTACAGGGTTTCTTGAAGCAGAGCCGATGATTACAAAAGTAATGGCAGCAACATAAATACATACAGCAGGTACAATTAAAAAATACAAACGCTTTTTCTTTTCCATAAAAATATATATTCCTTAAATAGACGTGTTTGAAAACTTCAGTTTTCGAACACGAACTTTAGTAAATCGCAATTTTGTAAGGCTTTAGCCTGAAAAATTGCCGACCTGTTCGAAAACTAACCAAGTTTTCGAACAGGTCTAGTTTATGCTTTTTTGTTCAAACCAATCAAATATGTTTCAAATGATTCTGAACGGCACGCCGCCGGCTTAAAACCTTTGGCTTCTGTAAAAATTTCACGCATCTTTTTAAGCAGCATCTGCTGGTCGCCGCCCTGAAAAATCTTTACAGCAAAATTGCCCCCCGGCTGCAGCATTGTCTCTGCATAATAAATGGCAAGCTCCACAAGTCCGCTTGAGCGGGCTGTGTCAATTACCCTGTTTCCGGTTGTAGGCGGTGCAGCATCGCAAATTACCAGATTATACGGACCTAATGCTGATGCTTCACTTCTTATTTCTTCGGAATAAAGATCACCTTGTATGAACGTTAAATTAGAACTTTTTACATTTTTTGACAAAGGGTTCAAATCAATTGAAGTAACATGCCCAGAACCGTCAAGCTGCCTTAGTACAAACACAGTCCAACTTCCGGGCGAAGCGCCCAAATCAAGAACGCGGCTGTTCTTTTTGATAAACCCGAATTTTTTGTCTATCTCCTGAAGCTTGTATACTGAACGAGCCGGATAGCCTTCTTTGAATGCTTTTTGAGACCAAAAATCAGGTTTCTGATAACTGTTTGTACTCATACCGTTTCCTACTTTTGCAAGAAGCTTAAATGTGCTAAACTTAACCGATGAATAAGTATACACAAAGACTGGAAAAAATTGAAGTTGTTCTCAATAAAAATCTGCCGGAACTTTTTGACAAGGCTCTGAAAGAACGGCTTTTCTTGAATCTTCCGCAAGCTGTTAAAGCTGAACATATAAAACCGCTGCTAGAACCATGCAGAGAGCTGCTTCTTTTAGGCGGAAAGCGCTGGCGTCCGCTTCTGCTTGTGCTTTGCGCCGAGCTTTTTGCAGACAAATCTTCTGCCGAAATGCAGGCAGCTTATGAAGCAGTTCCGCTTGTTGAATTTGTACACACCGCAAGCCTTATACACGACGATATAGAAGACTCTGCCGACATGCGGCGCGGCAAGCCTTCAGCCTATCTTACATACGGACTTGATACAGCCTTAAACGCAGGCTCTTGGCTATATTTTACGGCTTTTGCCGCAATCGAAGGTCTTGCTGTTAGCGCCAGTCTTAAACTTGAGCTTTACCGCACCGTAAGTGCAGAACTCCGCCGCCTTCATTTGGGTCAGGCTATGGATATTGCATGGCACAGAAACAACGCCTATATTCCGTCCAGAGAGGAATACGAGGCAATGGTGCGCTGCAAAACCGGCACACTCGCCTGCCTTGCAGCTAAGACAGGCAGCCTTATTGCAGGTGCTTCAAAAGAAGAAAGCGGCAGACTTGGCGCAACAGCCGCAGACATTGGCGTGGGCTTTCAGGTGCTTGACGATGTAATCAATCTTTCGACAGGCAACCCGGGCAAAAAGCGCGGCGACGACATTGTTGAAGGCAAAAAAAGCCTGCCGGTGATTATTCACCTTAGCGAACACCCTGAGGACTTGGAAAAAATCAAGGGCTTCTTTAGTGAAGCCAGAAAAGACGGCATTGATTCACCTGCTGTAGAAAGCTGCATTGCACTTCTGACAGAAAGCGGCGCAGTAAGCAGGGCAAAATCTTACAGCGCAGAACTTATCGAAAAATCGATAGGCTCAATTGAAAAAGAGTATTCTGCCTGCGAAGCATCAGTATTGATAGCGGAGCTTTTCAGGTCAATGCTGAAAAAGAATTAGGAAAAGATATGCAGGAAAATTCTGAAGCATTAAACAGCCGCGCAATAGAACTTGCCACAGACGGAGCTTACCCGGAAGCTGTGGCATGCCTAAAACGTGCGCTGTCAATAGACAGAGACAATTACCTCTTGTGGTACAACCTCGGCGTTATCTACCGCAATTCTGGCGACCTGGAATATGCAAAGCAGGCTTTGAAAAAGGCGGCTTCTATCAACAGCGAGGACGCAGACATTTTTGAGACGCTGGGCTTAATCTGCTATTCTTTGCAGGAATATGATGACGCTTACGGCTATTATATTGCGGCTCTTGAAATTACACAGGACAACGCAACTTTATGGAATAATCTCGGTGTGCTGCTTTTTGCGCGCGGCGAATATGCTGATGCGTGCGAGGCATTTGAAGAAGCAATTACGATTTTTCCGCATTATTACGACGCGCTCTACAACCTGCGCGACACATACACAGAGCTTGGCAACACAAAAGGCGCGGCAATCTGCGACGAACAGCTTAAGACTTTGGGAAAGCAGCACAAAGGGAAACTCTAAAAGGGATTAGTTTTGGACATTCGCGTATTATACATAGCAGAAATAGTCGGCAAGGCAGGCATACAGTGCGTAAAACAGCTTCTGCCCGAAATAAGGGAACGCTACTCAATAGATTTTGTAATAGGCAATATTAACGGCGCAACAAACGGCACAGGAATCGGCAAAAACCACGCAGGATATCTTCACAAATTGGGCATTTCTGTTCTTACAGGCGGCGACAAAATCTATTACAAGAAAGACTTAGTGGACGATTTTTCTGAAATGCACTATGTTCTCCGCCCTGCAAACTTTCCGCACGAAAGCCCCGGACGGAGCTGGAAAACCTGCACAGTGAACGGCAGAAAAATTACGGTTGTCTCGATTTTGGGCTACACAGGCTTTATGCGCATTCACGCGGACAACCCGTTTGTGCAGCTTCCTTTTCTGCTTGAACGGCTCAAAAAAGACACAGACAGCATAATCGTAGATTTTCATGCGACAACAACCGCGGAGAAAAAGACTTTTGCCTTTTATGCAGACGGAAAGGTCAGCGCCGTTATCGGCTCACATGGGCGCGTGCAGACTGCCGATGAGCGAATACTCCCCAAAGGCACTGCCGCAATAACAGACGCAGGCAGAAGCGGCTGCATTAACGCTGTTGGCGGTTGCAGCGCAAATGCCGCAATCTACGAATATCTTTCAGGTATTCCAAACTGGACGCGCGGCGAAGAACCTACAAAAGAGACATTGCCGGAGCTTCAGGGCGTTATCTTCACCTTAAATGACGACGGCACAGCAAAAGACATTATGCGGTTGCGCGAACCGCTTTATAAAGACTAAAATGGGGGCAGCAATGAGAAACACCGTAAAAGTAATTTCCATAAAAGAAAATAACGCTGTTGAAGTTGTGCCTCTCATTACAGACGCGTGCATCGGTTGCAGAAATTCTGAATGTACAAAGCAGGGTCACCCGTTTATTGTGCATAACACGCAGAAACTGCCGGTTTATCCGGGCGCAATCGTAAAAATCAGCGCATCGGCCGTAAGACAGGCTTTGCAGGCACTTATCTCTCTCTGTCTGCCGCTTGCCGCCGCAATTGCAGGCTACATTCTTACACCGAAAATCTGCGCCTCAATTGACGGCGCAAAAACCGCCACAGAAGCCACCCGAATTGCAGGCGTGTTCATCTCGTTCTTTGCCACGTCAATTCTCGTGCTTATTTTCAACCGCTTTATCAAAACCGAACGCCACGCCACAATAACGGAAATAATCACCTATGGCACTTGAAAGTGCCGAAACTTTCCAAGGGAGGACACCAGCTCAGAGTCCGAAGGCCGCTGGTTTCCTCCCTTGAACCCACCTTCCTTGGCCACGGCCTAAGGGCTCTGCCCTTAGGAATCCCGGATTGTCTACAAGTGAAAGTCTTGTACAATTAATCTTCAGTCTGTAAAGCACATGCACTATAGATATTTTTGAGCAAAACCGGTCATTGAGCGTTGGTTAGTGAGCGTAGTCGAACCAAGTCGAAATGACCGATTTTCGCAAAAAAAGTCTGTTTCTCGTGGCTTCGACTCCGCTCAGCCACCAACTTATTGAATCTCCTTTTCTTAGATTAAATCCAACAAAAATTCTGCATGTGGTTTGTTTCCTGCAAATGAAAGCTACTAATCACATTTTGTGGTTTGTCTCCACCAAGTGAAAGCTAACAGCCATATTTTGTGATTTGCTTCTACCAAGTGAAAGCTTTCAACCATATTTTGTGGTTTGTTGCCGACAAGCGAAAGCTGGCAACCATTTTTTGTGGTTTGTTACCGACAAGCGACGGCAAGCAACCACATCTCGATTTTTTGTAAAATCATGCCGAAAAAGGCTTATTTTAGTTGATTTTTGCTTTGCAGTTATAAAATGCTGGTGTATTCTAAACGTAGATTCACAAAAAACAGGAGAGGCTATGAACAAAATAAAGCGGGTTATCCGCAATACTGAAATTGACACGCTTTCGGATACGATTATCCGGTTTTTTAAGGCAGACAAAGAGGCGCAGAAGGACGCTTTTTTGAGTTCGGCAATCGGGGAACTTGAGGAGCTTTCGGAGAAGATTACCACTGCCATTTTGCAGGACAAAACGCTTTCTACGCTTGAAACAGCCGACGGCGCGAGAAACAGGGCTATAAGAACGCTTGGAACTGTCCTGAAAGGCTATGCCGCGCTTCCAATCGAGAGCAAGGCGGCGCACGCCGTTCCGCTTAAGGCAATTTTTGACAAATACGCAAAGGGCAGAATAACAAGGGAAAGCTACGCGGCGAAATCTTCTCTGATTGAAAGCATGTTGCAGGACTTTGCCGCCGCGCAGCTTGCAGAGCACATCAAGGAGTTAGAAGGTGTCGCCGAATCAATCGCGGCAATCCGCACGGCGCAAGACGCTTTTGCCAAAGCCAACGACGCCTTTTTAGACGCAACCGTAAACAAGGGCGCGTCTGCCACCAGCTTCAACAAACAGATTGCGCTGCTCATAAACGAAAAGCTTATCCCCTATCTGAATGCCATGCTCCTCACCGGCAACGCCAACTGCACAGATTTCGCCAAAAACGTAGAAGAAGAAATCACCCGCATAAATGAGGCAATTGCAAAGCGCACAAAGAAGGCGGCGGATAAGGCGGCAGAGAAAGCGGTGAATGAAGTTTAATTCCCTTGCCTGCTAAGAACTTTTAACATTTTGTCAATTTCATCTGTAAGGGTTCCGTTTTTCTCAAAATAAATGCGGGCATTGGCAGCCATTTCTTTAGCTTCAGTATATTTACCCATAGTATGATATAAATCTGCAAAATGGAAATAAAGATTTTCACAAGCTTTGCTATTATCTTTATATTCAATTACAGCCTCTTCAAAGAAAGCAATTGCAAAATCATTTTTGCCTGCATTACCACATTGTTCTATAATCATCCGGCAGACTGTAGGATTTTCTGGAGCAAAAGCAAAAAGCTCCATAGCAGAAGAAACAGCTTTCTTTTTGTTATTCTGTAAAGAATATAAACCTACACTGTATTGTGGAATTCTGTAGTTTTGCGGAAATAACTTTTTACCGTTCACCAGATATTTTTCAGCCATTTTATAATCTGGAATTGCCATGCCGATTCTTGCAGCGATGATATAGGCATCTGCCTGGTACTCAGGATTATCTTTATATCCTTCTATAGCTTTTTTAATATAATTGATACCAGCCTTTGGATTTCCGGAAAATAATAGAACACTGCTATAGTGATAGTTGTCTGTCGCTGTTAATTTAAATTCTTTTTCTTTCTGCTTATAAACAGCAAGTGCAGAATTTAAATCATTCTTAGTATAATACGAAGTAGCCAGAGTACTTAGAGAGTAAGCATCATAACAACCTTGGTCTAAAGCTTTTTGCAGATATAATATAACATTATCTGTCAGCTCATCTGTTGAGATAAGCCAGTTACTGCCATATCTTTTCAAAACATCCTGATAATAAAGACCAAGAGAATAATTAAGAATTGGCTTTTCACCGTTGTTTTCTTGAAAATTTTTTATTTCTTTTACAGGGTCAAATAGAATAAGTGAATACGTTACATCAGTTGCATTCCGCACATCTTCTAATGTTTCATTTTCTTCCAAATCTTTAAATGTAAACATCTGATGCATCATGCTCAATGCAAAACCATTGATAGCAATTTCAATTTTTTTTGCAAGAATATATTCATTATATGCAATAGAAACTTTTCCAAAAGCTGTCTGATACTGCTTTTTTTTCAAAAGATTATCAACAGCTTCTAAAATTTCTTTTGTCTGTTTATCCGCACCCGAATAAACATCTTTACAGAAAAGATTTGCTGTAAAACATACAATTAAAATAATAAAAATAAGTTTTTTCATGTCTGGATTTTACATTATGTATTACAAAGTGGTCAACTTATCGAGTAACAAAAAATAGCACTCTCTTAAAATGATGACAATTTGGGCTTCTTAGAAGTTCTTTTCGCAATAGCTCTTTTCGCAATAGATGAATCTACAGTTAAAGTCTATTCGGCGAAAAGCGCCGCTTTTTGCTTCCGCAAAAACCGGCAGCCTGTACAGCACAAAAAAACGGCAGCTTGGGTGAAGAATCCGGCAACTTATGTTTTTGGGTATTTTGTTTTTGAAGTTTTGGCTTTATAGTTGAACCATAAAGATACCGCTGTGGTACATATAAGGAGTTTCAAATGAAAAGCATTAAATCTTTAATAAACCTGATTCTTAAGGCAGTCGCAGTTGCAATGGGTGTCGCTGTTACCGTTATCAGCATCATCGGAGAACTTGAAACAAAATCTGCAATTCTTATGCTGGCTATAGGCTTGTCTTGTGCTGGAATTTCAATGCTCGCCACAAATGCAGACAATAACAAATAGCAGAAGCCCGCAAAACCGGCAGATTATGTACACAAGCTCACATCGTTGGTCACTTCGACTCCGCTCAGTGACCGGATTAATCTGCTTAAGCGGAACTCTGCCGGAAATATTTGTACACACGGGTTTCCAAAGGGCAGAGCCATTTGGCGGTGCCGGAAAAGGAAGGGGTCGAAGGGGAAGGAAAAACCGTGCTTCCGAATTAAGGGTTTTTCCGTCCCCTTCAAAGTTCCGGCACTTCCAAGTGCCAAAACCCCCTCTCATATTCCATAAAAAACTTTTTTTAGCTATAATAGCTCCATTATGAGCAACCCTAACAAAGAAGAAAAAAATCCACTTTTGTGCCACTGGGCAGACCAGATGGCGGCTAACATCATTCGCGAAAAAGGCGACTTAGACTTATACACTTGTGCTTCGGGCATTACACCGAGCGGCACTGTTCATATTGGAAATTTCCGCGAAATTATTACAGTTGACTTAGTAGTGCGTGCCCTGCGCGACCGCGGCAAAAACGTGCGCTTCATCTATTCATGGGACGATTACGACGTATTCAGAAAAGTTCCTGCAAACATGCCAGACCCTGAAATTCTTACACAATACTTGAGATTTCCTATTACTTCTGTGCCTGACACAACAAAAAGAGACGCAAACTATGCGCGCCACCACGAAGTTGACATTGAAACACAGCTTCCGCGCGTAGGCATCAAGCCTGAATTCTTGTACCAGTCTGAACGCTATCAGGCGCACCGCTATGTTGAAGGCATGAAAAAAGCCATGCAGAACCGCGAGCTTATCAAGCAGTGCCTCAACGAATACCGCGACGACGCCCACAAAATGAAAGACAGCGACGTTTATTGGCCTACAGCAATTTTCTGCGGCAAATGCCATAAAGACACAACTGAAATCACAGGCTACGACGGCGAATACGGCGTTTCTTATAAATGCGAATGTGGCAACGAAGAAACCGTAGACATCCGCAAATTTGGCGGCATAAAGCTCGGCTGGCGCGTTGACTGGCCTATGAGATGGAACGAGGAAAAGGTTGTATTCGAGCCGGGTGGAAAAGACCACATCAGCCCGGGCGGAAGCTATGACACTGCAAAGCTCGTTTCAAAGAAAATCTACAACTGGGACGCACCTGTAACAATGCGCTACGACTTTGTTCAGCTCAAAGGCGTGCCCGGCAAAATGAGCTCGTCTAAAGGCAAGGTTATCTCGCTTGTAGACGCTCTTGAAGTTTATCAGCCGCAGGTTCTGCGCTACATCTTTGCTGGCACAAGACCGAACACTGAATTTGCCATCAGCTTTGACCTTGATGTTCTTAAAATTTACGAAGACTACGACAAGACAGAGCGCATTGTCTACGGCATTGATAAGGCTAAGAACGAAGACCATCTTAATAAAGAAAAGCGCATTTATATGCTCAGCCAGATGGACGGAAAAATCCCAGAGGTTATGCCTTATCAGATTCCGTTCAGAATGCTCACAACTCTTCTGCAAATTCACAGCGGAGACATTGACAGCGTAATCAAATACCTCGGCGACGTTAAGCCTGAACAGGAAGAAACACTGCGCCAGAGAGCAAAATGCGCATGGTTCTGGATTACAGAATCTGCCCCGACTTGGGCACCGGAATTCTGCTTTGAGCTGCGTAATGACGACAAGCCGGTTTATGTTTCAAAAGAAATTGCAGCCGCTATTAAGAAAATCCACGAGGACATAGTTCCAAAGGTTTCAGACTTTGCAACAGACAAAGACTGTCAGCAGGCAATCTATGAAGTTGCAGAAGCTCTTTCTCTTGATACAAAGGTGCTTTTCACAGGCTTGTACAATGTTCTTGTAAACAAAGACCAGGGTCCGCGCCTCGGCAGCTTCTTCCGCATTGTCGGCAAAGACCGCCTCGATAAGATTTTCTCTCATGTTGTGGCTGACGAAAACGCCGGTGCAAAAAAGGCTGCTGCTGCTGCAAAGAAACTTACACCAGCCGAAATTGACCAGCTTCCGCCGGCAGAGCGTTTCAGTAAGCGTGTTATCCTTAAAGTAAGCAAAATCGAAAAGGTTGAGCAGCATCCGGGCGGCACTTTCCTTTATATTCTTACGCTCAACACAGGCGATGAAGAGCCGCGCCAGATTGTAAGCTCAATCGTCAATTTTTATAAGCCCGAAAATTTGCTCGGCAAGAACATTGTGCTTGTGTACAACTTAAAGCCTGCTAATTTCCGCGGCGTGCGCAGTAACGGTATGCTTCTTGCTGCAACAGACCCAACAACAGACAAAGACACTTGCGAAGTTATTTTTGCTCCTCAGTTTGAAGTCGGAACAATTCTTGAGCCGGAAGGCTTCACGCCGCCGGAAGAAGAGCTTTGTTTTGTAAAGCCTGAAAAATTTGCAGACATGAACCTCTGCACAAAAGACGGTTTTGTAGAAATTGACGGCACAAAAATCGGCAGCAACGGCAAATATCTTACTGTTGAAACCTACAAAAACGGCAGCGTAAAATAACCGATAAACTGCGTCATTTCACGCTTAACCGCTATACCAAACAAAGGCTGTCCTTCAGTTTTAGGGCAGCCTATTTTTTTTCACATTGCAAAGAATTACAAAAATAAATTCGTTTTTCAGTTCTTTTTTTTAATATATATGCTATAATACATTCAGGTTTAAAAAACGTTTTCAAGGTATAATTTATGAAGTTAAACACAAAATTTGTCATACTTATCTCGTCTTTTGTCATCGTTACGATGGGCGTTTCAGTTCAGATTTTTTCATCATTCAATAAGATACGGCAGCTTCAACAGTTTGAGCAGGAAACCTTGAACATGAAGCTTCTTGTCGAAGAGATTTACGCTTTTCCTCCGACAATTCTTTCAATTAGGGCAAACAATGCTGTGCTTGTTTCTGAGTGGCAGACTCTAAGCGAGAAAGCAAACGCCCAGATGGAAGTTATTTCCTCTGAAAACTACAGGAAGCTTCTGTCAAAAGAAGAAGCTGAATATCTTGATACACTGCTTAAAGTCTGGTCTGTTATATCTCCGCAGCTCACCAAAGTTGAAGCTACGCTGAAAGAATTTACAGAACTTACCTTCTCTAAAGCTGAAGAGCTTTCAATGAGGTCAAACGGTGCCATTCAAACAATAATGAACCTTGACGACGAAGACAGCCGCAAGACAATCATGATGTACATGATAAACCGCATAACACAGGCGACAAGCGTTTTGATGGATTCAAATGACGCTTTTTCTAACGTGCTTACAAAGCTGTCTTTAAGCCTAACAGAGCGGAACGAGAAAACATTCACAAGGTTCATGATTCAGAACATTCTCATTCTTTGCGCCGCTTCAATCGCTGTTTTCATAATTGCATTGACCGTTACAAGAAAAATTACAAAGCGCGTAAAGCTGCTCAGAAACGCCTCTACAAAGCTGGCTCAAAAAGACTTTACTGTAGACATAAGCGGCATTTCAAAAGGCAAAGACGAAATTTCTTCTCTTGCCGCAACTTTGTCAGACACAATCAAAGACTTGAGTTCATTCCTTGAAATTGTCAAAGACTCTTCTTTGCAGAACGTAGACTTGGGCGAGAACATCAGTCTTGCGGCGCACAATACGGCAAGTGCTACACACGAAATCCGCTCTAATATTGAATCTCTCCGCAAGCAGTTTGACAATATTGAAGCAGCGGTTGAAACTTCAGTTGATTCACTTTCGCGTATGTCTGCCGCCGTTATGGGGCTTTCTAAAGACAATCACCAGCAGTCAATTGCTATTCAGGAAACAGATAAGGCTTCATCAAAAATGGCTGCTTCAGTTGAAAAAATCAGAAACATGGCAGAAGCAAACTGCTCAAGTGCAGAGGACATGCAGGAAGCTGTTACTTACGGCGACCAGAAAATTGAAGCTTCTAACTCAATGATACGCGAAGTTGCAAGCCAGATTAAGAGCGTTGCCGAAGTCGTAGATGTAATCAATTCTGTTGCAGAACAGACAAACATTCTCGCAATGAACGCCGCAATTGAAAGTGCCCACGCAGGAGAAAGCGGCAAAGGCTTTGCGGTTGTTGCTGAAGAAATCCGTATTCTTGCAGAAAGCACAGGCGAAAACTCAAAGCGCATTTCAGACAGCCTCTTTACGATTATCAGCCGCATGAGCGAAGTTACAGATTATTCAGAAAGTGCGGCACAGGCATTTGCCGACATCAACGGAAAATCTACAACTATTCATAAGTCTTTGAACCAGATTCTCGACAACATCAGCGAAGTTGCAATTGAAGCCGAGAAAGTTGCGGCTTATTCACAGCGCATATCTTCTGCTTCAGAGAAAATGAATGCAGCTTATGACAATTTGGACTCACAGCGCGAGTCGGTTTCTTCTGAAATGGAAAAACTTGAAGATGTTGTTGCCCTTTCAAGAAACGGAATTGACGAAATCAAAATTGGTGCAGAAGACATTGTTGAGCGAATGCTTGAAGTTAATGAGTTGAGCTCTAAGAGCCGCACAAAGATGACTTTGCTCAGCAACGACTTGAACCAGTTCAAAACAAAAGACAGCGACTTTATCTCAAGTGCAGCACCGGAACTTAAGCCAGTTGAAACTGAATCAAAGGTAATTTCTGACGAACTTCACGATGCTATTTTTGGCGGTGAAGACACTGAAACAAAAGAAGACATTATTGCTGCAACAAAGCTGAGCCTTGAAGAAAGCCCGAATGATTTGCAGCTTGAGGCAGACATCGCTAATTATAACGCCGAATATGAATTAAAGACTGATACAGGCATAGCAGTTCCGCCTGCCGTAAATGAAGCTACAGCAGAAAAGACTGAAGAAATTGTACAGCAGCCGGCTGAAACTGAATCACCTGCTGCAAATGAAACAGCACAGGCTGTTACAGAAGAGCCGGTTCAGAAAGTTGAAAGCGAAAGTGTTGAAGAAAAACCTGCTGAAGCAGAATCAGCCAAAAAGCACGGTCTTTTGTCAGCCGCTTCTACTGCTGCAAGCGCACCGGCTGCGGCAAGCAAACCGGCAGAACCGGCTGAATCTACAGGCTTCTTTCAGTCAAGCGATGATGACGCGATAATTCTTCCGATGGACGATTTTGACACGCTCTTTAAAGACTGCGAAAGCAACGTATAAGCAGCCTGCTTAACCGCGTGCGTCAGCGTTTCTTAGAAGGAACAATTATAAACAGCAGCAAAGCCACAATATAAGGCATTGCAAGCAGAACAGAAGGCTTTATCACATTAAGCCCCTGAAGTCTGTTTGCGGCGTATTCTGCCGCGGCAAACAGCAGCGTTGCAAGCACAACCCCAAACGGATTTTTGCGTCCCAAAAAGACAACAGCAAGCGCTATCCAGCCTTTGCCTGAGCTGATATTAGGCACAAACGACTGTAAGCGTACTGCAAGAATGCTTCCAGATAATCCGGCAAGAGCTGATGCCGCAATCCAAGACTGACACTGCAATATTTCTGCTTTTATACCGGCGGCATGTACTACCTCTTTTTGCGTACCGCAGATACGGACAGCAAGCCCCCATGGAGTTTTCAGTATAACAAAGATAAAGCACAAAGCCACAGCAAAGCACATCAGCGTTGAACCGCCGCGCACAAAAAAGGCAGACGGCGCAATAATGCCGGCGGCGACAACACCGCTTGTGCCGAACCATAACTTTGAGAACAGCGGAATAATTCCGGCTGACAGAATATTAAGCCCTGCCCCGACGAGATAAATATCAGCTTTTGTTTTCTGCACGAAAAGCCACGCAGCAAAAACATAGAACATGCAGACAAGGCATGCGCCTAAAATACCGGCGGTAACACTGCCGGTCAAAGCAGAAAACGCAAAGCAGAAAAACGCGCCGAGATTTATACAGCCTTCAAGAAAAATCGCCATAACGCCTGCATATTCAGAAACAAGCGCGCCTAAAGCTACAAGCAGGAATGGTGAAGCTATTACAAGAATATCTAAAATCATTCAGTTTCTCTCCCTGCTGCGCTCTTTTTTCTGCTCAATAATGAATTGCGCCGAAACAACGATTAGAACTACGCCCTGAACCAAAAACGTGCTGTTAAGGCTCATGCTGTTCTCTAAAACAGCGCAGTCCGTCGCCGTTATAATGTAGGCAAGCAGCAATGCAGACGGCAGCACAAAAAACGGGTTGCTCTTTGCTATAAGCGAAACTGAAAGCGCGTTCCAGCCCATTCCCGCGGAAAAACCTTCATGGCAGGTGTAATATGTTCCGATAACAGCAAAAAAGCCGGACAAACCATGCATAACCGAAGAAAAGCACATAGACGACACATACAGCTTTTTTGTGCTGAAACCGCAATATTCAGAAAATTCCGGTGCTTTGCCTGTACAGCGGAGCTGGTAACCCTTTCTGGTGAAAAACAAAAACAGCCCTGCCGCCACAGAAACCAGAATCACAACAAAAAATGAGACATTCAATGCCGAAGGCTTCAGTATGCTTTTTAAACGGAAAGCCTTGTCTATAAAAGGCGTTGCAAGCAGCATTCCTTTTGAATCTCGCAAAGGGCCGCTTACCGCATAATCTACAAGCGGCAGAATAGCACTAGAAATCAAAAACGAAGACAAAAGCTCGTTTACGTTTCTGTAAATCTTAAGCAGGCCGGAAATCAGTCCGAGCGCCGCGCCTGCAAGCACAACGGCAAAAAAAGTTGCGGTTAAAGCCACAAAAGGCTGTGCGCCGCCGAAGGCGTTCAGCATTATTGCCGCTATAAAGCCGCCAAGATATATCTGTCCTTCTCCGCCAAGATTAAAGCAGCTGCATCTAAACGAAATGCACATTCCCACAGCGGCAAAACCTAAGAGCGCGGCGGAATTGAGCCATGTGCCAAAATAGTACGGTGCAGAAAAAGGAACGGCAAAAAAAGAACACAAAGACTCTAAAGGCTTGTCGGAATTCAGCAGCAGCAAAACCAGAACAACGGAAACTGCGGCTAAAAATGAAAAAAGCGGTATTCTTAGAACTGTCCAAATCTTTTCAAGCTCAAGCTTTTTTATTTTCATAAATCATTCCCTTTGTGAATCTGCCCTTCTTTTATCTCGTAGAGACAATTCCATTTGGAAAAACCGTCATCGGCATCTGCCATAAGCACAACAACAGCAGTTCCGGCAGAAGCCGCCGCTGTCAGCCTGTCTTCTAAATAGCGGACAGTCTTATAATCCAAGCCGTAAAGCGGATCAGCCAAAATCAGCAGTTTAGGTTCTGCCGCAAGTTCGCGCGCCAGAATCAGCCTCTGCAACATTCCGCCGGAAAGGTTAGAAACAGGCTCATCTGCTGAAATATCTATTTTTTCGGCTTCTATCATAGATTGAACAGCTTCTGCATCTTTTTTGCAATGACTGAAACCGTTACCTGCTAAAAAAGGCATCAAAAGCTCTTTCACCGTCAGATTCGGATTAGAACTGACCAAATATTTTTTAGAAGAAACTATACCTGCGCCGTTTTTTCGTAATAAGGCAGGAGTGATTTTCTTTAGCTTTTCGCCGAACAGTTCAATAAAGCCGCTATATTCCGGCGGGTTAATTCCAGTAAGGATATTCTCTAAAAGTGCAATTCCGCCGTTTTTTTCGCCTTTTATAACAGTTATTTCGCCCTGCCGGCATTCAAAAGAAATGCCGCTCAAGTTTTTCTTATTCTTTATCGATGTTTCCAAATTTCTGACAACAAAAACTTTTTGTTTTTCATTTTTTAAAACTGAAACCTTCAGGTCAGCATGTTTTTCAGTCTGATGAGCTTCTGTTTTTTGCCCTTCCGTTTTTTGGCTTTCACCACCGAACATTATCTGCAAAATTTCAGATTCTTTAGTATTATAGGCAGTATTGTCTAAAGTAGCCTTGCAAACGCCCTTGCGCAAAATGCTTATCGTATCGCAGAGCTTTAAGGTTTCTTCAAGATTGTGGCTTATATAGATTACTCCGAGATTCTGCGCGCGCGCTTTTTTAAGCGAATCGAAAAACAATGTGCGCTGTGCTGCGTCAAGTGTGGCAGTTGGCTCGTCTAAAATGAGAAAGTCGGGCTTGCCGGCAAGTCTGCAAAGCAGCGCGGCATAAAAGCGTTCTGAATCATTCAGCGAATTAATCTTTTTATTCAGGTTAAGCTGAAAATTCCAGCTTGCACAGATTTGCTCAAGATTTGCTGTAAAAGCGCTTTTCTTATAAGGTTTTAGTGAGCTTTTTTGTGCGGCAAGCAGCGCATTCTGCCAGACTGAAAAATCTTCGGCAAGCTTTGGATTCTGGTGAACCATAAAGATTCTGGGTTTCGCGCCGTTTCTGCAATAAAGCAGCTCACCGTCATAAGTTATTGAACCTGAAGTCGGCTTTAAAAGACCTGAAATAATGTGCGCCAAAGTTGATTTACCCGCGCCGTTTTCGCCGAGCAGAGCATGAATTGAACCTGTTTTGAACTGCACAGTTGCACCGTCAAGTGCCTTTTTGTGAGTAAAATGCATACAAATGTCTGTGCAGCAAAGTTCATGCAAATTCATACAGCTGCAATATTACCAGTTTTTTTTATATTTGTCATTTGCTCAAAATAAGATAGATGAGATTGGTAAAAAAGTGTCATGCTGAATTTATTTCAGCATCTACGATAGGTATAGTAATGAGATCCCGAAACAAGTTCGGGATGACATGAACTTCTTTATCTGCTTATTATATGTCATTGCAGGGCGCGCGAGTAGACTATTCTACGGAATAAGTCTTATTTGGCGCGCCGCGCAAGTTTTGCGCTTCGCGCAAAACTTGAAAAACATTAGAATGAGATTTTGCTTGGCGGAAATCCGTTACTTGCGTCCGTCTCACTGCTCGCGTGGGATAATTGGTGGTCAGACTCGCTTTCGCTCGCTCCCACGAGGCAGTTCGCGTCCGCAATTCACTACTTTCCGCCAGAAAAATACAATCTACACAGGTTCTTACATGGTATAATTTCTAAATTGTCTTTTACACTGAAACCCGGGCTACTTGTTTGTGGCGGGGAGCTTAAGTTTACCGGCTTTTATGTCGGCTTCAACGGCTGAAAGCTGCTCTACAAAAGTTTCCGGAATATTCTGGCGGTATACAGGATCGTCTTTTACAAAAGTGATATAGCCGTCCTTTATGCCGACTGTTTTTGCTTTTCCAAAATCAAGCTTATTTTCCAAATAAGCAGAAACCATCTCTTTTGCGAGCTTTTTCTGCTCAAGTGCCATGCTTGAAATTACAAGCCCAGGTGCTTTGTCATAGCCGTTATTGTCAAACCATGTAACATAAAAATTCAAAGACTGTGCAGCAGAAATAACGCCCTGATTTGCACCGCCCGAAATCGGCAGAATTACATCAACACCCTCTTCATATAATGAGCGTGCAATATCTGCGCTTTTTGAAGCATCATACCAGTTTCCTACAATTCTGAATTCTACTGAAACGCCGGAATCAGCAGCTTTTGCGCCTTCCTCAAAAGCAGGAAGAATAATTTCATTCATCACAGGATATTCCTGGGCAGCAACAAGCGCAATTTTTTTTGCAGCATTAGCGTAAGGAAAAACAGACTTATCCGCAGTTGTTGCAAGACCGGCGGCATAACCTGTCAAATAGCCCTGCTCTCTCTGATTATAGTTCACAGTCGCGACATTGCGGTTGTTCTCAAGATATGCGTCTAAAACCAGATATTTCTGTTCCGGAAACTGCTCAGTTAAAGGCTCTATAAGTGCCGGCAGCGATGAATTAGAAGAAACAATAAGGCTGTATTTATTGCTTGCAGTGAGAGCCGTCAATTTTGAGCTCCATTCTGCCTGATTTGTTCCGGCTTCAATTACATCAATTTTAACATTCTGATTTGTTCTCTTGTTGTATTCCTCAACAGCTTCAACCGAACCTTCTGCGAGCATTTCATAAGTAGGGCTTCCGGCAATTACCCCCGGAACAAAAACAGCGATTGAAACTTCTTTTGCGGCTTTTTTTGAACAGCCTGAAACAGCAAGACTGCCCAAAATCAAAACCAGCAGCAGACTAAAAGAAAAAAATTTTCTAGTAAAACATGTTTTCAATTGGAAAACTCCTGTAATTTGAATGTAGTGTGTGAGTAGTTTTTTAATTTGCACAATTTTAATTTGAAATAAAAATATAGTCAATATCAAAGGCTAAACACGCTGCCAAAGGATTTAAACAAAAAAAGCACAGCCGTTTCAAGCTGTGCTTCTCAACTATTTATAAGATTTTAGCTTATTCATCAGATTCGGAATCTGAAAAATTATCTGCGATTCTGGTTAAAAGCTTGTAGGCTGTTTCTTTATCTTCGTTTGAAAAACCCTGATAACAGCGGTCAATCAATCTCTTTGAAATGTCCGCTGTTGTCTTGTTGTATTCAGTACCCTTTTCGGTAAGAACCAGCAGGATTTTCCGGTAGTCCTCTTTGCAGCGGGTGCGCTTTACAAAGCCCAGACGTTCAAGCTTGTTTACAAGAACTGTGGCGGTTGACTTATCGCGGTGAATCATTTTTGCCAATTCAGACATGGAAAGCGAATCAGCCTGAGAAAGTCGGTACAAAATATTTCCATGAGATGTTGAAAAATCCGGCAAACCACTATTTGCCAGCTCTGCATTCAGATAAGTTACTGTTTCTGCATGAATTTTTGAAATTAATGATAATATTCCAGAAAGATGTCCGTTATTCATAATAGTATTATATCATACATTTAATTCTTTCTCTACACTTATTGCAAAATTTTTTAATAAAGTAACAAAAGTTTATGTATATATTCCCTAAAAACTGAAGATCATGCAATGTTGACTATATTTTAAGAATCATTTAAAACTTTTATTATGATTTTGTTCCTTTTGAAAAAAAATTTTTGTGACGGCTGGGATAATCTTTTATCAATTATAGTTTATAACTGCATTTTACTGGCTTTTCTTTTCGGCGGATTCTTCTTTTATTCAAAACTTTCTTCAATTATCGGGCTTGGAATAGCAATAGTTTTTCTGCTGCTGTTTATGATTTCGCTTTTTGCCATAAACCAGACTACAGCCAAATATGCTGATTTCAAATATGTTTCAATCAAAGAAACATTTATTGAAATTCCAAATGTATGGAAAGATGCACTTCTTTTTACAGCTTTGTTAGTGATAATTGCACTGGTAGCAGTCAAATGTATTCCATTTTATTATCACATGGATAATCTGCTGGGGCTTTTTCTGGCTTCTGTAATGTTTTGGGTTGTTTTATCAACAGTGCTTGCGCTTCAGTGGTTTTTGCCGATTCAGGCGCAGCTTGGTAACAAATTCAAAAAGACGCTCAAAAAATGCTTTATAATTTTCTTTGACAACATCGGCTTTTCAATTTTCATGTTCATTTACACATTAATTTTAGGTGTAATTACATATTTTACTGCGACACTTGTCCCAGGTTTTGCAGGCATTCTTTTGAGCTACAACAATGCTTTCAGATTAAGATTATACAAATATGACTGGCTTGAAGAACACGCTGATGAAGTAAAAGAACAAGGAAGAAAGCGTGTGCGCATTCCCTGGGGCGAGCTGATTGCTGAAGACAGGGAAACATTAGGCCCGCGCTCATTAAAAAGCTTCATTTTCCCATGGAAAGACTGACCGACCCGTCATTGCGAGATGTGAAACATCGAAGCAATCTAATAATGTGCAACAGCACCGAGATTGCTTCGCCTTCGGCTCGCAATGACGACCTGCTAATTAGGCGTGTTCTCTTGCAATTTTGTTGATTTCGGCTGCCATATCTTTGAGCGCAACCTGTTTCTGGATTCCGCCCATTTCAAAGGCTACTTTAGGCATTCCGTAGACGATACTTGATTCTTCGTCCTGCCCCAGAGTGTACGCACCCTGACGGCGCATTTCTGTAATTTGAGCAGCTCCGTCGCGTCCCATGCCTGTCATGATTACGCCGAGCGCCCTGTTCTGATACTGCTGTGCAACAGACTCAAACAGCACGTCAGCAGAAGGTCTGTGACCGTTTCTCTGCTCGGCATCGCTTAAATGCACGATTGTAGCAAGCGGACGTTTCTCAACAAGAATATGCTTGTTACCCGGAGCAATAAGGATTCTGCCCTTTTTGACGACATCACCCTCTTTGGCTTCTTTTACCTCAAGCGGACAGATATTGTTAAGGCTGTTCGCAAATTCTTCAGTAAAACCGGCAGGCATGTGCTGAACAACAAGAATAGGCTGCTCAAGATTCGGGTCAATGTCTTTGAACACTTCGCGGAGCGCATTAGGGCCGCCTGTAGAAATACCGATTGCGATTATCTCAATTTTTCCGCCCTCTCTAAGAGGAACTACAGGAATGCCGGTTTCTTTTTTTGCAGAAAGACCGAAAGACGGCGCTGCATGAGACGCAACTGCTGAATCTGACGGCTGCTTTTGAGACGACTCGTTCAATGCAGAAGAAGCGCGTGAAAGCAGCGAAGAAGCTTTTGACTGTTCGGCTATAAATGCAGGTTCAGGAATAAATACAGGTCGCTTAAGCTTTTTAGAAGCATATTTAGTACCGTAACCGATGAGCAGCTCTGTCAGGCGCTCGGCTACAGACGCAATATCAGGAGAATCAGAGCCGGAAGGCTTTGTTACAAAGTCCGCCGCACCAAGCTCAAGACATTCCATTGTAACTCTTGAGCCTTCTTTGGCAATACTTGAAAGCATTATAACAGGAATATCGATACCGCGGCGGCGGCGTTCTTTTAAGAATTCAATGCCGTTCATTACAGGCATTTCAATATCAAGAACGATAACATCTGGATTGCAGAGCGGAATCTTTGCCAAAGCAAACTCGCCGTTCATGGCCTTATCTGCAATTCTTAAACCCGGAGTACGCTCAATAATGCGCCCAACCAAGTTGCGCATAAGTGCAGAATCGTCAACAATCAATACTGAAATAGTATCCATAATCCTAAATCCTTACTTTTTATTCTTTTAAACGTTTTTCTGATAAATACAAGCCCAGTCTGTCTTTAAAAACTGAAATTTCGTGTTCATTCCAAAAAGAGATTCCGAATGACCAATAAACAAAAATGACTTTGGCGACAGCGCATCCCAGAAGCGGTTTACAACTGCGAGCTGTGCAGCCTCATCAAAGTATATAAGTACATTTCGGCAGAAAACAATGTCGAGATTACGCAAACCTGAATCATTCTTCAAATTATGATAGTCAAAACGGATTGTAGACATAAGGTCTTTTTTTGCCTGATAGCCGCCGTCTACTTTGTCAAAGAAGCGTTTCAAATAATTGTCAGGGATACCGACAATTCTAGATTCTGGATAATAACCAGTCTGTCCAACCATAAGAGATTTTAACGAAAGGTCAGAAGCAATAATCTTGAATGTGAAAGGCGCGGGCAATATGTCTTTTAAGAGCATTGCAATTGAATAAGGTTCTTCGCCTGTTGAACAGCCGGCACTCCAGACGTTGATTGTAGTTTCACCGCGGCTCTTTTTGTAGTTCACAAGCTCTGGAATAACGTAATTAGTCAGTGTATCAAAATGTGCCTGATTTCTGAAAAACCTTGTAAGGTTTGTCGTAATCGAATCAAGCATTATTTTCATTTCTTCGCCGTCTGAGATTATCTTGTTGTAATAATCTTTGACAGTTGGAATACCTGTATCGCGCAACCGCTCATGCAGTCTGCTGTCTAATATTGAACGGTTTGTATCTGAAAAAGAAATTCCGCACTCTTTATAAATTACATTTCTGAATAAATCAAATTCTTCGTCAGACAATAAGTCAGCCATGTCCTTTCCTCTTTAAGAACTATTCAAAACTTATTTGAACAGCACAGATTCCGCAGTAAAGTTTTAAATAACTCGCTTACCGGTTAAAATTTATTTTAACGTACAAAGAGTAAAAAGTAAATGACAAATTGCATAATATTGTAAAACTTATCGGATTAATAATACAATAACTACTTATAGACCAATAAATTAAGCTTACAGGCTCTTGAGCTTTTTCTTTACAGGCTCGCTTGTAAAATCAATGCCGAGCTTCTTCAAGATTTTTCTATCAACTTCAGAAAGCATTACTGTTGTGTGAACCTGCGCGCCCTGCAATTTGGGCAGATGGTCAATCGCAATTTTTGCGTTCTTATCGTCTTTTGAAAGCATGGCAAGTGCAACAAGCACTTCGTCTGTATGCAGGCGCGGGTTATTGCCTTTAAGATACTTCACCTTCATTTCCTGAATAGGCTCAATTATAGAAGCCGGAATCAGGTGAAGGTCGTGGTCTATGCCGCCGAGATGCTTTACGGCGTTCAAAAGCAGCGCAGCACAAGCCCCAAGCAGGTCAGAAGTCTTAGAAGTTATAATTGTGCCGTCAGCAAGCTCAATAGCCGCAGCAGGCATACCGGTCTGAAGAGCGCGCTCTTTTGCAGCAATTGTTACGCGGCGGTCATCTGTAGTTATCTTAGCCTGATTCATCAAAAGGTTAAGCTTGTAAACTTCAGACTCGGCGGCATTGTTCTCGGCAAGGCGGCCTAAAGCTGTATAATAGCGGCGGATAATCTCCTGACGTGAAGCTTCGCAGCAGGCCTCGTCATCGTAGATGCAGTAACCTGCCATGTTTACGCCCATGTCTGTCGGCGATTTATACGGGTTGTAGCCATAGATGCCTTCAAAAATCGCATTCAATACAGGGAAAATCTCGACATCGCGGTTATAGTTTACGGTTGTTTCGCCGTAGGCTTCAAGATGGAACGGGTCAATCATATTAACGTCGTTCAAATCTGCGGTTGCAGCCTCGTAGGCAAGATTAACCGGATGCTTTAACGGAAGGTTCCAAATCGGGAAAGTCTCAAACTTTGCGTAACCGGCTTTGATGCCGCGCTTGTTGTCGTGATAAAGCTGAGAAAGGCAGGTTGCCATTTTGCCGCTGCCCGGGCCTGGCGCAGTAATAACAACGAGCGGACGCGTAGTTTCAATATAGTCGTTTTTGCCGTAACCTGCCTCGCTGTCAATCAGTGCAATGTTTGAGGGGTAGCCTTCAATTTTATAGTGAAGATAGGTTTTGATTTGCATTTTTTCAAGCTTCTGGCGGAAAATGTCGGCAGCAGCCTGTGCCTGATAATGCGTAATGACAACACAGCTTACCATCAAGCCGCGGTTGGTAAATTCGTCTTTGAGGCGCAGAACGTCCATATCGTAGGTTATGCCCAAATCGCCGCGGACTTTGTTCTTCTCGATGTCCTCGGCGCTGATGACTATGACGATTTCTGCATAATCTGCAAGCTGCATAAGCATACGCAGTTTGCTGTCGGGCTGAAAACCTGGCAAAACCCTTGATGCGTGATAATCATCAAACAGCTTGCCGCCAAATTCCAAATAGAGCTTATTGCCAAACTTAGAGATGCGTTCCTTTATGTGCTCAGACTGAATCTTCAAATACTTTTCGTTGTCAAATCCACATTTCATAACGCTCCATATCTTAGCACAAACAAATCATAGATAACAAGAATTTTTGCACAGATTTTTTGCCATGTGCAGAAAGATTTTACATTCTGCATTACCTTGTAAAAAAGCATGAATTATGGCATTATGAGAACGGAGTTAATCTTGAAGAAAGGCTTTTTTTCGGGTTTGGCAATATTACCGTTTCTCTTTGTTTCGTGCTCGCTTGATTATGGCACGCAGAACGAGCAGCAGAAGCGAATTCTGCCAGAAATGATTTTGTCAGACGTAAACTTTGCAAGAATCGAAAAATTTGAAGAGACTGCGACATTACAAGCCGCAACATTAGAGATTTTCAAGGAAGACGATACTATTTACGGCAATGATGTAAGCTTCAAATCTTATGACAACAAAAAAGTTACTGCAACCGGCAGCTCGGAGTTTATCAAAATAGACAACCGCACTTCAACTTATCTGCTCTTGGGCAATACAAACATTAACAGCATCAAAAACGGAATTACCATAAACTCCGAAAACTTGAAATGGAACGACAAAACAAGCCAGCTTACATCAGACGACACTTCGGTTGTAACAATACACAAGCTGCCCGACGCAAAGAACAATTCTTCTCTGACTGTTACAGGCTCGGGCTTTGCTTTCAGCGCGCTTTCGTTAAACTATGTTTTTAACGGAAAAGTCAATGCCACGATTGAGACAAAAAATTAAATGCAAGGAATGACGATGAAAACCGTTTTTGTTTTGATTTTTGCTTTTTGCTCTGCGCTCTGCTTTTGCGATAAAATCTCTTTCAGTGCAGACTATATGCAGGGTTCTGCCTCTGAAACAAACAACAAGACTGTGCTTGAAAGACACGCACACATCACAACGGAAACATTCCGCATAAACGCCAATTTAATTGAACTTGAGGACGAAAATTACAGATACGTTACGGCGACAGGCGGTGTGCGCGGGAAATCTCTTAATTCAGGGCTTGATTTTACATGCGACAAGCTTTTTTTTGACAGAAAAACGAATCTGGTCTATTTTGAGGGCAATGTCAGTGTAAGAGACGACAAAAACAACGTAGACGCGTATTCTCAGTTAATGGAATATGACCTCAACACAGAGATTGCCACACTTCAGGTTAATGTGAGGCTTAACCAGAACAACAGCAAGGGCACAGGCTCGCTTGCCGTCTACAAGATAAACGACAAAACTGTGGATTTAACCGGCAACCCGAAAATTGTGCGCGGAGAGGACATCTTTAAGGCGCAGAAAATTACGCTGAACATTGAAACTGAAGAGATTCTGCTTGACGGAAAAGTAAGCGGCAACGTTACAAGCGAGGACAATTAACATGGCGGCTCATTCTGAACTTGAAGACAGAGAAAAAGACATTCTGCGCGTTTCAAGCTTGTACAAGTATTTTGGCAAGAAGCAGGCTGTAAGGGGCGTAGATTTTTCTATGCACACAGGCGAAATCTTAGGACTTTTAGGGCCAAACGGCGCAGGCAAAACAACCACCTTTTATATGATTGTGGGCTTTTACAGACCGACACAGGGCGAGGTTTTTTGCGGCGGCAAGTGCATAACAAAACTGCCGATGTACAAACGCGCACACATGGGCATAAGCTACCTTCCGCAAGAAGCTTCGGTATTCAGAAAGCTTACGGTTGAGCAGAATATCTACGCTGTGCTAGAAAAGCGCCATGATTTGACCACTGCGCAAAAAAAAGCAAAGCTCGAAGAACTTATAGAAGAATTTTCGATTGGAAGAATCAGAAAGCAGCAGGCTTATACGCTTTCGGGCGGAGAGCGGCGCAGAACAGAAATTGCACGCTCGCTTGCGATTGAGCCAAAATTTCTGCTTTTGGACGAGCCTTTTGCGGGCATTGACCCAATTGCTGTGGCAGACATTAAATCGACTGTACGGCTGCTTGCAAACCGCGGAATCGGTGTGCTGATTACAGACCATAACGTACGCGATACGCTTGAAATTACAGACAGAGCAATCATAATCAGCACAGGCGAAATTGTGGCGCAGGGCAACAAAGAGGACATCTTGCAGTCGCCAATAGCCCGAAAAATCTACCTAGGCGAAGACTTCAAGATGTAACGAGTGCGCATTGGGTTTTATCTATAAAAAAGTCAATCTGGCGGCAGTGTACAACATTTTTTTAGAGTATTATGCATATACAAGCTTGCCTTTTGGAACAGGGATTTCGCGGCCTTCAAGTTCCGCCGTTTCAATCCATTCAGAAATGACTGTTTCTACATTTTGGAGAACTTCGGTACGGTTTTTACCGTCTGCCATGCAACCTGGCAGTTCAGGTACTTCTGCAATAAAGCAATTGTCTTCATCACTCCAATAAATGATTATCTCATACCTGTTCATACCGTACCCCCAAGTTTATATTTCAATATTAAGTTTCTAATTTGTTTAACCTGATAAGGTTTTGCTTTACTTCCATCGGGCTGCAAATTAATGATTTCAGCTATATCAGACCTTGTAAATATATAATGGTCTCCCTTTATACGGACAGCAAAACCAAGCACATTCATCAAATTTGTCAATTCAGAAAAACTTATATTTTTATCCTGCAATCCGCTTAGCACTGACAACAACACTTTCTGAATCCGGCTCATTAGTTTATCTACCTTTGCTTTACTTAATTATAATTGGGTTTTTCTGTTTTGTCACCGCTCTTCACTTAACTAGAACTTGTAGCCCCAGGATATTGGGAAGCCGATGCTGGCTTGTCTGCCGCGTAGGCCTATCCAAGACCATTCTGTGCCTTGCTTTGCATGAGGAACTATGTCGCCAAGAACAATTGCCTTAACGCCCATGCTAAAGACATGCGAACCCATAGAGAATGTGAATGTCGGTTTGGCAACAAAAAGCCAGCCACATTCACTTGAATAAAGCGTAGGAGTATAAGCCGCATTTTTTACAGGTGCTGTAATTGCAGCGCCAGAAATATTTTTTTGGGCGGCAACGGCGGTCTTCTCTTTTAGGCTTGACTGTGAATAGCACAATTCAAAATTAAAGGCAGCGTCTTTTGAAACTGTATATTTGAACGAATTTCGGATAACAAACGGCAGCACCTTTGATTTCAAGCCGTTTTCTTTTGTATAGCCCACCGCAATGTTTACAGAATCTGAAATTCCATTGCGGAAATTGAAGTCTGCACCAACACCAATGCAGAATGATTTTATATCTTTTGATTTTGCTACAGCCGATGCTTTACTGGTGTAATAGCCCAGTGCCGCGTTGATTTTTGTGCCGACTTTAGCCTCTGACAAACCCTTGTAGGTAAAACCTGCATAGATTGTGTGGTCTTGATAAGATTTATCTGTATTATCAGCTTTATAGCCATTTTCTGCGCCAAAATTTCCGCGCCAGTTTGCGCCAAGCTCAAATAGCTTTGACGAATATTTAGCACCGGCAGCTATGCCGTTGAACAGATCCTTTTTTACAGTTGTTTCCCTGTCTGAAGAAGGCGAAACTAGCCCTACCCCAACTTTAAGGTTTGAAATGCCTGTATAGCAGACTTGAAGCCCGCTGTCTACCATATTATGAATATACTGCGATTTTCCGGCAACACCGGGAAGAACATTGACGTTTGTGATAAATTTATCTGTCCACATTGTTCTTGAAATGTTTGGCCCGCATGAAAGAGCGTAGCCGACTGATTCAATATTGCCTATGCCTATTTCAATTGAATCTACAGGCTTGAGTAGAGCGGCAACAGCAGAACGGTTGCCGTCAGAAGCATTAGCCAATGTATTCCAAGACCAGCGCGGCTTTGCAGAAAGAATCGAGGTTTCACTAGGATCTAAAGGCTGAACATCTAAGCGCAGACGGACTTTGACTTTAGCACGTTTATCGGCTGTAACTGCCTCGCCGTATATTTCATCGCGGATAAAGTAGCTTTTGCTGAATTTCCAGTAATTGGCTTTGTCACTTATGGCAATTTGCGGCTGGCTCAGCAATTCATTTGTGATTGTAACTGTCTGAGCAAATAATACTGAAGTAGCGGCAAGTGCAAACATTTTTGCAAAAAATCTTTTTGTTTTCATAGCATATTTTTTGCATATTTTGAGGATTTTTGCAATGGAAAGATTCCCGCATCAAGCGCGAGAATGACGGTGTTTCGCTTGAGATTTATCCTCGATTTCGGATTAATCTAGCGAAACGAGCAAGTTTCCGCAAGGCGAAAACTTGTAAATGGTGCACACTGGAAACATGGTCATTATCGGGCTACATTGCAGATGATACAGGTTTTAGACTATATCCTAATTCATGTAAAACTGAAAGGAGTGTTTTTACCTTTACATTTTCTGCTTTGCCTGTGCGGAGATGCTGAATTGTAGTAGGCGAAACACCTGCTTTTGCAGCCAGTTCACGAACACTTATGTCAGCCTGCTCCATTTGCTCACACATAAATTCTGAAATAAGAAACTCTTCATAACCTTTTTCAAAATCATTTTTCCATTTAGGATTTTCCATCATGCGGTCAAATGTGCTTTTAGTTGTCTTCATAGTACGTGCCCTCCTTTGTTCTAGCTATATAATCTGCACGTGCAGAAACTGCATAGTCTTTTTCCTGTCTTCTCATTTTTTGGCTTTTCTTTATAATAGCATTAGTAATAATTATTTTTCCATCTTCATAAAAAAACGAAAAAAATCTATACGGTTGTGGCTTAAAAACATATATGCCATTTCCTTCATTTCTGAATTTTGTCTTATCAGAAATATAACCAAAATCACCGATACGCTTAATAAGATAAAAGAATTTCTGCTGATATATAGCAGGAAGCGCATTAAAATATTCAAGCGGCTGACTCTTACCTTTTTGAGAATAATACCACTCAATAGTAAATTTTTTACCCCTATATACAAGGAATTCTTTCATAAGACAATTGTAACACTATAATGTAACACACGTCAAGTTTTAGGCAAAAAAAAAGGCAGGCTGCCGAAGCAACCTGCCAATTCTTAGTTTAAACGGTTAAGCTTAAATTAGAAATTGTAAGTCCAAGAAAGTGGGAAGTCTACAGTAGCTTTGTTGCCTTTGAGACCTGTCCAAGCCCATTCGTGACCTGATTTTGCGTGTGGAACGATATCGCCATCAACTGTTGTTCTTACACCCAAGTTGAATGAGTGAGCACCCATTGTCCAGCTGAATCTTGGATATGCGAATACCAACCAACCAGCACCACCGAGTGTTGTTGGAGTGATTGCTCCAGAAGCAGGTGTAACTGAGTTAGCCTGCAAGTTTGAAGCAGCTGCAACTGCTTTCTTTTCAGCAAGACCAGACTGTGAATAGCCCAATGTGAAGCTGAATGTTGCATCGCTAGATGCTGAATAGTTGATTGTGTTGCGTACACAGAAAGGAAGAACCTTTGATGTAAGACCAGCAATCTTGTAGTAACCAACTGCTACAGCGATATCATCAGAAATACCGTTGCGGAAGTTGAGGTTTGCACCGATGTCAAACAAGAATGATGTTACAGATGCATTGTACAAGTTACCATCTGCATCTTTGAGAGCATTGCCCTTATCACCACCAACATAACCAGACCAGTTAACAAGCTTAGAAGCTTTAGCTGTGTAGAAACCTACAGCAGCATAAAGGTTTGTTCCAATTTTTGCTTCCTGCAATCCTTTGAATGTGAAAGAAGCATAGATTGTATGATCCTGATATGCTTTGTCGTTTGTTTCAGCTGTTGTGCCGTTTTCCATACCGAAGTTACCCTTCCATACAGCACCTACGCTGAACAAGTCAGCATCGTAACCAGCACCAATTGAAAGACCGTTGAACATGCCTTTCTTGAGCATTGTTTCTCTTTCTGTGAATCCCTGTTCGTTCTTTTCATTGCGAGCAGAAGAGAGACCAGCACCAATCCAGAGGTTTGGTACACCTGTGTATACTACGTGAACACCGTCATATACCAAGTCAGAAGCACGCTGCCAGCGACCAACAAGACCAGGGATCATGTTGTAGCCCCAGCGGTACCATGTTGACCATTCAGACCAGTCAAAGTTTGGACCAGCACCACGAGCATAACCAACTTCGTCGAGGTTACCAATACCGATTTCCAAGAAATCCCATGGCTTCAAAACAGCAGCTACACAAGAACGGTTTCCATCGTTTGCGTTAGCATTTGAGTTCCAAGACCAGCGAGGCTTGAAAGAAAGAATTGATTCTTCAGTTGGCTGCAATGTCTGAATGTCGAAACGGATGCGGCCCTTAACTTTAGCACGTCCGTCAGCTGTTACAGCTTCACCAACAACCTGTTCACGAAGGATGTTTGAGTTTGCGAAACCCCAGTAAGTAGTACCACCGTTGATTTCAATGAACGGATCTGTAGACAGTTCATTAGAAATAGAAACTGTCTGAGCAAATGCCATAGAAACTACAGCAAGTGCAAGCAAGATTGCAATAATCTTTTTCATCTTTTACAACTCCTTTATTTGTTGTTAGCAAGAATATAATGCAATTACATTCCAGCGTGTTTAAGACAAAAACAAATGTATTATAAATGTTTTATAAATATATGCTTTTTTCTAACTTTTAATCAAATTTTAATCTTTTTTTGTAACCTTTTTAACTCAAAGTTACCTTTATTTGTCACATTTATCTTATCGGAAAAGAAAAGTTTGTTCTATACTTTCTTAAAAACTAAAGCATACACACAAACCTCTAGATCACACGACCTCGTTTTATGTACCAATCTTCCGAACTTTCTGGAAAATTTTACAAAAAGACTGTTTTTTGTTAAACTTTAATTATGGAGCAAATTCTAATTATTGACGGAACGAACGACACTGCGGCACAAAACCTGCTGGAGGAATCTGGTTTTGCAGTTACAGTTTTACGCAACGTAACACAGGCGGCTGAATGGCTGCAGCGCAACAAATGTTCGCTTATTATTTCTGAGACCAATTTTCAGGATCACACAGGCTTTTTCCTCGTCCGCTTTCTCCGCAAAAAGCTCGGCGACCTGCGCACTCCGTTTATATTCCTAAGCTCAAAGCGGAGCACTAAATATAAGATTCACGGCTTAAAGAACGGTGCAAACGACTATATAACAAAACCCTTTGTCCACGAAGAATTTCTGGCGCGTGTAACCGTTCAGTTGAGAACAGGCGCTCTGCTTCAACGTTCACAAAAAAAGATTGACGATAACGGTCAGAAGGGTCTCAGCCCTGCGCTGGAGCTGAAAGAGCCTTATTCTTTCGGGCCTTTTACAATAAACTATCAGCAGGTTAAGCTTGAAAAGAACGGCAAGGCTGTAAACCTGACGCTTCAGGAATTCAAGATTCTGTGTTATTTAATAGAAAAATCTAATCAGGCTGTTAAGAAAGAAGAACTTCTTGACAATCTCTGGCAATATGATGCTGCAGTCGGACTGCGTACCGTTTACACACATCTTTCATGGCTGCGCGACAAATTGCGTACAGACGAAAAACCCGGCGGCTATATCAAAACTGTGCGCCAGATAGGTTATATGTTCGTTCCAGAAGGAATAGACGGATAACGGGTTTGCGATTTGGCTGAATCTAATTAATGAGTTTATTCGGCAAACCCTACTAGTTTCCGTTTCACAAAAACTAGCGTAGGCTTTTGTACTTGTGCAGGCGTCATTGCGATTTGGCAACTTTTTATAATTCTATATTAGGGGGAATAAAATGAAAAAAATAGCGGCATTTATTGCAGTTTTTTTGAGCGCGGCAATTCTTTTTGCTTCTGGGATAAAAGACCCTGATTCTACGCCACTTGTTGTCGGGGCAACATCAAAGCCCCACGCAGAAATGCTTAAGATAATAAGCTCAGACTTAGCCAAGCATGGCATCATTCTTGAAATTGTTGAATCCGACGACTACGAGCAGATGAACGCAGACGTTGAGAACGGAAAGCTCGATGCCAACTTTTTTCAGCATATTCCCTATATGGAAGAAGTCAACAAAGAAAAAGGCTATCATCTGGTTAATGCCGGCGGAATTCATATTGAACCGATTGCACTTTACTCAAAGAACCTTTCTTCTATAAAAAATCTTAGAACCGGAGCAACAATTGCAATTGCAAATGACCCTTCAAACCGCACCCGCTCTCTTCTGCTTTTGCAGTCTGCCGGTCTTATTCAGCTTAACTCTGAAGCTGCCGGCAATCTTACGCTGTCTGACATTACAATCAATTTTAGAGCTTTAAAATTTCTTGAAATAGAAGCTTCTTTTCTTGTAAAAGCCCTTAATGATGTTGACGCTGTTGTTATCACAGGAAACTACGCCATTGCGGCAGGGCTTAGCGCTGCAAAAGACGGAATTATCGTAGAGCAGAAGAATATGCCGTATATAAACATTGTTACTGTAAAAGAAGGAAGGCAGAACGACCCGCGTATTATTGCGCTGGTTAAAGCTTTGAAGAGCAGAAGAATAAGAAACTATATTACTGAAAAATACCCTTCCGGCGAAGTAATTGCCGCTTTTTAGTAAAACAGCCGCCCTGCGGGTTTTCAGTTTACGAAAACCCGCAAAGACGCGCAGTGTACACAAACTTAGACAAGCACCAGGGCTTTTGTCGGGCAGCCGTTTACGCAGTCACCGCACGCATTGCAGAGCGCATAATCTACAACCGGCAGACCGTCTACAAGATGAACCGCATTCTTTGTGCATGTGCGTTCGCACTTGCCGCACTTTATGCAGCCGCTCTTGCAGTTCTTGATTATAGAAGGCTTGTTCTGCGAGCGGTTAGAGCAGTTTACATGCGCACCCTTCTGTGCGGCAGGAATTCTTGTAATAATCTTTTGAGGACAGACACCGACACAGACGCCGCAGCCTGTACATCTTGCCGCGTCAACGTGAGCAATTCCGTCTTCTTTTACTGCAATAGCGTTAAATTTACATGCTTCCGCACAGTCGCCAAAGCCTATGCACGCCCATGCGCACATTTTTGTGCCGTTTATGCTCTGTTTTGCCGCGGCGCAAGACTTTATGCCAATGTATTCGCCTTTTACGGCAGAATGCTCTTTTGAGCCGCCGCAGGCTACAACTGCAACTTTCTGCTCAACTGAAACAGACTGACCCATTATTTCGGCGATTTTCTTTGCTGTTGCAACACCGCCGGCGGTACAGCCGTCTACAGGTGCAAGACCTTTCGCACAGGCAGCGGCAAAACCATCGCAGCCCGGAAAGCCACAGCCGCCGCAGTTTCCGCCTGACAACACAGAGCGGATTTTTTCCACTGTAGGGTCAACCGGAACATAAAAGAATTTCTTAAAAACGCCCAGCAGCACGCCGAGCACAAATGCCAAAACAAAAGCTACAATAACTGTATAAAGAATAGTCACCGGAAACTCCTTTACTTAATCAGACCTGCAAAGCCGCCGAAAGCCAAAGACAACAGCGAGGCTGCCACAAACAGAATCGGCGTTCCCTTCAAAAAAGCCGGAATTGGAGCAATCTTGATTCTTTCGCGGATGCCTGACATAAGCACAAGCGCCATAAGAAAGCCGCATGCCGAGCCGACCGCATACACGATTGACTCTACAAACGAATACTGCTTTGAAATGCAGTTGAGCGTAACAGCAAGAATAGCGCAGTTTGTGGTAATAAGCGCAAGATAAACGCCCATTGAGCTGTAAAGTGCCGGCGCAGATTTTTTCAGATAAAACTCAACAAGCTGAACAAGGCTTGCAATAACCAGAATAAATGTCAAAGTCTGCAAGAATGTAAGCCCGAAGGGTTCAAGTACAAAATGATACAGCGGATAAGTTACAGCCGTTGCCAGAATCATTACAAAAGAAGTTGCAACGCCCATGCCTGTTGCTTTTGAGACGTCTTTGCTCATGCCGATAAACGGGCACAGCGCAAGAAACTGAATGAGGACAACATTGTCAACAAGCCATGATGAAATAAAAATCTTGCCAAGTCCGCTCATTTTTTGCCTCCCAAAGCAGCCTTAACCGCATTTGCAATGGCGATAAACATGCCGAATACAAAGAAGCCGCCTGCCGCCTTGCTGAAAAATGCGATGCAGCAGCTTTCAGGCAATACGCCTGCGCCAAGAATTGTGCCTTCGCCTAAAAGCTCGCGCACAAACGAAATGCCGCACAAAACCCAAGTATAGCCTAAGCCCATGCCGAGCGCATCAAGCGCAGCATTGAGCGGCGGCTGTTTAGAGGCAAATGATTCCACGCGCCCCATAATAATGCAGTTTACAACAATAAGCGGAATAAACACGCCCATTGCTTCTGAAAGCGACGGCAGATAAGCCTGCATAAGCAGATCTACAATCGTGGTAAAAGACGCAATAACGATAATGAAAATCGGAATGCGGATTGAATCTGGTATTAAACGGCGGAAAACGCTGATTATAAGCTCGCTCATTACAAGAACAAAAGTCATTGCAAGACCCATGCCCAGACCGTTTGTCAGTTTTGTTGTTACTGCAAGCGAAGAGCAGAGCCCAATCATCAGTACAAGCAGCGGATTTTCCGCAAGAAGACCGTTCGTAAATATTTTCAGTTTTTCTCTCATTTTGAATTTTCCTCAATTACAGCCTGTGCTTCGCTTACCGCAGTCTTAACAATTGCGGCAATTCCTTTTGAAGAAATTGAAGCCCCGGAAAGTGCAACAACATCATCGCCGACAGCAAAAGCGTCAGACGGGGTTTTGCCGTTGTACTGATCCATGTAGCCATCTTCTTTTGCTCTCTGCCCAAAACCAGGAGAATCATATAATTCAAGAATTTCAGTGCCTTTAACTGCAAAAGATGTATCTACACCAACAAGAATTACAGCTCTGTCATAAGTTGGGCCTTCAGCCTCAACTACAGCACCAAGAAGCGCAGCGTCTGCACTTTTTGCAAGATTCACGCTGCGTATTTTTACATCGCTGTTCTGACCTGAAACCGCTTCAACCGGCTCAAATTTTGCAGCTTCTGCAAAAATTTTCTTCATTGCAGCAGCAGAGCCTGACAATTTCTTTTCTGCAATTACAGGTGCTGTTATGCTGTTTACAAGTGCAAGCGAAACACATGAAACAACTGAAAAAGCTGCTAAAACAAGCCCAAGTTTCAATATATCTTTCATTTTATTCCCCTGCCTGTTCCGTAAATGCGGCCGATAAGCCTGTTCAAGAAAGGCACTGTAGCGTTCATTATAAGAATGCTGAACATAACGCCTTCAGGATAGCCGCTGAACTGACGGATAACCGCCGTAATAAGACCGCAGCCAAAACCGAAAATCAGCCTGCCCTTTTTTGTTACAGGGCTTGTAGCGTAATCTGTAGCCATAAAGACAGCGCCAAAAAGCAGACCGCCTGACATAAGCTCAAAAAGCGCGTCGCCAGAACCCAAGCCATAAGAACCTGTAAAAAACCAGCCGTAAAGAACGGTTGTGGCAACCATTGCAACAGGTGTACGCCAGTCAATTATCTTTGTGCATACAAGAAAAACAAAGGCAATCAGAATCAGCAGTGTGCTTGTCTCGCCTATACAGCCGCCTGTTGTGCCGAAAAACATATCCGTATAAGAAGCTAAATTTCTGCCGATTGCAAGCGGTGTTGCCGAAGAAACGGCATCAACTGCAAAGGCAGGCGCTCTCCATGTGCCCATAAGCTTTGGAAAGCTGACGAACAGAAATGCGCGTCCGACCAATGCAGGGTTGAATACATTTGCGCCAAGTCCGCCGAAAAATTCTTTTGCCACAACAATTGAAACAAGCGATGCCAGCACAGGCAGCCACAGCGGCAAATCCGGCGGAAGCACAAGACCGAGCATGAGACCGCTTACCAAAGCAGAGCAGTCGCTTGAGCGCATCGGCTGTTTTGTAAGCTTTCTGAACAAAAACTCAAACACAACGCTTGAAACGCCTGTTACAAGTAGCGTAAGCAGCGCATTCAGCCCGAAAAGGATAACACCGAGAACACACAGCGGCAGCAGCGAAATAATGACTGTAATCATTATTTTCTGTGTTGAATTATCATTTGTAATATGCGGGCTTGAAGAAAGATAAATCTCGTTTACATCAGATGGGGCGCTCATTTGTCAGCTCCTTTTTTAGCGTCAGCCGCTTTTTTAGCCATAATCTCGCGGTTTTTCATTTTGCCAAGCCTGAAATACTGAACAAGACGCACTTTTGCAGGGCATACATACGCGCACGAACCGCATTCGTTACAGTCCATCAAACCATATTTGACGGCATCATTCAAATCACCGGCTTTTACAGAACGCATAATCAATACAGGTGCTAATCTGCATGGACACGCGTTTACGCAGTTTCCGCAGCCGATACATGGAGTTTCTGCAAGCAGCGAAACTTCTTTTTCTGAAAGAAACAAAACGCCTGACGTGTTTTTCTGCACAGGGAACTGCGCGTTCATCATAGAAAAGCCCATCATTGGGCCGCCGCTGATAATCTTTTTTACGCCGGGCTTAAGCTTTATAACTTCTGGAATTAAGTCTCCGATTAAAGTACCGACCGGAACACGCAAATTCTTTGCTGTTTCGCAGCAGCCGCCTGAAATTGTAAGAGAACGCTCAATAAGCGGCTTACCAAGTCTGAATGCGTCTGACATTGCTATAAGCGTGCCTACATTCTGAATGACACAGCCTGCGTCAGCCGGCAGCTTTCCTGAAGGAATCTCGCGGCCGAGAACAGCCTTAACAATCATTTTCTCGCCGCCCTGCGGATATTTTGTCTTTAAAAGCTGAACTGAAATGTCAGATTTTCCGCTCTTGGCAATTACTTCTTTGATATGTTCAACCGCATAGGCTTTATTGTCTTCAACGGCAATTACCGCACGTTTTGCGCCTGTCAGATGAAGCGAAATTGCAAGTCCGTCTACAATCTTTTCTGTTTCTTCTACGAGTGTGCGTGAGTCAATTGTAAGATAAGGCTCGCATTCTGCGGCGTTTGCTATAACACAGTCAATTTTCTTGTCAGCAGGAACATTAAGCTTTACATGAGCCGGAAATGCCGCGCCGCCCATGCCGACGATTCCGCACTGTCTTATGCGCTCTATCGCGGCAGCCTTTTCGCATGAATATGGATCTATCGGCGCAAGATAGCTTGTACGGTCTGTTCCGTCTGCTTCTATAATTATGCACAATGCTTCGGTGTTGCCTGTTACAATGCGCGGTTCAATCTTTTTTACGATGCCGGCAATCGATGCGTGCACAGGCACAGAAAACGCGCCTGTTCCGTCCGCTATAATCTGTCCTTTTGCGACAGAATTTCCGACTGAAACGCAGGGCACGTTAGGTGCACCGCCCTGTGTTATGGGAATAACTACTGTCTTTGTTGACGGCATGGCTTCTTCAATTGCATAAGCTGAAGAAAGCTCTTTGTTCTCAGGCGGATGAATACCGCCTTTAAAAGTGGGTAATTTCATAATTCTGTATATTACAACAATATCGAAGATTTATGCAATGGGAAAAACTAGAACCTGTGCAGCTTCAGCATGAAAAAACAATCTAGGAATTGTACCATATAAGAACCTGATTTCGTCGGATTCCGTTCCGCAAATTAGATTCACACCTTCGGTGTTCATGTAATTCGCGTCACAAAATCCGCCTACACAGGTTCTTGTATGTGCATATCGATATAGATTGTATTTTTCTGGCGGAAAGTAGTGAATTGCGGACGCGTTTCACCTTTGGATTAATCTACAGTTTTGGAGTAATCTAGTGAAACGGCCAAGTTTTGCTTCGCAAAACTTGTAAATGGTGTGCATGCGAGCAATCTGTGCACCAACCTTTACCAGTTTTTGCATAGCAAAAACTGGCAGGGTTTGCCTATAGAGCTAATTTGTAGATTATCCCAAACGCAAACCCGGGTAACGGATTTCCGCCAAGCAAAATCTCATTCTAATGCCTTTCATGCTAAAGCTTTGCTAGAATCTGTGCAGGGTGATTGCTTCTACTGGGCAGATTTCGTGGCAGCAGAAGCAGTGCAGGCATTTCTTTTTGTCGAGCATGTGTACATAAGCGTCTTTTGCCGCATTTTTAGTCGGTTCTGCTTCTATTGCTGCCTGGTCAAGACCTTCTGTATATGCAGAGAAACGCAAAATGTGCGGCGGACATATCTCAATGCAGCGGCCGCATCTTATGCACTTTTTGGGGTTAAACCGCGGTGTCTTAACAAACACAAGCTTTGCCGCTGTATTGACAAAACCCGGAAGCATTTTCTGCAAAGTTATCGAAGCAACTGCATCGTGCACAGCCTTGAATTTCTGGGTCTTAATCTTAATTGCGGCGGTATCTGCACCCACAGTCACAATCTCGTCAGGTGAGTTAAGCCAGCGGCGGCGTTCCATTGCATCTCTAAGATTTGCAACCTGACTAGGATTATAGCCTACAAGACTTGCGCAGACCCAATCCAAAGCCAGAATATTGTCAGAAGCTGCCAAAAATCCAAGCTTAACCGGGTCGCCGTTGCCTGGGCCGCCCGGGCCTTCCATGCCGACTATTGCATCCATAATTGCATACTGTGCATTAGCCGCAATGTTCAGGTCTGTCAAAAAAGCCGCAAAATCGTTTTTATTAGAGAATCTATAATGTGTCTTAGCCTTCTTTAAGCCTACAATAAGTCCGAAAAGGTTTTTCATTGCGCCTGTATAAGACATAAACTGGTGGCTTTTCAGCTTAGAAAGAGAAACTACAACGTCTGCAAGTTGAAAGGCTTCTGCAAAATCAAGAACTTTTACGATTTTGCCCTCTTCGCACTGAACAACATGCTGTCCCGCAAACTCGACCCACTCGCCGCCGTTTTTGATAACCTGCTCGTACATTCCTGTAGCTTTTGCAGCAGTGGTCGGGTTTGCCGTTGCAGGCGATTCGCCGACTATAACGCGCTTTGCGCCAAGCTCGACAAACGCTTTTACGCTTGCACCGACGACAATAGGGTGCGTGCAGACGGCGGCTTCCGGCTTTTTAGGAGAAAGTATATTCGGTTTTAAAAGCACTGTCTTTCCTGTAACGTCAGGCGGCGGCACAAGCTCAAACATGCGTTTGATAGCCGCGTAAACTTCGTCAAAATCGTATTCGTCACATTGTAGCAGCGCAACATTCTTTGTCATACAGACTGAATAACTCCAATATCTCTAAACGTATATCACAACTTGTTGAATTTAGCAAGCTAAAATCACAAAATTATACTACATGTAGTATGTTTTTCCAATTGATTTTATATTCAAATTTTCGGTAAAATTAAAATGGAATCAAAAGGAAAAAGCGATGATTTATAAACTTGCGGATAAACTTGCTGAAACAGGCGATTTAACCGACGGCGAGTTTCTTTCTATATTAAATTGCAGTGATCCAAAATTCAGCGGCTATATTGCGGAAAAAGCGAGAGCTGTCCGCGAAAAAATCTACGGCAAGGACGTGTATCTCCGCGGCTTAATTGAATTTACCAACATCTGCAAAAACAACTGCAAATATTGCGGTATAAGATGCGGCAACAAAAACGCCGAGCGCTACCGGCTGACCGAAGACGAAATCTTTGAATGCAGCGACATGGGCTATGACTTAGGCTTCAGAACTTTCGTGCTTCAGGGCGGAGAAGACCCGTATTTTACAGATGAACGCATGATAAGCATTGTCCGCGGACTAAAAGAGCGCCACCCGGACTGCGCCGTTACGCTTTCAATCGGCGAGCGCGAAAAAGAAAGCTACCAAAAGCTTTTTGACGCCGGTGCAGACCGCTATTTGCTGCGCCACGAAACAGCAGATAAAGCCCATTACGAGACGCTTCACCCAAAAGAAATGTCTTTTGAGCATAGAATTCAGTGCCTGAAAAACTTAAAGGAAATCGGCTTTCAGGTTGGTGCAGGCATGATGATTGGCTCGCCCGGACAGACTACAGAAAACATTGTAGAAGACCTGCGCTTTTTGCAGCAGCTTAAGCCCGAAATGGTGGGCATAGGTCCGTTTATTCCGCACCACGACACCGAATACAAAGACTGCGCGCCCGGCTCTGTAGACATGACGCTCAGGCTTCTCTCGGTAATAAGGCTTATTCTGCCTGAAGTGCTGCTGCCTGCAACAACGGCGCTCGGTACGCTAGACCCGCAAGGCCGCGAAAAAGGCATTTTAGCCGGAGCAAATGTAGTAATGCCCAATCTTTCACCGTCCGGTGTGCGCAAAAAGTACCTGCTTTATGACAACAAAATCTGCACCGGCGACGAGGCAGCAGAATGTATACGCTGCATGTCAAGACGCGTGGCAGGCACAGGCTATCAGGTTGTGCACAGCCGCGGCGACCATGTCAAGTTTGCGCCCAAAACCAAAAAATAGCGTGCCTGTGTACATTTTTTAAGATAAGGGCTATGATAGAGCCATCGAACTTATGAAAAAAAAGATTTTATGGACTGCCATTACATTTTTTCTTTCGTTTCTTACTATATACACTCTTTTTTATGCGAGCGGTCTTTCTGTCTCTGAATTTGTACAGGGCATAAAAGAAGCCTCGCCGCTGTGGCTTGTACCTGCGGCATTGTGCATGATGGGCTTTATCTTTTTTGAAGGACGTTCTCTTGTGCTTATTCTGCGCACGCTCGGCTACCCTGCCAAGAAACGCCGCGGCTTTCTCTACGCTTCGGCAGACATTTACTTTTCTTCGATTACACCGTCTGCCACAGGCGGACAGCCTGCAAGCGCCTACTTTATGCACAAAGACGGAATTTCGGGTGTGGCGGTAACTGTTTCGCTCATACTGAATCTTACGATGTACACGCTTGCGATTATTACGCTGGGGCTTGGTTCAATTATCTTTTTTCCGGGTATTTTTCTTGATTTTGCAACGCCCTGCAAGGTAATGATTCTGATTGGAATTGCGATGATGATTCTGCTTACGGTGTTTTTCATCATTCTTTTGAAAAAGCAGAGCATTCTTCTCAAAACCGGAAATATGATAATTTCAGTTATGAATAAGCTGCACTGCAAAAACGCGGCTGAAAAACTGAGAAAACGCCTTGATAAAATAATTGAAAACTATAACGAATGTGTCGTAACTTTAGCCGGGAAAAAACACCTGCTTATAAAGACTTATCTGCTTAATCTTTTGCAGCGCGCGTCGCAGATTCTGGTAACGGTTTTCTGCTATTACGCTCTGCATGGCAGCATTTCAGACGGTCTTAAAGTTTTTGCCATTCAGACTTATGTCGTAATCGGCTCAAACTTTATCCCGGTTCCGGGCGCTGTAGGTATTTCGGAATTTCTTATGTATTTTGGCTACACAATGCTTCTCGGCGAAGATGCCGCATATTCGCTTGCTCTGCTTGGGCGCGGAATTTCGTTCTATACATGTAGTATTATCAGCATTTTTACTGTATTATTAGGACATATAATGCTTCGCTTGAGGAAAAACGAAGGGGAAACCTTATGATTGTTTGTTTTGACTACACAGTGATTCTCACTTATCTTTCGATGATTTCTGCAACGACAGGTATTATGCTCTGCCTCAACGACATCGGGCATCCGTATCTCGGCATGTTCTTTCTGATGTTCTGCGGACTTTGCGACGCTTTTGACGGAAAAGTTGCCCGTACAAAAAAAGACCGCACCGAGCTTATGAAAAAATTCGGTATTCAGATTGATTCGCTTTCAGATTTGGCGGCTTTCGGTATTCTGCCTGCCTGCATCGGCATTGCAATGATGAGAAGCAGCATTGAATTTTCGAATTTTCCAGATTTTAAGTTCCTTCATCTTGCGGACAAATCTGCAATTATAAAGATTATACTTACAGCTATCTCTGTTTTTTACGCGCTTGCCGCCATGATTAGGCTTGCATATTTCAATGTAATAGAAGAAGAACGCCAGAAAACAGAAGAAGGCGCAAATAAGACTTACACAGGGCTGCCGGTTACAAGCTCGGCTCTTGTGTTCCCGACTATTCTTCTGCTGCATATTTTCTTCAGCGCAAACCTTACGATTCTGTACTTTATCTTTTTGGGCATTTTGGGCTTTCTGTTTATCTCAAAAATTCAGATAAAAAAACCTGAACTTAAGGAAATCCTGATTATGATAGCCATAGGCTTGATTGAAGCGGGCGCGCTTATGTATGTCTTTATTGTAATGAAAAAGCAGTAAGACGCCGCCGCTATGGATTTGCTTTCTTTTCTATATAATACTGTTGCAGGGCGGGTCTTGCTTAAAATGCTTTCTGCCCGCGCAGTTTCTAAGCTCTGCGGAAATTTTCTTGACTCGCGGTGCTCGGCTTTTTTAATCAAAGGCTTTGTCCGAAAAAACAGCATAAATCTGCAAGATTATCAGACTGACGGCATAAAGACTTTCAACGAATTTTTCAGACGCAAAATCAAAGACGGACTCCGCCCTTTTGACATGCAAGAAACGCATTTGTGCGCGCCCTGCGACGGGCTTCTTTCTGTGTGGAAAATCGAAAAAGACACAATAATTCCTGTAAAGCAGTCTGAATATACAGTTACTTCGCTTTTAAAAGATGAAGTGCTCGCCAAAGAATTTGAGGGCGGGCTCTGCCTTGTTTTCAGGCTTTGTGTAGACAACTACCACCGCTACAGCTATGCGGACGGCGGCAAAAAAGGGCGCAATATCTTTATTCCGGGTGTGCTTCATACGGTGCGCCCTGTAGCACTTAGAGCGCGCCCTGTTTTCGCCGAAAACTGCCGCGAGTACACGCTGATTGAAAGCCCGGTTTTCGGCAGATTTATCCAAATGGAAGTAGGCGCAATGCTCGTGGGCAGAATCGTAAATCTTGAGGGTGAAGGTACAGCCGTCCGCGGCAGAGAAAAGGGCTTTTTTGAGTACGGCGGCTCAACTGTGATTTTGCTTTTGAAGCGCGGTACCGCTCAAATTAAAGCCCCAATTTTGCAGAATTCAGCCCTCGGCATAGAAACGCCTGTAAAAATGGGCGAAGTCATCGGCACACACGAATAAAAAGGGGATGCCCAAAAAGTACTGTCATGCTGAATTTATTTCAGCATCTACACCATATACGGCGTAAAGATTCCGAAACAAGTTCGGAATGACACCAGACTTTAAACTTCTTGGTCATCCCTGTTTCACAAAAATCGCAGACTACTTTGCAACTTTTACGTTTGAAAGCGGCAGTGTCTTTGTGTAAGAAAGCGGCAAAGCTTTTGCATACTCAGGCAGATCCGTAAATGTAAGGTCGCTGTCCAAGGCAAAGACAAGGTCTGTGTTAGATTTGTTCAAAATCTGTGCAATCAGCTTGCCTGCGCTAAGCGTATTCAGCGTTGCAGTCATCGGAATTCTTCCGCCAGAATTGATTGTGGTGTTTCCTGTCGGTTTCAAATCAATAAGATTGCCTGTGCCGGTCTGAAGCGCGCATTTTTCAAGCACATACTGCCATGGCGCAGAACCTTCGCTTGCGACATCAACGTCAAAGTTCAAGTTCATGTTCAAATTAATTCCGTCAAAGATTGATTCTGCAACAGAACCGCCCGACATGATAGAGCTTGCCAAAGTCGCTGCCTTTGTAAGTGTCATGCCGCCGTTGGTAAACGCATTCTGCAAGTCGGCAAGTGTAGGCAACTGCATTTTTAAGTTGGAAATTGAAACTGACGGCTTAAAAATAGGCACATCAAAATTCTTGCTGAACGGCAGAGTGAGCGACTGATTCTCCAAAAATGAGATTGCGCTCAAGTCAAGCTCAGCTTTTCCGGTAATTGTAAACGGCAGCGAGGTCATTGTAAGCGATTTCGCGTTTGCAGTTGCACCAGAGCCAGAACCTGAGCCCATGATGTTTTTTGCAAGATTGATAATCGTTGTGTACGGAATCTTGAACGCTACGCTGTTAGTCGCTGTGTTCATAGACGCAACCGAAATGCCTTCGTCAGCACTAAGCTTGGTAAGCACTGTGTTGTCGAAAGCAACGTCTGCTGCCATGCTTTTGAGCGAAAAGCCCAGCGGATATGGATTTGTGATAGCATAATCCATATTGAATGTAATTCCCTCAAAATCAAGCGATTTTATGGAAATTCCTTTAACCGAAAGTTCAGGCGAACCAAAAATGTCGTTAACTGTTGAGCATGAAAAAATCAGCACAGCAGCCGCAAGTCCGCCAATAATTGTAAATAAATGAATCTTCTTTATACGCATAAGTCAATTATAATCCCATCTATGCAATAAAACAAGAAAATGTGATTATCTTTCGTCATTTATAATATGAAGGGTCTCCCTGCTTTCGAGGATTTCTTTCATACGGGTGCGCAAAAACTCTGGCTTTACATTGGTTTCAGCAAGTTCAGCAAGCGGAATCCAGTAAAGCTTTTCTTCTTCGTGATTAAAACCGCAGCTCTGACAGTGCAAATCTTTTGAGCCGCGGCTTTTCATAAGGTAATAGAACTCAATGACGTGGCATTTTTTGTCTTTCAGCCCGATTTCCTGCCCTTTAAAAAAGTTTTCGCAAATAACGGCAAGACGGTCTATTTCATAGTCGGCACCAGTTTCTTCACGAACCTCCCGGACAATACAGTCTTCGGTTTTTTCGTTCATGTGAACGCCGCCGCCCACTGTATAAAAGTGCGGAGAAGATTCTGTCTTTATTACAAGAAACGAATTATCTTCTATTATAATGGCGGCGGCTCTGCAACGGAACCAGTTGTTTCCAACTGAAAAACAACAGTCAGGGTAACCTACGCGGATTTCTCCTATTTCATCAGTTTTCATAGTTTTTCTCCGGCATTAAGAGCGCTTTTCCGTCTGAAAATGCTTTGCCAACTACCCCGCCGAGCACATTGTAGTTGTGGTTCACCGGGTCATAGCAGAGCGGCTTGAGTTTTGCCGGGTCAATTTTTCCGTCCGTAAGAATAGAATCATCGGCTGAAACACTTATGATATTGCCGACAATATATTCGCTCTCTCCGCTCATCTGGGCAACTTCGCATTCAAGCACCATCGGCAGCTCGTTTATTACAGGTGCATCAACAAATTCAGACTTTGTAACAGTGAAACCGGCTTTTTTAATTTTATCAGGCTCTTTGTTGCCGCTCACAATACCGAAATAGTCACATTCTTTTACGTGAGCTGCATCAGCCATTGCTACGGTGAACGCGCGGCGGTGCGCAATATTCTTTGCGGTTTTGTGGCTTCTGTCAATGCAGATGCCAATCTGATTTGTGTCATGGATTCCGCCCCAGGCAGCGTTCATCGCGTCCGGGTTTCCGTTTTCATCATAAGTTGCAATTATAAGCACCGGCATTGGGTACATAAAAGTTTCTTTTCCAAAATTCTTTTTCATTTTGACCTCGCTTAACAAATAATATGGCATTTTGGTTCAGTTTCCAATAGAAGAAACAGCACAAAAGCCCGGCTTTTCAGCTTTTTTTCAGAGATTTTCTGAAATCACGCGGCGACATCTTGTAAAACTTCTTGAAGGTTTCTGCCATATAGCTTGCGCCGGAAAAGCCGGTAATCTCCGCAATTTCAGCCATGCTCATATTGCCCGCCTGAAGCAAATCCGCAACTTTCCGGCTTCTGTAATGCATAAGATATTCCACCGGCGACTTTTCCGTAAGTTTGTTGAAAATCTGATTGCAAAGGCTCTGGCTTACACAGCCCGCTTCGGCAATATCTTTTAGCGTAATCTGCTCGTTATAATGGCCGTCTATAAAAATCATCATTGCCTTAAGCTTAGCGTTGTGAGAATCACCTTCTTCAATATGGCTTATATGAACACGGTAAGCATCTGTAAAACGGTGCATGATAATATCCCAAAGTTCAAAAAAATACTTTGTAATCAGAAACTCGTTTTCAACAGCGTCTTTTGCCATTTCGCGGAGAATATTCTGCATAGCTGGTGCGTCAAAGTCCTCCGCCTTAAAATGAATGAACGGAACGCTCCGGTCTGTGATAACAGGCTTAATGGCTTTTGTTTCAACAGCAAAAGACGAACATATAATGCTTGGGTGCATAACAGCTATAACGTATCTTGTAACCCTGTTTTCTGTAGAAAATGAATAGTGGATTCTATCTGAATTGACAAAAATCGTGTCGCCCTTTTTCAGAATGATATTTGTGCCGTCAACAGAATAGCCCATGCTGCCGGAGTGAACACTTATAAATTCCACATCATCATGATAATGAGGAACGCGCTCCCATGTGCAGCCCGGAAAAATGTAGCCGTCGTGAATATAAGTTGGAAACGAATCGTTATTGTAGTTTACAACTTCTGATCCGTCACTGCGCTTCATGATTATTCCGCGTTTCGGTGTCGCCATAATACAACCTCAAAATAATAACAATATTACATTTTCAGTGGAATATTGTTATAAAAATATGTCATAATTATAATTTTCTTACATATTCTTTTTGAGTATAATTTGAATCATAATAAAACGCAAGTGAAAAGTATTGTCATGCTGAACTTGTTTCAGCATCTAATAGCAGATCCCGAAACAAGTTCGGGATGACGAGCAACGGAGGTTTTTATGGAAACAAACGCAATCATCATGAAGAACGTAGTTAAGGAATTTAAGGTACTCAACCGGCATGAAGGTCTGAAAGGCAGCTTTAAGGATTTGTTCTCGCGCGACTACAAAACTATTACAGCCGTTGACAACATTTCCATTAATATTAAGCCCGGCGAGATTGTCGGCTACCTTGGCCCAAACGGTGCGGGTAAATCAACAACAATCAAGATGATGACCGGCGTGCTTGAGCCGACCAGCGGCGAGATTTTAGTAAACGGCGTTGTACCTTACAAAAACCGAACCCGCAATGCTGAAAACATCGGCGTAGTTTTCGGTCAGAGAAGCCAGTTGTGGTGGTCGCTGCCGCTTATTGAATCATTCAAGCTGCTCAAAGACATATACATGATTGATACAGCGGACTACAACAGAATGCTTGAGCTGTACAGCGAGCTTGCAGATATTGAAAATCTTCTGCACAAGCCGGTGCGCCAGATGTCTCTAGGCCAGCGTACTTTAAGCGATATTCTTGCGGCGTTTCTGCATAACCCGAAAATCGTATTCCTTGACGAGCCGACAATCGGTCTTGATGTTTCGATGAAGGCAAAAATCCGAGACCTTATCAAAGGCTTGAATCAGGAAAAGAACACGATGGTGATTCTTACAACTCATGATATGGGCGATGTTGATGCGCTGTGCAAGAGAATTGTAATCATTGACCATGGAAGCATGATTTACGACAACGACATTGAGCACCTGAAACACTACTTTGGCTCTTACAGAACTCTGCGCCTAAATTTGACCGGCTCAGGCTGGAAAGAGATTCTCGTTGATGAGTCTAAAACTGACGTTATGTCTGTAATTTCAGAATATCAGAGGAAGGGCGGCATAAAAGACATTCAGCTTGAGGATATTTCGACAGAGGAAGTCATCAAGAAAATCTACGAGAACGCCGCTGCACGCAGCGCGTGATGATGAGACCCCGAAACAAGTTCAGGGTGACAGAACTGTTGTCATCCCGAACTTGTTTCGGGATCTATTTTGGAGATGTTTTATGAACTTAAAGAAATACTTAGCACTAACCCGCCTTGGCATGATGGAAAAGCTCCATTACCGCCTCGGTACCTTTGTAACTCTTTTCGGCAACTTGATTTATCTGGTTCTGATTTATTTTCTGTGGAAGGCAATTTACGCCAGCTCAGGCAGCGACGTCGTCAACGGCATGACGCTGAACGACACTCTGGTTTATCTCGTTCTTGCGACAGCGCTGTTCAACTTTCTTGAGGTTTTTCTTGTCTGGGACATGAGCCGCGAAATTCAGTCCGGCTCAATTGTACTGAAGCTACTCAAGCCGATGAATTTCCGCGAGTACAGCTTCTGGTCATACATCGGAGAAAACATCATGTCGTTCTTTCTGACCTTTCTGCCGACTTTTATCATCATCAACATACTGACGCACGGCAGTATTGCGCTAAGCTTTAATCTGCTGTTCTTTGTGGTTTCGGTGGTAATGGCGCTGGTCATCAACTTCAGCATAGATATGATCTGCGCGACAATCTGCCTGTACACCGAATCTACATGGGGCTTAAACATGGTAAAGGAGTGCATTGTGCTTCTGCTTTCGGGCGCTTCGATTCCGCTGGCGTTTTTTCCTGAAACGCTGCGTAACATTGTGCAATATCTGCCGTTCCGCTGCATTTACGATACGCCGCTGAATGTGCTGCTGCAGAAGCCCGGCTACACTCTTGGAAGCGGTCTGGTGCTTTCTCTGGCACTTCAGCTCGGCTGGTGTCTGGCGCTAACCGGAATCGGCTGCATTTTCTGGAGCTTTTCACTTAAAAGAATTACTGTAAACGGAGGCTAGAAAACTATGAATAAAGCAAAGACAACCAAAAAAAGAGGATTCCGCTTTTATTGTGATATATACCGCAAAATTCTTGTTCAAGACTTGAAGAGCAAGATGAGCTACCGCGCAGACTTTGTGATTTCAAATATCGGAATGATTGTTTCAAACCTTGTAGGCTTTGTGACTTTCGGGATTCTGTTCAAAAATTTTCCGTCTATTAACGGCTGGACAATGTATGAGATGCTTTTTCTGTACGGCTTTTCGCTTATAGCTTTGACACCGGTTCAATGCTTTTTTGACAACAACTGGAATCTGCGCTATGTGGTAAAAACCGGCGATTTTATAAAGTACTGCTTCCGCCCGATAAACATTTTCTTCTATTATATATCTGAAGTTTTTGATGTTAAGGGCTTGGGACAGCTTGCTTTTGGCGGCGGCACTCTGATTTTTGCATGGCATCATCTGGGGATTCCTGTAACGGCGGCAACTGTCGCGCAGACTTTGCTGTTTCTTTTTGCAGCCTCTCTCTTCATGATTGCGATTATGAATTTTGCGGCTGCAACCTGTTTCTGGATTCAGAATTCCGGGTATATAATGGTTATTATGTTCCGCTTTAAGGATTTTGCAAAATATCCGGCGAGCATCTTTAATACGGTTTTCAGAATCATCTTTACCTTTGTGATTCCGATTGCGTTTATTGCGTACTACCCTTCGCTGGTAATTCTGCGTCCGGAAAACATTCCGCTGCTTTCGTGGCTTTCACCGCTTATCGGCCTTGTGTTCTTCTATTTGAGCTACAGATTCTGGCTGCTCGGCGCAAGAAAGTACGACGGCACCGGCTCGTGAGAGCCCGTAAACTGATAGACAGAAGCGCAAAAATTATGTGGCAAGTTTGTCTTTGCGCTTCTTCAAAAACAATTTATCGTTTGATATGAATATCTGTAATAGCACACTGGTCGCCGGTTAGAGCAATATAAAGATTTTTAGTGTCTTTAAGAATAGTAGATTCACTCTTTATCTTAAGCCCAAAATTTTCGGTCTGCATTATAATTTTGTTGGTTTCTTTTTCGATTGTTACTTTACAGTCCAGACCTTTTTTGTTTTCTTCTTTCCAGTTATCCCAGCTTTTAAAGTTTTCAGTCTGTTCTACAAAAACTTCATTTTTTACACGCCCGTCAGAAACGTTGCTCTCTCCGTCCAAGCGTAAAAGCTGATACTCGCAAAAATCAGAATCTTCGAGCTTTCCGTTTGTCGAAGAAAAAAGACAGATAAACGGACAATGCCATACAAGTCTTGCCGTCGGATAACTAACCGCATGAAAAGTCAGCTCCATTTTCTCACTAACTGGAATTCCTTGAGAAGAAGCCAGCCTGTAGCCGTTAGACTGGACGTTAGGAATATCTCCTTCAGGGCAGCCTTTAATGTAAGAGATTTCTTCTGCAATGCGGGGAATAGACTCAAAAGGCGTAATCTTATCATCAACTTTTACTGAAATATCATCGACATTACAGTGTTCCCCACTGATAGAAAGAAAGGCATAACGCGAAATATCCGGCAAGGCTAAAAGCACTTCAAAAAGCTGATTTTTGTTAGACATACGGATATAAACATGATCGCGGTTTCTTACAGCTTCAATCTTGTACCTGTGTTTTTCAAGAGGCGTTTTCTGATTTTTTATTCTGACTTCTGATTTTCTTACGTTTTTGTCTGTAAGCTTGCCGTCCAGTCTGATTTGTGCATATTCCAGATACATCACATTCCGGTTGTTCTCTTCTCCCGGATGAACATTGCCGTCGAGAGCATCAAAAATAATCAGAACTGGTAGCCCTTCATTTTCTGCAATTCCTTCATCAGGCTTGCTGAAAAAACTGATAGTCGCATTCATCGGGGTAATTCCAAAGCCCATAGAACATTCGTTATAAACAGATTCACAGTGAAAGCTTGTTTTAGATTTTAAATATGCCCCGGATATACTTTCTTTCATTTTGTATTCTGTATCCAGATCAATCAAATGAATCATCATTTTTGCAAAATCCGGGTCAAACTGTGTACCAATGCCCTTTACAAATTCTTCACGGACAATGTGCTGTGGAATTGCATTTCGGTAACTTCTGTTAGAAGTCATCGCATCATAAGCGTCTGCAACTGCAATAATGCGTGCAATTTCCGGAATATTTTCGCCTGCAAGCTTATCTGGATAGCCTCTGCCGTTGTAACGTTCATGGTGATGTCTTGCACCAATGCTTAACCATGGTGACTGTTCAATGCTGGACAAAATATTTCCGCCAACAACAGGATGCTGTTTTATCTGCTCAAATTCTTCGTCAGTAAGTTTTCCATTTTTTGAAAGAATTTGAATAGGAACACCGATTTTACCGACATCATGCAGCAAGGCTGCAAAATAAGTCTTATCACATTCTTCTTCAGATTTACCCGCTGCCTGTGCAATTTGCTTTGAATAATCAGCAACACGCCTTGAATGACCGTTGGTATATTCATCTTTTGCATCTATTGCTCTTGCCAGGGCCTCTGTTGTCTGCTCAAACATTGTATGAAGATTCGTTTTTTCATGTTCAAGAACTTCAAGTTCCTGAATGCGCGCTTTTTCTACAGTTTTGTTCAAATCAAAAATCACAAAAACATAAATCAATGTTGCTGTACCAACAATTGAAATATTTGTAAGTGAAAGCCCATAAGCAAAAATCTGAACAACAGTTGCTATAATAGGCAGAATAGAGAAAAGCTGTAACGGATATCTCACATACTTTGAAAATTTTCTTGAATATTGGATTGTGACGGAAGTTATTAATATAAGACTAAGCATAGGGAATGCATAGCAGAACAAAAATCCGTTAGATCTTTGATAGCGGTTCATTTCATCAAATGTATAATACAGATCAGTGAATTGTGAAAAAATAAGATAAAAGATTCCAAGTCCGCATAATATGTCTATACACTGAAGGCGTACCAGCGGCTTCTTTACACCGCCCTCATTATAAATAAGATCTTTTATATACTGATTAAAAACGAGAATGATTAAAAGACTTAAAAAGAAAACCAGAAAATTAGAAACTCTGACCATCCACCAGCCAAGAACAGAAACGTCTCCACGATAAATATATGCAAATCTGTCCGCCAGCAAAAGCATGCATGAAAATAATTCAAGATGTCCTATAGCTATTCTTCGCCTGCTTGAAAGAGATTTAGTACAAAAAGCAAGAATTGTAAGAACCGCACAAATGCCGCTCAAAAATAGCATTATATTAAGCTGATGGTTTCTTAAGAATTCCATAAGCAAATTATAAATGAAACAGACAAAACGCGCAAATTTAATCAGAAAACTTTCTTGTATTGCGCAGACTCGTTTTCAAGCTTACTGCCACCACTGCTGGAGGTATTTTTCAAAAATAAAGCCGGTTTTTCCGCCGTTGTACTTTATCTGAATCCAGTGTCCCTTGTAGCCGTCAATATTATAATAAAACGGATCTATAGCAATTACTTCAACTTTTGTACCTCTGTTAAGCTTGTCAATCTTTTTTCCGTTCAAGCCTGCACTCTCACGGATATTCACACTGTTGTCATTTACCGTAGTTTCTTTTTCCCAGTCTGAAGTATATGGAATAAGCGTTCTGACACCGGCTTTTATGAGAAGCTGTTTCATTGCGTCTGATTTTGCAAAAGATAGCAGATTGCATGTGTGTTGATACGCACCGCCGCCGTCGCTTTCTTTTGTGCCGAGACATACAACTTTGTTCACATCTTTTATACATGGAAGCATAATCTTGGCAAGTTCTATATTGTCTTTTTCAACAACAACACGCATAGGTGCAGGTCCGTCAAACTGTCCGCCAATTTCATTACTATCAGCAAGTTCAGGCTTCCATGCAAGCACTTTTTTGAGCGTTGCCGCATCATTCAGCCTGATAATCTCAAAAATAGGGTTTTTATTTCCACCCTGAAAAGGAACTGGAACACCATAGCATTTTTCAATAGATTTAAGACAGCTCAAAATAAAATCAGGTTTTTTGCTTTCTGCAATCACCTGCATTATTGAATCTACTTTATAGTTGTAGGCATTTTCATACGGATGAAGCTGATAAGCAAGCAAAGCGTCAACTGATTCTGTTCTGCCATTATCTACTGCATCTCTGAATTTTTTCCAGACTGAAAAATCGGGCTCAGGCTTGTTCAAATCAGAAATATCAGCTCTTTCGACCAGACCTGCATAATTTACAGATGCAACTTTATTAGGCGCATAGCACACAGCCATTGAGCTTATAGGGGCATTGCCATCATAAGAGGAAGAGCTAAACTTGCCATGAACTTTGTAGCCCCCAGAAGTTTTTTTGACAAGCCAATAGTATGAATCATCGCTGTAATGTTTCCAGAAGTATGTGCCGTTATCATCAAGCTTTACAAATGTTTCTCCGTATTTCCAGCTTGTGTCGCCAGGTTTTATGCCGGTTTTTTGACCAAAAGTTTCAAGAGACTCTAACTCTGCTTTAAGTTGATTTATAGAGCTGCGGCTCTCGTCAAACTCAACCTTTGTAAGCTTTGCGTTTCCGTCAATCTTATATTGCGCCCGCGGAATGAGTTTGTCAGATTCTTCAAAATAAAAGCTGATGTAATCGCCGTTTATGTTCGTAACAATTCTTGTATTATAATAATCGATTTTTGCATCAAGAAGCTCATCCATTATGTATTCTTGAAATTTGATTGATACATCATCGATTATTCTGTAGATTCTTATGCAGCGAATATCGTTGCCATAATCTGATGCAGGATCTCTTTCGTATTTTGTGTATCTGTGGTAAAGGCATTGTGCCGACATTTCTGCTGCAAACAGAACACCAATTAAAAGCATTAAAAGTTTTTTCATTTTTTCCCCTTTTGTTAAGTATATATAATTCTGAGGCAAATTCCAATATTCACCAACATGCATTTCGTGCACGATTTTTTACATTCCGTGCATTATTATTTCATTGTAGAGAAAAAAATATTATAGTATAAAAAGAGGATTAAAATGCTTTTTAAAACTGAATACAAAAACAAGCTCGTCAAGATTTTCGTTCCGATTATGCTGAGCAATCTGATTGCACAGATTCAGATGTTCATCGACAGAATTTTTCTCGGACGCATGGATATTCTTCTTATGAGTGCGGTCGGCAATGCAACTGCACCGATGTGGACAACAATGTCCTTTGTTTTTTCTCTTTCGATGGGCGCATCAATTCTTATAAGCCAGTCTGTCGGCGAAAAGGATATTGAAAAGGCCAAGGATTACGCAGCTTCTATGATAAAGTTTCATAACTTTATACCTGTGCTGCTGTTCTTTTTCTGGACTTTCTGCGGCCCGCTTGTGTTTAAGCTGATGGGCGTTTCTGAAAATGTAATGGGCTTATGCGTTACATATACAAGGATTTATGCGCCTGTATATCTGATTACCGGACTTTATGCTTCTTATAGTGTCGTTTACCAGACTTCGAATTTTACAAAGCCGCTGGTTGCTTACGGCATAATCCGTTCGGTGCTGAACATAATTCTGGATTATCTTTTGATTTTCGGAAAATTCGGCTTTCCGCGCATGGAAATTGCGGGTGCGGCGCTTGGCACTACAATTGCAGAATACGCCGGCGCGGTTTATCTCTTTTATGTAACAGTCACAAAAAAAGGCAAGTTCTTTACAAGTCCTGGGCTTAAGCGGATTTTAAGCGCAAAAATCAAACCGTATCTTAGTTCTGTTAAACTTGGAATCCCTACAGCTTTTGAAGATTTGCTCTGGAATGCCGGAAATCTCTGTATTATAAGAATTCTCAACACAATTGACGAAAAAGCCGCAGGCATTTATTCGATGGTGTTTACAGTGGAAATTCTCTTTGTCGTTGTCATCGGCTCAATCGGCAGCGGCACGCTGACATTGACCGGCGAGGCAACCGGCGCAAAAGACCACAAGCTTTACCGTTCAGTTGTAAAAACCGCGGTAAAATGGTCGTTTCTTGTAGCGGCCTTTGCGCTGATTTTTGTTTCAATTTTTCCGCGCCTGACCTTGAGCCTGTTTACCACAGACAAAGAAATTATCGAAATGTCGGTAATCTACATCATTCTCGTGGCAACAAACCTTTTTGGCAAATCCGGCAACATAATAGTCGGCAGCGGAATCCGCGGTTACGGCGACACAAAATGGATGCTGTTCACCCAGATTCTTGGAACTGTGGGCGTTATCTCGCTTTCTGCGCTTTTTGTCTTTGTTTTCAAGCTTGGAATTCTCGGCGTGTTTGTCGCCGTTCTGTGCGACGAAGCAATCCGCGCCGTCATCAATTTTATAAGATTCTTAAGAATTAAGTTTTAGCCATTTTATGTAGAAAGGAGCAAAGCATGGCAGGCATTCTAATTAAAGACACCACTCGTGAAGAGCGTGAAGCAATTGTGCGTAATTCGCTTGGTGACGACTATGACGTTGGCTGCGGTTACGAATCAACTGGCATAAATTATCAGCTTTACATCGACGGAATAAAAGAGCTGCGTGAATTGAATATGGAAGCAAACTGCGGCTTTGAGGTTGCACACCCCGAAGAACGCAAAGGCGGCTACACCATGGTTTAGCCTCTAAAAAAAACACCGGCATCAGTTCAACGAACTTTTACCGGTGTCGAATAGGAGGTAATTTTTGAGATTTTTATTTGATAACTTTTAATGATTCGTGGTCTATTGTTAAGGCTACTACAATAAGGAAGATAATTCCTTTTACAAGCTGCTGTGTTGCCGCAACCGGGAAAACCATCGGCAGTGATTTTTCAAGAACACAGTAAGTCAGTGTTCCCAATATTATGTTAGAGAACCTTGCCTTTGCGCCGCCAGAAATCGGCATTCCGCCCAAAACCAGAGCAATCAAAATCTGGGTTTCAAGCTGTCTTCCGGCTGTACCTGTAATTGCACCGACATGCACAACGTTGATAAATGAGGCAAAACCTGTGATTGCACCGGCTGTTATATAGACTAAGAATTTGGTTAAGTCCGGGCGGCAGCCGGAAAAACGTGCCGCAGTCTCACCTGCTCCAATCGCCCTTAAATCGTAACCGACTCTTGTGTAATGCCAGATTACAAAAACTACAACAAGCACAATTCCCATCAAAAGAAATTTGAACCAAGTCTGGTCTAGCGAAAGCACGTTGTAGCTTGCCGGTACAGGGCCGGCTGTTGTAATGTATTTGCACAAACCTCTGAAAAAGTACTGTGAACACATTGTTACGATAAACGACGCAATCTTGAACTTTACATGAAAAAAGCCGTTGAATGCGCCCATCAATGCGCCCGAAGCCACAGACGCAATAACTGCAAGCGGAATGCTGTACATTGACACCCAGCAGAAAATGATTGACGAAAGACCGAGAATTGAACCTTGAGAAAAGTCCAAGCCGCCTACGGTCATAATCAAGAAAACGCCGGTACAGCATGTCATCAAGACAAAAACCTGACTTAGCATAAGGCTCAAATTTTTTGGCTGAATAATTTTTCCGCCGGTTAATATTGAAAATAATAAGATAATTCCGACAAAACCGAACAAAGGCCCAAAATTAGAGAATATCTGCTTTATCTTTGCCTTTTTTGCCAATTCTTCTTCTGTTATATTTTTAGCTGCAGTTTGACTGGTCATACTTGTTCTCCTATATCATCTTTGCAATGAGGTCTTTTTCGCCAAGTTCGCGGCTGCGCTTAAATTCGCCGTTGAACTTTCCGTCTTTCATTATAAAGATGCGGTCGCTCATACCTAAAAGCTCCGGTAATTCTTCCGAAATCATGATGATAGACTTGCCCTGCTTTTTCAGTTCCGACATCAAGGCATAAATATCAGCTTTTACCCTGACGTCTATACCGCGCGTCGGGCTGTCCAGAATCAGAATGTCAGAATCTTTGCCAATCCATCGGGCGAGAACAACCTTCTGCTTGTTTCCGCCGGAAAGTTCAGACACATACTGTTTTATGCCGGTCATTTTTGTGCTCATCTGCTTTGCAAATTTCAGCGCAAATTCATCAAGAGACTTTAATTTCAAGAAGCCGTGCTTTGAAAGATCGTCTAAAGAAGGCAGCATGATGTTTTCGCCGATTGTATCTGCAATAACAATTGACTCGTTGTCGCGGTCTTTTGAAGCATAGGCAATGCTGTGCTTGATTGCGCCCGGAATATTCTTGATTTCGTAGCCGCTGCTCAAAGTTACTTTGCCGCTTCTGTTATAAGACGCGCCGAAAATTGCCTTGCCGATTTCGTGCATACCGCACTCTGAAAGACCGCCGATTCCAAGAATCTCGCCTTTGTGAAGCTCAAGATTGATGTCCTCAAACTCGCCTGGAACATTCAAATCTTTAAGCGACAGCACAACTTCGTCAGAAACCGCTTCGCCGTAGTCTGTGCGGTAATATTTGTCGTCAAGCTCGCGGCCTACCATTTCGCGTTTAAGGTCGTCAGTGGTTACTTCCGCAGTGTTTACCGTCTTTACAAGAACGCCGTCGCGCAAAACAGAGATTCTGTCTGTGTGCTCAAGAACTTCGTCCAAGTCATGCGAAATAAAGATTACAGTTGAGCCCATTTCGCGGGTCTTGTTCATAACCTTAAAAAGCTCCTGACGGCCGTCATGGCTTAATGCTGTGGTGGTTTCGTCTACAACAAGAATTTTTGGATTAAAATAAGTAGCTTTTACAATTTCTACAAGCTTACGCTCTTCAAAAGAATAAATATCTATCATTTTTGAAGCTTTAATGCCTGTAAAACCGTAAGAATCCAAAAGCCGCTGAGCTTCTCTGTTCATTGCGCCGGTATCTTTTACAATTCCGTGCATGAATTTGTCTTCTTCGCCCAAGAAAATGTTTTCGGCAACTGTAAGACCGGGCAATGTTCCCATTTCCTGCACGATAATGGAAATGCCCTCTTTGTTTGCCTCAACCTGACTTTTCGGCTTAATTTCTTTGCCAAGAAGATTGAAAGTTCCACTTGATATTGTGTAAATGCCGCAAAGCATAGAACTGAAAGTTGATTTGCCCGAACCGTTTTCACCGATAAGTCCGTGAATCTCGCCTTTGAACAGCTCTAACGACATATCTTTTACGGCATGTGTTATTCCAAAGTATTTGTTTATGTTTTCAGCTTTTAAAAGTACTTCACTCATAAAACTCTTCTCCTTTTTTAATTATTTGACTACGCTGCCAAGCTTACCGCGGTTAGTAAGGGTAACAATAGCAAGGAGAACTGCACCTGTAACAAAGTCGTTGATTGTTGTAGGTACATTAAGGGCAACAAGCCCGTTGAAAATCATTGTGATGATGAACTCACCGATTACGATTGCAGTAACCGGGCAGCCGTATTTCTTGAATGCAATACCGAAAAACGTTCCCATCAAAGGCTTGAAGTTTCTGTCCATGCTGGTCATGCCCGTAACTGCAAGGATTCCTTTTCCGTAGCTTACGGTTAAAAGTGCCATAATGCCTACAAAAAAGTGCAGAAGCACAAAACCGATGAACTTATATTTTTCAACGCTGATACCCATGTTTTTTGCCACAAGCTCGTTGCTGCCGATAGCATTGCAGTAAGTTCCAATTCTGGTGAACCGCAGAATGAAAACCATAAGGGCAAAGGCAATAAATGCAACGATATAATTCCATGGAGCGTGATTGAATGCGAGAATAGAAGCATTTGTAAGCTTTCCAGGGAAACCCGAAGTATCAAGCCGGACTACATAGTTTGCAACACTTTCGAGAATCAGCATGAGGCCGACAGTTACAATCATTGAAGGTATTTTCAGTTTAGAATAGAAGACACCGTTAAAAGCACCGATTAAAGCGCCTGTAACAAGCGTTCCGCCTATAAGCCCGAAATATCCGAAGTGGCGTGAAAGCAAAACGCCCACCATAGATGAAAGCACAATGTTTGCACCTATAGAAAAATCGAAGAGGCCCATTACGACGATGAAGTAAAAACCACATCCGCCGACTGCATATTGAATACTTGTCTGAAGATAGTCAGACATAAGTTTTGATGTTCCAAAATTCTGAGGGGACAAAATCTTAAAGATTCCCCAGCACAAAATAGCTAAAACTATAAGAGTTGTTACGCCAAAATAACGGCTTTTCTTGAATCTGGCAAAATTTCCGCTGCCTGATAATTTTCCATCATTATTCATCTGATTTTTTGCATCCTAAAAAAAGGGAGCAACAGACCTGTTCGTTATTCCGCTGCTCCCTGGTAAGAGAGATAAAACGGCTTTGTTCCGTCTATCCGTTAATAACTATCTGCGGCTCTTTACGTCTTCGATAGAAAGCTTGGCTGTTGCAATTTCAAGATCTTTCTCTGAAAGAGCAGCCATAGCTTTAAGTTCTTCTGCGTTATATGGAAGAGCATCTACAAAGTATTTTGCATAAGCTGCATAGTCTTCCGGAGAAGCAACATAAAGATACGGGAAGTTTACATCGTAGAATCCGTTTGTAGAAACCGGGTAATTTCCCTGAATTGCATTGTATACAAGCATGAAAGCGATGAGCGGGTCACAGTAGTGTCCGCCTGATTCAGCAGCCATGCCGCCGCTCTTGAGCTGTTCGTCAAGGTCAGCGAGGAAGTCTGTAGAAACAACAGCGATTTTGCCCTTTTTGCCCATTGATTCGATAGCAGCCAAAGCACCAACGAGAGTATCTCCACCACCACCGGCAACAATCAAAGCATCAATGTCCGGGTTAGCGTTGATGATAGCTTCTGCTGTTGAACGGCCTGTATCAGATGTTGTTCCGCCATACTGCGGTTCAAGCAGTTCAATTTTCTGAGAGTGTGAAGCATTCCATTTTTCTACACCCTGCTTATAGCCCTGCCAGCGGAGAAGGAATGTAGCGTCACCGGCTTCCCAACCTTCAAGAGCGATTTTCTTGTTTCCCTTTTCAGCAAGAATAGTAACGAGCTTTTCGCCGTTTTCAATTTCGTTTTCATGAACTGCACCGACAAAATATGGAGATTTTGCTGCGAGCGCATATTCGTTAGGATTTGTGTCCTGATTGATGATGCGGAAGAACTGTGCACAATAAACTTTGTTCTGTGTACATGTGTTGATTACCGATGTCATCTCAGCAGAAGCTGAGTTACAAATGATAATACCGTCACAGCCGGCAGCACTCAAAGTTTCAGCAGAGCTTGTTACGTTTTCAGAGATATGACCCTGGTCAACGTACATAACCTGAACGTCAAGAGCTTTTGCAGCTTCATCAATAATGCGTTTACACTGGCTTCCCAAAGTATCTGTTGAGCTCCAGATTGAAACACCGATTTTAATCTTCTTTGAGTCAGAAGAAGCTTTTGCCGCAGACTCTTTCTTTGAACAAGAAACAAGTGTTGTGCCTACTAAAGCAACAGCCAGAATAACTCCCAATAATTTTTTCATTGATTATTCCCCCTTTTCCTTATAAATACATTTCTGTATTCATTGAATATCAATGAGATGATTATTGAATGGATTAGTTGCTTTGTAAATTAAGATTTTTCAGAATTAAAGTTCAAAATTTTATTTAAACTGATTAAATGTTTAAAAATTTACTGAATAAGTATCGTAAGTTTCTGAACCTCTGAAGCTGAGGAGATATCTAAAAAAGTCCAAAAATTGTCATTGTCGGGTTGCTTCAACTCCGCGCAGCAACCGTCTAGATTCCGCGGTTGGTGAGCGCAGCCGAACCATGGTTGGCGAGCCCAGCCGAACCACAGCAACCTAATGCAGTCTTAGTCATAGACTTTTTCAAATTGTGGATTTATTTCGTAAAGCTCGTCGATTTTTTTGCGGAAATTTTCTCCATGATCTTCGTCATACATTTCCTTTTGATAAAAATACAGATGCGTCATTTCATGAATCATTACGCCGTAAAAATATTTTTTAGCTGCCTGACTACCTTTAAAATTTGGATTTCTAGGCATAGCTATGGCATAGGTGTATTCGCTTTCGTCTTCATCAAAGAACCAAAAAGCCATACCGCCATAATTAAATGTATCTTCCTTATTACGCAGGAGAGAATAGTCAACATATCCAATGTAATCAACTGTAAGTTCACCGTCAAAATAAAGGCCGTTGAATTTATCAAATAAATCGCGGAGTTCCTGATTTTCTGGAACTTCAAGATGCGGATTTTTTAATTTTTCAGCATAAAAAAAGTGTGAATCTTCAGTGTTGTTTGCGGCGTATTTTGTTGTAGCACAAGAAACAAGAAGCAGACATGCTAAAATTATGATTAAAAACTTTTTCATATATTTTCTCCTATTGGTTGCAGTATACATTGTCCATTACGCAGTTGCAAGCAGGCGTGTTTATGGTCACTGAGCGCAGCCGAACCACAGCAACCGGATGCAGTCTTAGTCATAGACTTTTTCAAATTGTGGGTTTATTTCGTAAAGCTCGTCGATTTTGTTGCGGAAATTTTCACCATGACCTTCTTCATACATTGCCTTCTGATAAAAATATAGGTGCGTCATTTCGTGTATCAGAACTCCGTTAAAATACTTAGTAGTTGCATTTGCACCTTTAAAATCATTTCTATTTGTCATGGCTATACCATATACCATTTCGTCGTCTTCAACTTTCCAAAACGCGCTGCCACCAAAATAATATGAATTACCTTTACCTTGCAGAAGAAATGCATCAACATAGCCAATATAATCAACTGTAAGAAAATCATCAAAATACATGGCATTGAATTTATCAAATAACTTACGGAGCTCTTTGTTCTCTACAATTTCAATTGCGTCTGCATGTAAGAAGCCATTAGTTTTAAATATTTCTGAATCTTCAGTGTTGTTTGCTGTGTATTTTGTTGTAGCACAAGAAACAAGAAGCAGACATGCTAAAATTATGATTAAAAACTTTTTCATATATTTTTCTCCTATTGGTTGCAGTATACATTGTCCATTACGCAGTTGCAAGCAGACAGACAGGCTTAAGCTTTAAATTCGTTGAGCACGTTTTCTTTGGCGTTTTTGATGTGGTTTATCATTTCTTTTTCTGCATTTTCGCTGTCGCCGTTTTGAATGGCGGTAAGAATGCGCTTATGTTCTTCAATTGAAACAGCCGCGCGCTCTTTTCTGCTGAACGAAATGTCGCGCGCGTGCTTGGCGTAATTGTGCAGCGTAGAAAGCATAAAGCGCAAAGTCTTGCTGCGCGAGCTTTCGTAGATTATCTTGTGAAAGTCGGTATCAAGCTTCCAGAGTTCTTCTGTCTTATTCTTCATAAGAAAGAACTCCTGAAGGTCAACAATTTTTTCAAGTGCGGAACATTCATCAGACGTAATATTCTTTGCGCTAAGACCGGCGGCAAAGCCTTCAATTTTGATGCGGATTGTGTAGATATCGTCCAAGTCTTTTTCTGAAATGCCCGAAACGACAAAGCCCTTGCCGCCCGCGCTTGAAACCAGCCCGATGGATTCAAGCTGCATTATTGCCTCGCGTACAGGCGTGCGGCTTACGTCAAGTTCTTTTGCAATCTGAACTTCGTTGAGCGTGTCATTTGTCTTGTAATGTCCGTCAAGAATCTCCGATTCAAGATAATTGAACACCTGCTGGTGCAGAACCTTCTTTGCATCGTCCATAAATCACAATCCTTTTTGAGTTTTACAGGGCGCAGTCATGGGTCTTTTTGAATTCGCTGACCAGCTTCTTCATTTCATCGGCGGAAATAAAGGTCACGCGTCCGTTATCAAATTCGTTGTCTACCCATTTCTTGATAAAAAGCACAAGTTCAGAAGTCTTAGAAAAGCGCTTTGATTCAGGCAAATTATAATAGTTGTTCAGCCAGTAAGCAATGCCCGCTGCTCCGGACGTGTTGCTCACCGTAACAAGCGGCGGCTTGTTCAGCATCAGCTTTGTGTCAAAGATGTTGTAAATCTCCTCGTCTTTGATAAGCCCGTCCGCATGTATTCCGGCTTTTGTCGTGTTGAAATTTTCCCCGATAAACGGCGTCATCGGCGGAATAGCGTAATTTGTCTCTTTTGAAATGTAGTCGGCAATTTCTGTAATTATGCGCGGATTCATGCCGTCAAAAGTTCCCTTAAAAGCCGCGTACTCAAAGACCATTGCCTCAAGCGGAACATTGCCGGTGCGCTCGCCGATGCCGAGCAGCGAGCAGTTGACGTTAGAAGCGCCGTAAAGCCATGCAGTAGAAGCATTTGCGACGCTCTTATAAAAGTCATTGTGTCCATGCCACTCGATTCTCTCGCTTGGAATTCCGGCGTAGTGGTTGAGGCTGTAAATAATGCCCGGAATACTGCGCGGAAGCGAAATGCCCGGAAACGCAAGCCCAAGACCCAAAGTGTCGCAGACTCTGATTTTGACAGGGATTCCGCTTTCTTCTGAAAGCTTGTTGAGTTCAATTACAAACGGAATTACAAAGCCGTAAATGTCTGAGCGCGTTACGTCCTCAAGATGACAGCGCGGCACAAGCCCAGACGCCATGCAGTCTTTTGCAATGCCGAGATATTTTTCCATTGCCTTGCTGCGCGTCAGCCCCATCTTGTTAAAGATGTGATAGTCAGAGCAGCTCATAAGCACGCCTGTCTCTTTTATGCCCAGATTCTTTACAAGCTCAAAGTCTTTTTTTGAAGCCCGAATCCACGTCGTAATTTCGGGGAATTTGTAACCGAGTTCCTGACATTTTTCGAGAGCTTCGCGGTCTTTCTTTGAATAGACGAAAAACTCGCTCTGGCGTATTATGCCCTTTTTGCCGCTAAGTTTATGAAGCAGCTTATAAATATCGACAATCTGTTTTGTAGTGTATGGAGTGCGCGACTGCTGACCATCACGGAAAGTTGTGTCTGTAATGTACAGGTGCTCCGGCATGTTCATCGGTACATGGCGGTGGTTGAACGTAATGCGCGGCACTTCTGTATACGGAAAAATGTCTCTGTAAAGTTCCGGCTCTGCTACGTCCTGAAGCGAATAAGTGTAGCGGTCTTCTTCAAGCATGTTTGTATGAACGTTAAATTTAATCTCTTTCATACGCACTCCTCTAAGATTTTGTATTCATGTATTTGTGTATACAGTTATACAAAAATACATGAATTTTTGTCAAGGTTGAAATATGTACATTTTACGCATAGAATTATTCTGTAACATGGATTATGCTTTTTAGGAGAGGCAAAAATGATTTCGACCGACAATTTTCAGAAGCTTTTTAACCAGATTCATCCGCATTTTTTTGAGCAGGAATATCTGCGCAATTTTTCTGACGAACAAACTTTTGATGAAATGCTGCTTAAGCTTGCAGATTTTGACTTTCATAAATATGAAAAGACTTTTGGCAGCGATATTTCATTTGATTTTTTTAATGGAAATGAATCTGATTTGCAGGAAGCTGTAAATAAAGTGAATGCAAATTGGCTTAAATATTTCTGTAATAGAAATCAACGCTGTTACTGTGTTTTTTCAGAAGAAAAAATCGCCAGTTTCTGTCTCTTAACTGACATGGGATCTTTTGATTCAGACGGAACAAAACTGAAAATTGCCGGACCGGGCTGTGTAGGCACTGTTCCTGAATTCCGCGACCGCGGACTCGGGCTGACAATGGTAAAGAATGCAACACAGATTCTAAAAGAAGAAGGCTTTGATTACAGCTACATTCATTATACCGCCGTTGCAAAATGGTACGCAAAACTCGGCTACAAAACCATAATGCGCTGGAATAAATCCGGCCCTGTAAACTTCTAAAAGCGGAACAATAAATGACACAAATGACAAAAGAAGATATTTTCAGCATTACAAGAGAGCAGCTTGCGGTGGAATTAAACTGTGAGGCAGCGGATTTTTTAAAAGACGAAAACATTGTCACAGATTCCGTCTGCCATGAAAAAAGGCGGAAATTTCAGGAAGAACCGTTCTTTTTGCAGATGGCAACATTCGGAAACAATGCGGTGATTTCCGCTGACAAAAAAATGCACGCATGGCTCAATGACTGGGTAAAAGGAAAGCGCGGCTTCTGGCTTTTTGAGCAGCACAATTTTTTTGAGCTTGAATGTGAGCTTAGAAAGTACGGCTATAAAATGGCGCAGACTCACCACATGTTTTTGCCGAAACCAGAGCTTATCGGCTTAAAAACAGACTTGCAAATTAAATGGCTTGAAACAAAAGATTTTGCAGATTTTTACGGCAAAAACGAATTTGCCAACGCGCTTTGCGACCGTTTCCGCCTGGACAGGCCGGACGTGCTTGCGGTTGCCGCGCTTGACGGCACTCAAATTATGGGCATGGCAGGCTGTTCCGCAGACACACCCAAACTTTGGCAAATCGGCATTGACGTGCTTCCACAATATAGAGGCCGCAAAATCGGCACAACGCTTGTAACGCTTTTGCATGACGCTGCATTTCAGCGCGGCGCAATACCCTACTACGGCACAAGCCTTTCAAACCTTGCATCGTGGAAAATCGCGCTCGCAAGTGGTTTTTCTCCGGCTTGGGTAGAAACCGAAGCACATAAGATTGCACAAGAAAGCTGAATTTTAACTTTGTTGATTAAATTCGTTGATATGTAAAAAATCGATATGCTGTTTCAGACTGAAAAAAGCGATCCGAAGTTCCGGTAATGCGCCATTCTTTCATGCTGTCAATGTTTGGGAAAAAAACGTCAGGCTCGCCGGCGGCAGCCTCTACTTTTGTGATATATGCCTTTGAACAAAGCGGAAGAAGCTGTCTGTACACCGTCTCTCCGCCGATTACAAAAACGTCATCTGTTGTAAAACCCGAAAAAGGCTCTGTCAAAAAAAGCTGCTGCATCTCATCAATTGAGTGGCAAATATACAGACCTTCAGTTTCTGACATTGAAGCTGAAAGCACAACATTGAGCCTTTCTTTCAGCGGTTTGCCGCCGGGCAGAGATTCAAGCGTTTTGCGCCCCATAACCACCACTTTGTGAAGAGTAAGCCTTTTAAAGTTTTGCAAATCTGCGGCTATCGGAAAAAGCAGCGCGCCGCCTCTGCCTATAGCCCAATTTTTGTCAACATTCACTATAATGTTCATGATATTCCGCAGTAGTTCAGATTATATCATTTTTAAAGCGAATTATCTATTTAGCCCGAATTTCGAGTTTCAGTAAAAATTTACAAAAAAAGCGTAAACCTTTAAAATTTGTTTTGCCCAACAAAAAAATCAAAGGGATACGCTTATGTATGAACAAATTTTATCTTTAGTAACTTTATTTTTCAAGA
>JAGAAX010000059.1 GCA_017614995.1 Spirochaetaceae bacterium
GATCTCCAACCCCGTCATTGCGAGGCGAAGCCGAAGCAATCTAACGATGTGCACAGCCATTTGAGGCAGATTGCTTCGTCGCGATGCTCCTCGCAATTGACGAAGCGCGCGCCCATGTGCACCAACCCACAATAATGCCACAGGTCATAAAAAAAGCACCTTCGAGTGAAGGTGCTTTTTTGTTTCTAAAACTTATGCGGTTTGGCTTAGCCCTTTACAGAACCAAGAGCAACACCGGCAATAATGTATTTAGAAAGCAAGAAGTATACTACAAACAGCGGCAGAACAGTAAGAAGAAGTCCCAAATAAATCGAACCATATTCTGTACGATAAATATCACCGCGGAGCAAACTTACCATAATTGGCATTGTATAGTGGTCATGCTTAGTAAGCAAAACCAACGGCATAAACAATTCGTTCCACTTAGAAACAAAAATGAAGATTGCCTGTGTAGCAATTGCAGGTTTCATAATCGGTAGCGCAATTGTATTGAATGTGTAGAACTCTTTAGCACCGTCAATACGTGCAGATTCAATAATCTCAAGCGACAATGAAGGAATCATGTATTGCCGCATAAAGAAGACCGTGGAAGGCGCCGCTATTGCCGGTATAATCAACGGCAGGAAGTTGTTCGTCAGATGTACCTTGTAAATCATCTGATAGAAACCGATTGTAACAATCTGAGACGGAATCATCATGACTGCCATGATGAACGTAAAGAATGCTCTCTTCAACTTCCAGTCATAAACTACGATTGAATATGCTGTTAATGTAGAGAAGTAAACAGCACAGACAGTTGCACCTATAGCAATAATCAAAGAGTTTATAAAACCCTGCATTGCATTGAACTGCTTACCGTTCAAAATCTTCCAGTTATTCATCAAATATTTTGACGGAATAATAGATACAGCGTGTGACTGAATCTGATAAGTACTTCTGGTTGCGTTTACAATCATTGTCCAGAAAGGAAAAATACTTAATATTGTAAGAATGATACAAACAACGTATACAAAGAATTTAAATGTTGTTTTTTGTGCAGACAGAGACTTGCTCATTTGCCGCCTCCTTGCTTAGCCAAAGCTTTTTGTTCTTTTTTATAAGCCTTAATTCTAGCTTTTTCAGCCTTATATAACTTTACTTCATCTTTATCGCGCATCATAAAGAACATGATTGCTGACAAAATAGCGATGATGATAAACATAACCATACTTGCAGCTGATGCTGTTGCGTAAAGATAACTGCCTGAGAATGCAATATCATAAATAAATACACTGGCTGTAATCGTTGAGTTATCAGGACCACCGAGGTTGAACAACTTCGGAATATCGAACATCTGGAGACCACCAATCAACGAAGTAACAAGTGTGAAGAGCATAATTGTTCTAAGGTTCGGCAAAGTAATTTTGAAGAATTTCTGTGCGCCGTTTGCGCCGTCAATTTCTGCAGCTTCAAAAATATCAGGGCTTATACCCAAAATGCCGGAAATCAAAACAATCATTGTGTAGCCGTACCACTGCCAGAACTGAACAAATGAAACAATTGCTCTTGAAGCAGTCGGCGACTGAATAAAGTTAAACTTTGCAAAGCCCAATGATTCAAGAATTGAGTTTACTGGTCCAACCGGATAAGAAAACAAAGCGTTGAACAAAATAGCAACAGATGCCGCTGTAATAATATTAGGCATATAGAATACTACTTTGAAGAAGCCCCGTCCTTTGATTCTGGTTGCATCATTACTGAACCATGCAGCAAGTGCAAGAGCAAAAACAATCTGAGGAATAAAGTTTGTAATCCAAATAATGAATGTATTCTTTACAGATTTAATAAAGGTAAGATTAGATGACAATCTGATAAAGTTTCTGAAGAATGGTTTTGCCATTTGGACATTTGTATTGCCCATACCTTTCAGGTTTGTAAAACCTAAAACGATAGTATAAATAATAGGATATGCCATAAAAATAAGCCAGGCTACAATAAACGGAATGGCAAAATAATATCCGTATTTTGCATAGCTTATTTTGTTGTGTTTCTGTTTCATATAAACCCCAGCCAAAAAATGGAAAGACTGTGTCTGTACACATTAAAAAATCGAAAAAAAAACGAGTTTGTGAGTTGCAAAGTTTTCAAAACACAAACTCGTTATCTGCAAACAAACCGGGCTGTCTTTTGCAAGACAGCACCAGTTGATTAATTAGATGTCAAGGTCAAACTTGTCAGCTACTGTCTGTTTGAAGTCAGCGATAGCCTGTTCTTTTGACTTCTGTCCGTAAGCATAAGCACGAACCTGATCACGCCATGCCTGGTTGATACCTTCATCATACTGTGTAAGGTTCTTACCTGTTGCATATTTGTTAGCAGGAACAAATACGTCGAACATGTTCTGACCGTTCAAGAAATCAAGTTTACCGTTTGATTTAACCATAACTGTACCAGAAGATACTGTATCTTTTGTACCGCCTTCGCCGTTCAAAGTACCGTTAGCCCAAGCATAAAGAAGACCGCTTTCTGATGTATCCAATGTGATCCATTCGATAATCTGGCGAACACCGTCTTTAGCTTTTGTGTTGTCGTTTACACAGAGCCATGTACCACCCCAGAAGAATCCGATTGGTGATTCACAAACAGCCCAGTCACCGTATGAACCTTCACCGATTTTTGATCCACCTGAGTTACCAGCCATAACGTAGTTGATGAGCCATGCAGGACCGAAGAAACCGAATGCTGTACCTGTTTCTTTCATATCTGCGAACCAAGCGTCTGTCCAGTCACGTGTATCGTTGTTGTAACCGTTGTCGAACATCTTCTTTGAATAGTCCATGAAAGCTTCACGTTTTGGGTCAATGTAGAGCTTGTTGTTTACGATCCAACCCTTGTCAGAAGAGTTTTCAACAGCGTGCCAGAGGTCGCCGTCACCAGAACAGATTTTGTAACCTTTAGCTTTAAGTTCTTCAGCAGCTTTCCAGAATTTGTCGAGTTTCTGTGTACCACCACCGATCTTGTCTTTTACAACTTTAGGATCATCTGAACCCCAAGTAGCTTTAGCAATTGAGCGGCGATAGATGAATGCACCACCAGTTGCCTGATATGGAAGAGCTACGAGGTCTTTTCCGCGTGTACCGATATCAACTGCGTACTGAGCGATCTGAGCATCTTTCAAAGCTTTGTTAACATTGATTCCGAGATCCTTGTATTTTGCTGCGTAACCAGAAGCATCGCCCTGAGTATATTTCAAAACGAATGCTGATTCACAACAATAAAGGTCTGGAGCGTCTTTTCCGCCGCCTGCCAAAGCCTGGTCGAGAGCTGGCTGATAAGCACCGTCTGTTGTTGCAATAATTGTTGTGTTGATTTCATAAGGGAAATCAGGATGTGCTGCAACATATTTATCAATCATTTTTGGTACTTCGTCTGTGAATGTCCAAACATTGATAACCTTTACATTCTTGTCATTCTTTGGTTTTGCAGATACAGAACCAACGATCAATGCTACACAAATCAATGCAGCAAGCAACTTTTTCATAACATTCCTCCTATTATGATGTTATAAAATTTTCATTTATAAAAACCTGAATCATCATTGAGGTTACACAAAAAATGCGGATAATCTCAATAATTTTTTCAGATTTATTCAAATTAATGATAGTATTATGTTAGTTGATTATTCCAACTAAGTCAAGCAATTTTTTTTATTTTCCTACGCCTTTTTTTTGTAATCCTCATTTTTTCAAAAAAACTCATAAAGGCTCTGAACCTTTGATATTCCTATAATAACTTTGATTTTTTAATAAGGATATATATAATTTTGATATTTTATATCTATTTTTGATATTCACTTTAATTGCGTAAGCCTTCTTTTTGAGAGAGCATGCGCTCTTTGGCAAGAGGCAGGAGATTTGAGACATATTCAACTTCAGAGCGCAGCACTGAGCCAGCAGACATTGAATACTGATAGCGCGGATGCTTCTGAATTTCAGTGAACAAAAGCTCGTCTAAATTGACCAGCATACGGTGAATATCTTCTTTGCGCAAATTAAGCGCGACAATGCAGAATTCTTCATCGCCCATATATCCGATTTTTGCCTTTTCACAAAAGACCTTCTTTAAACAGCCGGTAAAAGATGAAAGCACCTCGCAGCCTTCAAGTGAAAAAAGCCCCGGCGTATCTCTTCCGGCAGGTGAAAAGGTCAGCATTATCACAGAAAAATCTACATCATTTGCCATTTCAATATTTTTCATGTATTCATTTATTGCAAAAGAATTCAAAAGCCCAGTCTGATAATCAATGCGCATCTGTTCGTTTTTAATCTGATCGACAGCCTTTTTTTCAGAGTCAGGTTTTATCTGAAAAAGAAAGTGTGCAATCATTATTGTGACGAATACAAGAACACCAAAAGACAGAGGACTTCCCTGCATAACCTGAAGGTTCAGTGAAAAATACTTTTGAATCGGATAGCGTACAATATCCACAACTATAAAGAAAAGCATAAAAAGAAAACCGACAGTCGGAAGCCTTTCGCGCCACACCAGCACAAGAAGGTTTTTTATACTCACATATAAAGAAAAAATAACTTCTACACCCAGAAAAACAAATTGAATGGAACGCAAAGACGGCAGATGCATTATGCCCGAAAAATCGAGAAGCAGGGCAATAGAACAATAAATTGCAAAAGCATAAATTAAGCCTAGCACAATCCGCTGTTCAATTTTTGTACGCGCAATAAACCTGTAAAAAACCGAAAGAACCGCAAAGTTTGTGCAGTAAAGCATAAAATACTCTACCCATGAGTTGATAGAATAATTATGGAAAAATGCGTTTACACATTTGTTTGCGTACAGCTCATAAAGACCGAGGCACATCAGAAACAATGAAAGCGGCAGAATTTTCGCCACGCCCTTCTCAAAAAAAAGGAATATAAAAACAACAATTGTGCCAATAAGCCCGGTAAGTACAAGAAATAAAGAGCAGAACATCATGAACAGACGCCCTGAAAGCATGTTAGAAAAAGACTTTCTTGCATCTTCAATCCAGACAGGCTGAAAAGACGTGAACGAGCGCGGCTCGGTTACATTCAGAATAATCTTTATGTCAGTGCCAGGGGAGCAGCCGTAAAGGCTTATTATATGCATACCAGAACCGACATTTCTTGAAATTGGAACATACTCCTGTCCGTAGCGGTAGACTATTTTGTTGTTAATACGCGCATCAACAGTGCAGTATGCGGTATACATTCTAAACACAGGATTTTCTACAGTAATTTCAGGCAGCTTATTTTCCAGAACTATTTGCGTTCCTTTTGAAACTACCGAAAAAGAAAAATCTGAAAGGTCTACATTGTCAAAGCGTCTGTCATCTATGGTTACTGTCCAGCCTGTGTTAAAAGATTCTGCATTAAAGACTATTGACCGCTCAAGCTCGCGCATTATCCAATAAAAAATTGAGAAGAAGAGACAGAGCGCAAAAGCTGAGAGAACTCCATAGCGTAATAACTTCTGATTTGAAAAAGTATCTTTTATCAACATCATTGTCTGAACCCAAAACAGGCAATAGACCTGTTCGTGCAGTGACAGAGATTTCTGTCACTCACCAGAATATTCCAAAAACTCCAAACTTATCATTTACTCCTATAAGTTTATACGATAGTTTTTGTGTTATCAAGCAAAAAGTTGCGCCCGCCATTAGATTGCTTCGCCTGCGGGTCGCAAAGCGGCTTATTTTGCAGACGGTGCTTCCACAGAATAATCTTCATCTGAAGAATAAGCCGCCCTGTTTACAGCTTCTACAATATTCTCATAGCCGGAACGGACTTTGCCCGTCTTTCTGTTTATGTAGCCGAAACTTTCGCGTCCGATGCTTTCTCCGTTATTATCCCAAAGAAAGAACATCATGTTCTTTTTTCTGGCGTATTTAACCAGAAACTCAAGATAATACCGCTGATAATCTGCATAGGCTTCGCCCTGATAGGTTGCGCCATATTCGCCTATATAAACAGGGCAGTCTTTAAACAAAGCGGAAACCCTGTCAAAAGTCTTCATCAGGGCTTTTTCCTGGTCATTTTTGGTTGTCTCTATTTGAGCCACATTGCCAAAATCTGCGCCCCACTTGTGAACAGAAGCTTCTATACCGAATTCATACGGCGAATAATAATGAAACGAAACTGCAAAACGGTTCACGCCGTCAACACAGGAATCATCCGGCAATTTTAGATAAGACAGACAGTCTGGCGAGGCGCAATAGCCGTTCAGCCCCAAAAAGCGGTACGCATTATTTCCGCCTGTAGCACGCACAACAGCAGTAAAAGCCTGATTCCATCTGTTTATTATTGAATATTGAATGCCGTCGTCTGTGCGGTTGTCGCCCCAACCCCATTTGCCGTCCTGAATCTCGTTAAAGCCTTCAAATGCAAGCTTAGAGCCATAATCTTTGAACGCTTCTGCAACCTGAGACCAAATCTGGCAGAATTGAGTTGTCTGCGCCCTGTAGTTTGCATCGTTATCATCAGCTTTTGAAATATTGAGCCACTGGTTTGTTTCAGAACCGTCATGGTGAATGTTTATCAGCACGCCGAGATTTTCTGCCAATGCCATGTCTACAACTTTTTTGACATAGACAAGCCATTCGGCGTTTATTCTGTAATCAGGGGCTTCTCCGATGTGGTTCAAATAAGTCACAGGAATTCTTACATAATCAAAGCCAAGCTCACGCAAGTTTTTGAAAAGCTCAGGCGTAGCTTCTTCTTTAGACCAGTTTTCGGCAGCAGAAAAGCCTTTGTTTTTCCCCGAACCGATTGTGTCAAGGTAATTGCCGAGATTCCAGCCCGAATGAAAATTTTCTGCAAAATATGCTTTTGAAGAAATGCCTGTTTTTATTTCCGTTCCGTCTACAGGAGAATAATCAACACACGAAAGTTTTACCACAGAAACTTCTGCGCCATAACCCAGAATGACAAGGCCTTTTTCCTTTAGTTTAGAAGCTTCTTTTGCAGAAACTGTATAAGTTATAGTCTGCTCAGCATTCAGCAAATCTGCATTTTTGTAGCTTTTGTTAAAAACAGCATTTTCTGAATATTTGCCGCCAGCCAAAGCTGAATTATCTTCATCATTAAGCACCAGCTTGATTTTCGGCTTTGTAATTGACGCATCGGGCTTTTTTAATATTCCGCATTTTTTTGTTTTAATGGTTATTGTATCGCCTTTTTTGATTTCCGCAAAAAGAGTCTTATCCAATGCCAGCACTGAAGAATATTTTACAGGGTCATTTGTCTTAGCTTTTGATTTAGAAGGCTTGCAGCCGGTAAAAATCAGAGAGGCGCAGAGCACAAAAACAAACAGCGCCATACACAAACAGCAATTTTTTTTCATATAATCTCCCAAAAGAGGTAAAACGGAAAAAATAAGGGCATCTAAAAGTTATCTCCTTTTAAAGATGCCCGTTTACCTGCTTGTTGAAAGTTTACAATGACTTCAGCCAAAAAAACAACATTAAATTTGTAAAACCGTACTTGCAAGTTTTGCGGAGCAAAACTTGCAGCGGTTCGCCAGATAATGACGGACGGCTGGTGCACAGGCGCGCCCTTCGTCATTGAGAGCCGAAGGCGAAGCAATCCAGAGATGTGCACAATCATTTAGAGCAGATTGCTTCGTCGTTTCACTCCTCGCAATGACGGGCTTATTCTGTCAGTACAATCTCAATTACTTCGGTTTTTCTGCCGCGGAGAACCGCAACAGAGACTTCATCGCCGGGCTTTTTGCTTTCAAGGGCGGCATAATAACCCGCAAGAGAATTGACCGCAATGCCGTCAATCGCCGTTATAACGTCGCCGCCAAGATAAATGACCTGCGAATTGCGCGCAGAGCCGTAACGCACAGCATTTGTGCCGCCCTTAAGCCCTGCTTTTGCGGCGTTGCCCTTCTCTGCAACCTGCTGCACCAGCAGACCCGAATTAACCGCAAGCTTGGCGTAATTGGCTATCGAGCTGTTGAGCTGAACAAAAGTCGCGTCGATTGTGCCGCGGCGTACTTTTCCGTTCTGAATAAGCTCTGCGGCGACACGTTTTGCAGTATCAGCAGGAACAGCAAAACCTATGCCGGCAGAATCGCCGGAATTAGAATAAATCATCGTGTTGATGCCGATTAATCTTCCGTTTGTATCTAAAAGCGGTCCGCCCGAATTGCCCGGGTTAATCGCTGTGTCTGTCTGAATCATGTTTCTGATGATTGTGTTCTGGCTTGACTGAATTGGTCTGCCCAAGCCTGAAACAATACCCGTCGTCATGGTGCGTTCAAGACCGAAAGGGTTGCCGATGGCTATAACTTTCTGCCCTACTTTCAAATGGGCAGAATCTCCAAAATTTATTGTGCGCAGCTCCATGTTTTCTGGCGGAGTAAACTTTACTACGGCAATATCGCTTGCAGTGTCAGAACCAACAACAGTGCCTTCGTACTGCGTGCCGTCAGACAGAGAAACATAGATGCGGTAGGCATCAGCAATTACGTGCGTATTTGTTACAACATAGCCGCGCTTGTCTATAATTGCGCCAGAACCAGAACCGCCTGACTGCGGAACAGGCTCAAGGAACCAGTTTACAGCCACAACTTCGGTCGTGATATTTACTACAGCGTCTTTGCAATTGGCATAGACTGTAATGTTTTGGATTTCATCCTGAGAATAACCGTCAAGGTCAACTTTTTTTACCTGATCAGGAGCAGAAGTCTTGAATTCAAACACAGGCGTGTCGCTGTATTTTGCCTCTTCCTGTATTTCTTCTTTTTCTTCAGGCAGTTCTTCGGTTTTTTCGCCTGTTCTTACTTTGAAAATTGCAACCGCCATGCTTGTGCAAAGCAGAAACATTGCAATTACCGTTACGCAGACAATAACAACTACCTGTGACCTACTGTAAAGTTTCACTTGCTCCTCCAAAAAAACGGGCTGCCTAACAAGTCCACTGCATAATGTCATTCCGAACTTGATTCGGAATCTCAAGCAGATGCTGAAACAAGTTCAGCATGACGATACTTTTAGGCAGCCCATTATAAAGCCAGCCTTGTCATTATCGGGCTTGCCCCGATAATCTGTCAGCATAGATCGCCGCATCAAGTACGGCGATGACAACACTCAGCTTATTTGTGCTCAAGCTTCAATGTCTTTGTAGGCTGGTCGCAGACTTCGCTTGGACCATAGTACTGGATAGCACCCGGATAAAGATAAGCTGTCTCAACAGCCCACTTGTCGCGGTTGTCTGCATAAGCCTTAAATGGTGCACCGTCAAGTTCAACCAAAGCCTTGCGGATAACAGGCTTCTTAGAACCATGACGCTGTTCCATGTTCATCATCATTGTTAATGGAATACCGCCAGCAATCCATTTTTCAGCAGGAGCTGTAAGATTGCGTACGCTTGAAAGGTAGCCTGTAACGCCAGATGCAATAAGAACAAATGCATTGTAGCCCAAGCTGTAGCAGTAGTCAGCGTCAAAGTTTGAAGGGAACGCACAGCGTCCTTCATAGCCGAAGAAGTGGCAGTATGAGCTGAACTTGCCTTTGTAAGTTCCTTCTTTCTTCATTTCAGCAAGACGTGCTTCTACGCTGAGAGCAAGAAGCTTTTCTGTATCAATGCGGCTTACCTGAACGTTGCCGTGCGGGTCGCGGTCAGCAAGGAACTGAGCGGCAATTGCTTCCGGCAGGCTTGCGAAAGTCTCGAAACTTGCAGGTGTAAGGTTGGCTTTGAGCCAGTCTTTCTTTGCGGCAAAATCTTTGAGTGCGTTGAATTCATCAGCCTTGAGAGCCATTTTGTCGTTAAGTTCTGCAATAAGAACTTTCATTTCTGGAATGAACTCAACAAGACCTTCTGGAATAAGAATAACACCAAAGTTGCCTGCGCCTTCAGCACGTTTTGCAACAGCCTTACAGATGTCGTCTGTAATCTGACGGAGTGTCATTTTCTTTGCTTCAACTTCTTCTGAAATCAAGCAGATATTTGCCTGTGTCTGAAGTTCACATTCAAGAGCAATGTGAGAAGCAGAGCGGCCCATCAATTTGATGAAGTGCCAGTATTTCTTAGCAGAATTTGCATCGCGCTCGATGTTTCCGATAAGCTCAGAATATGTCTTACAAGCTGTATCAAAACCGAAAGAAGTTTCAATGTATTCGTTCTTGAGGTCGCCGTCGATTGTCTTAGGACAGCCGATAACGCGTGTCGGTACGTTGTTTGCAACAAAGTATTCAGCAAGCAATGCTGCGTTTGTGTTAGAGTCATCGCCGCCGATGATTACAATTGCGTCAAGACCGAGTTTCTTAGCTGTTTCGGCAGAAGCCTTGTACTGTTCGTCTGTCTCAATCTTTGTACGGCCAGAACCGATGATGTCGAATCCGCCTGTGTTGCGGTATTCGTCAATGAATTTATCGTTGAATTCTACATAGTCACATTCGATAAGACCGCTCGGACCGCCTTTGAAACCATAAAGTGTAGAAGACTTGTTGCCGGCTTTGATTCCGTCATAAAGACCGGCGATAACATTGTGTCCGCCCGGTGCCTGACCGCCTGAAAGAATTACACCAACTTTAATCTGTTTTTTTACGTTCTCGTTCTTGCCTTTTACAACGCGGGCTTCTGGTTTGCCGTAAGTATTTTTGAAAAGCTCTTTAAGTTCAGCCTGATCAGCAACTGATTCTGTTGCGTCGCCGAATTCAACAACAATTTTGTCGAGTTTGTTCTTAAGCACAGCCGGAAGTTTTGGCTGGTACTCGTAACGTGCCTTTTGCAATGCAGAAATTGACATATTGTCTCCTATTTCTTTTATTTTCAGCAGACCCCGCGCTTTTACGCATAAAGCCTGCTTATATTGAAATCTATTGCATTCATTCTACTGAAATAGCAGTGCATATTCAAGCTAGTACAAGACTACGATTTTGCTTGGCGGAAATCCGTTACTTGCGTCCGTCTCACTGCTCGCGTGGGATAATTGGTGGTTAGACTCGCTTACGCTCGCTCCCACGAGGCAGTTCGCGTCCGCAATTCACTACTTTCCGCCAGAAAAATGCAATCTATATCGATATGCACCAGCAAGAACCTGCGTAGGCGCGTTTTGCTTTGGGATTAATCTTCGGTTTGTAATTATCCCGCAAAACGGCCGAGTTTGCGAAGCAAACTCGTAGCGGAACGCATATTAAACTATCATTGTAAAGCCGACTATGTGCGTTCCCGATTCGCGGAACGAAATATGCCGGAAGCAGGTTCTTACATGGTACAATTTCTAAATTGGTTTTTCATACTGAAGCCCTATGGATTTCCGTCTAAATAAATGGCGGAGCGGAGATTTTCATGCTAGAATGGATTCAGCAAAAGTTTATAGAGGTAATTTATGGAAAATCAAACAACACAGCGCAACTCATTTACAAGTTCTATCGGATTTGTACTTGCAGCCGCAGGTAGTGCCGTTGGTCTTGGAAACATCTGGCGCTTCCCTTATCTTGCAGCAAAAGACGGCGGCGGACTCTTTCTTGTAGTCTATCTTGCACTCGCCCTTACATTCGGTTTTGCACTTCTTATTACAGAAGTTGCAATCGGACGCAAGACACAGGAAAGCCCGCTTACAGCTTATTCAAAAATCAACAAGAAATGGGGCTTTCTCGGAATCTTCTCTTTTGTAGTGCCTTTCATCATCTACCCGTACTACTGCGTAATCGGCGGCTGGGTAATGAAGTATATGTTCAGCTATCTTGCCTTTCAGGGACAGGTTGCAGTTGCAGACGGCTACTTCGGCGGTTTCATCACATCACAGTGGCAGCCGATTTTCTACACAGTGCTTTTCGCCATTCTCTGCTTCATCATCGTATACAAAGGCGTTGAGCATGGAATCGAAAAATATTCAAAGATTCTAATGCCGATTCTTGTCGTAATCGTAGTGTTCATCGCATTCTACTCATTGTTCATAAGCCACACAGACGAAAACGGCGTAACACGCACAGGTCTTCAAGGCGCGGCAGTTTACTTTATCCCTAATTTTGAAGGGCTCACATTCAAGGGCTTTCTTACAGTCTGCCTTGACGCAATGGGACAGCTCTTCTACTCACTTTCTATTGCAATGGGCATTATGATTGCTTATGGCTCATACATGAAGAAGGACGTAAACCTCAACAAATCTGTAAACCAGATTGAGATTTTCGACACAGGCATCGCGCTGCTTGCCGGCATGATGATTATTCCGGCTGTTTTCGCATTTTCAGGCAAAGAAGGAATGTCGGCAGGTCCTGGACTTATGTTCATCACACTTCCGAAAGTATTCAACTCGCTCGGCAAATTCGGCGACTTTATCGGTCTTATCTTCTTTGTAATGGTAATGTTCGCAGCCCTCACCTCTGCCGTTTCAATTCTTGAAGCAATTACTTCAAGCATGATGGACAAGTTCAAGTGGAGCAGAAAAAAGTCTACGCTCGTTATGGCTGCAAGCACATTCGTGATTTCGATTATCGTCTGCCTCGGCTACAACGTATTCTACTTTGACCTCAAGCTTCCGAACGGCAGCGTCGGTCAGATTCTCGACATACTCGACTACGCAAGCAACAACGTGCTCATGCCGATTATCGGGCTTCTTACCTGTATTCTCATCGGCTGGGTTGCCAAGCCGAAAACCACAATCGACGAAATCACCCTCAACGGCGAAAAATTCGTGCGCAAGGGTCTTTATATTGCAATGATCAAGTTCGTCGCCCCGCTCCTTCTTTTCGTAATTCTCTTCAAGGGAATCGGAATTATCTAAGAGACACACCCCGCAAAACAGCGGGGTATATTCTTCTCATCATAGCAAATTTACCGGTTAAGCTTATTTCTTAGAATAAGCTTAACCGACAACCATTGAGAGTTTTCAATAGTGAAAATCAGAAAACTATGTTATCATTTTTTAGAGGAAGAAAATGCCGGAGTTAAAACGATTTGACGGAATTGTAATTTACTTGATGTTCAATGATATTAAGCACCATAACAAACCGCATGTTCATGTTTTTTATGGCGAATTCAGAGCATCAGTTGCAATTGACGGCACACTTTTGGCAGGCGAACTTCCTGCAAAGCAGCTTAAATCTGTTCAGGACTGGCTTAAACTTAACGAAGAAAAAGCATATACAGCTTGGAATCTTGCAGTTCAGAACAAGCACTTTGACAAGATCGACACATAGGAGATGTAAAATGCACGAAGAAAATGGAATTGTATATTCAGACAATCCGGAGAAAATGCTCACAGTTCTTGAGGTGCGCCATATGTACAGCGGCATTTACTTATTGAAATTTTCCGATGGTGTCTCAAAATTATTCGATACAAGTATTCTTAAAGGCGAAGTCTTTGAGCCGTTAAAAAATCCAGAAATATATGAGAATCCCAAACTTGAATATGGAATTGTAACTTGGAACAACGGCGAAATAGACTGTTCTCCTGATTTCATGTACGAAAACGGCTTTGAATACAATACAAAAGACATTATTTCTGTAGCATAAACTCTTTTCGCATTAGTCTGTTCTTCAGAAGAAGTTCAATCGGCGAAAAGCGCCGCTTTTGCCTGCGCAAAACCGGCAGCTTATGTGTATCAACCAAAAAAGATTGCCCGGTCACGCCGGGCAATGACAGTCTTAATACGGGAATGGGGATTTTCAAGGGAACTCCCTTGAACGGTGCTGAGGAAGAATGGGGTTTTAGGGGCAAGAAACCGCCGCTTCCGAAGTAGAGCGGTGTCGTGCCCCTAAATAAGTTCCGGCACTTCCAAGTGCCATTTATTTTCCATGCATAAAACAAAAAAATGCTTTAGAATAAATCCTATGGAAAATTTGTATCATTACACCGACTTCAACGCTATGCGCGGAATAATTACGAACGGCGAGATTTGGCTGTGGAACTTGCGCCGCATGAACGACAGCCAGGAAATGCAGTATTTTATAAAAGAGCTGAAAATTGCCGTAAAAAAGCAGCTTGAGCCGGAAGAATGCCGCCGCATGGAAGAGCTTTTCAGCGTAAACTTAAAAGACTTTGACAAGCTTTCAAGCTACGCAAGCTGTTTCAGCGAATACGCGGACGACGCGGCGCAATGGGCAAGATATTCCAAAAACGGCATGGGTGTGTGCATCGCTTTTGACAAGGCGCTTCTGGCAAAAATCGGAGACGCAGGGCACGCGCCGCTGTGCAAGGTCAACTATTCGAAAAGCTGCGACAATCTTGAGATAGCAAAGAAGCTTGCCGCTGTGGTAAAAAACAAAGAGGACTACTCTTCTGCAAAGGTGCAGGAGCTTTTCAACAACCTGATTACCAGCTCGCCTCTTTTCAAGCATCCGTCTTTTATAAGCGAAAAAGAGTACCGGCTTGTGTCGCTTCCGTATAATGAAAGCGAATATCTGGGCGAGCCGCACTTTTTTGTGGAAGAAACGAACATCAAGAAGTATTTTATCCTAAATCTGCGCGGTGTCTGCGACAAGCTCGGCATCAAATACGCGGATTTGTTCAACGAAATCTGCATTGGTCCGCAGGCGCGCGTAACCAAAGACGTACTCGCCGACTATTTTGCCTCAACCGGAATGCAGGAGCTCTGCCAGAAAATCGTACTCTCCGACTGCCCCCTCCGCCGCTTCTAGGTTTCAGCATAAAAACAGCTTTCGGTTGCGGAGCCTGGTTCAAAACCGCGCAATATTGCGCTACACGCTGTTTGTTGTATGGAAACTATAAATATGTCGCTACCGCGACAACAACAAACAGAGTGTTTTTGCCCCAGTCTCCGCGTCCTTCCGCCGCTTTTCACCAAGACCAACAATTACACAGTATTCACAAAATCCGCCTACGCAGGTTCTTGTATATGCACAGCAAGTAGATTGTATTCTTCCGGCGGAAAGCAGCGAGTGGCGGACGCGGACTGCCTCATGGCTTGCCATGCGAGCAGTCCGACGGACGACAGAAGCGGATTTCCGCCGAGAGCATAGTCTTGATTTGACTATATATTCTAGGATTTTATTCTTATTGAACTAGCGGACAAATTCGCTTACAATTGGGAAAAACCGACAACCACAAGGGAATACTATGAAATATCAGATTACAGGCAACGAAGACGTGCTTTTCAATAACAATACGTTTTACTGCATCGGCACAGGGCGCATGGGGCTTGCGCTTCAGCAGAAATATCTTGAGCAGCTTGCTTTTGTTCAGCAGAAAATAGGCTTTGAGCACATACGCGGACATGGGCTTTTCAGCGACGACATGGCAATCTACCACGAATACAAAAAAGACAAAGATTCAGAGCAGACTTTTGTAGAATACAACTGGACATATCTTGATATGGTCATGGATTCCTACAAAAAACTGAACATCAAGCCGTTTTTAGAGCTCGGTTTTATGCCGAAGCAGCTTGCAAGCGGCGACCAGTGCGTTTTTTACTGGAAAGGCAACGTTACGCCGCCAAAAGATTATACGCGCTGGGCAGGGCTTGTTAAGGCAACGCTGAATCATTTGATTTCTCGCTACGGCAGAGATGAAGTTACCGCATGGCCTGTTGAAGTCTGGAACGAACCGAACCTGCCTGTTTTCTGGAAAGACGCAGACATGAAAGAGTATTTCAAGCTCTATGACGTTACATCGCGCGCCGTAAAAGAAGTTGACGAGCGCTTTAAGGTCGGCGGTCCGGCTGTCTGCGGCGGCACAGACCAGGAATGGATAAAAGCCTTCCTCGAATTTGTTAAAGCAAACAAGTGTCCGCTTGATTTTGTGAGCCGCCACCACTACACCACAGAAGCCCCTGCCCCGGACGGTCATTACGGCTACCCTAAGCTTCACCCAAAGGCAAAATGCTTTGAGCAGCTTGACAGTACCCGCCCGCTCGTAGATTCATTCAAAGAATTTAAGGGCATGGACATCAACGTAACAGAATACAACACATCTTACATTCCGACGGCGCCTGTACACGACATGAACTTGAACGCCGCCTATATTGCCAACATGCTTGCAACTTTTGGCGACAACCACAAGTCTTATTCGTACTGGACTTTCGGCGACATTTTTGAGGAATGGGGCGTGCCTTTTACGCCGTTTCATGGCGGTTTCGGGCTTGTGGCAAACGGGCTTATCCCAAAGCCTACGTTCTGGACTTTTGCGTTCTACAAGGAACTTACCAAAGACTACGAGAAGTGTGTCTTAAAAACTGATGAATGTATCGTTGTTCAGTGTAAAAAAGACGGAAATGTCTACTACAAGGGAATTGCATGGAATGTTGATGAGGCGATGTCCGGCTCTGTGCTTAAGCTTGAGCTTGACCTGCCTTTGTCTGCAAAAAAAGAAGCAAATGTGCTGCTTACAAAGCTTGTAGACGAAGAGACCTGCAACCCGCTCAAGGTCTGGCACGATTTGGGAGAGCACGCCAACCCTGACGAAGCAGAAATTGCCGTATTGCAGGAAAGCGCAAAGCCGTTTGTAAAGACTTGCCGCACAGAAAACCGCATTGAGCTTGAACTTAAAGAAAACGCCGTCTGCTATTTTGAGCTGCGCACCGCCCCAATCACCAGCGACCGCGGCTACACATACGGACGGCTCTTTTAGGGGAAAGACACCCCTCTACTCATTATCTGACACTTGGAAGTGCCGGAACTTTTAAAGGGAAAGGCAAAACCCTTAATTCGGAAGCGGCGTTTTGCATAAGCTTTTACTAAAAAAAGGCTTATCTTGCAAAACGGCCAAGTTTGCGATTCCGCAAACTTGTAACAGGTGTACAATGCCCCCATGTACATAGTCTGCCGGTTTTGCGTAAGCAAAAGCGGCACTTTTCGCCGAACAATCTTCAATTTAGGATTGAGCTGTTGCGAAAAGCGCGTATAAGGCTTCGAGCTCGGGGCGGCAGGTTAGGAAGACTTTGCCGAGTTTGGGGTCAAAGTGCGAGCCTAGAGATTCTTCTATAATGCTGAACGCCTTGTCGAAGCTGAAGCTCTCTTTGTAGCAGCGTTTGCTTACAAGCGCGTCAAACACATCGGCAAGTGCCATTATGCGCGCCTCAAGCGGAATTGCCTCGCCGGAGATTTTCTCCGGGTAGCCTGTGCCGTCCCACTTTTCGTGGTGATAATGCGCCACATTTATGGCAATCTGCTTAAACTGCAAGTCGTCAACCTCGTGCAGGACATTTTCCACGATGCGCGCACCTTCTGCAGAGTGCGTCTTCATCATGTCGTATTCTTCAGCCGTAAACCTGCCCGGCTTTCTCAAAATTGCGTCAAGAACGGCGATTTTACCCAAGTCGTGCATTGGCGCGGCTTTTGCCACATCGTTGAAGAATTTTTCAGAACAGGCTGCATATTCCGGGGCTTTTTTAAGTTCTTCCACAAAAACTTTGACAGCCTTGCTTGTGCGCTTAATGTGTCCGCCTGTTGAATTGTCGCGGCTCTCTACCATTGTCGCCATGCCGGTAACAACAGAATTCTGAACGGACACAAGCCTTTTTGACTTTACGTCAAGCGTGTTCGTCATGTTGTTGAACGAATCTGCAAGCTCGCCGAAAATATCAGCCGAAACCAGGCTTATTCCATGAGAATAGTCGCCCTCCGCAATCCGCTGTGTTCCTTCTTTGAGCCTTGCGAGCGGCTCTGCAAAATAACTGATAAAATGCTTGCAGATAACAAGCCCGAAAATTATAAAGAAAACAAAAAACAAGTGAAAAATCGTGTTTTCATGGAAAGTTGCGGAATCTACGCTTATAAGATATGTAACTATAAGCACAAACATCGGCAGTACAAGCACCGAAATATAGACAATCTTAAACAGAAAGCCGAGCGAAACTTTAAAAAGTCCTTTTTCGTTGCTGATATTTCCGTCCGGAAAATATTTCGGCAGAACAAATTTAGTGTGAATTGAATTCAGCACAAAATAAAAGCATGAAAATGTGAATATTGCGTCAAGAAACGCATAAAGAAAAAGTATCGAAGATGAGCCTTTTTCAAAAAAAGACATCGTTTTGAGCTTCAGAATAAAGTTCAACGCAAGCAGCACCAGTGACGGCACTTGAATCAGAATTACAAGCGAGCACAGCGCAATCGGATAATTGATAAACCGCACTTTTCTGTCTGCCTGTCTGGTAAAAAAGATGTACATCACGATAAGCACAAGCGGTACAAGCTGCAAAGACGAAAATATAGCGATGACATACATTGGAATTTTTTCAAGTGCCTTGTTGTAAAAAAGATAATCCACAAATTTTGAGGCGCTTGATAAATCAATAAAACTTATAAATAGATTCAGTATCAAGTTGGTGGCTAAAAAAGCCCCGAACATTATGCCGCAATAGATAAGACCAGTTTTTATATAACTTTTTTTTGTTAATTCCATAGCACGATTATAGTAGCTTTTATTGGAAAGAGCAAACCCCATATACTTCGGCATTAAAAACCAATCTAGAAATTGTACCATGTAAGAACCCGCTCTCGTCGGATTCCGTTCTGCGAATTAGATTCACACCTTCGGTGTTCATGTAATTCGCATCACAAAATCCGCCTACGCAGGTTCTTGTATGTGTACATAGATTGCATTTTTCTGGCGGAAAGTAGTGAATTGCGGACGCGTTTCGCCTTTGGATTAATCTACAGTTTGGAGTAATCTAGCGAAACGGCCAAGTTTTGCTTCGCAAAACTTGTAAATGGTGTACATGCGAGCAATCTGTGCACCAACCTTTACCAGTTTTTGCATAGCAAAAACTGGCAGGGTTTGCCGATAGAGCTAATTTGTAGATTATCCTAAACGCAAACCCGGGTAACGGATTTCCGCCAAGCAAAATCTCATTCGAATGCCTTTCATGCTGAACCGCTGGCAAACCCGGGAATGGGGCAAAAACTTCTGAAATATGCAATATTCTTCAAGAATGAAGCAAATTCTTTAAGAATACTGAATTTTCTTGGAGAATATGCAATATTCCTGAATATTTATACAAAAACTTCAAGAATATTGTATATTCTCGTGGAATATAACATATTCCTGTATTTTTATACATTTTCTTGAGATTTTGCCGGCATTCCGGCTTTTCTGAGTTGCAAAAGAGGCGCTTGTTCTGTATTCTTTGCTTTCGGAGCGAATATGTCGCAAATTGATGGAATTTTAGAAAAGCTTGAAGGCACGTCTGTTTATGATGTGCTTGTTAATATGGAAAAAGCTTATCAGCGCATAGCCGGAGAACAGGGTGAGTGGTACGAAAAAACAAAATTCACCTGCCCTTCCGGCTGCGGCGAGTGCTGCGTAAATTTTGAGCCTGACTTATTTGAGTGCGAGGCGCTTTATATGTCTGCATGGCTTTTGGAAAACCAGCCTGAAACTGCGCTCCAAGTTGCCGGCGGTACTTTTCCATTTGAAAGGGAGAAAGCCTGCCAGTTTTACAACCCGGAATCAGACTATCACTGCTCGATTTACGGAGGCAGACCATATATTTGCAGACTTTTCGGCGCGTGCAGCTCTTACTCAAAAACAGGCAGAAAAATCTGGAAGCCCTGCAGATTCTATCCGTCTGCCGCGCTTGCAGAGCACAAGCCGCCGCTTGAGCACCGCCAGTATTCGGCAGAAGAAACTGCCGACATGCTCGGCGCTGTTCCGCCTGCAATGAGCGACATAATGCAGGGCGCGCTGTCGTTCATTCCAGATTCAGAGTGCACAGCCTTAATACGCGACATTCTGCCAGCCACAATAAAAAAGCTTATGTGGCTTATAAAAATGAACGGCAACGACAATCCGAACGGCACACCGAATGCGCCGCTTGCAGCCTAAAGCCTAAGCCCGGCTAGAACAGCGGCTCGCTTATTTCGCTTTTATCTGCAAAACAGCCCGGCAGCACAGCCCCGGAGCGTTTTTTGCCGAAAAAGTCTGTGTCAAACGTAATCGGCGAACCGTCAGGGTTCTCGTACTTTTCTTCCGGCTCAAATGCCATCATTATGTCGTCTGTGTGCATAAGCTTGCAGGCGGTTTCCGGCAGCACGTCGTAAAGGTTTGTTTTAAGCGTAATTTTGCCGTCTTTTTCTTCGCAGCCGATTGTGACTTTATTGGTCTTATCCACAACGGCGTCTTTTTCCTGCTTCATGGGTTTTGCGCCGTTAAAGTAGACGTTGCCGCCTGCCCAAACCGGCAGCTCTGAATAATAGCGGTCTGTCGTAACAGAGCCCATGCCGCAATAGCCGTCAAACTGCTTTACCCATTTTTCAAAAGTCGGGTACTTGTCATACTTGAACGTACCTGCCTTGATGTTGCCGTCGTCCCAGTCGTTGTTTGTGCGCTCGTTTTCAAGCATTGCTTCTTTTAAGGCAGGGCGCATTTTCTGCTGAATAAACACATTGTTGTAGAATTTGCAGTCGCCATGCAGAATCGTCATAAAGCCTGCAATTTCTGTACGGTGCGGTATATGGTACGGCGTATAGCGTGGCGAAGGTCTTGTCGGTGCGCCGTTGTTTGTGCCTTTGCCGACGGCAACCAGACCGCCTGCTATTATGTTGTGCACAAGCGCAACGCCCTGCGCCGCAATCTTTACAGCCCTATCCGAAAGAAAGATGTTGTTGTCAACAAGCGTAGGCCCATGCGAAACTTCGATGAACAGGTCTTCGGCGCAGCCGCCCATGCTTTCTTTGTTCTCGTTGTACTTTTTCGGAATTACGTTGTCATAGAAAAGATTCTGCGTTACGCGCGTACCCTGCGCCTGCCAGTCAAGCCAGATACCGCGCGTACAGTTGTGAATATGGTTGCGTCTGTAAATGCAGTCGATAGCGGCGTGCATCTTGATTCCGCCGATTTCCGCGCCGGCAAGATTCTGCTTGTTGTTGATATGATGAATGTGGTTGTCTTCTATAATAGAGAATACGCCGCCAAGATGACCGACTATGCCGGTCTGTCCGCAGTCGTGGATATTGCAGCGCCGCACAATATGCGAGCCTATAGTTTCTTTAGACCAGCCTTCAGCCTGTGCCTGACAGATGCAGTCGCGCTCGGTCTGTGTGCCGTCTTTGAACTTCCATTTAAGCCATTTATTGTCGTTGTTCGGCTGGCAGTATTTGCCGAGCGAAATACCAGAGCATTTAGACTCGTAAATCTCACAGTCTTCTATAATCCAGCCCTTAGACCAGTGCGGCCCGACCATGCCTTCCTGATAAGCCGTTGGCGGCGCCCACTGTGTTGCAGCCTTAGAAACCGTAAAGCCAGACAATGTGATATAGCCCCTGCCCTCTTTTTCAGGGTAAAAACACGCCTGTCTTACCGTAATTTCGATGTTCTCTTTGTTCGGGTCTTTGTCCTGAAAATTTGCGTAGAACACAGTTTCATTTGTCTTTTCGTCCTGCTCTGTGTACCAGACGTATTTAGTGAATTCCTGAGCCCAAGACGGAACAAAAACTTTCGGGTTCTTCACCTCAGCGAGCTTCTGTACTTCATACATAGACTTTCCGTTTAAGAAAACATCGCCTGTGTGCGCAATCATGTATGCGATAAACCAATCGCCGCTTATAAGCGTGGTATACGGGTTGTATTTGCCGAAAATTTTGTTTGAAACGCGTGCCGTATAGACAGAACCCGAAACTTTCTGCCATTTTTTCAGTTCTTCTGCGCCGGTAATGTGCGCCGCAAGCGGTTTCTCCGAGCGGTATGTGATACGCTTTTTTTCTGTACCGCCGTTTTTCGGGTTTACCCATTCGCGGTAAATGCCCGGTGCTACAACAACTTCGTCGCCCGGCTCTGCAATTTTTGCCGCCTGCTGAATTTTATTGAAAGGCTTCGCCTTAGAGCCGTCTCCGCCCTTTGCAGCAGCCGCATTTACATAATATGTCATAAAAATCCCCTTGCTTTATTTGATAACTTCAAAGTCAAATTCTACGTCAGAAAGCACGCATGATTCAGGCTTTTCGTTATTGTCAAAAACCAATTTTACGTTGGCATTGTCAGTATTCTTAAGAGCCTTTTTAAGCTCAACGACTTTTGAATAGCTGAACCGGCTGCCGGCAGTGTTTTGACTGTCAACAATTCCCTCATCAAGCACGCATTTAGCCTGCCATGAAGCATCGTCATTCATGTTTGCAAGCTGAATACTTGCCCATTCAACCGGAATATCAGACTTGCCGCTAAAAGTGACTTTCAGTTTAGTTCCGGCAGGCAAAGACTTAGTATAGCCCAAAATAGACGGCGGAATAAAATACTCAAAGGCACTGTCTGTCTTGTTCCAGTGTGTTCTGTCAAGTTTCAGCCTGTCAAAAGAAAAGCTGTTCTTGTAGCCGGGCTTAACTTTTGTTATAACCTCGTTGACATTAAGCGAGATGATTTTTCCGGTAATCTTAAAATCATCTATTTTAAGCCTTTCATCGCAAAAATTGTTGTCATAAGTAAAGCCGCACCACCACTTGCTTGTGTTTTTAACGGTCTCTTTAAGAACAACCCTTATTTTGTCGTTAAACGGAACACCGGCTTTGAAACCTACGCCGCAGAGCATCCGCGATGAGTAATCAACTATATCTTTATCACTATCAGATAAAATTCTAAATACATGAACAGGCACATCTTTATCCGGCACACCGCTGATTTCAAATTCAATTACACTTCCCTTCGGAATATATTTGTTCTTTCCGAAAATCTGCTCCAAAAGGAACTTATATTCATAATTGCAGGATACACCGCGTTCATCTGTGCGCCCCCAATCTTGGCGCTTTACAATTATATGCGAATTTTCCCAAACACCGCTCTCGCCTTTTTGAATGCTTACAGGTTCTGGTTCCGGCTTACGGACAGGCTTCGGTCTCGGCACAAAAGCAGACTGCTCTGAATCTTCTTCATCGACTTTTACGACGAGCATCTCGCCTTTTTTCACAGTCGTTGCATTTCTATCTTTTGCATTTCTAGAAGCCGTAATATCAGAAACCTCAACTTCGCCTGACAAAACCTCGATTGTCGCTTCCGAAGCCGGTTTTCCGTCCTGCCCCTGCTTTGGAAGTAAAATCAGCATATCAGTTTTCTGCGCTGAAGAAATTTCTTTTGAACCTACTTTAACGACAGTTTCATCGTTAGCAGAAACTTTTGAAAGGAAAAGCTCTCCGTTTATAAAATCTACAGATTTTTCATTTTTATTGCTGAAAATCTGAATAAGCGAATTTTCCCTTAACTGAATTTTTGCACCGGTACCGTTGAATTCGGCATAAACTTCAGAATCTTTTGCCGTTCTGATTTTATCGCCGTCATAAACAGGACTTTCCTTGCTCAGTTTTTCCCATATATCATTGCCGGCAATTTTTCTTTGGGCGGTATTCCGCTTAAAATAGATTTTCGCAACTGCCTGTTCATTGGCCTTTACAGTAAAAGAATTCAAATCTCTATAATAGAGATAAAACATAAAAAGAGCGCCCAACGAGCAGAAAACAAAAATTGACCAGTCGATTCCATTAAGACTGTATGTTGTACTTCTTTTCTTCGTCATCTGTGTTTACCTTTGCCAAATCTGGAGCTGTTGTTCCAATTATTCTGCGGACTTCTTCAATTGTAGAAGGTTTTTCTTTGCCTACAATATTTATGACGGCAAACATTTTTATTGCCTCGGTCTTGCCCTTGACATGAACGCCAGGCATTTCTTCTACAATGAGCCTGCTTTTTATCAGGTTGTAGGTGTTTTCTGTAATCAGAATGTCGGTCGCAAAAGGCTTGTTCAGCGCTTCTGTTCTGCTTGCAAGGTTTACGGCGTCACCGATTACAGTGTATTCCATGCGCTCGTTAGAACCAATCTGACCTGCAACGACAGGACCGCTGTTTATTCCGCAGCCGATGCGCACAGGCGCAAGTCCTTTTTCTCTTCTTGCCTTGTTAAAATTGAACAAGGCCGCGCGCATCATTAAGGCAGCAGCGACTGCATTCATTGCATCCTGAGCAGGGTTGCCAGATGATTCAGGTGCGCCCCAAACAGCCATAATTGCGTCACCGATGTACTTATCAACAACGCCGTTTGTCTTGTTTACGCACTCAACCATACGCGTCATATACTCGTTTAAGAATTCTACGACTTCTTTCGGCTGCATTTTTTCAGACATTGCAGTAAAAGATCTTATGTCAGAGAAAAAGATTGTCGCGTTACGGGTTTCGCCGCCGAGCGCAAGTTCGCCGCTTGCCGCTTTTTTGGCGATTGTCTTGTTAGTGAATTTGCTGAACGAAACCATGAGCTTTTCGCGCTCTGCAAGACCGCGGCTCATCTGAATAAACGAAGAAGTCAGAAGCCCGATTTCGTCTTTTGTGCGCGGTTCTATGCCAAGCTCAAATTCGCCCTGCTCAATTTTTGCAGAAGCTTCAACAAGATCTGCAATCGGGTTTGTAATGTTCTTGCTGAAAAGCCTGATTATGATAATTGCAATGAACAGAACCGCAAGAGAAAACAGAATAATGCGGTATGTTGTTCTATTAATAACAGCAAATACCGCCTTTTCTGGAATTGTTGTGATTACAAAGAGGTCGTTCTTTATTTTGTGAACAGCAATAAATTTTTTGCCGTTCAGTGTTTCAATAAGGCTCTGCGTATTGTCAGTATCTGTCTTATTGTTTATGTAATCAATCAGCTCAAATGCTTCTGCGTATTTTTTGTCTTTGCTTTCAAAGTCCGGATTAATCAAAACATTTGTGTTCTCGTCAACGAGAAGCGTTGCATTGTTTGAGCCTGTACTCATAAGAGAAGCAAGCGCATTTGTATCAAGCCCTACAGCAGCAGTCTTTATCACATTTGAAGGCCCGTACTTAAAAAAAAGAACCACAGACGGATTTAATAATTCATTTGAATTATAGACTTTGGCACTTTCTAAATTCTTTGACTTAATAAAATTCAGCACCGCATCTGGCTCAATGTTTTCATTTGAGTATGAAGGGTTTATTTTTAAATCTGTGTCAGGACTGAAAATAAAAACTACATCTCTGTTTACATTAAAAAAGTCACTGACAAGCTGTTCGCTGTCTGAACCTGCATTTTGTGCGTTTTTGCCGTTCAACTTTGAAACCGCATCAAAAAGAATATAGGAATTATTCTGAACACTTGAGAAAGTAAGCTGAACGGTTTCAGCGGTTCGTGCGTTAATCGTATGATTGTTTTCTTCAGCTTTGCGCCTGTCGTCGCCGCGGACAAGTGTAGAAACAAGAAAAGTTGAAACACCAAGAACAAGAATTATAAGGGCAGAAAAAAGCAGAATGTGCTTTAAACTGATAGGAAATTTTATTTTAGAGTCTTTCACAGTAACCTCGTTACAAAGATTTTAACATGACTATTGTTCAATAGAAAAGAAAAATTTATCAAGTGCATTTGAATTTGGCAAATATATACAAGTGTAACTTTGCTTGACAAAACAAATTGCAGTGCTATACTTTAGTTAATGCTGGAGCGTGGGCGGAGATTGCTGCCGCCGTCGGCAGTTTGTGCCGAGTGAATCGTGGAATTAGCAGCCACCGCATCAGCATATTTTATTTTAAAGTTTGACACATCATTTCTTGCATTGCTTTCTAAAATATGCAGAAGGCTTTCTTCTGTTATAGTTCCTTTTTTTATCAGAAGCGTTTTTGCGTTTAGAGCTTTGTTCTTTTTGCCGGACAGCACTTCTTCAAACAAAATTGTACTATTCTCTGTGTTCTTGACAAGAATAATCCTGTTTTCGATTTTTCCATATTTATTTTTACGCTTTACTCCGGCTACGGCAAAAGTAGGATTTTCTAAAATTGTATCTATATTTAATAAATCAGTTTCTGTTACCGCAATTTGTCCGCGACTGCTTTCAGTTTTTTCATCTCCATGATGTGAGAGTGTATGCTTTTTGAATTCCTGTGTTACTTTGTGCTTAAATCCTGAAATATCAAGACCAGCCTCTTTTGCTAGTTCTACAATCCATTCTTGAACAGGTTTCCTAAATTCTGAATCAGAATTCTCCATATTTTTCCCTTAAAAAGCATGCTCTAAGAAAGCAAGTCTATGACGAGGCCGTTGAGTTCGTCGATTTTGGCAAGAAAGGCAATTTGGTCGTGCTGTGAGAGAAGCACCTCGGCGGCGAGGTTTTCAAGCTTTTTGTCGATTATCTTGACGCGGCAGATTATCCGGTCTTTTGTAAGCGTAAGCCGCCGTTTGAAAGTCTCGACTTCGTAGCTGTTTTTTACCACATAGTCTACAAACTGTTTTACGGCTTCTTTATAGTTCTGCATTTCTTCGGGCATCTGGTTTTTGCGCAGGGCATCACCGGCACTGCTGACAAGTTCTTTCAATTTGCTTATGGCTTCTTCATAAGGCAGAGAATCAATTTCAGAAATAGAACCGGTTTTTAGGGCTTCTTCATTTGAGTCAAATGTCGATTTGAGCAAAGCCGAAAAATTCTGCTTTTTTGCAGTTTTTTTGGCTTCTGTCTCTTTTTTTCTGGCTTTTGCCGCTGCCTCTGCCGCCGCAGAAAAATACAAAGATGTCGGGTCAATCAAATTCATTTACCAGCTCCAGTCACTTATAATAGCACACAAATGCATTTTAGCAACTGCGCGGCTTTATAAATTGCAGATTAAGCAAGAGGCAATGTATGAAATGTACAAAACGCAAGAGTCTGCTTTTTAACTCTACTTTACACACAAATCGGAACTAGGTGTAAGCTGAATTTCTTTTCCGCCGCGTACAATTCCATAAACAGGACGACCTGTATTATCTGTCCATGTCGGATCAATCCAGTACACTGTTCCATCTGTTGATTGAACCCAGAACCATGCATGATTTGTCGCTCCATCATGAGCAAGAATATGATTATGAGAAAACACAACTACAGGGGTTCTGTTAATTGTCATAGTTGAGTTTTCTCCTGCTCCGGCTAGTCTATATGCGACAATATCAGAAGAATTCTCGAATGTGCCAACCATCCAGAAATTCGCCACATTCGGATAGTCTTTTTGATTATCTTTTAATTCCTGATATGCAAAATCGGCGTAATCAAAGCAAATTCCTTCAAACAAGACTGTACCTTTTGAAGCCCTACCGTCATTCTTTGCAAGATAACTCTTTATAAAGCTTGTTTTGTAGTAATCGGTCGGATTTCTTGCTCTAAAATCGCCGGTATATGCCATATCATACACACCTTTGCATGCGATTTTTACAGCAAGCCACTGAAGCTTATTAGCAAGATTTGTATCATAATAATATGTATCGTTTCCTTTACGTGCAAGTGGTACAAGATTCCGATCAGAATCAGGAATCGAAGACGGATTGAACGGCTGAGTTTTTGCAGGATTTAATTTTACAGGCTGAAATTTGTAGTATTCTTTCGGGATAAATCCAACTTCATACGCGAACTCATTTTTATGGAGTTTCTGAATCTCTTTATTCTCTTGAAGAATCTTCATGTACTTCGGTCTACAAACAGTTAAAAGGTACACACCATCAGAATCTTCGTAACATGCCTGTGCTGCAGAATCAACCGATTTCATATATTTAGCTAACTGACCCAAATCTTCTTTACTATAGTATGAAATTGGGGATGCTGAATTTATTTCAACTTTATTTGCATACTCCTTACCATAGTTATCCATTATAGTATAAAATGCTTTATGATACGGCGATAAAGGACCTCTAAGTTGTTACGATTAAATAATCCGAAGAAAAGTTGTACTCTAAGTTGACGGACTTGGAGAGCCGGTGGAAGGCAGCGGGGTTTCGTGAGATTAAAAAGCTCGACCCTAAGTTTTTGTCAAAGCCGGCCACCGTATAACA